>JAFXOY010000113.1 GCA_017528375.1 Clostridia bacterium | reverse complement strand
CATGCAAGATTAGAACTAGGAAAATTATGTGCAAAACAAGGAAAAGAAAAAGAAGCAGAGAAGTTATTTAAAGAGTATATGGAATTAGACTCTAAAAATGTGCATGCAAGATTAGAGCTAGGAAAATTATGTGCAAAACAAGGAAAAGAAAAAGAAGCAGAGAAGTTATTTAAAGAGTATATGGAATTAGACTCTAAAAATGTGCATGCAAGATTAGAACTAGGAAAATTATATGCAAAACAAGAAAAAGAAAAAGAAGCAGAGAAGTTATTAAAAGAGTGTATTGAGTTAGACTCTAAAAATGTGCATGCAAGAATGGAATTAGGAAAATTGTATGCAGAGCAAGGCAAAGACAAAGATTCAGCTAATATGTATGATTATATAATACAAAATTTAGGTTATGATATTGGAGATGAATCTGTAAGAATTAATCATATAATGAAACATATGAAAGATGACAAAAATAAAAAAATCCATGGAGTTCTAAATATGAATCCAAAGGATTTATTAGATAAATTAGATTTTGATAAAGTGGAAAAACAAATAGGTTATATGTCCGATATATATTGTTTTCACATAGAAAACTGTGGCTATGAAGGCGGAAGTGAAGGAGACGGACATACATTAAATTACCTAACAGTAATTACGCTTCCAAATGACAGAAGCAAGTTAATAACTATGTTCCCAAGTGAT
This sequence comes from Clostridia bacterium, assembly GCA_017528375.1. Taxonomy (GTDB): domain Bacteria; phylum Bacillota; class Clostridia; order TANB77; family CAG-508; genus CAG-492. Next base: position 116,338 of record JAFXOY010000113.1, on the reverse strand, counting down.
GAAGTTAGAATTAAAGAGAAAGATAAAAATAAGGATAGTTTTGATGAGGAACCAGAGCTTTAAAATCTTCTCCGTCCATAATTTTAAAGTGCAACCAAACAACATTTAAAGTGCAAAAATTGCACTTTAAATGTTGTTTTTTTATTCAAAAAATGGTATAATAATACATATAGGAGGTGCACTTAATGAGCAAAGAAAAAGATTGGAATTTAGAATTATCTGAATATATAAAACAAGGTGAACCAAGCCAAGTAGAGAAAACTTTAAATTGGGAAACAGCAATAGGTTTGCAAGATGTAGATGGATTAAAACCTTCAAAGTATCTAATAAAAACAGCCAAAGAGCATATTGAAGGAACAATAGATATAGAAGAAGTAAAAATACGAATTGATGAATATTATGAAGTTCAAGATAATAGAAAAAAATTTGAAGAACGAAATGAAGAAGCTGACAAGGTTGCTGTTAGAATTGCAGAACTATTAAGCGAAAATGCATTTAATTTTGCTCCAACAGAGCTATTAAATATTCATAAAAGATTATTTGAAGATATATATCATGGCGCAGGAGTATATAGAGATTATAATTTTACTAAAAAAGAATGGGTATTAAACGGAGATACTGTAATTTACGCGCCTTTTGATACAATAAAAGAAACTTTAGAATATGATTTCGAACAAGAAAAATATTTTTCATATAAAGATTTAAGTTTAGATGATTCAATAAAACATTTAAGCAAATTCATATCAAATATATGGCAAATTCACCCATTTTGCGAGGGTAATACTAGAACAATTGCTGTGTTTTTAATTAAGTATTTACGCACATTTGGATTTAAACTAAATGATGAGATTTTTGCAGATAACTCATGGTATTTTAGAAATTCTTTGGTTAGAGCAAATTATAAAAACTTCGATAAAAATGTTTTTGAAGATACTTCATTTTTGGAAAAATTCTTTTATAACTTACTTACAAATGTCAACAATGAATTGAAAAATAGATATACTCACATAGATTATATTAATGAAGAAGAAGAGGGGAATGCTAAAGTCAATAATTATACTTTAGAAGAACAGGCGATAATTAATATTTTAAAAACAGATTCAACGGTTACCCAAGAAGAAATAGCATTGCAGATTAATAAGTCTGTAAGAACCGTAAAAACATATATGGCAGAAATGCAAGAAAAGGGATTGATTGAAAGAATAAATTCTAAGAAAAATGGTGAGTGGATTGTCATTGGAAACGTGGATAAATGAAATTGAAAATTTTGTAAGATAAAAAAGAAAAGACCGTGTACTTAATAAGTATACGGTCTTAATTTCTTATGAAAATTAATTTGAAAGGTTGATAACAATTAGCAAACGGTCATATCTTGGACCAGTTGAATCTGGAGCAATGTTATAAATATAGCAAGGTAAATTGCTGTCCTTGAAAGATTCAACTAATGCTTTAATTACGAATGAATTTGCTTCTGATATTATTTCGTCTGATATGTACTTATATTCACGACAGTTATTCGGGTCATATGAGCTTGAAATTACGACTTCATAATCGTCAAGGTCATTATTTGTTTTAACGAGCTCAATGCATGCTACTCTTTTTTCTGCAAAAGGCATTGGATTTGCAGAAATATAGGTGTAACAACTGTTAAGAATTTTTTCAACCATTACGTCAGCAGAGTTATGTAATTGCCGTTCATAGTTACTAACCATTGCTTTCATGTCATTAATAATTACTCTTTCCATAAGATGTACCTCCGAAAATTATTTTAGAAGTATTGTGTATCATTCAAGATTTTGCAATCGTAAATGATGGCGACTCGATTTAGTCATACCTATGTAATATTATACTGCAAAAGCAATATTATGTCAAATTAACTGCAAATGGATGACAAAATAAAAATTGTCGGAAAATGAAATTTTATGAAACGCAAAACATTAGATTTTTCACGTTTTTTATTGACATATCAATGTTCAGAAAGTATAATAAATATAAAGTAAATGTTCTCGCTTATGGTTGGTGCGAGTAATAAATCATACCATTTCGCTAAATGTTCTCGCTTATGGTTGGTGCGAGTAATAAAATCATACCATTTTGTAAATATTGGGGGTCTTTATTCAATTTTGAATAAAGACCTCTATTTTTTAGGAGGTTGAATATGGAAATTAAAGAAGGGTATGTATATCATATTAAAAAAGAATTTTTTGATTTAGCGAATGATGATATGTTAATGAAAAATCATGATGGAAATGCTACTAGACCGCATTATTTTTGCTTAAAAAATGAGGAAGATGGAATTATATGGTTTATTCCGATGAGCAGTAAAGTACAGAAATATAAAGTAATTGTAGAAAATAAAATTAAAAAACACAAGCAATGCGATACTATAGTAATTGGTAATTATAGAGGTAAGGATCATGCTTTTTTATTGCAAAATATGTTCCCAATAACGGAGAAGTACATAGATCATATTGATACTGTTAAAGGAAGAGCTGTTCGCGTAGCTTCTGAAACAAGAAGAGAAATAATTGACAAGGTTAATAAAATATTTATCTTAAAAGAAAAGGGAATAAATCTGGTTTTTCCAGATGTCGACAGAATAAAAAAAGCTTTATTAGAAGAATATATCTTGTTATAATCAAATAAAGTGCAACTTACAATATTTAAAGTGCAAATTTTGCACTTTAAATATTGATTTTATAACGTCCTCAATTACAATTTGCTGTTTTTATGTTATAAATAATATATTCCTTGTGTTAAATTTTTCTCTCTTAATGCTTTATCCAATCCATTCAAAACCCACTTCTTATGTGTATTCCATTCAGGAGCAATAAGTAAATCTTTAGGGGCATCTCCAGAAATTCTGTGAATTATTATATTAGGGTGTAAGTGAGTGATTGTGTAGACTAGACTATTTAGATATTCTTCAAATTCCATTGGTTTGTATAATCCTTTTTTATATAAATCCGCAAGAACTGTATTTTTAACTACATAGACATTATGAATTTTTATTCCATCAATTTCATGAGTGTTTACAAAGTTTATTGTATTATTCAAATCTTGCAAATTCTCACCAGGTAGTCCAATCATAATATGAACAACAACATCAATACCATGTCTTTTTAGCATATTAACAGCTTCAGTAAATACTTTATTTTCATATCCACGATTAATAAACTTTGCAGTAGTTTCATTAGATGTTTGTAATCCAAGCTCAACGCAAACATAGTATTTATCAGTATAACTTGAAAGCAGTTTGCAAACATCTTCATTAATACAATCAGGACGTGTAGCAATTTCTAGTCCAACAATTCTGTCATTAATTAGAGCTGAATCATATTTTTTCTTTAAATTTTCAACTGAATCATATGTATTAGTAAAGTTTTGAAAATACACTATAAATTTGTTTGCACGTTCACTTCTGTAGCTTTTAAAGTATTGCTCAACTTGAGCTGTAATGCTTCTGTCGCTACATATATGATCCCCAGAACCACGCTCACTACAAAAGATGCATCCATTTTTGCTAATAGTTCCATCTCTATTTGGACATGTAAAACCGCCATCTACACAAATCTTTAAAGTTCGTTCACCAAATTTATCTTTTAAATATTCATTTAATTTATTATATCTTTTAACATTTTCCATAATGTAGGTATTATAACATATTTCTGAATTTTTAAAAATGGGGACGGTCCTTTTTTTTAAAAATTTGAAAAAAAGGACCGTCCCTAATTTTGAAAATTGAAAAAAATTTCACATCTTAATTTACAAAAATATCATAATGTGATATATTCAAATTGAACTTAAGAGAAAAATACGGGAGGTTAATATGGAGTTAGTATCAGGTTTATTAATACCTTTTGCTGGCACAACATTAGGTGCAGCAATGGTATTTTTTATGAAAAATAAAATGAATAAAATGATTGAAAAATTATTATTAGGTTTTGCTTCTGGAGTAATGATTGCTGCGTCAATTTGGTCATTAATATTGCCTGCAATTGAAATGTCAGAAGAACAAGGTAAAATAGCATGGCTACCTGCAACAATAGGTTTTATGTTTGGAATTGTATTTTTATTAGTTCTGGATAGTTTAATACCCCATTTGCACTTACATAACGAAAAGCCTGAAGGGGTAAAAGCAAAACTGAAAAAGACAACCATGTTAGTTTTGGCTGTTACTCTTCATAATATTCCAGAAGGAATGGCTGTTGGTGTAACATTTGCGGGAGCATTAATTGGAAATGCAGGTATAACAATGGCTGGTGCTTTTGCATTAGCAATAGGTATAGCAATTCAAAATTTTCCAGAAGGTGCTATTATATCAATGCCGTTGAAGGCAGAAGGGGTTTCAAAGTCTAAAGCATTTATTTTAGGAACACTATCAGGAATAGTTGAGCCAATAGGAGCAATTATAACTATTCTTTTAACAAAATCTGTAGTTCCAATTTTACCATATGTTTTAGCTTTTGCAGCTGGAGCAATGATTTATGTCGTGGTAGAGGAGTTAATTCCGGAATCACAAGATGGAGAACATTCTAATATTGGAACAATTGGTGTCGCAATTGGATTTGTTGTTATGATGATTTTAGATGTAGCACTAGGATAGAAAAAATAGAGGCAATGGCCTCTTTTTTAATTTTTACAAGAAAAATCAACATTATATTGTTAGAAATAAAAAAATGGGTTATAATGTAAAAAAATAAAAAAAGGAAATGAATAATGGGAAATATTGTATTATTAGACGATTTAACAATTAATAAAATAGCAGCAGGAGAAGTAATAGAACGTCCTGCAAACGTTGTAAAGGAACTAGTTGAAAACTCAATAGATGCAGGTGCAAAAAATATCGTTGTAGAAATAAAAAATGGCGGTAAAACATTCATACGTATTTCAGACAATGGTAAAGGAATAAGCATAGATGACATGCCTATTGCACTTGAAAGACATGCTACAAGCAAAATAAGACAAATTGAGGATTTGGAAAAAACATATACAATGGGGTTCAGAGGCGAAGCTTTGGCTAGTATTGTATCAATTTCTAGATTAACAATTGTATCAAAAACACTTGATATGCCTAGTGGAATAAAACTTGTTGCTGAAGCTGGAGATATATTAGGAACAGAAGAAGTAGGAAGTCAAGTAGGAACAACAATGACAGTAGAAAATTTGTTTTTCAATGTGCCTGTTAGATACAAATTCTTAAAAAACGATGCAACTGAATTCAGATATATCAAAGAATTAGTTCAAAAGATTGCACTTGCCAATTTAGATGTTTCAATTAAACTAATAAATGATGGTAAAAATGTGTTTCAATCAAGTGGAAATGGTAATATAAAAGATATTGTTTATACATTATATGGAAAAGAAGTAAAAGATAATTTAGTAGAAGTAGATCATAAAGAAGGAGATGTCAGAATTACAGGTGTTGTTGGAAACACACTAATGGCAAAAGATTCAAGGAAAAATCAAATCTTCTTTTTGAATAAGAGAAATATAAAAAATCAAGTTTTAACAAGCAGTGCTGATCAAGCATTTAAAGGCGGAACGGGAATCGGTAAATATGGATTTTTTATTTTAAACATTGAAATGCCAGCAACGCAGTATGATGTAAATGTTCATCCAACAAAAATGGAAGTTAGATTTAAAGAGGAACAAGTATTATACAAAATAGTATATCACGCAATAAAGGAAGCTTTACTAAACAAAGAATTTTTAGGAAATACTGATTTAGAAAATAACAAAGATACATATATTCAAAATGAGTTCGAATTTTTAACAAATCATTATAATACGACAGAAGAAAATAATAGTTCCAAATATATTAGTTCTTCAAAAATTGTAATGCCAACTTTAGAAGAGACAAATTCAAAATATATGAATATGGGAAATGATGGCAAGCTAGATTTAATCAATAGAGATGAAATTAGAAATGTTGATTATAAATATTGCGGAATTGTATTTAGAACTTTTATTATGATTGAAATAAACGATGAATTGTATTTGGTAGATCAACATGCTGCTCACGAGAGAGTTTTATATGAACAAATAAAAGAAAATTATAAGAATAACATACAAAACAATAGTCAATTAATGTTGTTTCCCGAAATAATAAATTTAACACATAAAGAAATGGAATTTGTTCAAAACAACATAGAATTATTCAAAAACTATGGTTTTGATATTGAGCTATTCGGAGAGAATAGTATCAAAATTAACGGAATACCAGATATTGAATATAAGATAAAAATAGATACGAAGGATGTATTTATGGATATTTTAGATGAAATGTTAACTAAAGAAAGAACTACAATTAAAGATGTAGAAGAAAGATTTATAGCAACAGTAGCATGTAAAGCTGCTGTTAAAGCAAATATGGATTTAGCCGAAGATGAGGTACATAAATTATTAGATAGATTGTTGAAATTAAAAAATCCATATACATGTCCACATGGAAGACCCACAACAATAAAAATAGGACATAAATTAGATGAAAAGTTAATTTGCAATTAACATAATTTTGTGATATAATCTTAATTATAAATTTTCGGACAAAGTTCCGTTTATATAGAGTAATTAGTGTTGTCAGGTGCACTAAAAATTCCAATAAATAATTTTATGGAGGTTATTACAAATGAAAAAGAATAAAATATTACGGATTGCTGTTTGCTTATTTATTGCAATAATCTTTACTTTAATAGGCATTTATGAAGAAGTACAAAGTAAAAAAGAAATTTCGTATGCTGAGTTTGTATCACATGTACAAAGTGATGAAGTAGAGAATGTAGAAGTTGTACTAAACTCAGAAAAAGCAAAAATTAAGCTGAAAGATGGAAAAGAACAGACAGTTAAAATTCCGAGTGTTGAAGCAGTTTCTGACTTAGTTACAGAAGCAATACAAAATAATAAACAAATAGATTTTGCAATAAAACAGGAAAGCTTTTTACAAATATTAGAAAGATTGGCAAACAAAGTTATGGATATAATAACTATTATAATGATTGTTTTATTATTTATTTGTTTATCTATAGCAGCTTATAAAACTCGGGATGATGATGGTGAAATCGAATTAGATGATGATCCATTATTTAACCGTAAAAAATTTGGAAAAGAAGCAACTTCTAATATCCATTTTGATGACGTAGCTGGAATTGATGAAGAAAAACAGCAGTTACAAGAAATAGTTTGTTTTCTAAAGGATCCTGAAAAGTATACAGAGATGGGAGCTAAAATTCCAAAAGGTATACTGCTTACAGGAGATCCTGGAGTAGGAAAAACTCTTCTTGCAAAAGCTATTGCTGGTGAAGCAGATGTTCCGTTTTTCCAGGTAACTGGTTCTTCATTCGATGATACGTATGTTGGAGTCGGTTCAGGAAGAGTAAGAACACTTTTCAAAAAAGCAAGAGCAAAAGCCCCAAGTATTATTTTTATTGATGAAATTGATACTATTGGAGCAAAGCGATATTCTTCTGAAAGTCATAATAGTGAGCAGACATTAAATCAATTATTAGCTGAAATGGATGGATTTGACAGCTCAAGTGGAGTTGTAGTTATTGCTGCAACTAATTATCCGGAAATTTTGGATCCTGCAATAACAAGACCTGGTAGATTTGATAGGAAAATCTATATACCAATGCCAGACTTGTATGCCAGAACAAAAATATTGGATGTACATTCCAAAAACAAAAAACTGGATGAATCTGTTAATCTGGAAGAAGTATCGAAAAAAACAGTTGGCTTCTCAGGAGCAGAGCTTCGTAATTTGCTAAATGAAGCCGCAATACTTGCGGTAAATCGCGAAGCAAAAACAATTCAGCAGGAAGATATTGATGAAGCTTTTGCACGTATTGTAGTAGGCCTTGAAAAGAAGAACCGTCGTGTTACAGAAGAGGAAAAATATCATAGTGCAATACATGAATCTGGGCACGCAATTGTTTCTGCGGTATTACGTCCTAATGTCGAAAACCTCGGAATATCGATAGTCCCAAGAGGAAATGCAGGAGGCTACAATCTTTTCAATGATTCAGAGGAAAGATCTTACTTAACCAAAGAAGATGCTATTTCAGAGATGGTTGTTTCATATGCAGGAAAGGCAGCAGAAAAGGTAATCTTAAATAAGGTTTCTAGTGGCCCAGAAGCTGATTTGAAAGGAGCATCTAAAATAGCATATAGTATGATATTGAAATATGCAATGCATGATTCATTATTAACTTTGGTTGGAGATGAACAATTTGATTCAGTTTTGATACAGAAGAATACTTCTGAAGCTGAAAAAATATGCAAAGGTGCTTATGAAAAATCAATAAAAATTATTACAGAAAATAAAGAAATAATTATTGAACTTGCTAATGCATTAATGGAAAAAGAAATTTTATCAGCAGAAGAAGTACAAAACTTTCTGCAGAACAAAATTTTAATTAATCCTGATGATAAGGCAGATTCAATAAAAGAATAATAACCTGACTAAAACCCGATTTACTATAATTGTAAATCGGGTTTTAATATGATATAATGGGAACATAAAAATGAAATATTTAGGAGATGTAAAAAATAATGAATCAATTTTCAAGAACAGAATTATTAATAGGAAAAGAAGGAATAGAAAAATTAAATAATGCAAAGGTTGCTATATTTGGAATTGGTGGAGTAGGTTCATATGTTGTTGAAGGACTTGTAAGAGCAGGAGTGCAAAATTTTATTTTAGTAGATGATGACAAAGTTTGCCTAACTAATTTAAATAGACAAATAATAGCAACAAGAAGTACAATAGGAAAACAAAAAGTTGAGGTTGCAAAGGAAAGAATTTTAGATATAAATCCAAAAGCAAATGTTGAAATATATCAAGAGTTCTTTATGCCAAATAGTCAAGAAATATTGGATAATTCAGTTGATTATATTGTAGATAGTGTAGACACAGTAACAGCAAAAATTGAATTAGTAATGAGAGCTAACAGATTAAATATTCCAATTATTTCAAGTATGGGAACTGGAAATAAATTAGACCCAACAAGGTTTGAAGTTACAGATATATATAAAACTAGTGTATGTCCACTTGCAAAAGTAATGAGAAAAGAATTGAAACAAAGAGGAATTAAAAAATTAAAGGTGGTTTATTCTAAGGAAGATCCAATTAAGCCAGAAGAAACAGAAGAAATCAGTTGTAAAAATAATTGTGTATGTCCTCCAGGAACTAAAAGAAAATGTACAGCTAAAAATCAAGTTCCAGGAAGTATTTCATTTGTTCCATCTGTTGCTGGATTAATTATAGCTGGAGAGGTTATAAAAGATTTAATTAAAGAATAAAAATTATTTTAAATAAAAAAGATTTTATAAAGCAAATTTATAAAGTCTTTTTTGTTTTTTATAACATCTGACCACTTGGTATAGTGACTTTTTAAGATTTTAGTGATTAAATTAAAACAATTGCTTGAAAAGAGAGGAATGAATATATGGATAATCTTTTGAAAATAGCTAATATTAAGGAAATGTTAATAAATAGCGCTGAAAAATATGGAGATAATGTTGCATATAAAATAGATGATAAAAATATTACATATAAAGAAGTAAAAAATAATGTAGATAGTTTAGGAACTGCATTAATAAATAAAGGATTACAAGGAAAAAGAATAGCAGTAATTGGTCAAAATAGTTACAATTGGGAAATTGCATATTTATCGATTGTGTGTGGAACAGGAGTTGTTGTTCCATTAGATAAAATGCTACCTGAAAAGGAACTTGAAAGTTTAATAAAAAGGTCTGAGGTTGAGGCAATATTTTTTGATGAGAAATTTGAAGAGGTTTTAGAAAAAATAAGTAAGAAAAATGATAATAATTTGAAATTATTAATATCAATGGGAGAAAGAAAAAAAGAAAAAACTTTACTTCAAAAAGATTTAATAGAAACAGGAAAACAGCTTGTATTAAATGGAAATAAAGAGTTTATAAACAGTAAAATAAATGACGATAAAATGAACATATTATTATTCACTTCAGGAACAACTTCAAAATCTAAAGCTGTAATGTTATCACATAAAAATATTTGCTCAAATATAGATGCAATTGGTAAAACTCTTAATGTTGACGAAAATGATTCATTTCTTTCAATTTTACCATTACATCATGTATTTGAATGCACAGTCGGATTTCTATTTCCGCTTAGTGTTGGAGCAAGAATAGTATTCGGAAGAGGCTTAAAACATATAGCTCAAGATTTAAAAGATAATCAAATTTCAGTACTATTATGTGTGCCTGCTATATATGAAAATTTATACAAAAATATAAGAAAAAAATTTGAAAAAGAGGGCCATTTAGAATTATTAGAGGAACTAGAGGAAAAAGCTCAAAATTATTCAATGCAGGAACGTAGGAAAATTTTCAAACAGATACACGAAAGTATTGATAATAATACAAAATTGCTTATTAGTGGAGCAGCGGCGTTAGATCCTGAAGTAGAAAAAACTTTTAGAATTTGGGGATTTAATTTAGTTCAAGGATATGGTTTAACTGAAGCATCACCTGTTATTTCAGTAGAATCAGAAGAAAATTATAGATTGTCTTCAATTGGTAAGGCGCTTCCAGGAATTGAAGCAAAAATTGATAATCCAGATATTGATGGAATGGGAGAATTAATTGTTAAAGGGGACAATGTAATGCTTGGTTATTTAAATGATGACGAAGCTACTAAAAAAGTTATAAAAGATGGATGGCTATATACAGGTGATTTAGCAAAAATAGATGAAGATGGATTTATTTATATTTGTGGAAGAAAGAAAAGTGTAATTGTTTTAAAGAATGGAAAGAATATTTTTCCAGAAGAAATGGAAAAGTTAGTTAACAAAATTGAAGGTGTAAGAGAATCATTTATATTTGGTAAAACAACCAATAAAACTAAAGGTGATATCAAATTAAATGTTGAAATTGTATATGATAAAAATGAAGTTCAAGATATCTATAAGATAACTACAATTGATGAAATATATGAAAAATTCCATGAAAAAATAAAGCAAGTAAACAGTACAATTCCAAGCTATAAAGCAATAAAAGGTATTGTATTTTCAGAAGAGCCATTAATAAAAACATCAACTAATAAAATTAAAAGGGATGAAAATATTGCAAGAATTAACAGAGTTTCAGTGTAAAAAGAATTTAGAAAAGTTAGACACGACTGTGCTTGGACGAAATTATATTTGTTATGATGAAATAGATTCAACACAAAAAGAAATATGGAGAAGAATTGAAAATAAAAAAATAAAAAATGGTTTGTTAATAAGAGCAAAAAATCAAACATCAGGTATAGGAACTCACGGAAGAATATGGTACACAACGGAAAATAATATTACATTTTCTTTTTATATTGAGCTTAATTGCAGTATTGAAAAAATCAAAGGAATAACAACAGGAATTGCAAATGTTATTGTTAGTATTATAAAAGAAAAATACAATGTAAATGTTGATATTAAACCTCCAAATGACCTGTATATAAACGGAAAAAAAGTAGGAGGAATACTAACAGAAAGCAAAGTTAGAGGGAATGTTGTTAAATTTATTGTGATTGGAATAGGTATAAATAATTCTCAAATTAAGTTTAATAAAGAGCTAGATAATATTGCAACTTCTCTAAAAAAAGAATATGGAATAGTTCTAAATGTAGAAGAATTTATAGCCGAGTTTTGTAACAAATTAGAAAAAATATTTTTAAAAAGGATAGGATAAAAATGAAAATAGGATTTTTATTTCCAGGGCAAGGTTCACAAGTTGCTGGAATGGGAAAAGACTTATATGAAAAATTTGATGAAGTAAAAATTTTATATGATAAAGCTAAAAAATTAACTGGAATTGATGTGGCTGATATATCTTTCAATAACACAGAAAATAAATTAAACGAAACTAAATATACTCAAATATGCATACTAACGATGTGCTTAGGTGTTTTAGAAATTCTAAAGAAAAACAACATACATGCAGAAATATCAGCTGGCTTAAGCTTAGGAGAATATGCTGCTCTTGTATATAGCAATTTACTAAGCATAGAAGATGGAATAAAAATAATTGAAAAAAGAGGAACCTATATGCAGGACTTAGCACCAAGTGGTGACTGGTCAATGGCAGCAATTTTAGGTTTAGAAGATGCTGAAGTTGAGCAAGCATGCTCACAAGTATCTGAGGGATTTGTAGTTCCTGTAAATTATAATTGCACAGGTCAAGTAGTTATTTCAGGAGAAACAGAGGCAGTGACAAAAGCTGGAGAAATTGCAAAAGAATTAGGAGCAAAAAAAGTTCGAATTCTAAATACTGCGGGACCTTTCCATACTGAGAAACTATTTAAAAGTGCTAAGTTATTAAAAGATGAGTTAGATAAAACTCATTTTGGAGAATTTAGTTCAAAAGTTATAAAAAACATAGATGGCAAGTTTTATACAAAATCAGATAATTATGCAGAAATTCTTGAAAAACATATAATTAGTCCTGTTAGATTTTCAAAATCATTAGAATTAATGCTTAATAACGGGATAGATACATTTATAGAAATTGGACCTCGGTAAAACTTTGTCAGGTTTTGTAAAAAGAATGAATACTGAAAAAGAAATCAATATCTTAAATATAAATGATGTTGAAACTTTAGAAAAAGTAATAAATTTTGTAGAGGAGAATGAAAATGAATAATGTAGCAGTTATTACGGGTGGAACACGAGGGATTGGTAAGCAAATTGCTTTAGAGTTAGCCAAAAATGGATATGATATTGTAACAAACTATAGAACTGAAAATGATGATTTAAAAGACTTAATAAATCAAGTAGAAAAATTAGGTGTAAAAATAAATACATATAAATGTGATGTATCAAATTTCGAAAACACAGAAGAATTTATAAAAAATGTTATATCAGATTTTGGAAAAATAGATGTCCTTATTAATAATGCAGGAATTACAAAAGATGGATTATTGATGAGAATGAAAAAAGAAGATTTCGAAGATGTTATTGATGTAAATCTTGTTGGAACTTTTAATATAACAAGAAATGTAATTCCATATATGATAAAAGCTAAAAGAGGTAGAATAGTAAACATATCTTCAGTAGTAGGTGTTTCAGGAAATGCAGGTCAAACAAATTATTCTGCATCAAAAGCAGGGATAATAGGATTTACAAAAAGTTTAGCAAAAGAAGTTGCTAGTAGAAACATAACAGTAAATGCAGTTGCACCTGGATTTATTCAAACTAAGATGACAGAAGTATTAAAAAATGAAGTTAAAGACGAAATTTTAAAACAAATACCATTAAAAAGATTTGGAACTACTGAAGATGTAGCAAAAGCAGTAAAATTCTTAGTTTCAGAAGATAGTTCATATATTACAGGTCAAGTAATAAATATTGATGGCGGAATGTTAATGTAGGAGGAAAGAAAAGTGAAAAGAGTCGTAGTAACAGGAATTGGTTTGATTTCACCAATAGGAAATACAGCAAAAGAATCATGGGAAGGTATATTAAACAATAAATGTGGAATTGATAATATTACTTTTTTCGACACAACAGATTTTAAAACAAAATTGGATGCAGAAATAAAAAACTTTAATTTTGAAGACCATTTTGATGTTAAAACAATAAAAAGAACTGATAGATGTTCTTTGATAGCAATATGTTCAGCAAGAGAAGCTTTGACCGATAGTGGAATTAATAAGGAAAATACTGATTTTGATAAACTAGGAGTTTTTGTAAGCACAGGTATTGGAGGTTTTAATACTGTTGAAGAGCAATGTTTCACTTGCAATACAAAAGGAAATAAAAGAGTATCTCCATTGTTTATTCCAATGGGAATTGTTAATATGCCAGCAGGAAACATTGCAATTGATTTAGGAGCTAAAGGTGAGTCAGTATCAATAGTTACAGCGTGTGCTTCGTCAACTCATTCAATTGGTGAAGCATATAAAACAATAAAACTAGGATTAGAAGATGTAATACTTGCAGGTGGTACAGAAGCCGCAATTTGCAAAACAAGTGTAGCTGGATTTGAGAATATGAAAGCATTAACAAGCGAAACTGATACATCAAGAGCATCAATACCATTTGATAAAGAAAGAAGCGGATTTGTAATGGGAGAAGGTGCTGGTGTTATTGTTCTAGAAGAATTAGAACATGCGGTAAAAAGAGGAGCACATATTTATGCTGAAGTAATAGGCTATGGAGCAACTTCTGATGGATATCATATTACATCTCCTGCTCCTGACGGTAATGGCGCTAGAAGAGCAATGGAAAGAGCTATGCAAGATGCTTGCATCAAACCAGAAGAAATAGATTATATAAATGCACATGGAACTTCAACACATCTAAATGATTTAACAGAGACAATTGCTATAAAAAATACTTTAGGAGATGCATATAAAAATGTTTACGTAAGTTCAACAAAAGGAAATATAGGACATCTTTTAGGTGCAGCTGGTGCAACTGAAGCAATCTTCTGCATAAAATCAATTGAAGAAGGTGTTATTCCGGCAACAATTAATTATAAAGTTCCAGATGAAGAGTGTGATTTGAATTTAGTAACAAATACATGTCTAAAAAAAGATGTAAATATTGCTATGTCTAATTCACTTGGATTTGGTGGACAAAATGCTAGTATAATTTTCAAAAAATACAGTAAATAGTAGGGGGGATAAAATTGGATTATGAAAATATAAAAAAGCTTATAGATGATATGGGAAGTTCAAAGCTTGAATCATTGGAAATAGATTTCCCAGATGGAACTAAAATAAGCATGAAAAAAGATTCAGGTAAATTTGAGAATGTAAATTTTAAAAAAATAGAAGAATGTAAAGAAGAGGAGATTAACATATCTGAAAGTGTTTCTGATATTGCAAACAATAGTGCTAAAGATGAGCAAGTATATAAATTTATAAAATCTCCAATGGTAGGAACATTTTACTCAAAACCATCACCTAATGAAGAAAGTTATATAAATGTTGGTGAAACAATAAAAAAAGGTTCAACGACTTGCATCATAGAGGCTATGAAATTAATGAATGAAATTGAAGCCGAATTTGATGGAGAAGTAGTAGAAATATTGAAAAAAGATGGTGAACCTGTTGAATATGGTGAAAATCTAATTAAGTTAAAGTAGAGGTATTTTGAAATGTTAAATAAAGAAGAAATTAAAAATATAATTCCACAAAGAGAACCATTTTTAATGATAGATGAAGTTGAGAGTATGGAACCGGGAAAATATGCGGTGTGTTATAAAAATGTAAGCGATAATGAGTATTATTTCCAAGGACATTTTCCTGGTAATCCAATTATGCCAGGTGTTTTAATAACTGAAAGTTTAGCACAAGCAGGTGCTATTGCAATTCTTTCTTTAGAAGAGAATAAATCTAAAAATGCTTTATTTGCTGGAATTGACAAAATGAAGTTTAAAAAAATAGTAAAGCCTGGAGATAGACTAAAATTAGAAGTAAAGATTATTAAACAAAAAGGACCAATAGGAGTTGGAGAAGCTTTAGCAACTGTAAATGGCGAGGTGGCTGCAAAAGGTGAACTTACATTTGCACTAGTAGATAATAAGTAAAGAAGGGATAAACTATGAATAAAATACTAATAGCTAATAGAGGAGAAATAGCTGTAAGAATTATTAGAGCATGCAAAGAAATGAATATAAAAACTGTTGCAGTTTATTCAACAGTCGATAAAGACTCTTTACATACAAAATTAGCAGATGAAGCAATTTGTATAGGAGAAGGTCCTGCTCAAAAAAGTTATTTAAATGTGCAAAACATTATTGAAGCAGCTAATATTACAGGCAGCGATAGCATACATCCAGGTTATGGTTTTTTGTCTGAAAATGCAAAATTTGCAAAAATATGTGAAGAATCTCATATTAAGTTTATTGGTCCTAAATCTAGCGTAATAGATAGTTTAGGAAATAAATCAAATTCAAAAGAATTAATGAAAAAGTGCGGAATCCCTGTTATACCAGGTTCAGATGGAAGTGTTAAAAGTATTGAAGACGCAAAAAAAGTTTCAAAAAAAATAGGATATCCTATCATGTTAAAGGCTGCTAATGGTGGCGGAGGCAAAGGAATTAGAGTTGTGTATAATGAAAACGATTTGGAAAAATCATATATTCTGGTAAAACAAGAAGCAAAAAAATCTTTTAATGATGATGAAATATATATTGAAAAATTTATAGAAAATCCAAGACATATAGAAATTCAAATTATGGCTGATGAATATGGAAATGTAGTTCATTTAGGTGAAAGGGATTGCACAATTCAAAGAAATCATCAAAAAATAATAGAAGAAACTCCTTCACAGGTATTAGATGATAAACTTAGAAACAAGATGGGTGAAACAGCAATAAAAGTAGCTAAAGCAGCAGGTTATACAAGTTTAGGAACAGTAGAATTTCTGGTTGATAAAGACAGAAACTTTTATTTTATGGAAATGAATACAAGAGTTCAAGTTGAACATCCAATTACTGAGATTAGAACTAATATTGATTTAATAAAAGAACAAATAAGAATTGCAGCTAATGAAAAATTAAAAATAAGGCAAAAAGATATTGAATTTAGAAATTATGTAATAGAATGCAGAGTTAATGCAGAAAATCCATATAAAAATTTTATGCCTTGTCCAGGAAAAATAACAGGACTAAATCTTCCAGGTGGAAATGGAATAAGAATAGATACCGGTATATATGAAGGATATACAATTCCAAGTTATTATGACTCAATGATAGCCAAATTAATAGTATATGGAACCAGCAGGAATGAAGCTATATCAAAGTTAAAGAGAGCATTAGAAGAATTTGTAATTGAAGGTGTTACTACAAACACAGACTTTATATTTGAAATAATAAAAAATCCGGATTTTATAAGAGGAAATTATGACACATCTTTCATAGATAAAAATGTTTCAAATTAGAAAGGAAGAATAGAAATGATAATAGATAAAATAAAGAAAAGACAATCTATTCCATCAAGCAAAAAGGCAAATGTAGATATTCCTGTTGGTAAATGGACAAAATGTGAGAAATGTAAAAGTATAATTTATAAAGAAGAATTAAAGGATAATTTAAGCATATGTCCTTATTGTGGGAATTATTTTAAATTACATATAAATAAAAGATTAGAACAAATTTTAGATAAAGATTCTTATAAACGTTTTGAGTATGATTTAGAAACAAATAATCCGTTAGAACTTGAAGGGTATATTCATAAAATTGAATTGCTAAAGCAAAAGACAAATATTTTAGAAGCAGTTTCAATTGGAACAGGAAAAATAAATGGTGAAGAATTAGTAATATGTGTTATGGATAGCGGATTTTTGATGGGCAGTATGGGCACTGTTGTAGGTGAAAAAATCACGTATGCAATGGAACAGGCAATTAAATTAAAGTTGCCAATTGTTATATTTACAGCGTCAGGCGGTGCAAGAATGCAAGAAGGAATTTTATCTTTAATGCAAATGGCAAAAACTACAGAGGCAGTTTCTAAATTAAATGAGGCGGGAATATTATATATTTCAGTATTAACAGATCCAACTTACGGTGGTGTTACTGCTTCATTTGCAAGTTTAGGTGATATTATTCTCGCAGAACCAAATGCTAGAATTGGGTTTGCTGGTAGGAAAGTAATAGAGCAAACTATTGGAAACAAGTTACCAGAAGATTTTCAAACATCAGAATTTTTGCTTGAGCATGGTTTTATAGATAAAATTGTAGAAAGAAAAGATTTAAGAAATACAATCTATAATATTATAAAGTTTCATAAAAAGGAGGCTTTAAATAAATGAGTGAAAACTTAACAGCATGGGAAAAGGTAGAAATTGCAAGAAATCCAAAAAGACCTACAAGTTTAGATTATATTAAATACGTTTTTGATGATTTTATGGAACTTCATGGTGATAGAGTTTCAAAAGATGATAAATCTATTTGTTGTGGGCTGGCTTCAATAGAAAATCAAAACTTTACTGTCATAGCTGAACAGAAAGGAAGGAATACTAGGGAAAATATAGAAAGAAATTTCGGAATGCCAAATCCTGAAAGTTATAGAAAAGCAATTAGATTTATGAAACAAGCAGAAAAATTTAACAGACCTATAATTACTTTTATTGATACAAAAGGAGCGTATCCTGGAAAAGAGGCTGAGGAAAAAGGTCAAGGGGAAGCAATTGCAGAATCTATGCTTACTATGGCAGGTTTGCATGTTCCAGTAATTGCAATAGTAATAGGCGAAGGCTCTAGTGGTGGTGCACTTGCAATTGGTATAGGAAATAAGGTATATATGCTTGAGAATGCCATATATTCAATTTTGTCGCCAGAAGGTTTTGCAAGCATTTTATGGAAGGATTCAAAAAGAGCAAAAGAAGCTGCTGAAAAAATGAAATTAACTTCTGATGATTTATTTGAATTTGGAGTTATAGATGGAATAATAAAAGAACCTAAAAGCCAAGAATATACTGAGGAATTCATTAAAAAAGTATCTTTAAAAATAAGAAATCAAATTTTAAAAGATATTAGAAAATTACAAATTATGTCTGCAAGTGAAGTAATTGAGCAGAGATATAATAAATTTAGAAAGATGGGGTGTTAATATGATATTAAAAGATAAAACTATATTGATAATGGGTATAAGAAACAAATGGAGCATTGCTTATGGAATTGCAGAATCTGCATACAAGCAAGGAGCAAAGCTTATTTTTACATATATGGGAGAAGAAAACAAAGAAAAAATTGAAAAGTTGACAGAGGAATTTGAAAATAGCAAAGCATATGTACTAGATGGAGCTTCAGAAGATGAATTAGTAAAAGAAGTATTTACAAAAATAAAACAAGAAAATGGAAAAATTGACGGAATTGTACATGCTATTGCACACGCAAATACAGAAGATTTACACAATGACTTCATACAAACAAGTAAAGAAGGATTTGCACATGCAAATGATGTAAGTAGCTATTCGCTAGTTTTAACAGCAAGAGTAGCAAGAGAACTAGACATGCTAAAGGAAAATGCAAGTATTGTTACTTTAACATATTTAGGTTCTACAAAAGTATTAGATGGATATAATGTGATGGGAATTGCAAAATCAGCATTAGAAGCAAGTGTAAGGTATTTAGCATCTAATTTAGGAAAATATGGTGTGAGAATAAATGCTATTTCATCCGGACCAATAAAAACATTATCTGCAAAAGGCATTAAAGATTTTAATTCAATTTTAAATGTTGTTGAAGAAAAATCTCCTTTACATAGAAATGTAACAATTGAGCAGATAGGAGACGTAGCAACGTTTTTGCTAAGTAAGATGTCAGAAGCAATAACAGGTCAGATTATATATGCAGATAGTGGATATTGCATAATGGGAAATTAATTTGATGTTGACAAATGTAAAAAAAATCATATAGAATAAAAAAATTGGAGGAATAGAAAATGAATGAAAATGAAGTATTTGAAAAATTAAAAGGAATAGTAGTTGAACAATTAGGTGTTGATGAAAACTTAGTTACAAGAGACGCTACATTTGTAGATGATTTAGCTGCTGATTCATTAGATATTGTTGAATTAGTAATGGGCATTGAGGAAAAGTTTGAAATTCAAATTCCAGATGAAGCAGCTGAAAAAATTGTGACAGTAGGAGATGTTGTTGATTATCTATTAAACATTCAATAAAATCTGAAAGGATGATAATATTATGAATAAAACCAAAAGAATTATATTCAAAACAGCAATAAAACTATTTGCTGAAAAAGGCTATGAAAATACGGGGATAGAAGAGATAACAGCTGTTGCTGGATTTGCAAAAGGAGCGTTATATTATCATTTTGATACAAAAGAAGATTTATTTGATTTAATGCTAGAAGAAGGAGCCAAGCTTTTGAACAATAGTATTGAATTAAAATTTAGGCATTGTAATAATGCATTAGATAAAATAAAGGCAATTTTAATGATTGAAATTAAGACTATAATTAGTTATGAAGACTTTATAACAGTTGTAATTAATAATACTCTTGGGGAAACGACAAGAACAAAGAAGTGTCAGAAGGCTGTAAATAACTATGTAAAGAGAATTGAAGAAGTAATAAAAGAAGGAATAGAGGAAGGTATTTTTCATGATAGAGATGCAGAAGCTATTGCTTTTGGAATTTTTGGAGTAACTTTTTCAAGTTTGTTGTATAGGTTGAAGCAGGATAGAAATGTTACTGCTGAGCAGATTTATGATGGGTATGTGGCGACTGTTGTTAAAGGGATTACTAAGTAATAGAGCAATTATGCAATAAAAAATCGTGACAGGCTAACTTAAATATATTTAACTGCGTAAGCTTGCTGGCTCGTACTTGTCAAAAGGCAAAAGGAACCTTGGGTGTGAGGAGTGTTCTCATATTCATTGTTCCTTTTGCTTCTTTTGGCAATCTCGCCAAACTGCGCGCTTTGTACTCCGTTTAAATATATTTAAGTTAGCCTGTCACGATTTTTTATTGCATAAAATACATAATTGAAAAAAATTCTTTAAAACCCCTTTTAAAAAATACTAAAATGGTATAAAATATGATAAAATATGTAGTTTTAAGGAGAAAAAGGATGAATAAGAAGTGGGAGTATTATGAAAAAGATGAAGAAGCGGTTAAAAAAGTTCAAGAAGAGTTTGGATTAAGCAGATTATTATCAACTATTATAGTTAACAAAGGTTTAAAAACTAAGCAAGAAATAGAAGTTTTCTTAAATCCAACAAGAAACGATTTTCATGATCCTTATTTAATGCCTGATATGCAAATTGCAGTTGATAGAATTGTACAGGCAATTGAAAATCAGGAAAAAGTTATAATTTATGGGGATTATGATGTAGATGGAATTACAAGTATTACTGTTCTTAAGCAATTCTTAGCTGATAGAGGATTACAAGTAGATAGCTATATTCCAAATAGATTAGATGAAGGCTATGGATTAAATAAAGCAGCAATTGATAAAATTGTTTCTGAAAAATATCAATTAATGATAACTGTTGACTGTGGCATTTCAGGAATAGAAGAAATTGATTATGCAAATAGTTTGGGATTAGAAACAATAGTTACAGACCATCATGAACCAACAGAAGTATTACCAAAAGCTTTGGCAGTTGTTGATGCCAAAAGAAAAGATAATAAATATCCATTCAATCAATTAGCTGGTGTAGGTGTTGTTTTCAAATTAACACAAGCAATCAGCAAAGTTTATAATTTGGACGAAAAGGAATATTTGAAATATTTAGATATAGTTTGTGTTGGAACAATATCAGACATTGTTCCATTAGTCGATGAGAACAGAGTAATTACAAAATTAGGTTTAAAACTAGTTGAAGTTACCAAAAACGTTGGTTTAAAGGCATTATTAAATGCTATAGGTTATAAAAAAATTGATTCTTCTGCTATTTCTTTCGGAGTAGCACCAAGAATAAATGCATGTGGTAGAATGGGACATGAACAAGATGCATTACAATTATTTTTAACAGGAAATATTGTTGAAGCAACCAATATTTCCAAAAAGTTAAACGATTTTAATAAACAAAGACAAGATATAGAAAAAAGGATTTTTGAAGAAGTTTTATATAAAATAGAACATGGAGAAAAAGATAAGCCATGTATAGTTTTAGCAGATGAAAACTGGCATCATGGTGTAATAGGAATTGTTTCTTCAAAAATTACAGAAATGTATTATAAACCAAGTATTTTAATATGTTTTGAAGAAAATGAAGGAAAAGGTTCTGGTAGAAGCATTCCGGGATTTGATTTACACGATGCTTTATCTAAATGCCCAGAACACATTGATAGATTTGGTGGTCACTCAATGGCTATTGGAATAAGTGTATCAAAAGATAATTTTGAAAGCTTTAAAAATGATTTTGAGACATATGTCGAAAAAACAAATATCTCAGAGTTGATACCAATTATTAAAGTTGATGAAGAAGTAAATTCAAAAGATATGAACATAAAAGTAGTAGAAGAGTTAAATATGTTAGAACCTTTTGGGGAAGCAAATAAAATGCCAATATTTATGTACAAAAATTTAAGAATAAATTCAATAAGGGCATTATCAGAAGGAAAGCATTTAAAACTTACTTTAAAAGATGAAGGTTTAGTAATTGATGCAATAGGATTCAACATGGGACATTTGGTTAATGATTTTCTTTTAGGAGATAAAGTAGATATACTTGGAAACCTTGAAGTAAATAGATTTAACGGAAGAGAAAGCGTTCAATTTAATTTGAAAGATATTAGAAAATCATACTAAACTGCTTCAAAAGAAGAAAGGAATGATTATATTGTCAGAAATAAAAGACGCAACTATAGATGATGTTCTTGACAAAATGAAAAAAAATAATAGAAAAAGTGATTTAAAATTAATAAAAAGAGCTTATGATTTTGCTAAAGAGAAACATGGCGACCAACTAAGAAAATCTGGTGAACCATATATAATTCATCCAGTTCAAGTAGCATATATTTTGGCCGGTTTAGAACTAGATGATGCAACTATTTGCGCGGCCTTATTGCACGATGTTGCTGAAGATACAGAGGTTACCATTCAAGATTTAGCAAGAGAATTTTCAACAGAAATTGCGGAAATGGTTGATGGTGTTACAAAGCTTGGAAACTTAAAATATACAAGCGCAGAAGAACAACAAGTTGAAAATTACAGAAAAATGTTTTTGGCGATGGGAAAAGATATCAGGGTAATTTTAATTAAATTAGCAGATAGATTGCACAATATGAGAACTCTTAAATTTTTGAAAAGAGACAGACAAATTGCCATTGCCAAAGAAACACAAGATTTATATGCACCTCTTGCAAATAGACTTGGTATGTATTCTTTAAAATGGGAGCTAGAAGATTTAGCCTTTAAATATTTAAATCCAGATGAATTTAGAGAAATTGTAGAAGGAATTGATAAAAAAAGAGAAGAGAGACTAAAATTTATTAATCAAATTGTTGAGCAAATTAATGAAGAATTAAAAAAGCAAAAAATAAAAGCTGAAATTACTGGAAGAGCAAAGCATTTATATAGTATTTATAGAAAAATGCAAAGAGATAATAAATCACTTGATCAAATTTATGATTTATTTGCATTACGAATTTTAGTTGATAATGTAAAAGATTGCTATGCAGCTTTAGGTGTAGTTCATGAACTATATAATCCAATGCCAGGAAGGTTTAAAGATTATATTTCAGTTCCAAAACCTAATATGTATCAATCATTACACACAACTTTGATTGGCCCAAAAGGAACACCTTTCGAAGTGCAAATTCGTACTTGGGAAATGCATAGAATAGCAGAATTTGGTATTGCAGCTCACTGGGCTTATAAAGAAGCAAATAGATTTAAAAAATCTAATGTAACTGTACAAGAAGATAAGTTATCTTGGCTTCGTGAAACTTTAGAATGGCAAAAAGATATGCAAGATCCACAAGAATTTTTAAACACATTAAAAACCGAACTTTTTGTTGATGAAGTTTATGTGTTTACGCCAAAAGGACAAATTAAAGTTTTACCAAGAGGCGCAACACCAATAGATTTTGCTTACAGTGTTCATGCTGAAATTGGACATCATATGACAGGATGTAAAATTAATAGCAAAATGATGCCAATTATTACAACTTTAAAAAATGGTGATATAGTTGAGATTGTAACATCAGATCAATCAAAAGGACCAAGCCGTGATTGGTTAAAATTTGTAAAAAGTACAAGTGCAAAAAGTAAAATTCAAAGTTGGTTTAAGAAAACTCAAAGAGCTGAGAATATAGAAAGAGGAAAAGATTTAATTGAAAAAGAAATCAAAAAAATAGGTATATCTTACAGTAAACTTTTCAAAAATGAATATATTCAAGTAGCACTAGATAGATACAAATTTAATACTATTGAAGATATGTATGCAGCAGTTGGATTTGGTGCAATATCTGCATCAAAAATAATTGCCAAAATGTTAGAAGTATACAAAAAAGACAATCAAGATGAATTTATAGAACAAACACTTGAGGATTTAATAAATGAAAGAGGAAGAAAAACTAAACCTTCAAATGTAGGTGTTGTTGTTAAAGGTATAGATAATTGCTTAGTAAGACTTTCAAAATGCTGTAATCCAGTTCCTGGGGATGATATAGTAGGTTTTATTACAAGAGGAAGAGGAGTTTCTGTTCACAGAAAAGATTGTGTTAATATAAAAGATTTAATTTCTCAAGAAGATAGAATGATTGATGTATACTGGTACAATAATATCCAAAGTTCTTATAATGTAGAAATAGAAATATTAGCAAATGATAGAAATGGCTTATTAGCAGACATTATAAAACAAATTGCTTCTGTAAAAACAAGATTAATAGCGGTAAATTCAAAGCTTAATAAGGAAAAAATTGTTGTAACAGAAGTTACAGTTGAAGTTGAAAATTTAGATGATTTGAATAATATTTTGAAATCATTAAGAAAAATTGATAATGTATATGAGGTAAATAGGAAGAAATAAAAAAGGAAGGATAATTATGATACTAAAGAGAATTAAGGTTTTAACACCTTATGAAATTCACACAAATGTGTATATAATTCAAGATGAGTTATCAAAAGAAACCATGGTTGTTGACCCTGGGGCTGAAGTAGATAAAATTATTGATATGTTAGATATCTTAAAAGCTGATTTGAAATATATTTACTTAACACATTGCCACGGTGATCATATTGGAGGTGTTAGTGAACTTCAAAGAAGAAAAGGCGGAAAGATTTTAATTCATAGATTTGATGCAGAAGGACTAACAAATCCGGGAATAAGTTTAACAAATTTTCTTGGAATTGATGCTAGTTTTGAACCAGATTCTAGATTAAATGACGGTGATTTATTACATCTAGGTGATTTAGAGTTTAAAGTAATTCATACTCCAGGGCATACAAAAGGTGGAACATGTTTATATTGTGCTAAAGAAGGCTTCTTAATAAGTGGTGATACTTTATTTAGAGGTACTTGGGGAAGAACAGATTTGCCAACAGGAAGTTTAGAAGATATAATGGATTCTATAACAAGAAAACTACTGATTCTACCTAATAAAACAATAGTATATCCAGGTCATGGAAAATCAACAATGATTAGAGAAGAAAAGCCTATTTATTTAGAATTAAAACCACGACTTGATTAAAGTTCTAAATTTCTCCGGACATGCATATAATATTTATAAGATATTATATGCGAAGGAGAAATTTTTTTGTGAGAATAAAAGTTCTAACTTTAAAGGATATTATTAAATATTTAGCAAAAATTAGTATAATATTTGGTGTTATAGCAGTTTTTGCTAATTTTTTTTATAGTCAAAAAAATGTTAAAAGTTATTTTAAATTTGACACAAGTCAATTCTTAGGAACGATAAAAAATGAAATATTGCCTTTAAAAAATGATGAAGAATTAAAATTGGATTTGTCAAGTAAAACATATATTTCTAATACAATTAATAGTGAGCTAGGTATGTTGAAAACAGTTGCTACAACAAACTTAACAGGAACTATGCTTGGAAATAATAATTCTTCTGAAAACACAAATAATGAAGAAAAAAAAGGTGAAACAAATAATATAAATTCAAATGAAAATGAACAAAAAAAATTACAAGAGGCTCAAACAGGGGTAAATACAGAAATTTTGCCTTCAAACATTCCAGACAAAACAACATATGAATTGTTTGGAGTAAAAATAAGAAATGAATCCGATTATAATTTGCAAAATGAAATCACAGATTTAAATGTGGATTTTAATAAAAAAGATATTATTATTTTTCATACGCACACATGCGAAAGTTATACTCCAACAGAGCAGAATCAATATAATTCAACCGGAAATTATAGAACTACAGACTTAAATTATAGTGTGGCAAGAGTTGGAGATGAATTAGAAAATTATTTATCTAATTATGGATATACAGTTGTTCATGATAAATCTTACCATGACTATCCAGCTTATAACGGTTCATATAACCGTTCTTTAGTTACGGTAAATAATTTGCTAGAAACATACAAAAGTACAGATGTAGTTATTGATTTACATAGAGATGCCATAGGAGATAATACATATGCTCCAAAAGTAAAAATTGGAGATGATTACTGTGCACGAATAATGTTTGTAATAGGAACTGACGGTGGAGGGTTATCACATCCAAATTGGAGAGAAAACTTGAAATTTGCAATGAAAGTTGTGCAAAAAGGAAACGAGCTGTATCCTGGATTGTTTAAGCCTGTAATTGTTAGAAATTCTCGCTATAATCATCAAGTATCAAAGGCAGCCTGTATTATCGAAGTTGGTGCTACTGGAAATACTTTAGAAGAGTGTTTAAATAGTATGAAGTATTTGTCGAAAATTTACGATGAAATGTAAAAATACTCTTGAAATTATAAATCACTTAATATAAAATTATGTCATATACTAAAGAAGGAGTGATTATGATGTCAAATATTAGCATTGATTTCAGAAAAAGCAAAATAACTGGCAAAGAGATTATGGTCTACTCAGATGAAATAAAGAAAATACATATGATGATGAATAAAAAAGCTAATGATAAAAAAGAATTTTTAGGTTGGCTTAACTGGCCAAGTAAATATGGCAAAAGAGAATTTGAAAAAATAAAAAAATGTGCAAAAAGAATTCAAGATAATTCAGATGTTTTAGTTGTAATTGGAATTGGAGGTTCTTATCTAGGAGCAAGAGCTGTAATTGAAAGCTTAACAAATTCCTTCTATAATCTTCAAGATAAAACTGAAAGAAAATTTCCACAAATTTTATATGTTGGAAATAATCTTAGCAGCACTTATATAAATGATATGATTGAATTGATTCAAGACAAAAATATTTCAGTAAATGTTATTTCTAAATCAGGTACAACAACTGAACCAGCAATAGCTTTTAGAATATTTAGAAATCTTTTAGAAGATAAATATGGTATAAAAGAAGCACAAAAAAGAATTTATGTAACAACAGATCAAAATAAGGGAGCATTAAAACAACTTGCTGATGAAGAAGGTTATGAAACATTTGTGATTCCTGATAATATAGGTGGAAGATACTCTGTTTTAACCCCAGTTGGCTTGCTACCAATTGCGGTTGCTGGAATCAATATAGATAAACTTATGTCGGGTGCGCAATTTGCTGAAGAAAAATATAATGATTCAGAATTAAAATATAATGACTGTTATAAATATGCAGTAGCAAGAAATGTGTTATATAAAAATAATAAAAATATTGAAATTTTAGCTTGCTATAATCCAAAATTGCACTACATGATTGAATGGTGGAAACAGCTTTTTGGAGAAAGCGAAGGAAAGGAACATAAAGGTATTTTCCCTGCAGGTGTTGAATTTACAACAGACTTACATTCACTAGGTCAATATATTCAAGAGGGACAAAGAATTTTATTTGAAACAGTTCTATATGTTGCCAAAGAAAGTTCTGATATAACAATTAATTACGAAGAAGACAATCTAGATGGCCTAAACTATTTAGCAGATAAAACTTTAAACTATGTAAATAAAAAAGCTATGCAGGGAACCGTAGCTGCGCATGTAGCAGGAGAAGTTCCAAATATATTTATCAAGATGGATAAATTAGACGAAGAAACAATAGGGCATTTAATATACTTCTTTGAAAAAGCGTGTGCCGTATCTGGATTATTACTTGGAGTTAATCCATTTAATCAACCGGGAGTAGAAAAATATAAAACAAATATGTTTAAGTTACTAGATAAACCAGGATATCAAGATAAAAAATAATTTTTTAGAAAGGAACTTAAGAAAAATGGAAAGAAGAGTTATTAAAATTAATTTAGTAGGTGCCATTTGCGTGCTAATATTAATAATTGCAGCTATTGTAGGCATAATAGTGTTTGCAATATCAAGAAATAAAGGTGATGCAAACAAAGATAACAATCAACAAGAAGAAACTCAACAAATGCCTGACAACAAAGAATCTGAAATTAAGGAACAAATTGTTATAGATGGACAAACACAAGAAATTACAATGAAAAAATACGAAAGTGGTTTACGTTATAGTATAAATTATGCAATGGATAACTTTTATATAGATAAAAGCTCAAAAGACAAAGATATTTTTAAATCATTAGAATCTGACACAGTTTTTGTTGAAATAGAAAAAATCGAAGATGGATTTGTAGATAAAAGTAGAGAACTAATCACATCTGAGGCAAGTAAGAAAAATGAAGATGCTTCATATAATATGGATACAATAGATTTAAATGGAAGATTGTGTTATATTGAAAGATATACGAAAGATGAGAATATGTATATGGACTATTTCATAGAAAAAGAAAAAAGTTATTATCATGCAAAAGTTCAAATCGGTAAAGAATTTATAAAAACTAATCAACCAATTATAGAAAAAATGATGTTAAGTTTTAGAACAATTTAACATAAATCTATAAAAAATATTGACTTTTAGAGAAAATGTGCTAAAATAGAAACAATTGAAAACGGTGATGAAAAAGAAAAAATATATTATCTATTTATAGAGAGCTAATGGCTGGTGAAAATTAGCAATAGAAATATATGGGGAGCTTTGGAGCTGAATATTTAAATAAAGAGGATAATAATATTACTATAAATTGTTATCAATTAGGGTGGAACCGCGGAATTTAACTTTCGTCCCTAGCTATTTAAGGCTAGTTGGACGGAAGTTTTTTGTTTGACACATTTGGGGACGGACTCATTTTGGGTCAAAAATGTCCCAAAATGAGTCCGTCCCGGAATGGGTCAAAAAGGAGGAATTATTATGTTAGAAAACATGGAAAAATTAGTTGCGTTATGCAAAGGAAGAGGATATGTTTATCCTGGATCAGAAATTTATGGAGGGTTAGCAAATACTTGGGATTATGGGCCTCTAGGCGTTGAATTGAAAAATAATATTAAAGATGCTTGGAGAAAGAAATTTATACAAGAAAGTAAATATAATGTTGGATTAGATGCAGCAATTTTAATGAATCCAGAAACATGGGTTGCATCAGGTCACGTTGGAGGATTTAGTGATCCACTTATTGATTGTAAAGAATGTAAAACAAGACATAGAGCAGATAAATTAATTGAAGAATGGATGCATGAACATAATTGTGAAGAAGTTGTCGATGGTTGGTCAGATGACAAAATGATTAATTACATGAAAGAAAATCATATTGCTTGTCCAAATTGTGGTAAGGAAAACTTTACATCTATAAGAAAATTTAATTTAATGTTTAAAACATTCCAAGGCGTTACAGAAGATGCTAAAGCTGAAATATATTTAAGACCAGAAACAGCTCAAGGTATATTTGTTAACTTCAAAAATGTTCAAAGAACAACAAGAAGAAAGTTACCAATGGGTATTGCGCAAATAGGTAAATCATTCAGAAATGAAATTACACCAGGAAACTTTACATTTAGAACTCGTGAATTTGAACAAATGGAATTAGAATTTTTCTGCAAACCGGGTACAGAACTTGAATGGCACAAATACTGGAAAGATTTCTGCAAAAACTGGTTATTAAGTTTAGGAATTAAAGAAGAAAATATAAGATTAAGAGATCATAGTAAAGAAGAATTATCACATTACAGTAATGCTACAACAGACATTGAATTTACATTCCCATTTGGATGGGGAGAATTATGGGGAATTGCTTCTAGAACAGATTTCGACTTAAGTAAACATATGGAATTTTCAAAACAAGACATGTCTTACTTAGATCCAGAATCAAATGAGAAATATATTCCTTATGTTATCGAACCATCACTAGGATGTGACAGGGTTGCCTTAGCTTTCTTATGCAATGCTTATGAAGAACAAGAAATTGCAGAAGGAGACGTTCGTACAGTATTACACTTACATCCAGCTCTAGCACCTTACAAAGTTGCAGTATTACCATTATCTAAAAAATTAAGTGATAAAGCAAACGAGGTTTATGAAATGCTTTCAAAGAAATTTATGTGTGATTATGATGAGGCTGGAAGCATAGGAAAACGTTATAGAAGAGAAGATGAAATAGGAACACCATATTGCGTAACTATTGATTTTGATACACTTGAAGATAATCAAGTTACAATAAGAGATAGAGATACAATGGAACAAATTAGAATATCAATTGATGATTTGACAAAATGGATTGAAAATAAAATAGAGTTCTAAGGGGGAGTTTGTTTGGAATTAACTCAAGAACAGTTAAATGTAATTTATGAGCTTATTTCTAAAGGCGAAGCAAATAGAAACAAAATTTTAGATAAAGTTGTTGAAAATGATATAATCCTTAAAAGAATTCTGGATTTATATAAAAATAAGAAAAGCCAGATTGAGATTGCAAAAGAACTAAATACTGATGTTAATAGTGTTCAAGAAAAAATAGATTTAATTGATACAATAAATAAGAAGATAGATTCAGTATATTCAGAAAAGCATGTAAAAGATTGTGCAAGAAACAAGCAAAAAGACAAATATAATGAAACCAAGGAAAAACAAATGCAAGTAAGAACTCGAAGGCAAGTATATCAAAAACAAGTTAAAGAATTTCTAAGCAAATATGTGGCTGCGAAAGAAAGTGGTAATTTAAAGAATATGAATTTACCAGAAAACGTTGAGAAATTTGCCAAAAAAATTAGTTTTCTTGGAGAACGCGTGTCATATAGGTTATTTTTAGCAGAAATGTATTCAGAAATTGGTAAATTTATGGATGCAAGAGAAATTTTAGCTTATTATGATAAATCAGAATTAACAGATTTAGAAAAACATCAATATGAAAATATTGAAAAACAAATTATTATTCAAGAAAACCGTGCTAAAATAAGAAAATGGTATGCACAAGGAATGAATTATGAAGATATTTCAAAAGAATGTGAAAGAATCGGGACAGAAAATAGAGTTTTAATAAATCATAAATTTATAAAAAGTGTCATAAATGAATATAACAAAGAATTGAAAGAAGAAATAGAACGTTAATAAATAATCAAGTGCGGAGCAAATTGCTTCGCACTTGATTATTTTACAAGAGCAACATTTTTAGACATTTTTTACGTAAATATTACACAAATATTACATTTTCGTAAATTATTCTAATAACATTGACTACTTTTTTCAACAATGATATACTTAATCTGTATAAAATGTAGCAAAAGAGGAGGCGGGAAAAAAGTGGCAAATCGTGACTTTTTACCAAAAATGTACACAAGAAAAATTATTAAAAAAATTATTGCTTTAAATGTAATTATATATATGTGCTTGGGAATAATATTACCAAGTAAATTATTCGCTGCACAAACCAAATATCCATATTCTCAAGGAAGTTTAAATAATTATCCAGGTTATGAGAACCTAATTAAAAATTTACAATCAAAACATCCAAATTGGAATTTTACAATACTAGATACAGGACTTGATTGGAATGAAGTTATAAAAAATGAAACAGTAGCATCACATGGAAGAAACTTAATTTACTATACAAATAATGGAAACTGGGTATGTTCAACCTGCGGAGACAGACTTTATGATTCAGGAAGATGGAAATGTGCTTCAGAATCAGCTGTAGCATATTATATGGATCCACGTAATTGGTTAAATGAAAGCAATATTTTTCAATTTGAAAATTTAGCATACAATGGGGATATTCAAAATATTGATGGAGTAAATAAAATTATAAGTACAGTTCCATGGGCAAAAGGAAATACAATTACTTACATAAAAACTGATGGGACAACAGGAACACTTAATAAATCATATGCACAAGTAATAATGGAAGCAGCAAAAGAAGCTGGAATCAGCCCTTATCATTTAGCTGCAAGAATAAAACAAGAGCAAGGAGTTAATAGCACAGCCAGTTCAACAGGAAGAGGAGACAATGCTACATATAAAGGATATTACAATTTCCTTAATATACAAGCTACTGGAGGAGACATAATAGGTAATGCCTTAAAATATGCTAAAACTCAAGAATGGGATAATCCAGAAAAATCTATTATTGGAGGTGCTAAATTTATAGCATCTGCATATATCTCAAGAGGACAATCTACATTATATTTACAAAAATTTGATGTTGATAATTCTGACGGAAGTTTATATTATCACCAATACATGCAAAATGTATCTGCTGCATTATCAGAAGGAAATACTGTAAGAACATCTTATGAAGCTATGGGATTATTAAACAGTAATATAAATTTTGTTATTCCTGTTTTCAAAAATATGCCAACTGAAGCATCACCATCACCAGCAGGTCTTTCAACGGTAACGCAAAATGTTAAGGTTACTGGAAATGGAGTTGCAATTAGAAGTGAAAAAAGTACATCATCTTCAGAAATTACAAAAGTAAATACAGGCGATGTATTGCTAAGAATTGAAACTGCAGGAAGCCAAGAAGGCGGATATTACTGGGATAAAGTAGTGTTACCTGATGGTCGAAAAGGATATATCGCTAGAAACTTCATTACACAAATTGAAGATGTAACAAATGTAAATCTTTCAGCTATAGCAAATGTAAACGTTAATTTAAGAAATGGACCAGGTACAGTAGGAACAAGAGTAATGACAACAATTACATCTGGGCAATCTGTTACTATTATAGAAACGGGAAAATATAATGGATTAGATGGGTACAATTGGTCAAGAATAAAATTATCAAACGGTACACAAGGATATTTAGTAAGTGATTATTTAACAGAAGTTGCACAAACAACTTATCAAATTGCATATGTAAATTGTAACGATGATGGAAAAGTTAATATAAGAAGTGGCATAGGTACAGGACACTCTGTAGTAACATCAGTTAGAAAAAATAATAAAGTTACAGTATTGCAAAAAGCAGCAGGAACAGCTAATGGATATACATGGGATAAGATTGTAACTGCTGATGGTTTGGAAGGATACATCGCTAATACTTATTTAAGATATGAAGATAATAAGCCAGCAGAGAATAATGCAACATCAAATTCACAGGGAAATAAACCTCTTGACATAAATGGTGATGGAAAGATAAGTTTATTAGATGCATATGATGTTTTATCATCTATAAAACA
The DNA here is from genome assembly GCA_017528375.1 of Clostridia bacterium. Lineage (GTDB taxonomy): Bacteria > Bacillota > Clostridia > TANB77 > CAG-508 > CAG-492. The sequence goes on along the minus strand of JAFXOY010000113.1, from coordinate 83,325 downwards.
GAAAAAGGCATACGACAAAGCATTAGATTTCAACAATGATGGAAAAGTTAGCTTATTAGATGTATATGATATATTATCATTTATTAAGAATAAATAAATACGAAAGGAGAAAAATGTTATTTAATAACATTTAAGGTTTTTATGAAAAAAATTTATAAAAAAATAATTTTATTATTTATAGCAGTAATTATAGGGGTAGGTATAAGTTGTATTGAATCAAATGCTGCAAGTGCATCGATTTCAGCAAGTAGTCAAAATGTAAATGTAGGAGATAAAGTTACAATTACCGCAAGTGCAACGGGGTGTTTAAGTGAATTATCTATTTCAGGTCCAGGAGTTTCTGGACGTATAGATATAGTTAATACAAACCTAGAAAATGAAACAAAATCTGCAACATATACATTAGATACATCAAGTGCTGGAACTAAAACAGTTACTATATCAGGAAGCGTAGTTGATGCCAATAAGACAGAAGTTCCTATCAATAAAACTGTTACAATTACTGTTGCTGAGAAAACTCAACCAGTGCAACAACCAACTCAACAACAGCCACAACAAACTCAACAACAAACAGAACCAACATTTACAAATACAAATACAACAATGTACACAACAAGTGATTGTAATTTACGTTCAAGTTGGTCAACAAGTTCTGCTGCAACCTGGGTAAAAAAAGGAACAGCAGTTACTGTTACGGGAACATCAAAACAAAAAGTTAATGGCTACACATGGTACAGAGTAAACTATGGTGGGACAAAATACGTTGCAAACTTCTTATTAACTTCTACAAAACCAGCTGAAGAACAACAAAAAGAGGAAGAGAAAAAAGAAGAAACAACCGATAAATCAACAAACAAAGCACTAAAGGATTTAGTAGTAGAAAATTATAAATTATCACCTGATTTCACACCAGAAACAACAAAATATAGTGTTGATGTAAAAGGTGATGTAGATAAATTAACAATAACACCTGTATTACAGGATGAAAAATCAAAATTTGTAATAGAGGGAAATGATAATTTAAAAGTAGGAAACAACATTATTAAAATTACTGTTACAGCTGAAGATGGAACAACAAGAATATATACAATAGCTGTTGCTAAAACATCTGATGAAAATACAGCAACAGAGATGCTAAAATTAAAAGATTTACGTGTAAGTAATGCAAACTTACAGCCAAGCTTTAGTCCAGAAATTACAAACTATGTAATTGAAACCGATGATCCATCATCAATAAAAGCAGATGCTGTTGTTGCAACAGCAGAAGATTCAGATGTTGAAGTTACTGTTTCTGAATCACAAGATACAGACAAAAATGAAAAAATTATTACTGTAATGCTTGAAGATAAAGAAGGAACTAGAACAGGTGTATATCAAATTACAGTAAAAAAAGCTTCTCAAAATCCTATTGAGGCAATAAAAAATGTTAAAGACAACAAACTTTATATTATTCTAGGAAGTATCATAGGGGTTTTAATAATATTAATAATTGTTATCATTATTTTATTAAAGAAAACGTCAAATTCAGAGGACGATGATGATTTTGAAAATGATGATGAACTTTCAGATGATTATGATTATTCATTAAAAAATGCAATTGACGAAGCAAATACTGAACCTGAACAACAATATGATGATATAGTTGAAAACAGTAATGTTAAATCACAAATATTAAATTCTACACCAACAGAATATGATGTATTTAGAGACAATGATGATATAGGAAAAACTCAAGTATTTGGAGATTTAGACCCTGAAAATAAAACAAAAAGAAAAGGAAAACATTTTTAAAATATATAATAAAAAGTCACACAAAAAAGTGTGACTTTTTATTTGTTTGGAGCTACTAGGCAGAATCGGACTGCCGACCTACGGGTTACGAATCCGTTGCTCTACCAACTGAGCTATAGTAGCATAACAACTTAATTATATTTTTCAATGATTTAAAAGTCAATACCTTGCATAAAAAAACATATTATAGTATAATTTTGATATATAAAAACAACAAAAATGGAGGACATAATATGGGATTTTTTGACAAGTTAAAAAATGGACTTAGTAAAACAAAAACATCATTTAATGAAAAAATAAATAATGTATTCAGTACTTTTAGGAAAGTTGATGAAGATTTATTAGAAGAATTAGAAGAAGCATTAATAATGTCAGATGTTGGAATGGAAACATCTGAAAGAATTATTGCAGAATTAAGAAATAAAGTAAAAAAAGAAAAAATTGAAGATGCAGATCAAGTCAAAGAAGCATTAAGACAAATTATCAAAGAAATTTTTGATTCTGTAGATTCTTCACTTCATTTAGAAACAACGCCATCAGTAATTCTTGTTGTTGGTGTAAATGGAGTAGGAAAAACAACATCAATAGGAAAAATTGCAAATAGATTGAAAAAGGATGGTAAAAAAGTTGTAATTGCAGCAGCAGACACATTCAGAGCAGCAGCTGTTGAACAACTTGAAATTTGGGCAAAAAGAGCTGATTGCGAAATTGTAAAAAGACATGAGGGCTCAGATCCAGCATCAGTTGTGTTTGATGCAATAAAAATTACAAAAGAAAGAAATGCAGATGTTTTAATTTGTGACACAGCTGGAAGATTACACAATAAAAAGTATTTAATGGACGAGTTAATTAAAATCAAGAAAATAGTTGATAGAGAATTACCAGATTGTTCAAAAGAAGTTTTAATGGTGTTAGATGCTACAACAGGGCAAAATGCAATCATGCAAGTTAAAGCTTTTAAAGAAACAGTTGATATTAACGGTTTGATTTTGACAAAACTAGATGGTACAGCAAAAGGTGGAGCAGTAATTGGAATTGTTTCAGAAAATGAAATGCCAGTCAAATTTATTGGCGTTGGCGAACAAATTGATGATATGGAGAAATTTAATAGTACTGACTTTGTTAATGCATTAATTTAAAGCGGACAATTTGGGGACGCGTACTAAAATGTCCCAAAAGGTTCTAATGAAAGGTTAGTGAAAATAAAATGAAAAAAAGTAAAAAAAGAATTTTTATAGTAATATTATTTTTAATAGTAATTGCAATAACTCTAGTTGTAATGTTTAGAGGAGCATATCTTGAAAAATTAGAAATGGGAGAACAATATGTTTCAGTTTTCTGGAAGAATTTTCAATATAAAACGATTTCATTAGTTGTAACATTCTTGTTTATTTTTGCTGCTCTGTATATTACAAATAAAAGAATTTCGTCAGGATTAAAAGAGTTTTTTGATGATGAGAAAAAAACAATGCCTAAATTACCAAACAAATCAATTTCGCTTATTATTGCAACTTTAGTTAGTTTAATTACATCAAATATGACAATGAATAAATTAATTTTATTTATAAATAGTACCTCATTTGAAATTGAAGATAGAATTTTTCACCATGATATAGGGTATTATTTATTCCAAAAACCATTTTTAGAGTATATTATTTGGTTTGGAATTATAACAATGGTAGCAATAACTGCATATGCAGGAATCTACTACATTATTGCGTTAAATACCCAATTTGATGGTGTTAGAAGCGAAACATTAAAAAATAGTAAAATTGTAAAGCAACTTTTAAATAATGTAAAAGTTTTATCTATCTTAATTGCAATATTAGCTTTTTTTAAAACTCAAGACCTTAGCTCAAGTAAATTTTTAACAATAGGTGATAAAACATCATATTCACTTTATGGAGCTGGACTGGCTGATGTAAGCATAAAGTTATGGGGATATAGAATTTTATCAATTCTAATCGTTGTATCTGTATTTTTAGCTATTTCAGCATATAACAAAGGAAAGACTAAAAAAGTTATAGCTTCAATTTTAACTGTTCCAGTTTATTTATGTTTATTAGTTTTTACATTAATTGGTTATAATGCAATGTTTGTAAATTCTAATGAATTTGATAAACAAAAAAATTACATTAATTACAATATAGAGAGTACAAGAAGAGCTTACAACATTGAAACTGATGATTTTTCAGTTCAAAATGCAGGAGCGTTAGAAAATGAAGATGTAGAAAAGAACGCAGAACTTTTAAGTAACGTTTCAATAATAAACAAAGATTTAGTACTTCAAAGCTTGAATGGGACTTTAACTAATAAGGGATATTACACATATAATTCGAGCCAAATAGGTAAATATTCAATAAATGGAGAAGATACACTTGTATATATTTCTCCAAGAGAGATTGTAAATAAAGGAAATTCATATGTTAATTCAACTTATGAATATACACATGGTTTTGGTGTAATTGCAACACATGCTTCTTCAACTAATATGGCTGGTAATGTAGAAAACTATCAAAAAAGCTTTACAGAAACTGACTTACCAATAAGCGAACCAAGAATTTATTTTGGTTTGCAAACAAATGAAACTATTGTAACAAATAGTAGCTCTAAAAAGGAATTTGATTATCCGGTATCAGATGGAAAAAGTGAAACAAATAAATATGATGGAAAAGCTGGATTAAAGCTAAAATTTGTTGATAGAATTATTTTAGCCTTATCACAAGGAGATGCCAAACTTGCATTCTCATCAGATGTACAATCAAATAGTAAAATTTTGATAAATAGAAATGTAATTAAAAGAGCAAAAAAAATAATGCCTTACTTGATTTATGATGATAATCCTTATCTAGTTATAACAGATGAAGGAAAATTAGTTTGGGTAATAGACGCATATACTACATCTAATTATTATCCATATTCTCAAAAGACATCAATAAATGGAAAAGAAATGAATTATATACGTAATTCTGTAAAAGTATTAGTTGATGCTTATGATGGAACAATTAAATTCTATATAACAGATAGAACAGATCCAATTGTAATGGCATACAGAAAAGCATATAAGGATCTATTCCAAGATTTGGATGCAAAAATACCTGAAGAAATAAGCAACCATTTTGTATATCCAGAATATTTATACAATATTCAAGCAAATGTATTAAAAAGATATCACAATGTTGAACCAGATGTATTGTATAGAGCAGATGATGTTTGGGATGTATCAACATACAGTTTAACTGGTTCAGCTCAATCTACTGTGTCACCAATTCAAAGTTATTATACAATGGTAAAAACAGCAGATAACAATGAAAATACACTTGGACTAGTACTTCCATATACAATAAGCGGAAAGCAAAACATTACTTCATATTTAGTTGGAAGTTATGAAAATGGAACTCCTAAATTGAAATTATATAGCTTCCCTGACGACAGCAATGTTCTAGGCCTACTACAATTAGATACACAAATAGAGCAAAATGAAGAAATATATAAACAAATTGCAAGCTTAAATGTTTCAGGAACAAAACTTACAAAGAATATTGTAGTTGTTCCAGTTGATAATAAATTGCTATATGTTGAGGCAATTTATCAACAATATATTAATGAAGAATCTTCATTACCAACTCTTAAGAAAATAGTGGTTGCATCTGGAAATAAAGTTGCAATTGGAGATAATTTAAAACAAGCCTTGTCAAACTTAGTTTCTCAAAATGCAATAGGAATAGAAATTCAAAATACAGATGATGTAGAAGGATTAATAGAATTAATTATCAAAGCTAATAAAAACCTTGAACAATCAACATCAAATGGAGATTGGGAAATGGTTGGTAAAGATATGGAAAGATTACAAAAATTAATTGACCAATTAGAAAAGGTTTATGGAGAAGAACATTCTAAGAAGTCAACAAGTCAAGATAGAGATAAAGAACAAGAACAAACACAAAATAGAGATACTGATGTAAATGATATGCAAACAAAAGTAAACGAGACAAACGTTGAAAGCATATAAGGGAGGAACACATATGAATTTACCAAATAAATTAACTGTTTTTAGAATAATATTAGTACCAATAATGGTTATAATACCTTTTTTAGGATTGGATAAACTAAATATAAATTTAATAGTTCCATTAACATGGATAATAGTAGAAGCAATATTTATTATTGCTTCTATAACTGATAAATTAGACGGGCACATTGCTCGTTCTAGAAATCAAATAACTACATTTGGAAAATTTCTAGATCCAATTGCTGATAAAATTCTAGTTTTAGCGGCAATGATAATGTTGGTTGAAGCTAACAGACTTCCAGCTTGGATTCCAATAATTGTTTTATTTAGAGAATTTATAGTATCAGGTTATAGATTAGTTGCAGTTGGAAACTCAGGAAATGTAATAGCTGCATCAGTTTGGGGAAAATTAAAAACTGTAACTCAAATGATTGCGTTAATAATAGCCCTAGTTGATATGAATGCATTTGGAGCATTTATCAAAGGTGGTTTAACAGGATTACCTTTAATTATTAATATTGCATCAACAGTTATAATGAGCATTTCTGTTGTAGCAACAATATTCTCTGGATGGGATTATGTTAAAAATGGTAAAGATTTATTACTAGAAAAATAAAGGAGAAATACAATGGATAAGGAAAAAGCAAAAGTACGAATTGAACAATTACGTAAAGAGATTGAGTATCATAATAAAAGGTATTATGATGATGACGATCCTGAAATATCTGATTTTGAGTATGATATGCTAAATAATGAATTAAAAAATCTGGAAAAACAATTTCCAGATTTAATTACGACTGATTCAAATACTCAAAAAGTAGGAGGACATGTTAAAGAAGGTTTTAAAGAAGTTACACATGTTGTTCCACTTCAAAGTTTACAAGATGTTTTTTCTATAGAAGAATTAGAAGAATTTGATAAAAGAGTAAAAAAACAATTAAATGGACAAACAGTAAATTATGTTGTTGAAACGAAAATAGATGGATTATCTGTTGCACTTGAATATGTAGATGGAGAGCTTGTTAGAGGCGCAACAAGAGGAAATGGTCTTATAGGAGAAGACATTACTGAAAACGTAAAAACAATAAAAGCAATTCCTAGAAAACTAAAAGAAAAAGTTAATATAATAGTTAGAGGAGAAGTTTTTATTGGCTCTGAAGAATTTGAAAAAATGAACGAAGAAAGAGAAATAATGGGTGAAAAGCTATTTGCAAACGCAAGAAATGCTGCTGCTGGTTCACTTCGTCAATTAGATTCAAAGATTACAGCATCAAGACCTTTAAATATTTTCATTTTTAATGTTCAAAAATTAGAAGGAAATACATTTAATTCTCATAATGAGCAATTGAATTATTTAAAAAAACTTGGATTCAATGTGGTTCCAGTACATAACTATTGTACAAGCATTGAAGGCGCAATTGAAGCAATTCATAGTATCGGTGAAAATAGAGATAAACTTACATTTGGAATAGACGGTGCTGTTATAAAAGTGGATGAATTAGATTTAAGAGAAAAGCTAGGTGTTACAGCCAAAACACCAAGATGGGCTATTGCATACAAATATCCACCAGAGCAAAAAGAAACAATTTTGAAGGATATTATTTGCCAAGTTGGAAGAACAGGTGCAATTACTCCAATGGCAATATTAGAGCCAGTTAGAGTTGCAGGTTCTACAATTTCAAAAACAACACTTCATAATGAGGATTTTATTAAAGAAAAAGATTTAAGAGTTGGAGATACAGTTATAATTCAAAAAGCTGGAGATGTAATTCCAGAAGTAGTTTCAGTAGTTAAAGAAAAAAGAACAGGAAACGAAAAAGAATTCTCAATGCCAAAAGTATGTCCAGTATGTGGTGCACCAGCAGTAAGAGAAGATGGAGAATCAGTTACTAGATGTACAGGAATTGAATGTAGTGCAAAAGCATTAAGAAGCATTGTTCATTTTTCTTCAAAAGTTGGAATGGATATAGATGGACTAGGTTATAGTATTATTGAACAGTTAATTGATAATGAATTAATAAAAGGAATAGCAGATATTTATACTTTAAAATTAGAAGATATAGCATCATTAAAGAAAAATGGAAAAAAATTTGCTCAAAATTTAATTGATAGTATAAATGAAAGTAAAAATAATGATTTATCTAAATTAATTACAGCTTTAGGAATAAGACATGTTGGTTCAAAACTAGCAAAATCATTAGCAAAAAAATATAGAAACATAGATGACCTAATGAACGCAAGTCTTGAAGAATTAAGTATGCAAAATGATGTTGGAGAAAAAACCGCAGCAAGTATTTACGAATTTTTCAAACAAGATCAAACAATAGATTTGATAAACAAATTGAAACAATCTGGAGTTAATATGCAAAGCTTAGAAGAAGAAAGCACAGACACCAGATTTGAAGGCATGACATTTGTTCTAACCGGAGCACTTGAAGAATTCACAAGAGATGAAGCCTCAGATATAATCGAAAGATTTGGAGGAAAAACATCAGGCTCTGTATCTAAAAAAACAACATACGTTTTAGCAGGAGAAGACGCTGGAAGCAAATTAACAAAAGCCCAAAGTTTGGGAGTTACAGTAATTAATGAAGCTGAGTTTAAAGAAATGATTAGCTAAATGCACAATTGGGGACGTGCACAATTGGGGACGCGTCCCGGCGGTGCATTTTGCACAGCCAGGGACAGGTCAATGTCAAAACAACATATTTATGTCCTAAATTGGACAATAAAGAAAGGAAAACTCAAATGGATGGTAAATACACCTTTAAAGAATTTGATAAAAATTTAGATGATGGGTATCAAATGTATTTTACATATGTAAGGAACAGATACTTGTTATTTAAAACATCAGAAAATTGTTATACACAAAAACTATTAGAAGCAGATGAAAAAAATCCCCAACCGAGACATGCAATAATTACACATAAAAGAGTAAAAGAGATGTTTCCTTTTATGGAAAATATTGAATATAAGGTAGGGATAAGTGAATGATATATAATATTGAAATTTATTTTATGCTATTTATGATCTATTCTGTTGAAGGGTGGATTATGGAATGTACACTTGGTTTGATTGAAAAACACAAATTTGTAAATAGAGGCTTTTTGATTGGACCATATTGCCCAATTTATGGCTTTGGAGTTTTAAGTGTGTCATTATTGTTAAGCAAAATATCAAATAATATAATACTGTTATTTTTATTATCGACATTAATTTGCGGTACACTAGAATACTTAACAAGCTATTTCATGGAAAAGATTTTTAAAGCAAGATGGTGGGATTACACAAGAAGGAAATTTAATATTAATGGAAGAGTTTGCTTGGAAACATTAATACCATTTGGAATAATTAGTGTTTTGATTATTTGTTTTGCTAATCCGTGGTGGATAAATAACTTACACAAGATCCCTACTAATGTTTTACATATATTATCAATTTCTTTATTTATAATATATATAATAGATACTTTTATATCATTTAATATTATTTTAAAATTTAAAAATATGACTAAAAAAGAAAAAGATAATACAGAAGAAATTACTAAAAAGGTAAAGGAAACTGCTGAAGCTGCTATTGAAAAATTAAAGAACGAAAAAGCAAATCTAATGAATAAAATTAATATTAAGAACTTTACATTAGCTCCGGTAATGAAATATACTAGAAAAAAATATACACGTCAAATTAAAGATACTAAACTTACTCTTATTGGTACTTTTAAAGCTCGTATTCTAGAAATAGATGATAAGATGAAAGAAATCGGAAAAGATTTATCTGATAAAATTGCAAGTATAAAAGACAATCAATTAAATTTATTTAATAAAGAATTAAAAGAAAAATTTGTTAAACAATCTAAATTAAATAAGAGATTAATAAGTGCTTTCCCAAATGTTGAACAGAGGGAGTATACAAGAAAAAAGAAGAAAAAGTAGGAGGCGCACGTTAAAGTGGATGTAGAAGAACTAAAAAAAGACTCACAAAACAAAGAATTGTTTGATAAAGCATTAGAAGAATCAGGATTATATTTAGAATGGGCATGTCCTGAAATACAAGATGATAAGGAACTTGTTTTAAAGGCAGTAAAACAAAATCCAGGAGCTTTAGAATTTGCAAGTAAAAGATTAAAAGATGATAAAGATGTATTAATGGCTTCAGTTGAAACTGTTGGATGGGTTATGTGCTATGCAAGTGATAAATTAAGAGGAGATAGAGATTTAGTTTTAAAAGCAGTTAAAAATGATGGACAAGCATTGTATTATGCATCTAAAGAATTGCGCAATGACAATGAAGTTGTGTTAGAAGCGGTAAAAAACAAAGGCATAATTATAAAATATGCTAGTATTGAAGCTAGGTCTAATATTGAAATTGCATGTGCAGCTTTGAAACAAAACAAAAAAACAATGGATTATGTGAAAGGATGTTTAAATCCAGAAATTCTTGATAATGAAGAAATTCAGAAGATTTTAAATCCACCTGAAGAATAAACGCACAATTAGGGACAGGTTAATTTTTGGCTAACCTGTCCCCAGTTGTGCAAAATGCACAGCCGGGACGCGTCCCTAGCTGTGCGGATTTACATTTATTGTAGAATTATTAGTATATATTACGAAACCTGGTTTACTGCTAGAAGGTTTTTTTACATATTTTCCTAAAGTATAATCAACAGGGACATTTGAAGATAATCTTGCTTTGCTATAATAAGCTACAATTTGTGCACATCTAATAATTACGTCTATAGAAGGCTCAGTGTTTTTAGTTATTAAAACACCATGGCTTCCATGAATATCTTTGGTATGAAACCACAAATCATGTGAACGCATAACTTTTGTAGACAAATAATCATTTTGCTTATTATTTTTACCAACTAAGAATGTATAATCTTCAATTTTATACTCAATAGGTATATATTCTTTATCAACTTTTTTATTCTTATTTTTCATTTTAGAAGTTTTAATATTTTGTGAAAGCTTAAATTTCTTGCTGAAGAATAATTCATTTTCCTTTATTTCACTATAAATTTCTTCAACATCAATAACATCTTTAGCATTTTCAAGTGAAAAGATAATAGTTTCAATATAATCCAATTCCTCAATAGTTTCAGCCTTTTGCTTATTAACTATTTCTAATGCATTTTTTAGTTTATTATATTTTTTATAATAATTTTTTGCATTTTTAGAAGGTGAAATATGTTTGTCAACAGGTATTTTAACTAAATTATTTGAATCATAATAGTTTTCAACTTCAATATAATCGTTATCAAATTCTTTATATTTATACATATTCGCAGTTATTAATTCGCCATAAAGCTGGAATTTATCTTTGTCTTCACATTCTTTTAGTTTTGCATTAATATTTTTTAACTTTTTAGTAATTTTCTTAAGAGTTCCTTCAACTAATTTTAAAACAGTATTTCTATAATTTTTAAATTCTAAATTGTTTTCTTTTGAAATATAAAAATCATCAATAAAATAATTTAAATAAGGTACAGAAGTATCTTGAGTATTTTGTTGTAAAGTTAATGTAAAGTCTTTATTATAATCCCTAAAATAAACAGGTTTTGCAATACAATCAACTAGATAATTATAAACCTTTTCTAAATTCTCTTTATTGACGATATTTTCTGTTTGCGTTTCTTCTAAAATACTTTGAATAAGCAGTTTACTAATTCCATTGAAAGTACTTGAAATTCCTGAGTCAAGAGTTTCTAAATTACATGAATGAGCATAGAATTCATCAAAATTTCTTATTTTTAGAAAATCTAATTTGCTAACTTCAGGGAATTCATATAGGTGAGCAGGTAATATATCTCTTGTTGAATTACTAGAAGAATCTAAATGTCTTAGACTATCTATAATAACACCATTATCATTTAAAAGTATAATATTGCTATGTTTTCCCATTAGCTCAATGATCAATTTCTTAACAGTTAAATCATTTAATTCATTGTAACATTCAAGATCTATAATAACTATTCTTTCTAGTCCATGCATAGAAATGTTTTTAATTTTTCCACCTATTAAATGCTTCCTCAATAACATACAGAAATTTGGAGCATTATATGGATTAGGTTTTGATTTTGTTGTTAAATTGATTCTATAATTATCTACACTTATTGAACAGTTTAAAGCGTAGTTTTTGCCATTATTATATATTCCTAATATAATTTCATTTTTATTAGGTTCAAAAACTTTATTAATCTTACCACCTAAAATAAATTTATTTAATTCTGAAACTATGGATTTTGTAGTTATTCCATCAAAAGCCATATACTAAGCCTCCTTTAAAGTAGTCTAACACACTCAATTATATAGTATATTACAGCTTTTAGCAACCTGTAAGAGCAGATTTTTTAACAATATCTATAAAAGGAATAATATAAATTTCAAAGGTGTTTTATAAACAATAAAACACTTGAATTTTAAATATAATAATGTATAATATATTAAGAATTGAAGAAATTAATAAAAGAAATATACAATCATAAGAAGGGAGGAAATCCAATGTATGATGTAATTATACTAGGTGGTGGACCAGCAGGTGTTTCAGCCAGTTTATATTGTAAAAGAGCTAACAAAAATGTTTTAATGATATATAATGAAGAATCAGGATTAAAATATGCTCATAAGATTGACAACTACTATGGTTTTGAAAATGGTATTACTGGAGAAGATTTATACAATGCAGGAGTAAAACAAGCACAAAATATTGGCGTAGATACTTCAAAAGAGGAAATTCTTAAAATAGAAGTTGAAAGATATAGTCGTCCAAATTCTGAAGAAAAAAATGATAGTTTATTTAAAGTTACAACAGATAAAAAATCATATGAATCAAAAGCAATTATTCTAGCATTTGGTGCAAAGAAGAATACTTTAAATATTGACGGCATAAAAGAATTAGAGGGAAAAGGTATAAGCTACTGTGCAATATGCGACGGTTTTTTCTACAGAAATAAAGATGTTGCAGTAATTGGAAGCGGAAATTATGCTATATCTGAAACAAATGATTTAATAAATGTAGCTAATAAAATAACAATATTAACAAATGGAGAAAAAGCTCCTGAATTTAGAGCAGATAATGTTGATGTAATAACAAAGAATATAAAAAATATTTCAGGAGAAAATAGAGTTGAAGAAGTTAGATTTGAAGATGACTCTACAATTAAAACTGATGGTGTATTTATAGCGCAAGGAACAGCAGGAGCAGCAGAGTTCGCAAAAAAACTAGGATTAGTAACTAAAAACGATAAAATAGTTGTAGACGAAAATATGCAAACAAATATAAAAGGAATTTATGCTTGTGGAGACTGCACAGGAGGATTACTACAAGTTTCAAAGGCTGTGTATGAAGGCACTAAAGCTGGATTAGCGGTTGTTGAATACTTAAAATAATTTAGGACAATTTGGGGACGTGTACCAAATTGTTCCAAACAATGAAAGGAAGATGAAAAATGGAAGTTATTAAATTAAACAATGAAAATTTCAAAACAGAGGTTTTAGAATCAAATAAAGTGGTTCTTATAGATTTTTATGCAGATTGGTGTGGACCATGTAAAATGATGTCACCTGTTATTGATGAAATAGCAAATGAAGTAAGTGAAAATGTCAAAGTTTGCAAATTAAATGTTGATGAAGCACAAGATATTGCAATTCAATACAATGTAATGAGCATACCAACTTTAGTAATTATAAAAGATGGAAAAGTAGTTGACACTCTAGTTGGATTAAGAGCTAAAAGTGAAGTTTTAGAAAGTATTAATAATGCATTATAAAATTATTAATAAAACAATTCACTTAGGAGGTAAACGATGTCAAATATCTTAGATTATATTGACTGGAGAGGAGATTTATCATTTAAAAATGATCCATTTAATGAAATAGATAATCTTATACTATCAAGGGTTTCATATTTCTATTTTGATGGAATAATTGAGTCAGGAGAAACAATTACAATTAATGAAGCATACAAAAGATTTAAAAAATTAAATCAAGAAAAGGTAAGAATCTTACAAAAGGAAGATTTAGACTTGTTTCCTGCTGTTGCAAAAAGTAATAGATTTGGAAAATTGTTTTTGAAAAACTATATAAATAAACGTGATTTACAAGAAGAAAAACAGTTTTCAGCTATTACAATTGTATTGCCAGATGGAACAGCATATATTGCGTTCAGAGGAACAGATAATACACTAGTTGGATGGAAAGAAGATTTTAACATGAGTTTCATGAAATCTGTTCCAGCGCAAAAAGATGCAAAAAATTATTTGAATAATGTTGCAAATGAAATAAATGGTTCACTAAGAGTTGGAGGACATTCAAAAGGCGGGAACCTAGCAGTTTATGCAGCTGCATTTTGCGACGATTTAATTAAAGATAGAATAATTGAAGTATATAATAATGACGGACCTGGATTTTTCGAAGAAATAATAAATACACCAAATTATCAAAGCATTTTACCCAAAATACATACATATATCCCACAATCTTCTATAATAGGAAGATTACTAAATCATGAAGAAAAATGTACTATTGTTAGAAGTACACAAGTAGGAATTTATCAACATGATTTATATAGCTGGCAGTTGATTGGAAAAGAATTTGTCAGTATGCAGGAAGTAACAAATGAGAGTGAGTTTATAGATAAAACCTTAAAAAATTGGCTTAAAGAAGTTGATGAAGAACAAAGAGAAAAATTCTGGGTTGCAATGTTTGAAATTTTATCTTCAACAAAAGCTGAAACACTTTCACAAATTAAAGAAAACTGGTTTAGTAATTCAAAAATAATTTTAGAAACATATAAAAATTTAGATGAAGAAAGTAAAAGTATAATTAATAAAACCTTAAAATCTTTACTTTCTATTGCAAGGGAAAACATTAAATCAGGTAAAAATAATAACCAAAGAACTTTAGAATAAGAAAGAAGAGATAAAATGAAAGACGGAAAAAAACTATTTAGAAATTTAGCTTTTTTTATATTATTAATAGGAGTAACATTATATATATTGCTTAAAGATCAAGACTATTTTCAAATGTGGGAAATACTTAAGTCTGTTAAGCTTCAGTACGTTTTCATAGGGCTAGGGTGCATTTTATTATATGTAGTATGTGAAGCGATTAATATTGGAAGAACATTACGAAGTTTAAATGAAAAATCAACATTTTGGCGTAATTTGAAATATGCCTTTATAGGATATTTCTTTAGCGCAATAACTCCAGCTGCAAGCGGAGGACAACCAATGCAAATTTACTATATGCATAAAGATAAAATTTCAGTTTCTAATTCAACTTTAACATTGCTTATAAATTTAAGTAGTATGCAGATAGTAACAATAACATTTGCTTTAGTTAGTCTAATGTTTAATTATAAATATATGAACAGTGTTTTAATTACATTTTTCATAATTGGAATCTTATTAAATTTAAGTGCACTTATATTACTGTTAGTTGGAATAATGTCAAAAAGAGCTACAAATGGAATTATAAACTTTGCAATCAAAGTTATGAAATTTTTTAGAATAAGAAATATTGAAGCGAAAAAAGAAAAAATACAAAATGAATTATTAAAATATCAAGCAAATGCAAACTATGTAAAAAATAATAAATGGCTTATTGGCAGAACTTTATTTACAACTTTAATTCAGTTTACCATTTATTACAGCGTAACATACTGGACTTATAAAGCTCTAGGATTTAATGAGCACAATGTTTTCGAAATTATTACAATGCAATCTGTTTTATTTGCCACTGTTTCAGGAATTCCTTCACCAGGAGCGGTTGGAGTTACTGAGGGAGCATTTATAGAAATATTCAAAGGTGTATATCCTGCTGCGATGATGAGCAGTGCTGTTTTATTAAATAGAATAATTAGCTTTTATTTCTTGGTGTTGGTAAGTTGTGGAGTTACTATTTTTGCTTATATTAAATCTGGCGGAAATAAAAGTGAAGAAAAGGAACTTTTAGAAGAAAACAAGACAGACAATTAAGTTTAATATTATTATGATATTAGGGGGAAGTCAAAATGGAAAATGAAATAATATTTGTAACACATAATAAAGGAAAAGCAAAGTCAGCTGAAAAGCATTTTAAAAACTTAAAAATAAGCACATTTAATTATGAATTAGATGAACCAAGAAGTGATGATATTAAAGTGATTGCAACTGCAAAAGTTAAACAGGCATATGAAATTGTAAAAAAGCCATGTATGGCTATGGATACAGATTTTAGAATTGATGAATTAAATGGTTTTCCAAGAGCATTTGTAAACTTTTCTTTAGAAACTTTAGGTATAGAAGGTTTATTAAAACTAATGGAAGATAAAGAAAACAGAAAATGTGCATTTAATGAATGTTTAGCATATTATGACGGAAAAGAAATTTACTACTTTTATGGTAAACATCCACGGAAATTTATCAAAAGAAATTAAAGGTATTGATAGAGATGAAAAATGGTCTGATTTGTGGTATATATTTAAACCAGAAGGATTTGAAAAAACTTTAGCTGAGATGGATGCGACTGAAAGAGAGAATAGAAGATCAATTGATGGTTCTTATTCTGCATTAGAAAATTTTGCTGAGTGGTATCAAGAAAAGTAATAAATTTGTGGAATAAAAATATTTTTGCAAAATTATAATTTTATCATTCTTTAAATGCTAAAATATGGTATAATATAAACTATAGTTCAAATGAAATAATAGAATAATATAGTAAAAATAATAATTGAAGCAAGAACTAAATTTCAAATATGAAAGGAGGGGCTTGCTTTTTTTGCGTGTAAAATTTCTAAGAATCAAAATTTTAACTTTAAAGAAGAGAATAATAACAAAACGGAGGTAGTATATGGAAGAGAATGAGTTGCAGATAATAAGCGATGAAGAAATTAAAGATTTAATATATATTGTTAGAGGAAAGCAAGTAATGCTAGACAGTGATGTAGCTAATTTGTATCATTACAAAACAAAAAGAATTAACGAAACTGTAAATAGAAATAAAGAAAGATTTCCGGAAAGTTTTTGCTTTCAACTAGCTAAAGAGGAATTAGAAGATATAAGAATACAAGTTATGAATAAGAAAAATAACTGGTCGCAATTTGCGACCAGTTCAAATGAGAAAGAAAATAACTTGAGGTCGCAAATTGCGACCTCAAGTTTAGAAAAGGATAGTTATGGTGGAAGAAGATATGTTCCTTATGTTTTCACTGAACAAGGTATTGCAATGCTTTCAGGATTATTAAAAAACCAAACAGCAGTCCAAGTAAGTATAAATATAATGAATGCATTTGTTAAGATGAGAAAATTTTTAAAATCTAATGAACATATATTTGAAAGATTAACAACTGTAGAATATAAATTGTTAGAGTATGATAAAAAATTTGACAAAGTGTTTAATCAACTAGATATAGAAGAGAAAATAAAGCAAAAAATATTTTTTGAAGGTCAAATATGGGATAGTTATAATCTGATTGTAAACATTATAAAAAGAGCAGAAAGTAAAATATTAATAATAGACAATTACATAGATGATAGCATATTAGAAATGTTATCCAAAAAGAAAAATGATGTGGAAGTAATTATTTTAACATCAAGTAATTCCAATATTTTAAAGTTAGATATTCAAAAATTTAACAAAGAATATCCAACTTTAAAAATTGCAAAAATAGAGAAATTTCATGATAGATTTATTGTTATAGATAATAAGGAATTGTATCATTGTGGAGCGTCGTTGAAAGATTTAGGAAAGAAGTGTTTTGGAATTAATAGAATAGATGATGTTGATTATATAGAAAGTTTAAGAAAGAATATTGTTTTATAAAACTTCTCGCACTAATGGTGCGAGAAATATAGGACGACTATCAAAAAAAGTTCTGCAACTGATGGTTGCAGAAAAATATAAGGTCACAAATTGTGACCTAAAAAATTTCAATACGCTTGTAATTTGTGTCAACAGTGTGGACATAATTAAGTATAAAAATCATTAAAAGTAAATTGTCTCAACACTGTTGAGACAACCTAAAAAAACAATGAAAACATAAAAAAGAATAAATTACATATAAAAGCATATATTATACAAAACGAAAGTGAGGTATGATATATGCTTTTTAAATATATAAAAAAAATCACAGTCATAACACTATCTCTATATATGATTTCATCAATTTTTATTATGTCACTAGCAGAGAATTATGAATGGACTGTAATTAAGAATGATACAGTTGAAACCAATAGTTTAGCAGAAGGAGAAAATGCTGAAAACAGTTCGAAAGACGAACTTAATTTAGAATGTGAATCAGCTATATTAATAGAACAAAACAGTGGCCAAGTGCTATATGAGAAAAATGCACATGAGCAACTTCGACCAGCAAGTGTTACAAAATTAATGAGTTTACTGTTAATATTTGAAGCGTTAGAAGCGGGTCAAATCAAATTAGATGATCAAGTTCCTTGCAGTGAAAATGCAGCATCAATGGGAGGCTCACAAATATGGTTAGATACTCGCGAAGAACTATCAGTAAACGAAATGCTAAAAGCAATGTGCGTGGTGTCTGCAAATGATTGCACAGTAGCAATGGCCGAATATATAGCAGGTTCAGAAGGAGCTTTTGTAGAAAAAATGAATCAAAAAGCAGCAGAGCTTGGAATGAAAGATACATGTTTTAAAAACTGCCATGGAATTGATGAAGACGGGCATGTAACATCAAGTTATGATATAGCATTAATGTCAAGAGAATTATTAACAAAACATCCAGATATAACTAATTATACAACTGTATATATGGATTCGCTAAGAGATGGAAAATCTCAGCTTGTTAACACAAATAAACTAATAAGAAACTATAAAGGAGCAACAGGATTAAAAACAGGATCAACATCACTTGCACTATTCAATTTGTCAGCTAGTGCAACACGAGACAATTTATCACTGATAGCTGTTATAATGAAAGCTCCTACAAGTGCAAAGAGATTTGAAGAAGCCAAAAAAGTTTTAGACTACGGATTCAAAAATTATGAATTTAAACAATTTGGCGCAAAAGGAGATATAGTAGGAAATCTAACTGTAGAAAAAGGAGTAGAGAAAAATATAAATGCAATATTACAAGATAATTGCGGGGTTCTAATAAAAAAAGGAACAGAAAATAATGTTATTCAAAATATGCAACTTGACTCACATATATCTGCACCAATTGAAAATGGGCAAAAAATTGGAAGTATTACATTTCGTATAGACGGAAAGGAAATACAGACTATAAGTATTGTTTCTGATAGAGAGGTAAAAAAAGAAACTTTTGTAAATGTAGCTTCGTATATTTATAAAAAATGGTTTTGTTTACTCAGGTAAATTATTCATAATTTACCTGAGTTATTTTTGCACATACATTAGCATCATCACACCATGTATACAATTTAATTTCTTTACCAGTATTATTAACAAACTTCAAATCAAGTGTGTTATACGAAACAGTAGCATCTTTTCCATCTTCAATGTAGTCAACGCTTCTACCATTATGTTCGTGTCTTTCAGTAATATCAATTCCGCTTAACAGCAAGTGCTGCATTGTATAAAGTTGTGCTAACCTGACAGTTACCTCCACCTAAAGCAAATTCAATTCGTCTGTTAACATATATTTCGGCCTTTTTGTAACCTTCTTGTACTGTACATGGACCAACAATTTGATTAAAAGAGAAGGTTTCACCATTTTTTAATATGCGCTCATTTATTTTATTACATGTTAGTTTGATATTTGTAATTCTATTCTGAACTCCAGATTTTAAAGGGGTTGAAAAACTTGAAAGTTCAGTTTCAACCATTTTTTTATCTGAATTATCATCAGATTGTTCATCATTTGTATTATCTGCTGAATCTTTGGTTATACTAGTCCTAGCAAAATCTATATTATCAAATTCTCCAATTTTTTCTGAATTATTTTTATATCCGCATCCAGATAGGAGAAATAGCATAGTAGAAAATGCGCAAAAACTTAATAAGATTTTTTTCATCTAAATTCCTCCTTTAATTTTCTTTACAAAATTTATTTTTTCCATAATAAAAAAAGATATACTATTGTTAAAATAAAAAATATAAATTATAATAATATTAAGATTATATATAAGGAGAGTTGAGATATATGAAAAAAATGGGAAAAATAGTTCAAAAATATATATGGGAAGATAGAAAAAGACCAATTTTTGGTTTGCCGTTATCATTTACAAAATACAAACTTACAGAAGAAAAACTATTAATTGAAACAGGTGTATTATCAATTAATCAAGAAGAAGTTCGTTTATATAGAATTATGGATGTAAGTGTTAAATGCAAATTAATTCAAAGAATATTTAATGTAGGAACAATTCATTGTTGTTCAGCTGATAAATCAACACCTGAATTTGATATTAAAGATGTTAAAAATCCAATGCAAGTAAAAGAATTAATTTCTAAAAATGTAGAGGAAGAAAGACAAAGAAAAAGAATTGGTGCAAGAGAATATATGGTTTCTGATTATGATGATGTCGATGATGACGGTCATTTCTAAAATTTATTTTTAATTAGGATGGAGAGATTATGAAAGAAAAACATGCTAAGGACAAAGGAATTGCAAGTAAAATTCTAGTGGTTATAAGAATTATATGTATAATTGTTATTATAGGTTGCTTGATTTACATATTTCAATGGTACAGAGAGAATAAAAAGAATTCTAATATGTTAGCAGAATTAACTGATAACAGTGTTAAAGATACTGTTACAATTCAGTTGCCAGTAAATGAAGAAGTAGGAGAAAATCAACAACAAGAAAAGCCAGCTGAAATACAAGTTTATGAATTAGATTTTGATAAATTGTTTAGTGTAAATAAGAATACTGTAGGGTGGATTACAGTTCCAAATACTTCAATTAGCTATCCAGTAGCTCAAGCTTCTGATAATGGTTTTTATTTAAATCATTCTTTTGACAATTCTAGAAATAGTGCTGGATGGATTTTTGCTGATTATAGAAATAAATTTGATGGTACTGATAAAAACACTATAATCTATGGACATAATAGGGTTGATACAAGTATGTTTGCTACTTTGAAAAATACTCAGAAAGCTAATTGGTATAATAACTCAAACAACAGATATGTATCATTTGTCACACCATCTGGAACGCAAGTATATGAAGTTTTTTCAGTATACACAATAAAAATGGAAAGTTACTATTTGCAAACACAATTTAATAATGATGAAGAATACTTAAATTTTCTAAATACTTTAAAATCTAGAAGTGTTCACAATTTTGGTGTGAATTTAAATTCTAGTGATAAAATTTTAACTTTATCAACGTGCGATTCAACTGGAAAATCAAGGGTTATATTACATGCAAAAAGAATAATGTAATTAGGAAGACAGTTCTAAAAAATAGAATTGTCTTCTTTTTTATTTTCTTCTAAAACCTCTTGACAGTTTACAATAATACATATAAAATAAGAGTGTGAGTAGAAATATATAAAATTATTAAATAAAAATATATTTAAACTGAACATTGAAAAATTAATAGAAAGAGGTGTTAGGTTATGGGAGACAACCCTATAATAATAATCGCCGTTTTTCTTATCTCAGCAGTAATTTTTACTTTCGTGGGATTTTTATTAAGAAAGAAAATTGCTGAATCTAAAATGGAAAGTGCAGAAAAAGAAGCAAAAAGAATTATCGAATCAGCTTCAAGAGATGCTGAAAATAAAAGAAAAGAAGAAATATTTAAAGCAAAAGAAGAAATAATGAGTGCAAGACAAGATTTAGATCAAGAGATTAAAGAAAGAAGAGGCGAAGTTCAATTACAAGAAAGACGTTTAGTACAAAAAGAAGAAAATTTAGAAAATAGAATATCTCAAATTGAAAGAAAAGAGCAAGATTTAATTAAAAAAGATGAAGAATTAGACAAAAAAGCAAATGAATTAAACAACGAACTAAACAATGTTATAAATGCTCAAAGGGAAGAACTACAACGTATTTCAAGAATGTCAATTGAAGATGCTAAGAAATTTTTATTATCTGAAGTTGAGAAAGATTTAATAAAAGAAAAAGCAACTTTGATTAGAGATTTCGAAGAAGAAACAAAGGAAAAAGCTGAAAAAACAGCTAAAGAAATCATAAGTTACGCAGTTCAAAAATGTGCTGCTGACCATACATCTGAAACTACAGTTTCAATTGTATCATTACCAAATGATGATATGAAAGGAAGAATTATAGGTAGAGAAGGACGTAATATTAAAACATTAGAAACTTTAACAGGAATTGATTTAATTATTGATGATACACCTGAAGCAGTTATCATTTCAGGATTTGATCCTTTAAGAAGAGAAGTAGCTAAATTAGCTTTAGAGAAATTAATTGATGATGGTAGAATCCACCCTGCTAAAATCGAAGAAATGGTTGAAAAAGCTAAAGAAGAAATAGCTGCAATAATTAAAGAAGAAGGAGAAAGAGCTGTTCTAGAATCTGGAGTTATTGGACTACATCCAGATATCGTTAAATTAATTGGTAAATTAAGATATAGAACAAGCTATGGACAAAATGTTTTAAATCATAGTATAGAAGTATCAAATTTAGCCAGAATAATGGCTGAAGAATTAGGATTAGACCCAAAATTAGCAAGACGTGCAGGACTTTTACATGATATAGGAAAAGCTTTAGACCATGACATGGAAGGAACACACGTTGAGATTGGTGTTGATATATTAAAAAAATATAAAGAAAACCCAATTGTTATAAATGCAGTTGAAGCACACCACGGAGATGTTGAACCTGAAACATTAGAAGCTGTGTTAGTACAAGCTGCAGATGCTATTTCAGCCTCAAGGCCAGGAGCTAGAAGAGAAACTCTAGAAACATACATAAAACGTCTACAAAACTTAGAAGAAATTGCAGATTCTTTTGATGGAGTAGATAAATCATTTGCAATACAAGCTGGTAGAGAAATAAGAGTAATTGTTAAACCAGACAAAATTTCAGATGATGAAATGGTATTAATGTCTAGAGATATAGCTAAGAAAATTGAAGATGAAATGGAATATCCTGGACAAATTAAAGTAAATATGATTAGAGAATCTAGAGTTGTTGAATATGCTAGATAAGAAAAAATAGACTTGAATTTTTTATTCAAGTCTATTTTTTTGAACCACTCTGACACATTTGACACATTTGGGGACGGACTCATTTTGGGTCAAAAATGTCCCAAAATGAGTCCGTCCCGGAATGGGACATTTTTGACACAAAAAGGGACGGTCTTGAAAAAGTTATCTTTAAGTGATATGATATAGAAGTAAAAAGAAAGGAGTGTTGCTTTTTGAGAATATTAGCAATAGGAGACATTGTAGGAGAAAACGGTGTTAGAAAATTAAAGCAAGAATTGCCACGTATTAGGCAAGAAAAAAATATAGATTTTGTAATAGTTAATGCGGAAAACTCAGCAGGAGGAATGGGAATTACTACTAAAATATTTGAAGATTTGCTAGATCTTAATGTAGATGCAATTACAATGGGAAATCATACTTGGGGTAAAAAGGATATCTTCTCATTTATCGACCATCCAAAATTATTAAGACCAGCCAATTATTCTAAAGGTGTAGTAGGAAAAGGGTTAGGAATTTATGAATGCAAAAACAAGAAAATTGCGGTTATAAATTTAATAGGTAGAACAGATATGAATGTTTTATCTGAAAATCCATTTACAGTTGCAAACGATTTAGTAAATCAAGTAATTGGTGATGTTGATATGATTTTTATAGATTTTCATGCTGAAGCTACAGCTGAAAAAATTGCTATGGGATTATATTTAGATGGAAAAATTACAGCATTATATGGAACTCATACTCATGTCCAAACAGCAGATGAACACATTTTAGAAAACGGAACAGCATATATAACAGATATAGGTATGACTGGGCCAAAAAATTCAGTTATAGGTATGGATCCTACAGCATCTATAAAAAGATTCGTAACATCTTTACCAGAAAGATACAAATTAGCTGAAGGTGATTGTATTTTGAATGGATGTATATTTGAAACAAATGATGAAAATTGTCGAGTAGAGAAGATTATTAGAATAAATATGCGATAAATGGAAATATCTGTAAATTGTTGACGAACGATTCTTCCTGTTTTTGCTTGAAACTACTAGACTTTTTAAACCTCGTATATTATAAATATATTTGTAGTTGAGAAAACAAAAAAATAAAAAATATAGGAGGCAAAAAATGGAAGTTTTAAAAATTTCATCAAAATCAAATCCAAATTCAGTAGCGGGAGCAATAGCTGGATTGGTAAAGGAAAACAATTATGCAGAAATGCAAGCAATAGGAGCAGGGGCTTTAAATCAAGCAGTTAAAGCAGTAGCTATAGCAAGAGGATTTGTTGCACCATCAGGTGTTGACTTAGTTTGTGTTCCAGCATTCGCAGAAGTTCAAGTTGAAGGTGAAGAAAGAACTGGAATTAAGCTGATTATAGAATCAAGAAAATAATTTATAAAAATTAATATAAGGGGGCATACAAAGAATGTGTGCCCTTTTTGTTTTTATTACAAAAAATAGTAGTTTTATATTGAAAAAATAAATGAAATAATATATTATAAAAAAAGTTTAAGAACTTTTAATTAAATACATAAAAGGATGTAAAAGAAAGGTTTTAATATGAAATTTAAGAATGTAAAATTTGTTTTTATTGGTTTTGTTATACTGATAATCATTTTTGCCGCAATTCGAATGGCTGCAAAAGGAAAAAACAAAACAAACAATGAATCTGATGTTGTTAAACAAACTGTTTATCAAGACAATTTAAGATTAGGCATTTCAAACTACGACACAATAAATCCATTATTAACGAAAAATAAACAATTAATGGATATTGAACAGTTAATATTTGAACCATTATTGAAATTAGATTCTGAATATAAATTAAATTTATGCTTGGCAACAGAATATGCAAAAACTTCTACTACCACATATATTGTAAAAATTGATAATTCAATTAAGTGGTCAAACGGAAGTAATTTAAATGCTAATGATGTTAAGTACACTGTAGATTTACTAAAATCAGTAAATAACATTTATTCTGAAAACGTTAAAAATATTGCAAGTGTGGAAGCTTTAGATAACAATACTGTAAAGTTCAACCTAAGTGAAGAAACAAACTTTTTTGAATATAATTTGATTTTTCCAATAATGTGTCAATCATACTATGGAGAAGAAGATTTCTTTAAATCAGCAAAACATCCAATTGGAACCGGATTATACAAAATAGCCGATATATCTGACAATCAAATTGTTCTAGAAAAAAACGAAAATTATAGAAATCAAGATATAGAAAACAAAAATATAAATAAAATATATATTACTATTTTCAAAGAAATCGGAGAAGTTTATAATAGTTTTAAAATCGGAAATATAGATGTCATGAACACTTCAAGTGTATTATATGAAAACTACATTGGTAAAATCGGTTACTATGTTAAAGAGTATAAGGGAAGAGAATATGATTTTCTGAGCTTTAATTGCAAAGATTATTTAATGCAAGAACAATGCGTAAGACAAGCACTTGGTTATGCAATTGACAAGGACAATATTGTTTCTACTATTTATAACAATAAATATGGTACTTCACAATATCCTTTAGATTACGGAAGTTTTTTATATTCAGCTAACTCATCAAGTTCAGGATACAATATAGAAAAAGCAAAAGAGATACTTAATAATGGAGGATGGGTTTATAGTAATAATAGATGGAGAAAAAATGGAGGTACTTTAACATTTACAATTAGCGTTAATTCGAGCAATGCACAAAGATGTGAAGTAGCTAAAACCATAAAAACACAGCTGGAAGGATTAGGAATACCTGTTACTATTAGAGAAGTTTCTGACAGCCAATATATGTCTTATTTAGCAAACAAAAACTATCAGGTTTTGCTAACAGGTGTATATAATAGTTATAGCCCTGATCTAACATATTTTTATGGTGAGAATAATATTTCAAATTATAATAATAATGACGTCTTAGATATTTTAAAAGACATTAAGAATATTTCAGATTCTAAAAAATTAGAAGAAAAATATAAAACTTTAGTTAATATTACTAAAGAAGATAGTCCATATATTAGTTTATATAGAAATAAAAATTTTCTATTAATTAATCAAAATGTTGTAGGCAATTTTGAACCAACAAGCTATGGAATTTTTAACAAATTCGAAACTTGGAACAGGGAATAATGCGCTAATTTAAGCATTTGTAACAAATGAAAAAATTTTATAAAAAAGTTATTGACAAAAGATAAAATGTAATGTTATATTATAGAAAGTAATACAAACAAATGTTTAATTAAGAAAAGGAGAGATTATTATGGAAAATGCAGAAAAGAAAAAAGCATTAGAGGCAGCTATTGGACAAATTGAAAAACAATTTGGAAAAGGTTCAGTTATGAAATTAGGAGACTTTACAGCAATGAATGTAGAGGCTATACCAACAGGAGCATTAAGCTTAGATGTTGCTTTAGGTATAGGAGGAATTCCAAGAGGAAGAATTATTGAAGTATTTGGTCCAGAATCTTCTGGTAAAACAACTTTAACATTACATATGATTGCTGAAGCACAAAAACTTGGAGGAGAAGCAGCTTTCATAGATGCAGAACACGCATTAGATCCTGTATATGCAAAACACTTAGGAGTAGATATTGATAACCTAATAGTTTCTCAACCAGATACTGGTGAACAAGCATTAGAAATTGCTGAAGCATTGGTAAGAAGCGGTGCTTTGGACATAATAGTAGTTGACTCAGTAGCAGCATTAGTGCCAAAAGCTGAAATAGATGGTGATATGGGAGATTCTCATATTGGTTTACAAGCTAGATTAATGTCACAAGCATTACGTAAGTTAGCAGGTGCAATAAATAAAACAAAAACTGTAATAGTATTTATAAACCAATTAAGAGAAAAAGTTGGAATAATGTTTGGTAACCCTGAAACAACACCAGGAGGACGTGCGTTAAAATTCTATTCATCAGTTAGACTAGATATTAGAAAAATAGAAAATCTAAAACAAGATGGAGAAGTAGTAGGAAATAGAGCAAGAGTAAAAGTAGTTAAAAACAAAGTTGCTCCTCCATTTAGAGAAGCAGAATTTGATATTATGTATGGAAAAGGAATTTCTAAAGAAGGTAATATAGTTGACTTAGCTGTTAATCTTGATATTATTGAAAAGAGTGGTTCATGGTTTAGCTATAATGATGCAAGAATTGGTCAAGGAAGAGAAAATGTAAAGAAATTCTTAATTGAAAATCCAGACATAATGAAAGAAGTTGAAGACAAAATTAGAGACAACTTCAATAAAGCTTTTGAAAAAAGTTTAGGTGACGAACAACCTGAAGAAGATGATGATGAACAAGAAGAGGAAGAATAATAAATTATGATATATTCATTAGAAGAATTTGAAAAATTTGATAAAATGAAATCAAAGGTTTTAAAATATGTACTGTATAAAAAAAGAACAGAACAAGAAGTAAGGCAAAAATTTGCAAAAGAGCTTGAAGAAAAAATTTTAAATGATATAATAGAGGAACTAAAAGAAAATTCTTATATTGATGATTACAACTATATAGAAAGAGCTGTAAATGAATATACCAATTTAAAAAGTTTATCTATAAAAGAAATAAAATATAAATTATATTCTAAAGGAATAAAAAGCAGTTTAATAGATGAATATATCTCTAAAAATATAGAAGACTTACGTGAATATGAAGAAAAATCTGCATGTAAAATTTTCAATAAAAAAATAATTAACATGGAAGAAGAAGAAATTAGAAATTATTTATTGAAAAAAGGTTACAGAGAAGAAAGTGTTAAAGCAGCATATAATCAAAATTAAAACAAAAGCTGATCAGAAAGGATTGAGTTTAAAAATGCAAAATGTACTTACACTAGAGACAACAAAATATGAAATAAAAATAGACAACTTCGAAGGTCCATTAGATTTGTTATGCCATCTGATTGAAAAAAACAAATTAGATATTTTTGAAGTAAAAATAAGTGATATAACAGATCAATACATTGATTATATTAATGCTATGGAACAAATGAACCTTGAAGTAACTAGTGAATTTTTAATAATGGCATCAACACTTTTATATTTAAAATCAAAAACACTTCTTCCAAAAGAAACAGATGATGAAGAAGAATTAACAGAAGAGGAATTATTGCAAAGAATTATTGAGTATAAAAAATACAAGGAAATAAGTAAAAAGCTTAAAGAGTTTTATGAAATAAATTCTAAACGTATTTTCAAAATGCCAGAAACAATAGAACTTCCAAAGCAGAAGTTGGAAAGAGATTATGATAAAAGTCTAGTTCCACAAATATATGAACAAGTTGTAAATAACAACAAAGTTCGTATTAACAAAAATGCTAAAAATATTCAAAAAATAGCAATTACAGATACATATACAGTAGGAAGTAAAGTTAAAGATATGTACAGGGAATTAGTTAAAAATAAAAAATTTGTATTTAATAAGCTATTCTCTCTGAAGAAACACAACAAAAATGAAGTTGTAACAGCATTTACTGGTTTACTTGAAATGTCTAGAAGAAGTAAAGTTCTAACCGAGCAAAATGAGTTATTTGGAGATATTACTGTTATAAAAAATAAAAATGTATAAGTATAAATAGCAATAAAATGGAAAAAATAGTAATAATAAAAACTGAGATAAGAGGTTTAATATGTTACTATTTTTTTCTATTATGTTATTCATCTTAATACTATTTTTTATGATTTCACTGTCAGAGCTAAAGTTTAAAATAAACAACTTGGAACTATCAAGCTTTGGAACTAAAACTGACACCAAATATAATGTAAAAATAGGCTTATATTTTTTAGGAAAAATACCAATATTGTTTTTCAATTTATCAAGCAAAAAAGCTTCAAAATTTATCAAAAAAAGCTATATAGAAAAACTAATTAAAGAGTTACCTACAATTAAAAATAGTAAAGTAAAACTTCAAAGAAAAACAATTTGGGACTTGATACGAAAAAATGGTAAAATTACAACTTTTAAATTAAAAGTATTTTTAGACACAGAGAATGCGATAATAACATCATATTTAGTTGGAATAATTTCAATTATTATTCCAAACTTATTGCAAAGAAATATAAAAAATGTAAATTCAGAAAATTTTAACTTTAAAATTCTGCCAATATATAAAAATCAAAATTTTATTTATTTAAAACTAAATAGTATATTTAGCATTAAGCTAGTACATATTATTAATATGTTAAAAGTGATAGGAGGAGACAAAAATGAAAGAACATCCAATAGAAAACTTAATGTTAACTGCTATGGAAAGTATTAGAAGTATGATAGATGTGAACACAATAATTGGAGAACCAATTGAAATCTCTAACGATATAACTATCATACCCGTATCTAAGGTAGGATTCGGATTAGCTGCAGGCGGAAGTGAATTTAAAGATGAAACTATTGAAGGATATTTAAGAAAACAAAATGAAGAAGAAGAAATTCAATATAGATTGCCATTTGGTGGAGGAGCAGGTGTAGGTGCGAGCATTTCACCAGTTGCTTTTATTATAATACAATCAGGAATAGTAAAATTAATACCAGTAGAACACAATAATAGTTTTGATAAGCTTTTAGATTATGTACCTGATTTATTTGAAAAAGTAAATGAAGTAATGAAGAACAGAAAAGATACAAATGAAAAACAAGCTGAAAAAATTGTAGAACAAATAAAAAAGAATTGTAATAACTAATTATAGAAAGAGATGGGAAAAATGTTAAAACAATGTATGTTATGTCCACATAATTGTAAAGTTAATAGAGCAAACGGAGAAATGGGCAGATGCAAGTGTAATGATAAAATTAAAATAGCACTTGTATCATTACATAAATTTGAAGAGCCCTGCATTAGCGGCGAAAATGGCTCAGGAACAATTTTCTTTTCAAACTGTAATCTTAATTGTATATTCTGCCAAAATTACGAAATAAGCCATTTAGGAAAGGGATATGAGGTAACTACAGAAGAGTTAGCAAATATATTTTTAGAACAACAAAAAAGAGGCGCACATAATATTAATCTTGTAACTCCAACTATGTATGTAATACAAATAATAGAAGCTATAAAAACGGCTAAGCAAAACGGGTTGAACATTCCTATTGTGTATAATACTAGTAGTTATGAAAACGTAGAAACAATTAGAATGCTAGAAGGTTATATTGATGTATATTTGCCTGATTTAAAGTATTATTCAAATGATTTATGCAATAAATATTCTAAAGTCAATAATTATTTTGAAAATGCAAGCAGAGCAATTCTTGAAATGTATAAACAGGTTGGAAGTCCACAGTTTGATGATAATGGAATGATTAAAAAAGGTGTTATTATAAGACACTTAATATTACCTAATTATATGCAGAACACAAAAAATATACTTAAATGGATAAAAGAAAACATGCCAGAAGATATCTACGTAAGTGTTATGACACAATATTTTCCATCATATAAAGCATGCGATGATGACAAAATAAACAGAAAGATAAATAAAAAAGAATATCAAAACATAGAAAATTACATATATGATTTAAATTTAAAAAATGGATATATGCAAGATTATGTGGAAGACGAAGATGAAGAAAAATATGTACCAGAATTCTAAAAAAATAAAAATGTAATTTAGCAATAAATTACATTTTTATTTATATTTTAATGAAATTTAATAATAGAATGTAAAACCTCTCCATTATTACTTTTAATTGAAACACAATTTTCACCATTATCATTAGAATAATGTAATGAAACTTTATCGTCTAATCGTATTTGATGCTTATAATATATTTCAAATTCGCTACATGAATTAAACTCATTTGAATCACTAGGAAAAGCCTCAAGAGCCATATCTAAATAAAATAAATTGTTAACATGATTATTAACGTCTATATCTGATTTACGAATCACAAAATCTTTAGTACTTATATAATTTTTGGGCTCAGTTAATTTATCTAACTCAACAATATTGAAAACAGATTTATCTTCAGGAAGATATTTTGCTATAAGTTCATCTTCAATTTTTGCAATTCTACCAATTTTTACGTCAATTAAGACCCATTTTGAAGTCGCTATTGCAATTGTTTCACCTGCAGAATTCAATATTTCAAAATCTCTATAACTATATAGTTTTGTTGAATATCTTGACCATGTTTTTATAGTTATAGTTTCACCATATTTAGGTCTTGAAATTATTCTTACTTTCCAATTTAATAAAGCCCAAGAATAATTTGTTTTATCAATATCAGTTACACCAAAGCCAATGCTTGCAGAGTGCATTTCAGCAACATCCTGTAATATTGATAAAAATCCTTTATTACTAATATTAATATTTTTTCCTAACATTGATAAACCAATTCTAAAATCACTTGTAAAAAACATAATATTTCCTCCTCTAATGAAAGAATTATATCATTTATTTATAAAAATGCAAGTTTTGTTGACGTTTAAATTTTGTTATTATAAAATATTGTAAGATAATGTTTTTTGCAAAAAAGGAGGTGCCCATGGATTTAGAAACAAGAAAAATAAAGAATTATGCAAAAACCAGTAGAGATATTGGAGGTTGTAATACATTAACAAAAAATGAAAAAAATAGACATATTCAATCGTTTATTTCTCAATTATTTAGTAAATTGAAACCAGAAAATTCAATAGATGATACAATATCAAATGATGAAATAGACATTGTTTATGTAATAGATAGATTTGAGGGAAATTATGCTGTATGTGAAAATAGGAAAACTAAAGAAATGAAAAACATTAACATATATGAATTACCAGAAGAAATAAATGAAGGAGATGTATTAAGATATAAAAACAATGAATATGTTTTAGACACAGAGTTAAAAAATGAAATAGAAGAGAGAATAAAAGAAAAAACAAAAGATATTTTTGAAGACTAAAGAAAACTAGGAGGAAATTAAATGGATAAGGAAAACAAAAGAAGTAAAAGCACAATTAGTGTAAAGAAGGTAATAAGTACACTTATAACTATAATTATATTATTGGTTGGAATGCTAAGAGGAGATGACTTATTTAATAAAATATTTGCTCAAGCACAAGAAGTACATAATGTAGAGGGGTTAAATAATCTTACTGTTCAAACTGGACCAGGATGCATATCAAAAATAGATGTAAACGAAGATGTTTTACGTGTTTATTTTTTTGATGTAGATCAGGCAGATAGTATATTAGTAGTTAATAATGGAGAAGCAATGCTAATAGATGCAGGAAAAAATGATAGCGGTAAAATGATTTTAGGTGAAATCAAAAAAATTGGTGTTAACAAATTAAATTATGTTGTTGGAACCCATCCTCATGAAGATCATATAGGGGGATTAGATGACGTGATAAATGGTATGAATATCGGAACTGTTTTAATGCCAAAAACAACAACTACAACTAAAACATATGAAGATGTTATTGATGCAGTATCAAATAAGAATAAAAAAATTAAAGTTCCAAAAGTTGGTGAAAAATTCAAAGTTGGAAATGCAGAATGTGAAATCATGTCAATAGAAGATAACAAGGAAAATCTTAATTTATGCTCAATAGTAATAAGAATGGAATATAACGGTATAAGTTATTTGTTTACAGGTGATGCTGAAAAAGAAAATGAAGATAAACGTTCATGGCCTAAAACCGATGTTTTAAAAGCAGGACATCATGGATCAAGCACAAGTTCTTCTCAAAATTTCTTAAATCAATTGCAACCAAGCTTGATAATAATATCTTGCGGAAAAAATAATGATTATGGACATCCACATAAGGAAACAATGCAAAGATATAATAAACTTGGCGCTGCAATATACAGGACAGATGAAAACGGCGATATTCTAATTACACAAACTAAATAGGAATTTGACTTTATTAGAAAAAAATGTTAAAATTAATATGTTAACATAAAACAAAAAGAAAGGAGATATTACCATGAGTTTTAAGTCTTTATATGAGACAACTTTGCATGAATCTCGTAAAAAAGAGAGTAAAGATATTTTAAAAGAAGCATTGGATTATTTTGTTGAATATATAAATGATGTTCAAGGTAATAATCCTGATATAAAAACAAAGGAAATATTATCTAGTATTAAAGATGATATTAGGGAATATTTAGAAAGTCAAAGCATAACTAATGTTAGAATAAGAACAATAGAGACATACTTAAATAAAAGGATTTTTTCATCTTCAAAATATAACTTGAATACAGCGTATAATGACGTTGTTAAAGCAGTTGAAAATGATGAGATTGATTTAAAAAAATATAAAAATTCGTCTTTAGAATATACATATAATAATGAGGAAAATACTCGAATTTTAGTATGTGCTATGTTATCAAAAATAAGAGAAGAAAAAAGTAAAGTAAGAAAATATATAAACAATAGTGAAGATTTAATAAAATGTAGAACAGCTAGTAAAAAAGAAATAAACTCTATAATTAAAAAGGCTTCTAATGGAGATTCTGAACAAGAAAAAAGATTAAAGAAAATTATTTCTTTTGATGGAAAAAGTGAAAAAGAAATATTAATAGAAGAATATAAACAATATACCAAAGAATCAGCAGAAAAACTTAAAGAAGAAACTATTAACTCAATTACTAGAAATATCGAATTTATTGATAAATATAGTTTTTTGCAAAACAGTGTTAATTTTTATAACCAAACATTCAAGAGCATATATATGAACGGATATGAGTTCTCTTATGATGAAATCAAGCAAATGCTTTCAGAATCTGAATTGAAAAAATTAAACACAGAGCAATTAATTGCTGTTAACGCATTCTGGATAAACAGAGTAAGTAAAGTAATTAATCAAATTCAAAAAGGTATATACATATTATCACATCCAGAGCTTTATGAAAGTAAAAAGGACAAAGATGGTAGAGTTGAAATTAAAATTTCAGAGGAAAACCTATCTGGAGTAGATATAAAAATGAATTTATTGCAAAAAATATCTTTTGATATATTTAAAGAACATGAAGGTAGTCAAAGTGATCTTGATGAAGCAATAAAAGAAACGGATAGAAATTACGGCAAAGATTACAGGGATAGTTTAGATAAATTATTAATATACAGTAAAAATGATTTAGAAAAAGACTTTGAGGAAGGATTACTTTTCCAAAATATTGCGTATAATTTATATAAAATCGAATCAGAAAACATGCAAGCATTATTAATGGGATTATTAAATGACGAAAGCAGAAGCATTAGTAACTATGGGTATATTGATGATTTCACAGGCAAAAACATTAAGGAAAGAAAATACATTTTATTAGGATTTGATGTTAATGGCATGAACATGCCATTAAGATTACATACTCCCAAAGAAATGATTTTAGATGTATTGAATGGAGTACAAAAAGGAAACACAAAATTGAGAGAATACAAAGGAGATAATGATTTCAAATTTGGTGATGGAAAAGTTATTTCAACAATTATCTATTTACCATTATCTGATGAAAAGAAAAAGATACTTTCAGATAATGAAAAGAGATCAAATCCTAAAGATAAATATATGAAAACAATACAGCATTTAAATTACATAGGTGGAAATGGAAGAATGCCAAAATATCTTGCTACAGGGATCAAGGAAGTTGATTTATGTGGCGAAGATAGAGATATAGAAAAATAGTATCGGTATATAAAGTTTAAAATGAAAAAAAGCTATCGTTTTGATAGCTTTTTTTGGTGCCTGGGGTGGGACTCGAACCCACATGGTTTCCCGCTGGATTTTGAATCCAGTGCGTCTGCCAGTTCCGCCACTCAGGCATATATAATAGTTCCAACAACTACTCACATATATTAACACACTTTAAAATTTTTGTCTACGATAAACTATAAATTTTTAAAAAAATTTTAAAAAAGTAAAAAACAAATATTACATAAAACCGAAAAATGTGCTATAATAAACATAGATAGCGTGTAGTCTTTTGGCGTAAGTCCAGCTAAAAGAGTGCATGCTTTTCATAATTATAAAAAAGGAGTGGTTGAAATGATAAACAAACCAAGTACAGAAGAGTTATTAAATAAATCAATTAATAGATATGATTTAGTAAGTGCAATTTCTAAAAGAGCAAGACAATTGCAAGATGGACAAGAAAAATTAATAGAAACAGATGAGCCTTCAAAAGTTACAATTGCATCATTAGAAATGAAAGAGGGAAAAATAAATATAGTAAAAAAGAGCAGTTAATTTTATTATTTAACTGCTCTTTTTATTTGGCAAAAGAAACATAACAAGTTTACGCCTAAAAAATTATTTTGTATTATGTAAAAAACTCAAACATTATCAAATAGAAACATTGACTAATTATTTCCAAAAAGGTATAATACAATAGATACTAAGGAGGTCGACTATATGAGAAAATATTTTGGAACAGACGGAATCAGAAGAATTGCAAATACAGAGCTTTCTCCTGAATTAGTTTATAAAGTAGCAAAAGCAGGGGCCTATGTATTATCAAAACATACAGATCATACGCCAACAATACTAATTGGAAGGGATACACGTATATCTGGTACGCTAATTGAAAGTGCTATGACAGCCGGTTTTTTAAGTTATGGAGCAAATGTGAAAATACTAGATGTAATGCCAACACCTGCAGTAGCATATCTTACAAGAAGATTTAAAGCAGATGCTAGTGTTGTAATTTCAGCATCACATAATACATATGAATTCAATGGAGTGAAATACTTCAGTAATAAAGGAATGAAAATTCCAGATGAATTAGAAGAAGAAATTGAAGAAGTGATGGATTCAGGTAAAATAGATGAATTAACAGCAGTTAATGATAAAATAG
Source organism: Clostridia bacterium (assembly GCA_017528375.1). Classification (GTDB taxonomy): domain Bacteria; phylum Bacillota; class Clostridia; order TANB77; family CAG-508; genus CAG-492. The sequence goes on along the minus strand of JAFXOY010000113.1, from coordinate 47,667 downwards.
GAGTTTCTGAAATAAGAACAGATTTATTAGATGAATATGTTTATTTCTTCAGAAAGAATTTTGAAGAAGAATTAGAACAATATGATAAAGAAAATTTTTTAGTTGCAGTTGATACAGCAAATGGTGCAACATCAGTTGTAGCTGATAAAATATTTAACGTTTTAGGAATAAAACACATGGTTATAAATGATAAGCCAGACGGAATAAACATTAATGACAATTGTGGTTCAACACATTTAGAAGGATTAAAGAAATTTGTATTAGAAAATAAATGCAATCTTGGAATAGCATATGACGGAGATGGAGACAGATGTCTCGCTATAGATGAAAATGGAAACGAAATAGATGGTGACAAAATTTTAGCTATTTTATCAAATTCATTTAAGCAAAAAGGAATTCTAAAAAATGATACTGTAGTTGCCACAGTTATGAGTAATTTAGGATTAAACAAATATGCAAAATCAAATAACATCAACTTTATTCAAACAAAAGTTGGAGATAGATATGTGTTAGAAGAAATGTTGAAAAATGGATATAACCTAGGTGGAGAACAATCAGGACATGTAATTTGTTTAGATTATAATCCAACTGGTGATGGGATTTTAACATCAATTCTTTTAATAAGAGCAATGCTTGAACAAAACAAAACAGCATCAGAAATTTCAAGCATTATGAAGGCATACCCTCAAGTTTTAGTTAATGCTAAAATAAAAAATGATAATAAAGATAAATATAAAAATGATCCAGAAATCAAGGCAGAAATAGAAAAATTAGAAACAGAGTTTTCTGGTAACGGAAGAGTGTTAATCAGAGCTTCAGGAACAGAGCCTCTAATAAGAGTTATGATTGAAGGAGAAAATCAAGAATATATCAAAGAAAAAGCTACAAAACTAGCTAAATTAATCGAAGAGAAATTAGGCTAAAATAAAAGTGAAACATTTAGGGACGGTCTTGTTTTGTTTCAAAAATGAAACATTCCGGGACGGTCTTAAAATGTTTCACAGAAGGAAGGGGAATAAAATTATGGAGAAGAAATTTTATATAACAACACCAATATATTATCCAAGTGGAAAATTTCACATTGGAACAGCTTATTGTGAAGTTTTAACAGATGCAATAAGAAGATATAAGCAACTAAGAGGGTATGACACATATATGTTAACTGGTTTGGACGAGCATGGTCAAAAAATTCAAACTGTTGCTGAAAAAAGAGGGTTAACACCAAAGCAACATGTTGACGAAATGGCTGATAGCGCAAAAAAACTATGGAAGTTAATGGATATTGGGTATGACAAATTTATAAGAACAACTGATGAATATCACTGTAATGCAGTTCAAAAAATTGTACAAAAATTCATTGATAACGGAGATATTTATAAAGGTAAATATGAAGGTTGGTATTGTATGCCATGCGAAAACTATTTCACAGAATCACAATTAGTTGATGGTAAATGTCCTGACTGTGGTCGTGAAGTGGTTAAAATGAGTGAAGATGCATATTTCTTTAATATGAAAAAATACGAACAATGGATAAAAGATTTTTATGCTGAACATCCAGATTTTATTGTTCCAGAATCAAGAAAAACAGAGATTTTCAAAAACTTTATTGAACCAGGTTTAGAAGATTTATGTATAAGCCGTAATACTTTTGATTGGGGTATTCCAATGCCAAATGATCCAGAACACGTTCTATATGTATGGTTAGACGCATTAACAAACTATATTACAGCACTTGGATATGCAGGTGATGATGATACTTTATTCAACAAATATTGGCCAGCTGATTTACATGTTGTTGGAAAAGAAATAATAAGATTCCACGGAATATATTGGCCTATTTTCTTACATGCTTTAGGGCTAGAACTACCAAAGCAAATATATGCACATAGTTGGATTGTAATGAAAGATGGAAAAATGTCAAAATCAGTTGGCAATGTTATATATCCAGAAGTATTAATAGATAGATATGGATTAGATGCTACAAAGTATTATTTACTAAGATTAATGAGTTTTGCACAAGATTCAATGTTCACACCAGAAGATTTTGTTGATAGATTTAATTATGATTTGGCAAACGATTTAGGAAATTTATTAAGCAGAACTATAGGAATGATAAACAAATATTTTGATGGAGTAATTCCTACTGAAATTAATGTAAGAACAGATTTTGATGATTCATTAGAAAAAACAATAAAAGAACAAATTGCTAAAGTAGAACAATGCATGGATACATATCATGTAAGCAATGCCTTAGTAGAGTTATGGGCAATAATTGCAAGAGCTAATAAATATGTTGATGAAACAGAACCATGGAAATTAGCTAAATCAGATGAAGAAGAAGATATAGAAAAATTAAAATCTGTAATGTATCATTTAGCTGAGACACTTAGAAAAATCGCAATTTTAGTCGCTCCATTTATGCCAGAAAAATCTGATGAAATATTAAAACAATTAAACTTATCAACTGCGAATAAAAACTGGAATTTAGTATATTCATATAACGAAATTCCAGAAAATACTAGAGTTATCGAAAAAGGAGAACCTCTATTTGCAAGGCTTGACAGAGATGAAGAAATAGAATATATCAAATCAAATATGAAATAAAATTTTGACACATTTGGGGACGGACTCATTTTGTGTCAAAAATGACCCCAAATGAGTCCGTCCCGGATTGGGTCAATTGTGAAAAGAAAGGAAAAACTAATGAAACAAGAATTTATCGATTTACTAAGAAGTACAAAAAGAGAGGGAATAGAAGACTTAATTAAATTCCTAGAAGAAAAAACAGATTTTTATACTGCACCATCTAGTACAAGATTTCATGGAAGTTATGAAGGTGGCTTGTTAGAACACAGTATGAAAGTATATGAAATTCTTAAACATAAAGCTAAAAACAATGTCATGAAAATGGAATGGCAAGATGATACTTTAATAATTAGCGCTCTATTACATGATATTTGTAAGGTTAATTTTTATAAAGTTGATTACAGAAATGCAAAAAATGAAAGAGGAGAATGGGAGAAAGTTCCATACTATACAATAGATGACACAATTCCTTATGGACACGGAGAAAAATCTGTAATGATGATAACTGAATATATAAAGCTAACTCCAGAAGAAAAATACGCAATTCGTTGGCATATGGGATTTACAGAGCCAAAAGAACTTTACAACACAATTGGTGCTGCATATAAAAGATATCCATTAGCTCTATTATTACACGAAGCAGATTTGGAATCTTCATATTTCTATGATATATAAATGTAATGTTTCATTTGAGCAAAAAAGGGGTGCAAAAGAAAAATGTTAAAGCAATCTAATAAAAAAGATATAGATATTATAATGAAAATTTGGAAAGACAATAACCTAAGATTCCAAAGCTTTATAGAAAGTCAGTATTGGATTGATAAATACGTACAAACAAGAGACGAATTTCTTAAGTGTAAAATTTATATTTATACTGAGGAGACTGAAATTTTAGCGTTTATTGTTATTGATTATAGTGGTAATGTGTTAGATATACAAGTTAAGCCTGAAATTCAAAGAGAAGGAATTGGAGAAATTTTAATTCAAAAAGCTAAGCAAGATTATGATAATTTAAATGCTAGGGTTTATGAAAGAAACAATAATGCTATTTTATTCTTCAAAGCCATGGGATTTAGAAAAAATAAGGAAGATATTGACGAGGAAACCCAAGAAAAAGTCTATATAATGGACTGGAATAAAGGCAGTGTTTCTGATTCTACGTTTATATATTTTGATAATAGTATTTCAGATGATTTAATTAGTAAATATGATCAAAAAAGCAATGTCCAATTTTATAATATACATACATATACTCATAATAATAACAATATTTTTAATATAAATATTTCTAACAGTCTAGAAATGAAAAATAATAATATTTATATTTCTGATTATATTGATGTTAGAAATAAGTTAAATAGCATTATAAAAAATCACGATACAATAATATTTTTCGATTGCAATAATGATTATCGTTACTTAAACAATGTTATCAAAGATGTTGTAAATGTTAAAAACACAAACTTAAAAATAATTATGCATAAACCTTTTTCAGTTGAAGGTGGTAAGAAAACTAAAATATATGAAGATGTTAGGGAAAACTTTAAAGAGTATGAAATTGTAGATGTTGATTATGAAGCTATTGGAGAAAATCAAAATGTAACATTTAAAGAGGCTTTCGATAGAAGAGATGAAGAGCTTTTGAAGATGGTTTGTAATTATAAATAAAAAACTCACTGCAAACGCAGTGAGTTTTCTTCATTCTCTTTTCCGACACCATAGATTTGTGGTGAAAATCTATATTAACAAACGGTTATTGGTCGGATTATTCTCAAGGTTAAAATTCTATTCCTAGAATATTCGCCAGTTTAGAATGAAAAGGGTATAACCATTTGGTACACCAATTATATCACTGTTTTCAGGCAATGTCAATTTTAATAACTATTATTTAAATAATTTCATTGAATAAAATATCTGATTATGGTATCATTTATTAGAGAAAAATGAAAGGGGTATTAAATGATGAATAAAAAGGTAAAAATGATTGTTTTAATTGTATCATTATTAGTAATAGTAGCTATATTATTTGGAGTAGGATTTTGTATTTATAAGAAAAGTGAAGAAAAGAAAAAATCGTTAAATACTCCTGAAGAAGTTTTGTCAGCATATTCTAAGTATATAAATGATAAGAATTACAATGATGCTTATGAATTATTATCACAAGAAAGTAAAAACAATATATCAAAAGAAGACTTTATACAAAAAAATGAAGATATATATGGAAAGTTAAGCTTGCAAGACTTTGAAGTTACAAACGTTTCTATTGAAAATAAGGATTATGATAACTCAAAAGTATCTTATTCAGCAAAACTTACAACTAGTTTCGGAGAAATAAAATATGATGATAAAATTGATGTAAAAAAACAAGATGATAAAAAATACTATATCAATTGGAATTATGGAACTATATATCCAGAACTAGAAAAAACTGACAAGATAGATATCAAGAAAAATTATGCAAAAAGAGGAAGTTTAATAGACAGAAATGGAACTCTTCTTGCAGGAGGAGGATATATTGCTTCAGTTGGATTAGTTCCAGGTTGGATGAATGCCGAAACTAAAACTCAAGACATAGCAAAAATTGCTGAGCTTTTGGGAATGTCAGTTGAGAATGTTAATAAAAAAATGAGTGCTTCATATGTAAAAGATGATACATTTGTTGAATTATCAACAATATCAAAGGATAGTCAAACGCTATTAATGTCATTAAAAGAAATCGATGGAGTGAAAATTAAAGATATTGCTTCAAGAACATATCCAGCAGGAGAAAGCGCAGCACATTTAACAGGGTATGTACAAAAAGCAAATGCTGAAGATATAAAGAATAATTCTCAATATGATGAAAACAGCGTAATAGGAAGAACTGGATTAGAAAAAGTATATGAAGACAGATTAAAAGGTAAAGATGGATACGAAATAAGTATTGTAGATGAAAAAGGAAATAGTAAAAAAACTATATTAAAAACTGAAAAAGAAGATGGGGAAAATATTAAGCTAACAATAGATGCTGAAATTCAAAAAACAGTATATGATACATATGCAGGTGAAAATAGTGCAACTGTTGTTATGAATCCAAAAACAGGAGAAATTCTTGCATTGGTAAGTACACCATCATTTAATCCAAATAAATTTATTATAGGAATGTCATCACAAGAATGGAATGAATTAAGCAATAATTCAAACAACCCACTATATGCAAGATTTTTAAGAAGTTATGCACCAGGTTCTTCATTCAAGCCAGTAACAGGAGCAATAGCTTTGCAAACTGGAGCATTAACTGCAGATACAGAATTAGAAGCAAGTGGAACAAGTTGGCAAAAAGATAATTCATGGGGATCATATTTTATTACGACACTTAAAACTTATGCAAGTCCAACTAATTTAGCAAATGCATTAATAAATTCTGATAATATATTCTTTGCTAAAACTGCGTTAAAAATTGGTGCACAAAAAATGGAAGAACAATTAAAAAATATTGGTTTTGAAAATGATATTAAATTTGAAATGGGCCTTGCAAAATCACAAATATCAAATCAAGGAAAATTTGCAAGTGAAGTCCAATTAGCAGATAGCGGGTACGGTCAAGGACAAATATTATTAAATCCAGTTCACTTTGCATCAATATATAGCGGTTTTGTAAACGACGGTAATATGATAATGCCATATTTAGAATATAAAGAAAACAGAGAAGTTACATACTTAAAAGAAAATGCGTTTTCTAAAGAAACAGCAGACACAATAAAAAATGATTTAATACAAGTAGTAGAAAGTCCTGAAGGAACAGCTCACCCAGGGAAAATAGAAGGAGTAACAATTGCAGGAAAAACAGGAACAGCAGAAACTAAAGGAGCTAAAGGCGAAAATGCCAAAGAAATTGGATGGTACAATGCATTTATTGCAGACCCTAATAGTCAAAAACAATTATTAATTGTTAGCATGGTGGAGAATGTAGAAAACAAAGGTGGAAGCATTTTCGTTGTTAATAAAGTAAAAAGCATCTTTCAAAAAATTATGTAATAATTTATAAAAACTTGACATATATTTCATATTATGATATTTATATAAACATCCCACTTTTAAGTAAATAACAGGGATGAAGGAGGAACACTCTTATGAGTAACACTAAAAACAATCAGCACCAAACGGAAAAGGTTCCAAGCAATATCACTGAATGTGAGCCTGTTAAAAAGACATGTACTTGTTGTGGAGATTGCAAAAACTGTAAACGGCACAAAGAAAAAGCCGGAACTAATGCAAAAACAGAATAAATATAACAGTATATGCAAAAAAAAGTGCACAGTTGGGGACGCGTCCCCGCTGTGCATTTTGCACAGCCAGGGACAGGTCAGCATAAAAAACTATTGACAAATGTGTTATAATATTAAAAGTAATAAAGGAGGAAACAAAAATGGAAAATAAAATAACACCAATAACACTATTAACAGGATACCTAGGAGCTGGAAAAACTACTTTAATGAATCATATACTAACTAACCAAGAAGGATATAAAGTTGCTGTAATAGTTAATGACATAGGAGAGGTAAATATAGATGCTAAATTAATTGCAGACGGAGGATTTATACAAGAGAAAGATAACGGTAAAGTAGTTCCTCTATCAAATGGATGCATTTGTTGTACATTAAAAGAAGATTTAATGCAACAAATAGTTGATATATTAAAAACAAGAAAATTTGATTATATAATGATCGAAGCTAGTGGAATATGTGAACCATTACCAATAGCACAAACTATTACAATGTTAGCGGCATCAATGGAACAATACGGATTACCTAAAATGTGTAGACTAGATAACATAGTAACAGTAGTTGATAGCTTACGTTTAGCAAGTGAATTTGGATGCGGAGAAAATTTAGTAAAAGATGACATTGATGAAGAAGATATTGAAAATCTTCTTATAGAGCAAATAGAATTCTGCAATGTTATAGTTCTAAATAAAGTAGATGAAGTAACAGAAGAACAATTAAATACGGTTAAAGCAGTTATCAAAAAGTTACAACCAAATGCTAAAATAATCGAAACAAATTATGCTAAAGTTGATGTAAAAGAAATAATGGATACAAACAATTTTGATTTCGAGAAAATTGCTAGTTCTGCGGGATGGATTCAGGAATTAGAAAATGACGATAATGAGAAAGAACACGAGCATGAACATGAACATCACCACCATGATCACGATGAAGAAGAGCATGAACATCATCACCACCACCATCATGATCATGATGAAGGAGAAGCAGAAGAATATGGAATTTCAACATTTGTATATACATCTAGAAAACCATTTGATGTTGCAAAATTTGAAAAATACATAAACGAATCATTCCCAAAAACAGTAATAAGATGTAAAGGTTTAGTATGGTTTAAATCAGACTATGACATGTCATATTTATTTGAACAAGCAGGAAAACAATTTAAGTTATCTGAAACAGGATATTGGTTAGCGTCTGCTCCAAAAGAAGACTTAGAACAAATAGTAAAAAATGATCCAGATGCAATGAAAGACTGGGACGATGAAGTTGGAGACAGAATGGTAAAATTAGTTTTCATAGGTAGAAAAATGGATAAAGAACAAATAATTAATGATTTAAATAATTTGTTTTAAAACTCTTGCTATAGTATCAAAATAAAACCTCCAATCATATTATATGAAAAATATGATTGGAGGTTTTATTTTATGGATTATGAGATAATGATGAATGGAAATGTAAAATTAGGACAAATTGCACCTGAAATAGAAGCGGAAACAACATTAGGAAAAATCCGATTATCAGAATATCAAAACAAGTGGATAGTTCTTTTTTCATATCCAGGTGATTTTGAACGTATATCAACCAATGAAATTATTATTTTTTCGAAGTTATATATGAACTTTAAGAAGTGCAATACAGAAGTTATAGGAATAAGTACAGATTCAATATTATCACATATTAACTGGTTAAATAGTGTCTATAAAACTACAGGAATTAAAATTCAATTTCCTATAATATCTGACAAAAATGGAGAAATAGCAAGAAAATATGGAATGATATCTAATGAGATTAATAATTCAGAAACAACACGTAATGTATATATAATAGGCAATACCGGAAGAATAAGAGCAATACTATCATATCCAAATGAAATTGATAGAAGCATAAATGAAATACTATCGATATTAAATAAATTACAAGCACAAGAAAACCACCATTTATCAAACTTAAGTCAATTTAAGACATAATTAGAAGTAAATTTATTGATATAGTAAAATAATATGTTATAATAGATATAAAATAAGAATTAATTGATGTAAATAAAAAAGAAAAGGAAATATACAATATATGGAAAATAAAATAGAAGAAATAGAAGAAATAAAAAATGATAACGAACTAAATATAGAAAGTAATATGAAAACTCACAAAAAGAAATACAAAGCTTTAAAAATAACGTTAGCAATATTGTCATTGGCAATCATAATACTTGCTATAGTATACATGATACCAGTAATGACAAAATTATCGACACCACAAGGAAAAATAGAATTCAAAGATAAAGTTCAAAGTACAGGCTTTTTAGGAATGATGTCATTATTCGGATTGCAAGTAGCACAAATATTTTTATTTGTTTTACCAGGTGAACCAATAGAAATAATTGCTGGAATGTGTTATGGAGGTTTCTGGGGAACTGTCTTTATTACAATTTCAGCAGCTTTAATTTCAACAGCTATATTTTTCCTAGTAAGAAAACTGGGTAAAAAATTTGTTTACGAGTTTTGTAATGAAGAAAAAGTAAAGAAAATAGAAAACAGTAAAATGTTTCAAGATCCTAAAAGAGTTGAAATGATTTTATTCATTTTATTTTTATTACCAGGCACACCAAAGGATTTGTTAGTATATATAGCAGGTCTTCTACCAATTAAGCCAAGTAGATTTATAGTAATTTCAACACTAGCAAGAATCCCGTCTATTATCTCATCAACATATGCAGGCGAAAAAATATTAGATGGAAATTATAAAATGGCCGCTATAGTATATTTAATAATTGTTATAATATGTGCAATACTAATTTTTATATTTAATAAATTTGACAAAAATAAAACAGCTCAAAAAGCTTTAAATACTATTAAATAATATATCAAATTCTTCTAAAATACTTGAAATTTCCTGAAAACATGCTATAATACAAAGCATGTTGAAGAAAAAGTAGAAATAGAAGGGATATTATGCGAAGTAATACAATAAATAAAACTAAAATATTAGTAGTAGAAGATAATAAAAGTATTATAGATGGATTAGAATATTTATTGCAAAAAGAAGGATTCGAAGCTGTAATAGTTAATTCTAAAAATCAAGCAATTTCATACATAAAAAATAATGAGTATGATCTATTTTTATTAGACGTTGAATTACCTGACGGAACAGGCTTTGAAATATGCAAACAATTAAGAAACGTAACAGAAAAGCCTATAATTTTTATTTCAGCAAGAGCAGAAGAATCAAATATAGTATATGGATTGGATATTGGTGCAGATGATTATATTACAAAACCATTTAGAAACAATGAATTAGTATCTAGAATAAAAAGTGTTTTAAGAAGATATCCAGCTGAAGGCAAAAATAAAAATGTAATAATATTGGACAATTTAAAAGTAGATTTAGATAAAGCAAAAGTATATAAAAACTCTGAAGAAGTATTTTTAACTAATCTAGAATATAAAATCTTGTTACTATTTTTAAACAATGTAAATAGAATAGTAACAAGAGATGAGCTATTAGACAAAATATGGGATATAGATGGAAATTTTGTAAATGATAATACATTATCAGTATATATAAAAAGACTCAGAACAAAGATTTCTGAAAAGGATAAACCTTTAATACAAACTGTCAGAGGAATTGGATATATAATAAATAAAATAAGTGACTAAAATTTAATTATTTTAGTCACTTATTTGTCATAAAGCCTTTTTATAATAATGTTTGTTGTCGCTAACATATAATGTGATTTATAGAAGGGGAGAATAAATTTATGACAAAGTATTTTAAAACGAATAATGTTATAATTAGAAAATTTGAAATGACGGATGTTGAGCAAGCGTGCTTAAATTTATCAGAGAACGAAAACTTTGAAGAAACAAAAATAAGTATAAGATCAGCTATTAATGAATATTACACTGATGAGCCTACATGGGCGGTTGAAGACAAAGTAACTAAAAATTTAGTGGGCAGCATAAGTGTAAGCAACTATTCACCTAAAAACAAAATGTGTAATATATCTTGGATAATGTCTTACAAACATTGGGACAATAAATTTATGAAAGATGCATTAACACAAATTTTTAATTTTTTATTTACGAAAAAAGATATTGAATTAATAGAATGTTCTTATTATGAACAAGATAGCAACACTAACGTCATTTTAGAAGAAATTGGTATGACAAAAGAGGCAACATTAAGAGACAGAAGAATAAACGAAAAAACAAATAAAAAGGAAAATTTTGTTATTTATTCAATTAGCAAACAAGAATTTATGGAAAATAGAAGCGGAGAACTAATACAAAGAAGATTCAGAAGATTTATGCATAAAAAAACATCATAAGTTAATAATAAATAATGTCCAAATGGGGACGTTTCTGTTTTGGACATTTTTTATGTTTAATCGAAAGGTGGTTTTTTATATGGAAGAAAGACAAAAAATCAACTGTACAGTTGAAAGTTGTAAATTCAACAACGCTGATAAAGAGGAATGCATTTTAAAGCAAATAATGGTTACTCCAATGCAAGATTGCCATACTAAAAAAGCAGATGAATCTATGTGTAGCAGTTATGAATATGATAAATAACAAAAAATGACTAAAGATGACAACTTTAGTCATTTTTAAATATATTTTCCAAAAAATATTGTAAAAACGACTAATATAATATATAATTAAAGTATGTATCAAAAGATACATATATTTACAATCTCTGTTAACCAAATATTTTAGGTTAGCAAATTGAAAGGAGGTCCCAGACATATGGGAGGCCATTTTAAACTCCGGGTGGACATACGCTCAATGCACGAAAATGTTACAGGTAGCTGTACATTAGTAATTGTGCATGCACCAGAAGGAAAAATTAAATTCCTTATTGACTGTGGCTTGTATCAGGGGGAAGAAAACGCTGATGAACTCAATAGAGATCCGTTCAGATTCGATCCTGAAGAAATAAGCTTCATCATTGCAACGCACAACCACACGGACCATGTTGGCAGAATACCTCTTTTATTCAGAAGGGGCTATGTCGGAAAGGTTCATACCACAAAGGATACGGCAAAAATGCTAAGATTATCTCTTTCAGACAGTGAAAAAGTATTGAAATTGAATGCAGAAGAATATGGATTAACGTACATGTATTCTCAGTCAGATGTTTACAATGCTTTAAACAATGTAATTCCGCATGAATTTGAGCAGGAGTTTGAACCAGTCCCTGGTGTAAAAGTTACTTTTTACATGAATGGACACTTAATAGGTGCAGCTCTTACACACATTCACATAGCAATACCTGGTTTCGAACCGGTTGAAATAATAGCTATGGGAGATTACAAAGAAGACAACAACTTTTTTAAAGTTAAACAGCTGCCAAATTCAGTATTTAAGTCTAATGTACACATTATAACCGAATCTACTTATGGTTATGTTGATTCTACAGAGGCTGCGAAACCTGTATTTGCGCAGAATATTGTCGAGATACTTGAAGAGAAAAACTTAGTTCTTATCCCAGTCTTTGCTTTGGCAAGAGGACAGGAAGTATTGTATGAATTGAAGAAAATGCAGGAAAGAAAACAATTACCTATGGATATTCCTATATTCATAGATGGCAAGCTTTTCATGGATTATTGTCATTTATACAGATATAGTCTGGATATTGCTGATGAAATGAGGGATTTCTATCCTAAAAATATGAACGTCATGAACAAAGACCACAGAGAGGAGATCATAAGGTCAAGATCTAAGAAAATCATTCTTACCACATCTGGTATGGGAAACCATGGACCAGCGCAGGAATATATTCCTATGATTGTTGAGAGAAAAGATTCTTGTATACACTTTGTAGGGTTTACTGCACCTGGTACAATCGGTAGAGCACTTCTGGAAGCAAACGAGGGCGATGAAGTCGATTTAGGTATGTGTTCTAAAATAAAAAAATGTGAAATCAGATTCACAGGAGAGTTTTCAACACATGCAAAAAGAGATGAGCTCTTAAAGTTCTTTAAATGCTTCAGCAACATAAGATCATTACTTATTCAGCACGGCGAAGAAGATGTTAAAGATTCTTTTGCAGAATACTGCAGGAATAAGTTAGACAACTGTAAAAGCGTGGAAGTTTTAGGAAATGCACGCACAGTTGTGCTTGATTCATGGGGCATTAAAAAGATAATTGACGAAAGATTAAGATGCAATTTGTAATTAATTTTAAGTGTCATGAGACTGCTGTATAATTCAGCAGTCTCTTTCTTTGTGTCCCATTCCGGGACGGACTCATTTTGGGACAAAAATGTCCCAAAATGAGTCCGTCCCCAATTGTGTCATTTAACACTTGACAAACAAATAAATCAAACATAAAATAAAAAAAGTTAGAAATAATATAAATATATAAATTCAAAGGAGGAAATAATATGCCATTAGTAACAACAAAAGAAATGTTTGAAAAATCAATGAGGGAAAAGTTCGCCATTGGTGCATTTAATGTAAATAATATGGAAATAATTCAAGGAATTGTAGATGCAGCAGCAAAGGAAAATTCACCAGTAATTTTACAAGCATCATCAGGTGCAATTAAATATGCAAGAATTCCTTATTTAAGAAAAATGATAGAGGCAGCTTTAGAGGAACATGATATTCCGATAGCACTTCATTTAGACCATGGACCAGATTTTGAAACTTGTAAAATGTGTATCGATAACGGTTTCACATCAGTTATGATTGATGGTTCAAAATATGATTTTGAAGAAAATGTTGCATTAACTAAACAAGTTGTAGACTATGCTCACAGCAAAGGAGTTGTAGTTGAAGCTGAACTTGGAAAATTAGCAGGAATAGAAGATGATGTTAATGTATCTGAAGCTGATGCAATGTATACAGATCCTGAACAAGCTAGAGAGTTCGTTGAAAGAACAGGATGTGACTCATTAGCAATTGCCATTGGAACAAGCCATGGTGCTTATAAATTCAAAGGCGAAGCCAAATTAAGATTCGATATTTTACACAAAATAAAAGAGTTAATACCTAACACTCCAATTGTACTACACGGAGCTTCAACTGTAATTCCTGAATTAGTTGAATTATGCAATGAAAATGGGGGAGAGATACCAGGCGCTAAAGGTGTGCCAGATGAAATGTTACATCAAGCAAGCTTAGAAGGAGTTTCTAAAATCAATGTAGATACAGATTTAAGGCTAGCTATGACAGGTGCTATAAGAAAAGTATTACATGATGAGCCAGGTGTATTCGATCCTAGAAAGTATATGACACCTGCTAGAGATTTGATAGAAGAAACGGTACAGCATAAAATAAGAGATGTTTTTGGTTCATGCAATAAAGCGTAAAAAATTAAAATATGTTAAATAACCGGTATTCAGGATTTACTTAGTGTAAATTTCAAGCAAAAAGGGGACCTTATGGTCCTCTTTTTATTTTATTAATGATAAACTCCATATCTTCAAATAAAGGTGCTTGTATAGAAATAGTTTTATGTGTTATTGGATGAATAAATGTAACTTTATAGCTATGCAACGCTTGCCTATTTATGAATTCTGACCTATTACCATATAATGTGTCTCCAATAATTGGATTACCAATATGAGCCATGTGAACACGAATTTGATGTGTACGACCAGTTTCTAAAATGAGATGAACTACAGATAAAGAATCATTGCTTTTTAGAACATCATAATGTGTTATAGCTGTATCGCCAGATTCATCAATACATCTTTCAATTATACTTCCTTCTTTTCTTGCAATTGGTTCATTAACTGTACCAGAAACATGAGGAAGAGTACCTTCACAAATTGCAATATATTCTTTTTTGAAAACACCAGATTTCATTTGTCTTATCAAACATTCCTGAATGTATTCGTTTTTAGCGAAAATAACTAATCCAGAAGTATCTTTATCCAATCTATTTACAGGTCTTATTTTTTTATGAAGATTTATACTATCAAAATAAAATTTAACTCCGTTTGAAAGGCTATCTTCATAATGCAACATTGATGGGTGAACAGGTAGACCAGCTGGTTTATTTAGCACAAGAACTTCATCGTCTTCAAAAACGATTTTTAAGTCCATTTTTTTAGAAACGATATTAGTGCTGTCTTCATCATAATTCAAACTTATTTTGACAATATCGTTTGAATTAACAGGTGCTTTTATATTAGCAATTGAATTGTTTACAAATATTAAATTATTCTTTTTTAATTTCGTTAATAATCTATCAGAAATTTCGAATTTTGTCTTTAAAACTTCTTTAATATTATCAAAGTGATCAGTAATTGTAATAGTATATTTTAATTCCACTTCCTAAAGCCTCCTAAAACTATTAATATAAAAATTTATACCATTATATAATAAAATGAGCTATTTAACAATATAAAAACTTCATCCTCTTATAAGGAAAAATGCAAATAGATATACTATGATTGACAAAAATGCAAAAACAGGTTAAAATAAAGAATAGAGTAAATTAAATAGTCGCGTATAGCAATTCCGAAAGGATGCGTACGAGGAAAGTCCGGGCTCCATAGAGCAATGATGCTGGATAACGTCCAGTGAGGGAGACCTTAAGGAAAGTGCAACAGAAAATAACCGCCTTACAAATTGTAAGGTAAGGATGAAAAGGCGAGGTAAGAGCTCACCGCTGGTATGGTGACATACTGGGTCTACTGTAAACCCCATCTGGAGCAACACCCGAATAGAAGGCTAAGACTGCTCGTCATCTTCTGACTGAGGTGGCTTGAGACATATAGCAATATATGTACTAGATAAATGACTATTCAAGACAGAACCCGGCTTACAGATTTACACTATTTTTTTAAGAAGCAATAAGCTTCTTTTTTTATTGCAATTATAAATAACATATAGTAAAATAGGTATATCAAACAAAAAGGATGGATATTGAATTATGAATAGAACAAAAAGAAAAATATTTGAAGCTGCAATGGAATTGTTTGCACAAAAAGGGTATGATGGAACTAGTGTTGAAGAAATTACATCTGTAGTAGGAATTGCAAAGGGAACATTATACTACCATTTTTCAAGTAAAGAAGAAATTTTTTATTTTCTTGTTGAAGAAGGTATGAACTTATTGAAAAATAGTATCGAGATAAAAACATCTAAATTTCCAAATACTATTGATCAAATAAAAGCGGTAATTTTAATTCAAATTAAGATAATAGTAAAATATGAAAATCTAATCACTCTTCTTATTAGTCAAATGTGGGGGCAAGAGGAACGTAATTTGAAATGTAGGGAATATATATATGAATATATAGGAATACTTGAAGATATAATAAGAAAAGGAATGGAAAAAGGGGATATAATAGAAGGAAACCCAGAAGCACTTGCATCAGGTTTGTTTGGATTCACATGTGCAGGATTACTTTATAAGTTGAAGACTGAAAAAGAATTGAATGTACAAGAAATCTATAAAGAGTTTTGCAATTATGCTATAAAGGGATTAAAAAAATAAAATGAAAGATTGTTAATTTAAAAGTTAACAATTTTTTTTGTGTTTAAAGATAAGACTAAAATGAAGGAAGAAGAGAAGACATAAAAAGTTGACACGCCGAGAATTATATAAAAATTATGTAAAACAAGGAGAATTGAATCAAGCATAAGTAAACGTAACAAGTTGACAGCACAGAGATTATTTAGAAATTATGTAAAGAAAGAGGACATTAAAATAAGAAGTAAAAATATAAACTCTATAAAACAAAAAAGATAATAACTAGAGACAGATGTTACGTAAACCAAACAATACGGCATATTCTAAAGATAAAAGTAATATACTTTAATATAAAAATACATAATTATGTCGGAAAAACATGAATGATTTAAAAAGGAAAACTATTGCATAATGAAATTTAATGATATATAATTTCCGTTATATGAAAATGTAACAAACATGCAATTTTAGAAACAAGGAGGATGCGTTTAATGTATATAAATGAAAAATTGCAAGAATTTGAGAGATACATATATAATAAGAAAATTGCACTAATTGGTTTAGGTGTAAGTAACTTACCACTTATCGACTATTTTGCAGATAAAGGTGCTAAAGTCACGGTATTTGATAAAAGAACTATAGACGAAATCGATAAAGAAATATTAGATAAGATAACATCAAGGTGTGTAAACTTCTCTTTTGGAGAACATAATTTAGTAAATCTTGTTGGATTTGATTTAATATTTAGATCACCTACATGCAGGCCTGATTGTCCGGAATTAAAAGCTGAAAGTATTCGTGGAGCAATAATAACTTCAGAAATTGAAATGGTACTTGAATTATGTCCTGGCAAAGTAATTGGTGTTACAGGGAGTGATGGAAAAACTACAACATCAAGTTTAATATATGAAATTTTAAAAGAAAATGGATTTACATGTTATCTAGGTGGAAATATTGGCACACCATTATTTACAAAATTAAAAGAAATGAAACCTGATTGTTTTGTTGTTCTTGAATTAAGCAGTTTTCAATTAATGGGAATGCAAACATCTCCTGAAATCGCTGTTATTACAAATGTTTCACCAAATCATTTAGATATTCATAAAAATTATGAGGAATATATTGAATGTAAGGAAAACATATTTAAATATCAAGATGAAAAAGGTAAGGTAGTTTTAAATTATGATAATGATGTTACAAGATATTTTTCATCAGAAGCAAATGGAAAAGTTAGGTTTTTTAGTAGTAAAAATAGATTAGAAAATGGAGTAATATATGATAAAGGAATTATAAAATCATGTGATGATGGCGTTAGAATGCATATAATGACAATAGATGACGCAATTTCCATTCACGGCATGCATAATTATGAAAATATATGTGCAGCAATTGCTGCAACTGAAGGACTTGTAGAACCCGTTATCCAATCAAGAGCCATAACAAAGTTTAAAGGAGTTGAACACCGATTAGAATTTGTTCGCAACATAAATGGAGTCAAATGGTACAATGATTCAATTGGAACAAGTCCTACAAGAACAATAGCAGGTTTAAATTCTTTCAAGCAGAAGGTTGTATTAATAGCCGGAGGATATGATAAACAATTAGATTATAAATGTATGGCAAAGCCGATTGTTGACCATGTAAGCGGGTTAATACTAATGGGGGCAACAGCAGATAAAATTGAGCAAACAGTCCAAGAACAATTAAAAATTAACAAATCTGAATTGCCTATTTATAGATGTAACAATTTAGAAGAATGTGTAAATAAAGCAGCAGATGTAGCAAACGAAAATAATGTTGTATTATTCTCACCAGCAAGTGCAAGTTTTGATATGTTCAAAAATTTTGCTGAGAGAGGAAAAAAGTTTAAAGATTTAGTTTTAAAGCTTTAGTGTCAAAAATACTTTCTAAACATATTATATACAATAATATATTTAGGAGGTATTTTTATGTATTATAATGATTATGAAGACTATATGAGAAATGTGTTGGGGTATAATAATGCAAATGACAATACATATGGATGTAATTGTGGTTATGATATGAATGATATGTATTTGTATAATAACAGAAACAATTCCAATTCTAGCATTGAACAGATGTATCCAGAAATTTACAAAATTATAAATCCAATGGTTTGCAGAATGTGTGATAACAACACACAGCCAGTCTCAGAATATCTAATTGAACAAATGACAGATGACATTTATGATAATGTTGTGAATAGAGTTGAAATCCAAAATGTAATTAATCTTAATATAGGAACAAGAGAAACGGATGTTGAAATAAATACAAATAGGGAAGAGAATAATAGGAGTAATTCAAGTACTTTAAATTTACAAAATAGAGGCACTACTAATTCAGCAAACACTTCAAGTTCTTTAAGTTCTTCAAACAACAACGCAACTATAAAAAATAAGGAAATAAAAGAAACGGATGAAAGAGAAACTCGTTCTCCTATTCCAAGAAGAAGAAATAGACTATTACGTGATTTAATAAGAATATTAATCTTAAACAGATTAATAAGACCAGGAAGACCAAACAGACCACCATTTAGACCGGGACCAGGAGGACCTCGTCCACCATTCCCAAATAGACCAGGAATGGGACCACGTCCACCATTCCCAAGAACAGAAAATGACTATATGTCAAATGACTACATGCCATATATGTAATCTATAACATAATTATTTAAAAACTGTATATTAAACATCAAAAGTGGAAAAATAAAATTGTATTCAATTAAATTTGAATGCAATTTTTTCTTTTTAAAATAAAAATTGCATAAAAGATATTAATTATAATATTTATCAAAAATTAAAAATTATACATTAATACTCTTCAAAAATAATAAAATAATAAGGAGGAAAAACAATGAAAGTTAATGAATGTATGTGCCATGATGTATTATGGGTTAACCCAGGAACATCAGTATGTGATTGTGCAAAACTAATGGCTGAGCACAAAATAGGTTGCGTTCCTGTCTGTGATGCAAATCAAAAAGTAGTAGGATTAATAACAGACAGAGATATTCTATTAAGAACAGTATGCCAAGACAAAAACACTAAAACAACACCAGTAAGTGATATAATGACAACAGACGTATGTTGCTGTGATACAAACGAACATCTAGATACAGCTCAAAAACTAATGTCAGAAAATCAAATAAGAAGACTACCAATAATAGAAAACGATAAAATTGTAGGAATACTATCAATAGGAGATATAAGCAGAAATCCAAACACAAACAAGGAAAGTTTCATTATAACATTTGACAACATTTGCAAAGGCGGAAATAAAAACAACAGTTAGTTAATCGAAACATTCTAAGACCGTCCCTCTTTGTGTCAATTTTGACCCAATCCGGGACGGACTCATTTTGGGACATTTTTGTCCCAAAATGAGTCCGTCCCCAAATGTGTCATTTTAGGAGGAATTCATAATGACTGATTATAAATATTGGTTAGACGTAATTAAAAAATTTTTAATACTGTTAATAAGTATTTTATTAATATATGTTGGATTCAAAATAAGCATTTTCTATATACCATTTTTAATAGCATTTGCTATTTCATTACTAATTGAACCACTAATTAAATTTTGTATGAGAAAATTTAAAATGAAAAGAAAATTAAGTGCAATACTTATATTTATAATTATATTATCAATAATAATAGGCTTAATAGTATGGGGAGCAATTACATTATTTACTGAGGCTACTAATTTTTTGGGCAATATAAATTTTTATTTTGATAAAATTACCAAGGAATCACAAAGTCTGATTACAAGATTTAATTTTGATAAAATAAAGATATCAGATGAATTAAAAACTATCTTTCAAAACTCAA
The DNA here is from genome assembly GCA_017528375.1 of Clostridia bacterium. Lineage (GTDB taxonomy): Bacteria > Bacillota > Clostridia > TANB77 > CAG-508 > CAG-492. The sequence goes on along the minus strand of JAFXOY010000113.1, from coordinate 27,539 downwards.
GTAATGATTTTATACAGACTGCTTCTGAATGGGTAAAAAATATCTTAACTAATCTTCTAAATGTAATAACATCTTTACCAACAGTAGGATTATATATTGTAATAACAATATTAGCCTTATATTTTATGTGCACAGACAAAATATACATGTTAGATCAACTAGAACACCATCTTCCAGAAAAATGGGTGAAAAAATTAAGCAAACATATAAAAGCAATTGCAAAATCATTAGGATGCTACCTTAAAGCACAAATGAAATTAGTCTTAATCTCGTTTGTAATTTCTTTAATTGGATTATATATATTTTCAATATCAGGAATGAACATAAAATATCCATTAATGATAGCTATAGGAATAGCAATTGTAGATGCCTTGCCAATATTCGGATCAGGAACTGTAATGGTTCCCTGGGCAATCATTTCAGCTTTTAATGGAGATATAAGGCTAGGAGTAGCAATACTTATATTATGGATAATTATGTGTGTTGTGAGACAAATAATAGAACCAAAAATTGTAAGCGGTCAAATTGGAATACATCCAATATTTACATTAATAGCAATGTACACCGGATTTAGATTCCTAGGATTCATAGGAATGTTTGTAGGGCCGATAGCATTAATTATATTGAAAAATATATATGAAGTAAGAATAGATAGGGGATTTGTAAAGAGCATTTTTGAAAAAGACTGTTGAAATATAATGAAGAAGATTTTTCTTCATTATATTTCACTATTGATATAACTTCCATCAGGAGGATAAACAAACTCATCATTAGGAACATTTACTTCTTTTAAACTATTGATTTTAATAACCGGAATATCTCCATGATAATTTCCCTTTTCGATAACGCCTTCAGCTTCTACCCAAGAACCAGTTTTAAAACTACTCGCGGTATTAAACTCGCTTAAAAAACCAACTACAACAGCATGATTATCAGAAGAAATAATCATTTCTCTAGCTAACACAAACTGATTTTCACTAAAATCAAAAAGTCTATAAACAAATCCAGTAAATTTAATTTTCTTACCGACATATTTATCAACATTCTCATGAGAATCTTTTAAAATACTAGTGTAATTATTACTATTAATTTCAAGAGTTGAATTATCAACAGTATCTTTTACAGTAACAACAGAAGAAGCCTTATAAAATCTAATACCGACAACTATAAAAACAATAGCAACGATAAGAGCAATAATTGCAACGCCAATCTTTTTAAAAATATTATTCTTTAAACTTACATTACATATAAACATAAACAAAACACCTGCTTTCTGTGACACAATTGGGGACGGACTCATTTTGGGACATTTTTGACACAATTGGGGACACTCTTAGTATTTAGAGTGAAATTTCAAGACCGTCCCTAAATGTGTCATTTTTGACCCAAAATGAGTCCGTCCCCAATTGTGTCATTAATAAATTATATAACCATATAAAAAAAATTATGATTTTTCTTGCTTAATTTTTATATTAGTGATATATTACTGTCAGAATTATATGTAAAATAAAAATACATAAGATAGAAAGGAAGAAAATGCAATGAGTTTTTTAAACAAAATATTTAAGAGTTACAGCGAAAAAGAAGTAAAACGTGTTATGCCTCTTGTAGATCAAATCAACGGTTTGGAAGAAAGCATGACAAAATTATCTGATGAAGAATTACGTGCTAAAACTAAAGAATTCAAAGAAAGACTAGCACAAGGAGAAACTTTAGATGACTTATTACCAGAAGCATTTGCAGTTGTAAGAGAAGCATCAAAAAGAGTTTTAGGAATGCGCCATTTCGATGTTCAATTAATTGGTGGTATTATATTACACCAAGGTAGAATTGCCGAAATGAAAACTGGTGAAGGTAAAACATTAGTTGCTACATTACCTGCATATTTAAACGCTTTATCAGGAGAAGGAGTTCACATTATTACTGTAAACGACTACTTAGCAAAAAGAGATAGTGAATGGATGGGAAAAGTATATAGATTCCTTGGTCTATCTGTTGGATTAATTATAGCTGGAATGAAACCAAATGAAAAACAAGAAGCATATAATTGTGATATAACATATGGAACAAACAATGAATATGGATTTGATTACTTAAGAGATAACATGGTTATTTATAAAAACCAATTAGTTCAAAGAAAATTAAGCTATGCTATCGTAGACGAGATAGATAGTATTTTAATAGATGAAGCTCGTACACCTTTGATTATTTCAGGTAGAGCGAATAAATCTTCTGATTTATACAAAAAGGCAGATTCTTTCGTAAGAAAGCTACAAGCTAAAGTAATTGTAGAAGAAGATGTTAAAGATGAAGCACAAGCAGAAGACAATGAAAATTATGATTACATTGTTGATTTAAAAGCTAAATCAGCATCATTAACTCAAAAAGGTATTAAAAAAGCTGAAGAAGAATTTGGATTAGAAAACTTCAATGATATTGAAAACTCTGAATTAGTTCATAATGTTAACCAAGCATTACGTGCTTATGGAATTATGAAAAAAGATATAGACTACATTGTTAAAGATGGTGAAGTATTAATCGTTGACGAATTCACAGGCCGTATCATGTATGGAAGAAGATATAACAATGGATTACATCAAGCTATTGAAGCTAAAGAACAAGTTAGAATAGCTGATGAATCAAAAACACTTGCTACTATTACATTCCAAAACTACTTCAGAATGTATGATAAATTATCAGGTATGACTGGTACTGCTATGACAGAAGAAGCTGAATTCCAAGAAATCTATAAATTAGATGTTATTGAAATTCCTACAAACAAACCATTAGCAAGAGAAGATGACCCAGATATAATATACAAAAATGAAAATGCTAAATTTAGAGCTGTTATAGAAGATATTAAAGAAAGCCACGCAAAAGGACAACCAGTTCTAGTTGGTACAGTATCAATTGAAAAATCTGAGAAATTAAGTAGATTACTAGATAAAGAAGGAATCAAACATACAGTATTAAATGCTAAACAACACGAAAAAGAAGCTGAAATAGTTGCTCAAGCTGGTAAATTTGGTGCAGTTACAATTGCAACAAACATGGCTGGTCGTGGTACAGATATTATGCTTGGTGGTAATAGCGAATATTTAGCAAAACAAGAAATGAAAAAACAAGGATATTCTGATGAATTAATAGAACAAGCTACAGCATTTAATGAAACTGATGATGAAGAAATATTATCAGCTAGAAATAAATTCAAAGAGTTAGAAAACAGATTCAATGAAGAAATTAAAGATGAAAAACAAAAAGTTATAGATGCTGGTGGTTTAAAAATTATTGGTACAGAAAGACATGAGTCTAGACGTATTGATAACCAATTAAGAGGACGTTCAGGACGTCAAGGAGATCCAGGTATTTCAAGATTCTACATTGGATTAGATGATGATTTAATGAAAATATTTGGTGGAAATGCTATTACTAAAGTTTATGATACATTAGGAGCAGATGAAAACATGCCAATTCAATCAAGAATTATTTCAAACGCTGTTGAAAATGCTCAAAAGAAAGTTGAAGGAAGAAACTTCAGCATAAGAAAGAACGTATTAAACTATGATGATGTTATGAACACACAAAGAGAAATAATCTACAAACAAAGACGTGAAGTTCTTGATGGTGAAAACATCAAAGAAAGCGTTATGAACATGATGGATTATACATGCGAAGCTATTGTTTCAGCATTTGCTGATGATGAAATGGTTAATGTAGATGAAGCTTTATTGCTAGAAATCCAAACAACTTTAGGATTATCTAAAGAAGTATTAGGAATCGAAGAGGGAGATAGATTAAACTCTCAAGAATTAATTGAAAAATTAAAAGAAGCTGTTCATAGCAAATATGAAGAAAAAGAACAAATGGTAGGTTATGATGAACTTCGTGAAGTTGAAAGAATCATTACTTTAAAAGTAGTTGATGATCAATGGATGGAACATATTGACAATATGGATGAATTAAAAAATGGTATAGGTCTTCGTGCTTATGGTCAAAAAGATCCAGTTGTTCAATACAGAATTGAAGGTTTTGATATGTTTGACGAAATGGTTAACAGCATCAAAATTGATATTACAAAAGCATTATTACACTTAGAGAAAAATGACAATGTTCAAAGAGAAGAAGCTGCTCAAATTACTGATGCAAGCTTAAGAGATACAGCTATCACATTAGTTGATGGAGATATTTCTGAAAAAGAAGGTGGAGTTAACAAAACAGTTGTTAATAAAGAACCTAAAGTTGGAAGAAATGATTTATGTCCATGTGGAAGTGGTAAGAAGTACAAGAATTGTTGTGGTAAAAATCAATAATATCAAGGGTTACAGAGTTTAAAAGGTACTAAAAAAACATTGAAATGCTGCCAAATTGTTGCCAAAACAAAATAAAAATTGTAAAAACCTTGTAAATACTGCATTTGCAATTGGCGACAAGTATGGCAACAAATTGAATAATTAATTATAATATATAAGCTAACATATAATGTTGGCTTATTTTTTATCTACCAAAATTATCGATAAATCGATAATTTTTTTGATATAGTTTTAACAGAAAAAGATGCAAGTTTTAATACAATAAGAAAAATGCTTTTTTATAAGTTGTAAAATATGTTCGTAATAAAAACGTAACAAAAAAATAATATAATTGTAACAAAGCCCGAGACGCATTATATAGCTGTACATACAGATGTTTAACCAAAATTCTGCAATTTGCAAAATCATTTAATGAAGCATATAATATAGTTGATATGATATAGCAAAAAAACTTAATATTTTGCTTATACAAGCTACATAATTTTTTTCAACTGGAAAGGAAGTGATTGTATAAAAGATATTAAAATAAGACTGCTTTTACTTGGACTACTTTTTTGCATAACAATGAGTATATCAGGAATTTACGCACTTACCACTCAAGAAACAAATGGAATAATAAGCACTGATATAGTGGATATAAAAATCCAAAATTACAAGTTGGAAGATAATAATGAAGAAACTGAGTACGGTACTGAAATTAAAAAAGTAATGCCGGGAGAAAAAATTTCTATTATTCCAAAGATTTTTAATCTTGGAATGGACTGCTATTTAAGAATAAAAGTAAATTACATTGATAGTGATATTGATTTTATCAATTATGTTACAGGATTTTCTAAAGACTTTACTAAATATGGAGATTATTATTACTATAATACAACATTGAAATCTCAAGAAAATGTAAAGATATTTGATACAATTACAATTCCAGAAGATGTTACATCTCGCGCAAACAATGGTAAAATAAAGCTAGAAATAATCGCTGAAGCTATACAAGATAGAAACTTCCAGCCAGATTACAGCTTGGCAGATCCATGGAGAAATGTAAAACCTTCAAAAACAGTAAATAATATATACGAAATTGATGACAAAAAATCAAAAGTGGTAATTAATTATGAGGATAACACAGATAAAGATATATCAGTATCAAACAATTTCTTTGAACTAGCAAGAAAAATGGCGCCAGGTGATAGTTTTACGGATAACATCAAAATAAAAAATGCAAACAAAGAAAAAGCAAGGTATTATTTAAAACTTAATACAGACAAGAATGATATCAATGAGATAAACTTGCTAAGTCAAATTCAGTTAATAATTACAAAAAAGAATGGACAGGTTGTTTATAATGGTAAATTATTAAGTGAAGATAAAATGTTATTAGGAGAATACAAATTAGGCGAAAACGACGAATTGTATTTCAAAGTATTAGTTCCAGAGAAATTAGATAATCAATTTGAGAACTTAAATCCTAAATTGTTTTTTGTATTTTCTGCAGAATATGATACTAAAGAAAATACCGATAAGAACCCACAAACAGGGGATTCAATTAATGTAGCCATAACAATATTCTTTATATCCGCTATAGGTTTAGTAATAGTAATGCTATTAGCCTATAAAGAGAGAAAGAAAGAATGTTGATAGGTATAAATTAAACAAATAATATAGAAAGGGGTATATTTTTATGAACAGAAGAAAAACAATAGCAGTTGCTATAGTTCTAGCACTAGTATTATTAATTGGAGGTATGATTGCATATTTCACAGATACAGATGTAGCAACAAACGAATTCACATTGGGTGATAAAGTAGATATATCATTAAGCGAAACATGGACACCAGCTGATGGTTTAGGTATACATCCAGGAGCTGTTGTAACAAAAGCTCCATCAATAGTAAATGAATCTACAACAACACCAGCTTATGTATTTGCTGAAGTAGTTGTACCATGCTATGCATCAACAGGAACAACTGTGGATACACCATTATTTACATTACTAAATGCAAATGATCAAGAAGGATGTAATGATGGTTGGGTTCTAATAGAGACGTCAGAGATAAATACAACAGACAAAACTATTACATATGTATATGCTTATGGAACATCAGCAGCTATGACATCTTTAGCAGCTTCACCATCAACACCAAAAACAACAACTTCAACACCAGTTTTCAGCAAAGTAAAATTAGATGAAGACTTAACAGCTGCACAAAAAGATACTGCTTCTGCAACACCAAATATTGTTATCAACGCATATGGTATCCAAACAGACAATGTAGGTACAACACCATCAGCAGTTTGGGCTAATGTTAAATAGTTAAATTCAGGAGTACAATCATATGGACAAATTTATAAAAGTCATCAAAGTGTTAATAAACGCTTTGATGACGCTAGTTTTAATTATAGGAATTGCATTTATATTTTTATACTTTATTGGAATAGAACCATTTGTAGTGGAGTCAGGCTCAATGCAGCCCACTATTCAATCTGGGAGCCTAAGTTTTGTTAATAAGAATATAAAATACAATGACATAAAAGAAAATGATATAATTGCATTTAAAAGTTCAAACGGTGCAAGGGTAACTCATAGGGTAATAAAAATTACAAAAGAAGGCTTTGAAACAAAAGGTGATAGCAACAACAAATCTGACGGTATTTCCACAACAGAAAGTAATTTTATAGGCAAAAATATTTTTTCTATTCCTAAATTAGGAAAAGTGGTAAAATTCATGCAAACTACAAAGGGAAGAATTATTTTAGTTTCTATAATTATTGCAATTTTATTATCTGGCTTTTTCATGAGCAATGATAAGAAAAGCGAAGATAGCATGAAAGGCAAAGGAAAAAGGTTTAAGGATTAATAAAATACTAAGGCGTTCAACCTTAGGTAAGGACATGTAAAAAACGCATATCTTTACCTAAGTTTGAAGGTTGTAATAAGAAGTTTACTAGAGAGGAGGATATGCTAAAAATGAAAAACAATGGTAGGCATTATAATTGTTCTAAACTACGAATCGATAAAAAGAAGTTGAGCTTTTTCTTATTTTTTTGGATAATTGCTTTTATAATACTTGCTTTTAATATTGGTAATTTAATAGCATATTTTACTGCAACAGTTTCAGCCCAAAATGCGTTTACAATCGAGGCAGAATATATAGTAATATTTGATGCGAATGGTGGTACAGGAACTATGTCAAATCAGAGCATATCTTATAATGTACAAACTCCACTAGCAGCTAATTTGTATACAAGAACGGATTATATATTTTACAATTGGAATACAGAAGCCGATGGTTCTGGAACAAGCTATAGCAATCAGGAAGAGGTTAATAATTTAGTAGGAGCAAATAATCAGCCTGTAACTTTATATGCACAATGGTTATTGGGTAATCCGGTTGCAGAAATAAATGGAACTTTCTACTCATCATTACAAGATGCAGTAAGTGACGTTCCAACAGATGATACAGAAACAACTGTTAAATTACTAAGAGACACAACTGAAGCTATTCATGTTAATGCACATCAAAATGTTGTATTTGACTTACAAAACTATACTATAAGCAATGATGGTTCAACACGTATAATTGATAATTATGGAACAATAAAAATATCTAATGGAACACTTACAACAAATGCAGCGCAGGGTGCAATAAATAACGAATCTGGTGCTAAGCTGGTAATTGATGGTGGAAGTATTATTGCTACAGGTTCAGGATCTAGACAAGCGATATATAATAATGGCGGAATTGTAGAAATTTCTGGTACTGCATATTTGTGTTCAGAATCTAATACTAGAGCGGCTGTGCAGAATCAAAGTAAAGGTACTTTAAATATTACTGGAGGTACAATTGTTTCAACACGATATTATGGTGTGCAGAATGCTGGAAAAATGACAATTGGAACAGAAGATGGAGTTTCTAATAAAACTACTCCAGTCATTCAAGGTTTTAAACATGGAATATATAGTACTGCGAATTTTAGTTTCTTTGATGGAATTGCAAAAGGGGCAACATCAGCAATATCTGATGTTTCAAAAGTGGCTAATAAAGAAACTGGATACAATATTACTAATTCTGAAGAAACAATAGATGGAAAAGTGTATAAAACAGCATATTTATCAATTTCTAATGTTGTAACATTTAATCCAAACGGAGGAACAGTATCCGAAACATCAAGGGCTATTGAAAATGGCAATGCAATAGGTAACTTACCAGTACCAACAAGAGCAGGTTATAATTTCTTGGGATGGTTTACAGACCCAGATGTAGGAACCCAAATAACAGCGAGCACAATTGTTACGCAGGATATAACATATTATGCACATTGGCAAGCTAGTGCAACAGCAGAAATCAATGGCACAACTTATAATACACTAAAAGCAGCAATCAACGCTGTCCCAGCTAATAATACACAAACAACAATAAGACTATTAAGAGATGCTAGTGAAAATGTTACTGTGCCAGCAAATAAAAATATTTTATTTGATATAGGAAATTATACACTAAGTAGTGCAACAAATAATGCTGTAATTACAAATGACGGAACTATAACAATTACAAATGGAAACATTTATCAAACTTATGGTTTTGCAGCAATAAATAACAATACTACAGGTAAAGTTATAATGACCGGAGGAAACATAACATCGACTGGTACAAGAGCTGCAATATATACTGTTGGAAATGGTATAGTAGAAATATCTGGAGATGCATACTTAAGTTCTAATGCTTCAGGATTTACTACTTTAAATCAGAATACTTATGAAAGAGGAACTGTTCAAGCAGTTTCAGCTACAGCAAATACGATTATAACAGGTGGAACAATTATTGCAACCGATGGAGTGGGAGTATCTACATGTGGTCCATTAACTCTTGGTGTAAAAAATGATGGAGTAGTAAGTACTACAAGCCCAGTAATTAAAGCTGAGACATCTGGTATTAAATGTACAAATACATTAAATTTCTACGATGGAATTGTAAAAGGTAAATCAGGTGCAATTGATGGAACTATTTCAGATTGTGAACCAGGATACGTAAAAGTAGATGGAACAGAATCTATAAATGGAGCAACTTACTACACAGCTTATTTGGATGGAATATAGAATAATAAGATACATAGAGTTTAAAAAGAGCCTTCAGGGTGAGGACTCTTTTTAGCTTAGATACGTTTTTTTATAGAAGATTTGAAAGATTATCTGGATATCTGGATAATCTTTTGTTTTTATAGTATAATTAAGCACATAGAAAATAGTAATTTATAGAAATGTTAAAAAAATTTGCACAACTTCCAAAGATATTTGGTAGATTAAATAAATATAAAAAAGTAAAATATTATATGAAAGGAGTGATTATATGAATATTGGTCAAAATATTTTGAATTTAAGAAAAAGTGCAAAGCTTTCACAAGAACAACTTGCAGAAAAAATTGGAGTTACAAGACAAACTATAAGTAACTGGGAGCTAGAAGAATCTAGTCCAGACTTAAAACAAGCCAAAGCCTTATCTAAAATATTTAATGTGAGTTTAGATGATTTAACAGGCGATTCATCATTTGAATATTTAGGTGAAACTGATAGTGATAGAAAAATTACCATAATATCGCCAATTGAAAATGTTATAGCAACTTGTAACAAAATTCAATCATCAAATAAATATAAAGGTGGTAAAAATTCTCCACAATATGCTTTATTTGGAAGTGATGAAAGTAATAATTCTATTTACGGAGCAAATAATACTTTTCTAGGTTGGTATGAAGATAAAGAACAAATATCAAAAGAAATTATGGAAATAAAAGAAGCATTTTTATCAGGTCATTCATCATACGAATTAAAGTATAATGTTGAAGTAGAAAAAAAATTAATGGGTATGAAACTTGTTATTAAAAAGTAATACAAATTACAATTATGATGAAAAATTAAAAAGTTCTAAATAAAAAAGTACAGTCCATTTTGGGACTGTACTTTTTTCATGTTGTTTTACACTAATAAGATTTTCTTACAATGAATTTTTTATTGGGGTTATTAAACAAATACTCCCCAAAATTCATCTCAGGGGTTAAGAACGGATTAGAAAGCTTCACAATGCTTTCACCTTTGGATAAATACCTTCCAGGAAATTCATAAACAGATATTCTACAGAACTTAGCGTATATATCTGAGTTATGACGCCTGATAGCAGTTCCAACATCGTATATGTTATCCTGATATATCGCAATTATACGATTAGCGATACTTTCGATGCTCTGATGTTCTTCATTTAATCCGTATATTCCGAAAGTAAATTCAGGATATTTCTTTATAAACTCATTAACAGCATAAATGCTATTACCACTTTTTGATTTGTTGAAAAAATCAGAAAGTGATTCCATTGCTTCTGCAACAGTGAGTTCTGATAAAGAATTTAAATGAGCACGAACTTCTTCGGTATCAGAATAGCTATACTGTTCTGTCATGTCTGCAACAGTGTAAAACATTTTCGCTACCTTTGTTAACATGTAGCATCACTCTCCTTATAATAGATTATTTATATAACATCCTTAAGTGGATGGAGTAGGGAATTGAAAGTGTAAAACAACTGGTTAAAAAATAATTTATTATAAAACATCTCTAAACAAGAGATGAAATTTAGGAAATTAAATTTTCTATTTTAGAAAAACTGCCTATATTATAACACAATTAACATAAAGTGTCAATTCGCCAGGACATTTTAGTACGCGTCCCAAAATTGCCCGAAACGTCTTGTCAAAAAAAAGAAACAGACGACCTCATTTGAAGTCGTCTGTTTGGTTAAGATACGCTTAGAAATCTTCCGGAGGAACCCATCCTTTACGGGGACCATATTCAGCACGATACTGGTCATCAGTTTCTTTACGTATCTTTTTAAGAGCGTGGGCGCGAATAATAACCCACATGTAGTCAAAAATGTTCATCCGCATTTTCAACATACTCCTTTCTAAAAATAGATTCAATTAATTATATCAAAAAATTTAATAAAAGTCCAGTTTATAAGAAAAATAAAAGATAGACTGCAGATGTAAATTTGCAGTCTATCTGAAGTTGAAACAAGCTTACCGCTTCTTAGAAGCAAGTCAAAAGCAAGTTTCTCCTCTGCAGAAACTCCTCATTATTGAAGAATTCCTTGGCACTGAACACTTTAAAGTGCTCGCTTGTGGCATTATTCCAAATGGGAACTACATTACGAGGCGGTACATGATCAAGATATTCAAAGTTATCTAAGAAGATATAAAATCTTGTAGATAAACTAGAATATAATGCTGCTAATACGTAATCGTTATAATAGTCGCCATTCTTTGGATAGTTATGCTCGTCAAGATAAAAATAACGTTTGTTATATTCTATACGTGACTGAGCATATATCAGTGATTTTGAGTTTAATCCGTGCAAGAAATCAAAATTCAAATCTCCTTTTATCAGGTGGATATCAGGAAAATATCTGTAGAGATTCTCATACTGGACTAAAAGCTCAACAACGCTATCTCCTAACTGAGGAATAAGTTTATTCTCAGTCATTGTTGTCTTGCGAGGAATGTGAATTCCTGCAAAATTTAAAACGTATTTATAGCGTTCAATTTCGTCAGTGTAGTTTGATGCTAATGCATATGTTGCTAATATTTTTGAAATCTTCAAAAACTGTCTGCAATTAGTCATTATTTCAAACTCAGTTGGTTTGTAAGACATTGGTCTATTCCTTTCTTGCTCACTGAACTTATCCGTTTTACTTGTAGCAATAACTCGTAAGCTGAAGCTAAAGCTGCAAGTTAGTTACTACCACATTGGAATCACCGCCTTTAATGACAGCTTATAATAATAAGCATGTCATATAGAATAAAAAGGTATGTGCCATTTATCATTATACCATAAAATGGGAAAAAAATCAAAATACTATACCAATTTAAAAAACAATATGTTACAATACATATAACAAATATAAAAGGAGCGTGAAAAAATGTTATTAGAGCTAGAAGAAAACACTAGAACACTAAATGGCTTACAACAAAAAATACAAGAAATAGGTGAATCTCTTTGACATTGCTAAATTAAAGCAAGAACTTAATGAGTTAGAGCAACAAACATTACAAGAAGGCTTTTGGAATGATTCTAAAAATTCTGGTATAGTTTTACAAAAAACTAAAACAATAAAAAGTAAGATAGACAAGTATACTAAAATAACGAATGAGATAAACAACTTATTGGAAATGTCAGAATTATTATCAATAGAATCGGAAGCTAATGATGATTCATTAGTATCTGATATTATAGAAAATACCAAATCTATTCAAAAAGAAATAGATAATCTAGAAATACAAACACTACTATCCGGAAAATATGATATAAACAATGCTATAGTAACAATACATCCTGGTGCAGGTGGAACAGAGTCACAAGACTGGGCTGAAATGTTATATAGAATGTATACTAGATGGGCTAATAAAGAGCGGATATTCTGTACAAGAATTGGATTATTTAGAAGGTGATGAAGCAGGGTTAAAAAGTGTTACATTCCTAATAGAAGGAGATTACGCTTATGGTTATATGAAATCAGAAAAAGGTGTTCATAGATTAGTAAGAATATCACCTTTTGATGCCGGCGGAAGAAGGCATACATCATTTGCTTCTGTAGAAGTTTTGCCGGAAATAACAGAAGATATTGAAATTGAAATTAATCCAGATGATTTAAGAATAGATACATACAGAGCATCAGGGGCAGGTGGTCAACATGTAAATAAAACATCATCTGCAATAAGAATTACACATATACCTACTAATATTGTAGTAGCATGTCAAACGGAAAGATCACAACTACAAAATAAAGAAATAGCTATGAAAATGCTTAAGTCTAAATTATTAGATTTAAAAGAAAGAGAACACAAAGAAAAAATAGAAGATTTAAAAGGCGAACAAAAAGACATAGCATGGGGAAGTCAAATTAGGTCATATGTATTCTGCCCATATACACTTGTAAAAGACCACAGAACAAATTATGAAGTGGGAAATGTGCATGGAGTTATGGATGGGGATTTAAATGGCTTTATGAATGAATATTTAAAAAATTATAAAGAAGAGGTGTAAGTATATGGAACAAAAGAAATTAAAATGGAAAGATATATATAATAGTAATAAACAAAGAAAGTACAATGAAATAATAGGTATTAAAAATGATAATGTAGAATTAGAATCTAATTCATTTAAAACATTAAAGAAAAGAAAGTATATTATAATAATTAGCATTCTAGTTATTATATTATTACTAGTGTGGACTTTCAGAAGAGATATAAAAATGCTATTTGTCGTATTAGCTTTCTTTGGTATAGCTAGTATAGGTTTCTTTGTATTTAACTATTTTAAACTAAGATGTGAAAAAGATGGATTATATGTTAGATTTGGGTTTCAAGAAGGTAAGTTCCCATATAATAGAGTTAAAAATGTATACTTATCTAGATTTAATGACTACAACTTTTTCATACCTACCAAAAAAATCTATAGTGTAGTTATAAGATATACTGATAACTTTGATAGATTAAAAGAATTATCTTTTCCAAATTATTTCTTAACACCTGAAGATACAGAAAAGTTCTTAAGCAATTTTGATATTAAAGAAGCGGAAGAGGGAAGATATGTTCAATATGAGCGTATTAAGTTATTCAAACTATTAGGAAAAATATTTGTATTCGTATTTTTTGCTTTGTTAGTATTAGGAGTATTTTTTATGAAGAGGTAAACATAGAATATATTAAAGAAGCGGTTAACTTTAAGTTAGCCGCTCAAATATTTTGTTATGCAATAGTTCTAAAAGTTTATTATCTATCTTCTCATCAAAAGTAATTATAATCTTTGTATTCGTAATATCTATACTATAAATATTAACATTAAACTCTTTTACAATACCCAATATCTTTTTTAAAACAGTTGAATCAGATGTTATGCCATAACCAACAATAGCAATTCTACTAATATTTTTAAATGATGTATCAAATTCTTTTAATTCATTTTCAAGTAGTTTTTGGAATTTATTAATATCGGAAGCTTTAATTAAAAAGCTTACATCAAACGAATTTCCGCTTCTATTAAATAATTGAATAGGCAAAATATCCTTATCTATCAAAGATTCATAAACTTGATTAAATAATTTTACTGTGTATAAACTATACTTTAAATTCACTAAAAGAATATCATCATTTTTTACTATACTCTTAACAACATTATCTTCAATTTTATCATTAATAACACTACCAGACTTATTATTAAAAGTAGATTTTGTAATAATTGGAATATTAAATTTCTCACCAATTTCAATACATCTGTTATGCAAAACTCTTGCTCCTTCATCAGCAATATCAATCATTTCTACATAAGAAAGAGATTCAATTTTTTTAGCATCAGGATGTTTGTTTGGATCTGTTGTATAAACACCATCAACATCTGAAAAAATATAACAATGTTTTGCTTTAAGTGCAGCGGCAACAGCAACAGCGGTTGTATCAGAACCACCTCTGCCTAGAGTAGTAATATCTAATTTATCATTAAAACCTTGAAAACCAGCAACAATAACTATTTTTCTATTACTAAGTTCTTTTATAATTCTAGATGTATCGATGCTTTTAATTACTGCATTTTGGTTTGTGTTATTAGTATATATTCCAGCTTGCCAGCCGGTTAAAGAAACAGTATTATAACCAAGTTCATTAAGTAATATACTTAACTTTGAAATAGAAACCTGTTCACCAGAACTAAGCAAAACATCAAGTTCTCTATCATTAGGAACTAAAGCTAACTCATGAGCTTCTTTAATTAATCTATCTGTAGTTTTTCCGCTGAGCAGATACAACAACTACAACATTATTATTTTGGTTAAAAACATCTATAATTTTATTTGCAACAATATTTAGCTTAACATTATCTGCAACAGAACTACCACCAAATTTCATAACAATTGTGTCCATAATACAGGCACCTTCTTTATAACAAATTAGAGGATTTAAAAATAAAAAGCCCCTTATGATATAGTATGATTTTTGTCGAAAAAAGTGTACAAATGAATAACACTTGTTAAATTTAAATTAACTAATAATAAGGAATATTACTCGTCCATAGAGCATATATTTAAATAAAGGATTAAAAAAGGAGAATACTTATGATTATGGATGAAAGAAAAAACAATTTAAATACTTCTCTAATGCAGAATTTGATATTAGAGAATAGGGAGAAACTAAGTATATCAGGAGTAAATGATGTCTTAAGTTTTGATGATCAAATAGTCATTTTGGAAACACGGACTTGGATTGCTTACAGTAAAAGGAGAAAATCTAAGAATTAATAAACTTAGTTTAGATAGTGAGGAAGTTATTGTTGAAGGCGAAATAAATAATTTAAGTTATAGTGAGAAAGAATTTGAAAGAAAAACATCAAACTCATTTTTAGGCAAAATCTTTAAGTAAAATGGATGTGATAAAATAAATGACTAACCCTATATATATATTATTAGCTTTCTTTATAAGTGGTTTATTAAGTGGTGTTTTGTTTGATATATTTAGAGTTTCAAGAAAAGCATTTAAAATACCTAATATACTGGTATATATTGAAGACGTGTTATTTTGGATTTTAACGGGTGCAATTGTTCTATTTACAATATTTACCTTTACCGATGGCCAAATTCGATTATACATGATTCTCGTGATGATACTAGGTGCTTTTATTTACTTAATAACATTAAGTAAATATTTTATAATAATCAACACCAAAATAATAAATTTAATTAAATCTATTATCAAATTATTAATTCTACCATTAAAAAAAATACAAGAAAATTTAAAAAAACTATTAAATTTTAAAAAAAATTTTAAAAAATAGTGGCAAACGCAGGATTTTGTGTTATAATGTAGAAATAGATATATAGATTGGTAAAAAAATGAAAATGGAGAAACTTATGAAAAAGAAATTAAAGTTTAATCGAATTATAATTATAGGAATTGTAATTTATGTCTTATATTTGCTTATTTCTAGGCAACAAGTATTAAGTTCATATAAAAAAGAAGAACAAACTTATGCTAAACTAATTGAGCAAGAACAGCAAAAAAATGCTGAGTTATTAGAAGAAAAAGAAAATGTTAATTCAACAGAGTTTATAGAAGAAATAGCAAGAGACAAATTAGGAATGTACTTACCAAACGAAAGAGTATATATAGATATTAGTAAATAAGAATAAGAGGATAATTTAAGTCCTCTTATTCAAAAATTTTTTTCAATCATTTTATTCTTAAAAATTCCAATAAGATAAAAAATTATATATTTAAATATTTTGAAAGGAGAATCTATTATGGATTACGAAAAATTTACACTAGTTGAATTGCGTCAATTAGCAAAAGAAAAAGGAACTAAAAACGTTTCAAAATTAAAAAAAGATGAATTGATCACTTTATTAAAAGGCTTAGAAAACGTTGGAGATAATCAAGTAAAAGAAAGTGAAAAATTTGATAATCAACCTGATTTTGAAAATACAATTTCAGAAAATTCTTCAAGTAACACTAATTATAAAGTAACAAATGAAGATGATAATATTGTTGAAGGAATTTTAGAGGTTTTGCCAGATGGTTATGGATTTTTAAGAGGTAAAAACTATCTATCAAGCCCTAAAGATGTTTACATTTCTCCAGTTCAAATTAAAAGATTCAGACTTGATAAAGGAGATAAAATTAAAGGTATTGCAAGAACACCAAAAGAAGGAGAAAAATTCCCCGCTCTTATATATGTTGGTGAAGTAAACGGAGAAGCTCCTGAAAAGGCTTATAGAAGAATTAAATTTGATGACCTAACACCAATATATCCTAATGAAAGATTGCGCCTAGAAACTCGTCCTAATGAATATGCAACAAGAATAATAGACTTAATCTCACCTATAGGAAAAGGTCAAAGAGGTATGATAGTTGCTCCACCAAAAGTTGGAAAAACTACTTTATTAAAGAAAATTGCAAATAGTATTTCAGCAAATAATCCAGAAGTTGAATTAATAGTATTATTAATAGATGAAAGACCAGAAGAAGTTACAGACATGATTCGTTCAATCAAAGGAGATGTAATTTATTCAACATTTGATGAATTACCAGAACACCATGTTAAAGTAGCTGAAATGGTTCTAGAAAGAGCAAAAAGACTAACAGAGCAAAAGAAAGATGTAGTAATTTTATTAGATAGTATTACAAGATTAGCACGTGCATATAACTTAGTTATTCCATCATCTGGAAGAACATTATCAGGAGGTTTTGATCCTGCTGCATTACATAAACCAAAAAAATTCTTTGGAGCTGCAAGAAATATTGAAAATGGAGGAAGCTTAACAATCTTAGCAACATCATTAGTTGAAACAGGAAGCAGAATGGATGAAGTTATATTTGAAGAATTTAAAGGTACTGGAAATATGGAAGTTGTTCTTGATAGAAAATTATCTGAAAAACGTATATTCCCAGCTATTGATGTTAATAAATCTGGAACAAGAAGAGAAGACTTATTATTAAGCAAAAAAGAACAAGAAACAGTATTTGCTTTAAGAAAAGCTTTAAATTCATTACCTGTTGCTGATGTAACAGAACAAATAATTTCTCAAATGGTTACAACAAAAAATAATGAGGAATTTATGGAAAAAATGGACTCATATTTGAAAAATTATAAATAATATGTTATAATTAGTTAATAACTGTAATTCCCCTATATTACAGTTTAAATATAAATTTTATATAAAAAAGAAAAGGAGACAATTTTATGTTTAGCAAATTTATAGTTACCGGACTGGTATCCTTTTTAACGTATGACTTCTTCAAAAATGAATACGATTATCCTATCATTTCTGCAATGGGAATGGCATGTTGCGCAGCACTGCTTTTAGTAATCGCATTCTGGTCAATCGGCGATTTTAAAAAATGGCATGAAGAAAAAAGATGGCAAAAACGTCGTAAGGCTATCGACCCATCTTTCTATGTAGAGAAAGACGATTTAAATGTCAAAAATGAATATGATTTCTTATTCAACAAAAACTGAAATTTTCATGAACTGGGAATAGGGGGAGGTTCTTAATCTATAGGGACGTCGGCAATAGTCGGCGTCTCTTTTTTTGCACAATTGCACAATTGGGGACGCGTCCCCGCTGTGCATTTTGCACAGCCAGGGACAGGTCAGCAATTATCATGTTTCAAAATTATACAATAATTGTTGATTTTCTAATTTGAAAATGATATAATCCTCCCGGAATTCTCTAGAACGAGTTTCTTATATTTATTACAAAGGAGATGAAAAAAACAAAGAACTTCAAAGTACTTATTATATGAAAATATAATAAGCCCAAAAGCAAATGCTTTTGACGAATATAAACCAATCTAATATGAAATGGAGGCTTGTATGTCAATAACAAATATTGACAAGTTCATTGAAGAGGCATATGAGAATTTCAGGCCCTATTATAATGAACACTTCACCAAAGGTTATGCTGTGGCAGGCGCTCACTTTGGAGATGAAGGAAAAGGCAAAATTGTGGATGCGTTAGCAAGTCAACTGAAAAAACAGAAGTACAACATAATCAATTATAGAGGACAGGGCGGCGGAAACGCAGGTCATACAGTAATTGATTCTGAATCAGGAAAAGAATATCATTTTCATTATCTGCCTTCTGGTGGATTAAAATCTGATATTATTCTTCTTGGTGCTGGAATGCTACTTGATCCAATTAAGGTTGCTGAAGAAGTAAAAGTACTTCCCGATACAGTTAACATCTTAGTCGATGAAAGAGCTACTCTCTCCATTAAAATGGAAAGACTGTTAGATGGCTATTATGAATCGTTAAGAAAGTCAAATGGTATTCCTGTAATCGGTACAACAGGCTCAGGTGTTGGTACAACAGTTGCACATAGAGCTTTAAGAGTACATGTTACATTTGGAGATGTTAAAAACATTTCTAGAGCTGAAGAGCTCTCTAAATTGTTTAAACAAACTCCTGATTTACCAGAAGAAATCGCAAATCAGATAACTACTGAATATTGCGAAGAAGTACTTGCAGCAATTAAGAACCTAAGAATCGTTTGTAGTGATGTTATCTTCCAGCAGTGCATCAAGGAAGGCTGGGCAGGAATTCTTGAACTTAGTCAGGCATTTGGCTTAGACATGATTCATGGAAATTCAGGTCACTTTGTAACATCAACACATACAACGGTTCCAGGAGCTCTTGCTGATGTTGGACTTTCTGAAAAAGATATTCCAAATGGAAGTGTAATTGTTGCAAAAGCTTATGCTTCGAAAGTTGGAGCAGGTCCCTTTGTCACAAAGTTTGAAGAAGATGATTCTGACATTGCTCAGTATATCTATGACACAAATGGTGAAAGAGGTGTAACAACCGGACGAATCCGTGATCTCGGATGGTTTGACTGTATTGCAGTTGCAGAAGCATTAAGAAAAAATGGAACTCACGTACTTGCATTAAACTGCATGGATACCATTGGTATGATTCCTGGCGGAATGGCTAAAATATGTATTGCATACAAACATAAGGTAACAGGTAAACACATTGCCTACTGGCCATATAATCAGGATGAGTACGAGCCCGTATACTATGAAGTACCTACTGCATGGGAAATCAAACATTGTACCAATGAAAAAGATCTTCCTTTAGAGGTATGGAACTTTATTGCACATATCGAATATTTTACTGGAGGAATAGTAAGATATATCGGTACAGGCGGTGGAGACAAAGACATAGTTAAAATCAGCGAATATGGAATAATGCAGATTAATAAACAGAAAAAACTCATAGGTATTTGGTTTAAGAAGTTAGTCTAATTTGTAATAATTTAAAGACAGATTTAATATCTGTCTTTTTCTTATACAAGTTTTTCTTATATTAGTAAAGATTATTTGACTTTACATAATTAAAGTGATATAATCTATGCATAAATTTCAAAGGAAAACCCTTTGTTCATATATATCATTCAAGTTAGTACAAATTAATAAATAATTTTATGGTCAGGTACTAACAAAACCTAAAAACAAGTAAGAATGGTCAGCTTGCTTGCATGTCTTAAACTTAAGGAGGTTTAACTATATGTTTTACTTTGACAATAATTTTAATATACTGTATTATATTACACGGAAATCAGCCAAAAACGGACAGTTAAATATATTAACTTCAAGAGTTAATAAAAGGTTCGATTCAAGATTTAGCAAAAACATCATATCTGACATTATGAGTAATATATCTATTCCAAATGAATACAGTAATGATAAATGCATTTATATGTCAGCAGATGATGAAGATTGCTATAAAGGCAAACGGTTTACAATTACCGCTTCTGAGGTAATCAAGTGTTTAGATCAGAAGAATGGAAACGACATAGTTCCGTATCCTATTCCAAAATGCAGTTTAAAGGATTTTAATACTTCATACTATTTACCTTTAGATTCAACAACTTTATTTAGTGAATTATCAGAAAAATCGGTAACTAATGGTGTTATTAAGCAAAGTGGTAATCTTAACGACATGACTTTCTCAATAAGTGAATCATATGTAACATTTATAAGCAAGATTTTAAGAAAAGTATTTAATAAGGATTATAGTTTAAATCTTGCAATAAGAATAGTAAATAGTATGTCAAATGATCTTCACAAATTCTTTGTATACCGTATTGTCAACCAAAAGCCTGTAATCTATGCCATTTCTCATAATGGAGTACAGTTAGTAGACACTGAATCTAAATTATCTGCGGCTAATATAGTTGAAATCATCAAACCATTTGTCACTGGTATACCCGGTGTTGATGATGAGATAACAAAATTGGCCAATAAGATTCACAACATGGTTTTATATGACATAGACTATGATAGAGAAGAACTCAACAACCCATATGAATATGATGGTAAAAAGTTCAACTTTAAAATGACTAAAAATGGAATCGACTTTATATTCCGTCACAAATCTGATTGTTGGCCTGTACGCTTTACAAGCTGGATATCAGACCTTATATGTGTACCATTCAAGGATATAACTTGGGGACGTACTACAGAAGAAGCTGGGAAATATATTGTTTCAGATACTGACTATGTCGAACCTTCATACAATGGATTTAGGCTTGCATATCTAGGAAATGATGTTGATTTTATTGAACCATGGAAAAGGAGTTCTAAAGAAGATTATTCTGATTTGCCTAAAATCGACGAAGACAAAAACATATATGTTTTCGCTTCTACTGTGAATTTAAAAAACAAATGTATTGAACTTAACGGTAAATGGAATAATGTAAAAGATGATACGCCTGTATATATTATGGTAGCTATGGATACATATAAAAATGAATGACCAATAAAAAGAGTTTCTAGAAATAGAAGCTCTTTTTATATGTTTTTGTAAAAAGTATACTATACAATAGAAACATATGTTACAATGATAACAATAAAAATAAATATATGGAGGTACTATAATGAATATCTTAATTGGAACAAAGAATCCCGGAAAAATACAAGGAGCTAAAGAAGCTTTTGATAATTATTTTAATGATATAGAAGTTATTGGCATACCAGTATCATCAGATGTTAGTGATGAACCAGTAGATTTAGATATATATCAAGGAGCAAAAAACAGAGTAGATAATTTAATGAAATATGCAAAGAAAAACAATATAGAAGCGGAATACTATTTAGGAGTTGAATCTGGAATAACTAACTTATTAGGAAAATGGATGATTATAAATGTAGCTGTTATAAAAGATAAAAACGGATATGAATCTTGGGGTACAAGCCCTGCTTTTCCAGTACCAGATAAATATGTTGATGAAATTATAAAAACTGATTTAGGACAAGTTATGGACAGAATATTTAAACAAAATGATCTAAGAAGCAGCAAAGGTGGAATTAGCTTTTTAACTAACGGAGTCCTTGATAGAATTGAACTAACCAGAGATGCTTTTATTATGGCATTAACAGGTCATATTAATGATATATGGAAAGATTAAATTAAAAAGCAGCTGTCACATAGAATTGACATTACTATTAAATGATGTTAATATATATCCATACCTAAATTTTATAAGTAAGAGGTCAGCTTACTTGTTACAACCTAAATTTAGGAGGTAATTAAAAATGAAACAAAAACGATACATTCATGACTCTAACGGTCAAAAGCGTGAATTATGTCCAGCTATTCCTATAAAGGGTGCAAAAAGCATAATTACAGATCCAAATATACTCGCTGAAATGGACGCTGAATCTATCAGAAAATCTGAGATTCAGCGTCAGAACGAATGTATATATGTTGAAAGAGGGTAATTCTAATGGAAACAGCTGAGAAACCAAAAATCGAGTCAAAATCTGCTACAGTACGTGTACCGCGTCATGGTGCACTTATTGCTCGGGAAAAAAGAGTTCTTCCGGAATATATCAAGCAGATTGAAGAAAATCGTCGCAAAGCACAGTTAAGTGCTGTTTCAATGAGACATCATTACATATTAAAGTAATAGGAGGACATCATGAAGAAAAAGATATTTTGGATATCAGCATTAGCAGTTCTTTTATCTGCAGTTACATTCACAATTTTTGCTGTTCATGCAAAAGTTGATGAAGATGCATATGATGAAGACGACACTGATGATATCGATAATGAAATCGTAGTTGAAAACAAAGACTGATCACAAACAAAACTCTCAATTTATATTGGGAGTTTTTTATATCTCCGCATCTTGATATCTATATAAATTATGATATAATACAATAAAAAACAAGGATGATGTTTATGAAAGAATATAATTTAATGGTAGTCTTTAATAAAGAAATGGATAAAGTACTTTTCTGTATAAGAGCCAAAGAACCATATAAAGGATTATATAACTTTGTAGGTGGAAAAGTTGAAGAAGGCGAATCTTTTGATGATGCTGCATACAGAGAGCTATATGAAGAAACAGGAATATCTGGAGAAGATATTAAATTAGATCATTTTATGGATATATCATATTTTAAATATGGAAATAACTTACAAGTATATTATGGCATATTAGATAAAGAAGTAAATCTCATAGAAGAAAAAAACAAATTAGAATGGGTTACACTTAATGAAGATTTATTATTAGATAATACTAAATTTGCTGGTAACTATAATATACCTCATATAATAAAACAAATACAGGTATATCATGAAAATAAATATTAGAAGCGGAGGAAACTATAATGAACAACTATTATAATAATCTAAACAATGAAGTAAAAGAGTATTTTAATATTCTATCGCCAGAATTTCCTGAATGGCTTTTAGAATATATAGATACTCCAGAAATGGAAAGAATTAATAAAATAAGCAATTATTGTGGAACTGACTATTCTAAATGTTTTAATATAAGATATTGGTATTCTAATTTAGATCACAGTGTTGGAGTTGCATTGATAATATGGAACTTTACACATGATAAAAAACAAACATTAGCAGGTTTATTTCATGATATAGCATCACCGGTATTTAGACATTGTATTGACTTTATGAATGGTGATACAGAAAAACAAGAATCTACTGAAGAAAGAACAACAGAAATTATTAAGAATTCAAAAGAAATAATGGCATTATTGAACAGAGATGGAATAAAACCAGAAGAAGTTGATGATTATAAAATGTATCCTATTGCAGATAATAGTACACCAAAAGTATCTGCAGATAGATTTGAGTATACATTTTCAGCTGGGTTATCTTTCTTTAGAGTTTTTGAATTAGATAAGATAAGAAAAATCTATAACAATGTTACAGTATCTAAAAATGAAGAAGGAATAGATGAATTAGTATTTAAGGATAAAGAGATTTGTGAAGAATATATTAATACAATATCTAATCTATGGCCTGAATGGGTAAGCGATAAAGACAGAACTGTTATGCAATTCTTAGCAGATATGTGTAAGTCTATGAATAATGCAGGATATTTAACTATAAATGATTTATATACTTTATCTGAAAAAGAAATAATAGATAAATTTATAAATTGTAAAGATACTTATCTATCAGATAGCTTTAAAAACTTCCAAAATGCCGATATAGTCCATTCAAGTAATACTAAAGTAGATAATAGATACTGTATAAATGTAAAAGCAAAAACTAGATATGTTAATCCATTAGTATTAACTGAAAATGGTCCTATGAGAATAAACAAGATTTCGGAAAATGCAAATAATCAGATTAACGAATATCTAGAATTACCTAAAGGTGGTTATTATACATATTTTGATTTTGATTTTAAGCCTTATGAAAATACTAGAGATGCTAAATCAAGAGAAGCAGATAGATACGTCGAAGAATCGTAGAGATGAAAGGAAGATTTATATGAAGACAAGAGTTTTTACAGGAAATTATGAAGAATGTAAAGCAGGAAATCTAATATCAATTTCAGGAGATAGGGGAAAGAAGGTAGGATTTGTTGGTAGAGCTATTCCTCAATTTGCTCCTAAAAAAGGATTTTGGATGACATTCTTTAATAATATAGGAAAAATACCAGAAGCGGATAATATAAGATACTATATAGAAGAATACTACAAACAAGTTTTATCTAAAATAGATATAGAAGAGTTACTAAAAGATGAAAAAGACCCTATTTTATTATGTTATGAAAAAGGACAAAATTTTTGTCATAGACATATATTAGCTGAATATATAGAAATGAAATATAATGTTAAGGTTAGAGATATAAAAATTGACGAGAATTTGAACATTGAAGAAAATGAAAGACCTAAATATATTAGAAAGATGCTTGAAGATGTTATAGTGGAATATAAAGAAGCGGAATTTGCAGACGATTAAGATTTGCATTTAAAAAAATACAATATGCTATTGACATGGCCTTTTGGGCCAAGCTTATAATACATCCATAACATGAAATGGAGGTATTATAATGAAAGATTTGAGTTTAATGACATGGAAAGAAATAAAGGAAGTTGACAAAGCCAAAAGTATTGTTTTGGCGGTGATGGCACCTATCGAAGAACATGGTTGGCATCTTCCGTTGGCAACAGATTTGCTGGAAGGTAATTTTTGGAGTAAGGGCGCTATGGAGATTATAGAAAAAGAATCAGACATCCAGTGTTATTACTTACCTACCTTTCCAATTGCAGCAGCTTCTGTAAACGAGTTTTACGGTTCAATCCATTTTACTATGAGCACAACTTGTGATGTTGCTTTTGGACTAATGGAAAGTCTTTATTGTATGGGATTCACAAATATAATTCTAATTGCATCTCATGCAGACCCGCAGCATCAAATTGCGGTAGAAAAGGCAGTTAGAAAGATAAACAAAAAACATGGTCTCTGTGCTTTTGCTCCTATGGGACAGATTTTTATGGGAGTAGGTTTAAAAAAGCCTTTGGAGCTTGAAGTTTTTGAAAAAGAGCATAGCAATGATTTTCATGCTGGTTGGGTGGAAACATCAAGCTTACTCGCTATGGATAATAACTATGTAAGGGAAGTATATTCAGGTATGCCTGATTCAGAAATAACAGATAGAGATATGATTTCACGAAAGAAACAGTTAGCCGCAATGGGTAAATATGGTTTTTTGGGAGCACCACGATATGCTTCTCATGAATTTGGTGTTCAGTTAAACGAAAATTGTATAGCCTCTATTGCAGATGCTGTAATAAAATTTTATAAAAGAGATGGGTATCAGAAATACGAACATTACTTTTTATATAAGATTCTACCGCTTCATATTGGTTTTTTTAGCACATTTGGGCGAGTTCGTAGAAAGAAGGGAGTAAAATAATGTATACTAGTGGTCAGTTTGCAATAATGGGAAATGTGGGAAGAAAGGCACTTCGTATCTATCGCGATGAAGGATTGCTTGTTCCATCATCAATAAACGAAGAAAACGGATATTACTATTACGACGAGTCTCAGCTTATAACTCTGGAGACAATTAAACGTCTAAGAAGTATAGGGCTTTCTCTATTCGAAATAAAACAGATTCTAAACGGAAAAGCCGATGAGAAAGCCATAGTAGCCAGCAAAATTCAGGAAGCAGAAAACCTTATAAAAGATATGAAAGATATGCTTTCAAATATGAAGCCTAAAACTGAAAAAAAGCAAACATCAGAACCTGACATCAGATCATTTAAGAAATGCACTTGTCTTTTTGTTGATGAGAATGTTGATTTAGAAAAACTAGGAATGTCAGTCGGTAAGCTTTATGAGAAAGCTTCAAGGCTAGGAATTAATGTCGCAGGAAACCATTTCGCACTATACGAAGGAATGAACGATGAAGCTGCATTTTCCATGAAAACATGTTTGCCTGTTTCAAATTACAACGGAGAGGATACTATGAACATGTTTGAAGAAAAATGTCTCCATATTAACTTCACCGGTAGCTTCTCAAAAATTTCACAGGCGTATCAGATAATATATAAGTATTCTGCAGATCACGGCATCAAATTATCCGACAGGGCGTATGAAGTATTCAATAAAGATATGTCTGTAGATGTATACTATGCTATCAAGTAGCTAATTAATGTTGGAATTAACTTGAATGGAGGTAGTTTCAGCATTAATTATGTAATAATTTATATTTGGAAGGAAGTGGAGTGAAATGAAAAAAGTTGAAGAACTAGATTTAGAGAGCTTTATATACTCTATACAAAATAATATATCTGATAAAATATGTACAAGTTTAAGTCTTATATCGAGAAAAGGTTTTAGAGATTACGAATCGGTAAAAGAATTTATCCCATATGTGAAAGAACTTTTAAATAATCAAAGTGACGTTATATTAGAAAAAGTTCTGTGGACATTAGGTCAAGTTGGTTGTAATGCACCATTTTTAGTAAATGATTGCATAGACAAGATAGAACCTTTATTGAAACATTCTGCAACTAAAGTACGCTGTAATGCAGTATGGTGTCTTGGACGTATTGGAAGAAATGATGCAGAAGTAGCCAAAAAAGAAGTTAAAAAGATAATGGAAATAGCAAATGATGAAATGCCAGAAGTAAGAATGAATGTAATTTGGGCAGCAGAGAACATTGCTGTTAACAATCCAGAACTTTTTACTGATTATTTTTCTGTATTTCTTAAATTGCTTGATGATTCTGATACTCAATATGTTAGAAGAGAAGCCCCAGAGATTTTTCGAGTTCTTGGAAAGCGCAAAGTATATGTTCCAGAGTCAATTCCAAAGTTAGAGAAAATGGCAGAATCAGATGAAGATAGAGTTGTAAGAATACATTCAGCT
>JAFXOY010000112.1 GCA_017528375.1 Clostridia bacterium | reverse complement strand
ATTTTTAATGCATAATTTTATTAATTAAAAAAAAATAAAACAAAAATGATAGGAAATAATTATCTTATATATGAGCATTTCTAGTAAATATTTTTATAATTAAATTTTATTCAATGTTAAATAAATCTCCAAATAAATAATTACCTATATAGTTTTCACTATCAAAACGGTAAGCCTTATGGAATACTTCGACTTTGACAATATCACTTGTGTGGAATTTTTTCACATGGAGATAACTTCCAAGTCTAACCAATAGATTGCACAGGAATAGTCTCACTATCCATCTGATAAATTTGTATCATTGCATTTTTTGCGCTAGCAATGGCTATATAAACAATTATCTGATGAATGTGACTATGCCGAATAAGTATAAACTTCCAAAAAAGTAAACTCAAAAATTTTAATAAATAATAACAAGATTTTTTGGTCTTTATGAATAATACCGAAAACTGGAGGGGTGGGGCAAGCAAGTCGAAAAGGATGTATTCCCCTCAAGGAACCACTGTGTCATATAAAGCCCCGCAGAGATAACTTATAATTAATAATATAAAAAGGGGGATTTAAGGCAAAATTGTGTAACAAAAATAGAGAGAATATGAATAAGAAATCAGATATAATCGAGATAAATAAAGGCGGGGGGTTATCGAAAATACCTCGATTTTTTGGTTTTTAAGAATAATGCCGAAAACTGTTTTGGTGGAGTAAGCTATTCAACAAGGATGTGCTCCTCTAAAGGAACCACTGTGTCGTATAAAGCCTGGAAGAGATAACTTATAATTAATAACATTTTTATTAAGTTACACTGCTCCAAATTATGCCCAAAAACGGGACATCGGAAATCCTCTCCACATTCCCCTGCCAATTTTAAATTATGGTGGCCTAACTAAACTATAAATATGTTCCCAAAAAGCCCAAATATCAAAATATTCCTCAAGAAAAGCCTGATTCATCCAAACAAGATTTTTTTCAAATACTTTATTCCAAAATGAGCCTAAAAAAGAAGGAGAAAAAAACATCCGAAAATCCCAAAGATGATGACTATCGGTTTGCGGTTGAATAATATATATTCAAGTAATATATATTGTTCATTTATTAAAGGCAAAAATCCTTAGGAGAAGTCACAAAGCCGCTGAGTCGTCACAAAATCTTTGGTTAAGGAAGCGCCGTAAAGGCCCGTTGTATCATTCTTCAGGACAACTATATTGCATACCTTGACGCCGTAGTACTTCGTCTGGAAGCTGACATTCTCCTCCTCCATATATTGTTCTTAATAGACCAAAATGACTGCCAAAAACAGTAGATGCTTGACTGAAGTGGACTGCTTGCTGCTCCCCCGGGTCATTTCCTGCCGAACACTCAATGGAAGGTGCGACATGTGCTGAAAGATCTTGGGTTTTCTTATGTCAAAATTCTTGCATGTATATCCTCGCTGAAACCCCATTCGTCACTGCTTGACTTATGGACATACATCCCGTTGTAGATGTTCTTCGGATATTAGTTGATGTACCAATAGCCACTATCTTCTTTCATATACGGGGAAAAAAATCAAATTACGAAATCGCTATTTTAATAAGATTAAAATTGGAGACGAAATTTAATTTTGGCCAAAGACTTAAAAAAGATTTGATGTAATCCTTCTTCGGATCTTAAAATGATGGATATATTTTTTTCCGAAATTCAAAATTGGTATTCATTTTGTTTATATATATATATTTAGGATTATTTATTCATATATAAAATAAATTTCCTTAATAATGTCATAAAAATTAATATTGAAAAATAAATGATAAAATTTAAATAATTAAAATAAAAAATAAAAAATGGCTGAAAAATTAGGAATTAGTAGCAATACTAAATCCCAAAAAGGTAAAATATCCCCAATCCAAGATTTATTATATTTACCTAAGTTGGTAAATAATAGATGTTCTTTTAACTAAGCTCATAATAGTGTTTAATAATAATGGTAAATAATAATAATAAATTATTTAAACTTTTAATTGCATCATTGTCGATTCCTGAGTTTGGGCATGATTGCCTTCTTTTTTAAGGCACTTAAAGGTAATAATTAAAGTAGCAACAACAGCAAGACAAGAAAGAATAATTGCAATAATACCTCCAACTCCAATGCTTCCATTTTTATTACTAAAGAACCTTATTCCATATTTAGGTTTAGCTGTATCCGAATAATACCATATTGTACTATTTTCATTTTCACCAAATTTAATTATCAAAATTTCATCTTCGATAACAGACATTGCATTTTTCAGACTAAAGTTAGTATTTTTTAATCCAATGCAACTTAAGGTATAATTGTTTTCAATTATATCAATAATACTACATTCTAATTGTTTTTCTTCGGTTTTGTTTTCATATTCCGCAGAAACAGACAAATTTAAATCAACCTTTTCAAATTTAGGTTTAGTACCATTTATTATACCAGAAATATTGAAAACTTCTTTTTCTCCAAGATCAATTTTAGAATTTTCTAAAGTATATAAAGTTGTATTTAATATAAAATCGAATTTATTTCCTACTTCTTGAATATTGTCTAAATATTGTTCTATTACAGGGGAAACACTTGCAACAACAGTATAATTTACTGCAAAGAATTCAAATTGTTTCACAATTTTGACATTTTTTATACTTTCAACTGGTGTTGTCGTCTCAACCTCGCATGAATAAGCATGCAAATCCCCTTTTCCTTCTTCTTCAATTAATTCGCATACTGCTTCCTGCGATTGCAATACTCTTAATACCCTTCTAGAAGTAAGTATAACTGGGAATTTTACTCTTTTTGAACCTGCGAATAAACTATTAAGAGTGAAATAGATAATGAACCTAATTATTTTTTCAACAATATTGAAATGACTCAATGCAAATAATGTAACCCCGGTTTCTTCTTGAGTATTTATTTCTTCTGTGTTTGGAACAACATTTTCGACAATTGTACTCTTAGGATTTTCAACAAGATTGGTTGAAAGTGCAGTAAGATTTAATGAGGTAGGAATAGTCGTATGAACAACTTCTTTATCATCCTCTTTTGTGGTTGAAGTTTCTTCATCAGGAGAAGAAGTTGTTTCCTCTTGATAATTAGCAGAGGTTGAATGTTTAATTTCCTCTTGATTTGAAGGACTAGTAGTTGGTTCAGTTTCTTTGTTAATAGAAGGTTTATTAGTCGCTAGTTCTGGTAAAGAGGAAGTACTAATAGCTTTTTCGGTATTTTCTTTAATAGGAGCTTGAGTATTTGTCTTTTCTGTATTATCAATAATAGAAGTCTTTTCTACATTAGAAGGTTCATTGGTTTTATCTATTATTTCATTTGTAGTATGAGGAGTAATTTTTTCAGTTTTTTCATCAAATAGAGAATTTGTGGATTGTTCAGTATTATCTTTATGAAAAGGAATATTTGTTATTTGTTCTTTGGGTTCTTTTGTTGAAGAAGAAATGCTTGTTTGTTCTTTATTATCAATAATGGTAGTTTTAGTTGATGTATAATCTGTTTTTTCGACATCAGGAGATGAAGTTTTTTGTGTATTGTATTCATTTTGAGAAGAGGATTTATCAGTATTTTCAATTTTATAAGTCATAGGTTCTTTTGTATCTAATTTAGAATCAGTTTGTCCTTGGGTTTCTTCTTTAGAGGTTATAGGTTCCTGAGTGTCAACTTTTGAAGTTTTAGATACTTGAGTTTCAACTTTAGAGGTTAAAGGCACTTTAGTATCTACTTTAGAGGTTATAGGTTCTTTAGTTTCAACTTTAGGTTCCTCAGTTTCAATTTTTGAAGTTATAGGTTCTTTAGTTTCAACTTTAGGCTCCTCAGTTTCTACTTTAGAAGTTATAGGTTCTTTAGTTTCAACTTTAGGCTCCTCAGTTTCAATTTTTGAAGTTATAGGTTCTTTAGTTTCAACTTTAGGCTCCTCAGTTTCTACTTTAGAAGTTATAGGTTCTTTAGTTTCAACTTTAGGCTCCTCAGTTTCTACTTTAGAAGTTATAGGTTCTTT
>JAFXOY010000111.1 GCA_017528375.1 Clostridia bacterium | reverse complement strand
GAGGTGACTAACTATAAAAAGTCAATAGATATTTGAGAATTTTTAAAAAAAGAAAATTTGAACATGACAAATAAACTTTTAAAATAATATTTTTTAAAAGTCTGTAAATAGTTATATAAAGCAGATAATCACTACATTTACTACTTTAATTTAGAAGGATCAAATGGTATGTCAGAAGTTTCTATCTTGTAGATAACTCTAACTAATTTCTTAGCAACATGTGATAAAGCGACTCTGTGAGCTTTACCTTCATTACGCTTTTTGTAATAGTAAATAGTAAAAGTTGGCTCATGCATAAATACAAAATCGGCAGCATTCATAATAGAAGCTCTTAAATGAGGAGAGCCGTGTTTTACCATTTTACCATTATGTTCTGCACATCCAGATTGAATTGTAGAAGGTTCTAACCCTGCAAAAGCTAAACATGCATCAGCTGATTTAAAACGATTAAAATCACCAAATTCAGCAACAATTGAAGCACATAGAATAGTGCCAATTCCTTTAATAGAAAGACATCTGGGATTAAGTAAATCAATAATTTTAGAAATTTTGTCTTCAATTAGAGATATTTGCTTGTCCATAGTTTCAATTAAAGATAGGATACTATCTAATTGAAAAGTGTAAATTTCATTATCTAATCCAACAGTATTGCTAGCAAGTTCTTTTAATTTAAGAAATTTAGAGTAAGAAAATTTGCCACGAGAGATTTTTCTAATAGAGTCATAATCATTCATATTAGCAATATTTTCAGCAGATTTGTAAGTAGATAAAATAAATAAAGCAGTAGCTGAAAAAGAGTTATTAAAGAATGGTTTGAACTCAGGAAATATAATATCTAAAATATTTGTTAACTCAACCTTAAAATAAGACCTTTGATGAACAAAAGCTTCACGTCTTCTAGTTAATGACTTTAAAGCGTATTTGAGATAAAATTGTTTTGGATAGGGTTTGTAGTTAACAGACATTAGATATTTGGTTATTGAATAAGCATCTTTCTTGTCAGTTTTAGTTCTTCTCAAAGTAGTGGTTGAAATGAACTTTTTAACAAGAGCTGGATTAAATTCCATAAAGGAAAATCCACTTTCTTCAAGAAAGAGCATAAGATTCAAGTGATAATGTCCTGTAGCTTCGAATCCTATTCTAATTTCTTGAGAGTTATCTAAAGATTTTAGTAAATTAAGAAACTCATTAAATCCATCTTTATTATTAAGAAAAGATAGATTTTGAGTAACAACAATACCTGTTTCAGTAGTGATGAAACAGTCGTGTTTGTACTTTGAAATATCAATACCGACAAAGTACATAAAAGCACCTCCTAAAATTAAATTAATGCACTGATGTTTACACACAAACTTTCCACTATGTATTCACGTAAATAAAACGTCAAAGCGTTAACTAACTTATTAACAATAAAAATAAAAAGCTGTGGTAGGTGTCACCTCAAACCAGTCAAAGCTGTAAAAAAATGAAACAAATCCACAGTGCAAATATATTATATAAAATTTTAACAGAAAGGAGAAATAATCCAATCATCTATATAATATTTTGATAATTGGATTATACGT
>JAFXOY010000110.1 GCA_017528375.1 Clostridia bacterium | reverse complement strand
TCTGTTCCTTGCTGGAAAATAAACCTTTTTAGCTTCTTCATCTGGCATTTGTTCTGACAATACACATCCTCCAGAATTTACAATTCTTTTAAATAACTCTGTATTTTCCACAGGAAAAACTTTGTTCAATCCAGAGCCTAAAACAGCAATCGTTTTTCCACCATTTTCTAAACAAGTTTCGTGAGCGACCGTATCAATTCCAACAGCTAATCCACTTACAATACACACATCTGCTTTAACTAATTCCTTAACTATTTTCCTTGTCATTTTTTTACCATATTCACTCATGTTTCTAGAACCCACAACAGTTACACATGGCATATTAAAGCATTTAATATTTCCTTCAACAAATATTTCTCGCGGTGCACTTTTTATTTTTTTAAGTGATTTTGGATATTCTAAATCCTCTAATGTTATAGTTTTCATTCAACACCTCCATTTTAATAATATTTACATATAATTATATTTCTTATCTAAACTTCTATACTGTATTGCCTCAAGCAAATGCTTGTCTAAAATTTTTTCACTTTCATCTAAATCTGCAATAGTCCTTGCAACTTTTAAAATTCTTTCGTAAGCTCTTGCACTAAGTCCTAACTTCTCAAATGCTCTCTTTAAAATTATTTTTCCTGAATTATCTATTTTACAAAACTTTTGAGTTAAGCTTGGAGTTAATTCTGAATTTGAATAAATCCCCAAACCTTCATATCTTTTTAATTGTATTTTTCTTGCTTTATTAACTCTTTTTTGTATTTCTACAGAACTCTCCTCTTTCTCTTCGGAATTCAAGCTATCATATTTAACAGAACTTACTTCAACTTGAATATCAATTCTATCTAACAAAGGTCCACTAATTTTGCCTAAGTAGCTTTTTATAGCACTCTCACTACACTTGCATTCTTTGTCTGTACCATAAAATCCACAAGGGCACGGATTCATACTAGCAACCATCATAAATTTACTTGGATAAGTAAGTACTTGAGTTGCTCTTCCTATTGTAATTTCTCCATCTTCCAATGGCCCACGTAAAATTTCTAAACAATTTCGATTAAACTCAGGTAATTCATCAAGGAATAACACCCCATAATGTGCCAAACTAATTTCTCCGAGGTTTTGGATATCTTCCTCCTCCCACTAGTGAAACCGGAGAAATTGTATGGTGTGGCGATCTAAAAGGTCTTGTATTTATTATAGGCGTATCCTCAGATAGATTTCCCGCAATGCTGTGAATTTTAGTAATTTCCATGCATTCATCAAAGCTTAATTCCGGAAGTATTGTCGGAATTCTTTTTGCTATCATTGTTTTCCCAGAACCGTGGACTTCCAATCATTAAAATATTATGTCCGCCACTTGCTGCAACTTCTATGGCTCTTTTTATATTCTTTTGTCCTTTCACTTCTGAAAAATCCAACTTATTACTTAATTCATTCTTTTCAAAAATGTTGTATTCTTTTTGAAATGATATTTTTATATTATGATTAAGATATTCAACAGTTTCTTCTAAACTTTCAACTGGAATTATTTCAATCCCCTTGACAATACTAGCTTCTTTTGCATTTTCTTTAGGTAATACTACCTTCTTAATTCCTAATTTTGCTAGTTCTATACACATTGGCAAAACTCCGTTAATTTTATTAACCTTTCCATCTAAAGAAAGCTCTCCAATAAACACCATATCGTGAATTGGATAATGAATATACTCATTTGCACTCAGCACTCCAACAGCAATTGGCAAGTCGAAAATCGAACCTTCTTTTCTTTTTGCTGCAGGTGCTAGATTAACAACAATTTTCCTACTAAATAAATTAAATCCTGAATTCTTTATTGCTGTTTTTACTCTTTCTTTTGATTCGCGTATACTAACGTCCGGTAAACCGCACAACATCAAAGCCGTGGCAAGCCTGCAGCGACATCTACTTGCACTTCCACAAGATAACCATTTAAACCGTGAAAGTGACATACTATTTACAATTGATAACATTTTGATTTGACCTCCTGGTGTTTTTTTATTTTGAATAATTATAGAATTAAATTTTTGAGAAAAATTTTTGATTATTTTAAATATTATTACTTTTTGAAACTAATTATTAACATTATAATACTGACACTCAACTATTGCAGTGCCTAAATACTCAACAAATTATTCTTGACTTTAGGCACTATAAAAAACTATTTACTTAACTTATATAAAGCATATTGATTTAAAGAAACTCCCTCTCTACCTGCTTCTACAGCTAATTTATAATGCAAAGATTTGGGTATTCTAATTACAAATTTTCCACTAAAGTTTCCATAACCAACTGGTAATGGAACTTCAAATCCTCCAGAAAGTTTTGCTTCAATCCAACCTTCCATTGCTTCTCTTATATTAGTATATGCTTCTTCAAATGAATCACCTGTACTTTGACATCCATCAAGTTCTAAAATTTTTGCATAATAATAAAATCCACTTTCATCTGAAATTGGTTGAATTATATAGTTGTATGGTAAATCCATATAATCTTTAACACTTTTCATAAATAATCCTCCTTCAATTATTATATTCTCCTATTCTTTTTAATGTATCTTTTACATATACAGCTTTCAATGGATTTTCTTCTTTTATTGTTATAACATCACCATTTGAATTTATAAAATTTCTATGTGATGTACCGTTTTTTCGTTTTCATGGTATACCCATTATATTCCAATACCTTGTATAACTCACTAAATCGAATTCCATTAGGCTGTCGTTTCATCTTTAATATTATTTTTTCAACATCTGACATATATATTCCTCCTTATTTAAAATATATATGCATAATTATAATACTATATTTAGTACTATTTGTCAATATGAAAATACATATATACTTTTTGTTAAATTATTTTGGATAACCACTGTCCCGCATGGAACATAAGAATAAATTATTTTGAAATAAATTTAATTTGAATTTATACCATATATTAAACCACATAAATATTAATATTTCAACCAAAATCGTTCGTCAAATTACGACAAAAAATAAAAAACGACTTTAAAAAGTCGTCTTTTAAAATGTATTATAATCCTAAATCTTTAATTACACTCTCTAAAATCCTTTTAGAACTATCATAAGTTACTCTCTCTAGTGCATCTTTAGGTAAAAGCCATTCTGTTGAAAGAACTTCTTCTTCCTGAACTTTTATTTCTCCTCCTGTTTTTTCTGCTATAAAGAATACAACATCTTTTTCAATTCCTTCTTCTGGAGAATAATGTTCAACATATCTATATTTATCATTAATCTCTACATCTAAATTTGTTTCTTCTTTAATTTCTCTTTTAGCTGTTTCAACTTCTGTTTCTCCTGGCTCAACATGTCCTTTTGGAAATCCCCAATGACCTTTTACTTGTTGTATAACAAGAACCTTATCTCCGTCAAAAACTACTGCACCACATGATTTTTCGTATTTCATTATATCACTTTCCTTCTTAATTATTATCTTATTAATATTAACACTACTATAATAAATAATCAACTATTTTTGTCTATAAAAAGCATAAGCCCCCCGATTAATAAATCAGGGGGAGCCCTCTAGCTACTGTCATATTTTAGTCTTCTCCTTATTATTTGTTATTGAAGGACGGAGCACGCTATGTAAAAACTCAAAGGCAAACGCAAAAAGAAACGTGAACAGTTTTGACTTGGGCTTGCTACGTTGCATTTAGCAACCATGCTTACATTATACACTAATCCTGGCGTTTTGTCAACATAATACAACTCAGCTCGATTATATAATTAAATTTCCTTCTTTATCTAAATCAACCTTCAATGTTTCTCCCGCTTCAACTTCGCCACTAATAATCTTCTTAGCAACCAAAGTCTCAACATTATTCTTTATAAACCTTTTTAATGGTCTTGCGCCATAGTTTGGATCAAATCCATTATCTATAATATACTGTTTAGCTTTTTCTGTTATCTCTAGCTTAATTTGCTTGTTATCCAAACGTTTTTGTAAATCTTCTATCATCAAATCTATAATATTAATAATTTGGTTTTTCATTAATGGTTTATAGTAAACTATCTCATCTAAACGGTTTAAAAACTCTGGTCTAAATGATTGTTTTAATAGGCTATCTACTTGATTAATTGCATCCTCTGAAATAGTTCCATCGTCTTTAATTCCTTCTAATAAATAAGATGAACCTAAATTAGAAGTTAATATGATTATTGTATTTTTGAAATCAACAGTTCTACCTTGTGAATCAGTAATTCTTCCATCGTCTAAAACTTGTAATAAAATATTAAATACATCTGGATGAGCTTTTTCAATTTCATCAAGTAATATAACTGAATATGGTTTTCTTCGAACTGCTTCTGTTAATTGTCCACCTTCTTCATATCCAACATATCCTGGAGGCGCACCAATTAAACGGCTGACACTGAATTTTTCCATATATTCTGACATATCAATTCTAATCATATTATGTTCATCATCAAACAACGCTTCTGCTAATGCTTTTGCAAGTTCTGTTTTACCAACACCTGTTGGACCTAAAAACAAGAATGAACCTATTGGTTGATTTGGATTAGCAATTCCTGCACGAGAACGAATTATTGCATCGCTTACTTTTCTTACTGCCTCATCTTGTCCAATAACTCTTTGGTGTAAAATGTTTTCTAATCCAAGTAGCTTTTCTCTTTCTCCTTCCATTAACTTAGATACTGGAATTCCTGTCCATCTTCCTATTATTTTAGCAATTTCTTCACCTGTTACTTCATTTCTTAAAATACTGTTATTTCCTTTTCTTTCTTCAACCAATTTTTCTTGTTCAGCTAATTGTTTTTGTAAATCTGGTAATTTAGAATACTTTAATTCAGCTGCTTTATTTAAATCATAAACTCTTTCAGCTGCCTCAATTTCGCCATTTACTTTATCTAGTTCTTCTTTTATTTTTTGAACTTTATTAATAGCATTTTTTTCATTTTCCCATTTAGCTTTCATTCCATTAAATTTTTCTTTCATATCTGCTAATTCTTTTTGAACTTCTTCTAGATGAGCTTTTGATAAATCATCAGTTTCCTTCTTTAAAGCAGCTTCTTCTATTTCATGTTGCATAATTTTTCTTGAAATATCATCTAACTCAGTTGGCATTGATTCCATTTCAGTTTTAATCATAGAACATGCTTCATCAATTAAATCTATTGCTTTATCAGGTAAAAATCTATCTGAAATATATCTGTGAGAAAGCACAGCAGCAGTAATTAAAGCTTGATCATGAATTTTTACTCCATGGAAAATTTCATATCTTTCTTTTAATCCCCTTAGAATTGAAATTGTATCTTCAACACTTGGTTCATCAACCAATACTGGTTGGAAACGTCTTTCTAAAGCTGCATCTTTTTCGATATATTGTCGATACTCATTTAAAGTTGTTGCACCAATGCAGTGAAGCTCTCCCCTTGCAAGCATTGGTTTTAACAAGTTTCCTGCATCCATTGCTCCATCAGTTTTGCCTGCACCAACAATTGTATGAAGCTCATCAATAAATAAGATTATTTTTCCTTCGCTTTTCTTAATTTCATTTAAAACTGCTTTTAATCTTTCCTCAAATTCTCCACGATATTTTGCCCCCGCTATTAATAATCCCATGTCTAATGAGAAAATTTTTCTGTTTTTTAGGTTATTTGGAACATCTCCATTTACAATTCTAATAGCCAAACCTTCTGCAATTGCTGTTTTTCCTACACCTGGTTCACCAATTAAAACTGGATTATTTTTGGTTTTTCTTGAAAGTATTCTAATAACATTTCTAATTTCTGAATCTCTTCCTATAACTGGATCCAATTTGTTTTGTTTTGCAAGTTCAACTAAATCTTGACCATATCTATTTAAAACATCATAGGTGCTTTCTGGATTTTCACTTGTAACTCTTGTGTTTCCTCTAAGTTCTTTTAATACTGATAACACATTATTTTTGTTTATATTATTATTCCTTAAAACATTAGATATTCCCGTATTTGGATTGTTTATAATACCTAATAAAATATGTTCAACTGAAACATATTCATCTTGCATCTTTTTAGCCTCATCTTCGGCTGATCCTAAGGCTTTATCTACGTCATTAGATACATATACTTTATCTGGCTCTCTTCCTGAACCTGTAACCGCAGGTAAGGATTTTATTGCATTTTGAAGTTGTGTTTTAATTGAATCAACATTAACATTCATCTTTTTTAGCAATTCTGAAATAAAACCATTTTGCTGATTAACAAGTGCCCACAACAAATGCTCCTCCTCAATTTGCATATTTTGATTTTCTAAAGCTACAGATTGTGCTTCTTGCAACGCTTCAATTGATTTTTGCGTAAACTTTTGCATATTCATTTAAATCCCTCCTTCATTTCTTTCATCTTAATATTATAAAACTTATTTTTAGCACTGTCAAGTAGAGAGTGCTAATTTATTTAAAATAAAAAATCTTAGATTTTCTCAATAAAACCTAAGATTCGCTTATATTTATATCTAAAAATAATCTTTAATTATCAACCTTTTTATTCTTTTTTACTAGTTCCACAATTCCTGTTAAAACAACTGCTACAGCAACATATGCCGAAATAATTAAACAATTACGAGCAATGAAATTTGTTTCTGTAGATATTAAACAATCTTTTATTAAGTTAATAGTATATGTCATTGGTAGAAGTGGGTTTAACCATCTAAATCCTTTTGCTATTATATCAACTGGGAATGTTCCTCCAGACGCAGCAAGTTGTAATACTAAAATTATTAATGCTAAAAACTTACCAACATCACCAAAAGTTCTAATTAAAAATTGAATAATGCTTGTAAAGCATAGCCCCATTAATGCACTTATAATGTAATATTCCAATTGGTTATCAACATTATATCCCAATGTTACCTTTAGTAGAAATGCTGTAACTAATCCTTGAATAACACCAACAGCTAAATATGCTAGATTTTGTTTTAATTTATTTTCATAATTACTATCAAAAATTCCAAATCTATGTTTTTGATCATAGTATAAAACTACGTAACACATTAATGCTCCGACCCATAAGCCTATTGATAAAAATAGTGGTGTAAAGGCTATACCATATGATGTGACTTCTCCATAGTCTTTTTCAACGACTTCAACTGGATTTGAAATATGTTCACTTAAACCATCTAATTTTTCTAGTTCTTTATTAGCATTTTGAATTCCATCATCTACACCTTTTTTTAATGTTCTAACACCATCTTGTAACTCTAAACTTCCGTTATATGTGCTATTAGTTCCATCACTTAAAGCATTTAGTGCTATTTGTATTTTATCTGAATTTGAATTTAATGTCTCTAAACCGGTAGTTAATGTTTCGCTACCAGATTTAATACTTTGTGTTCCATTTTCCAATGAGGAAATTCCAGAGTTTAAATCATTTGTCCCATTTTGAACTTGTGCCAAACCATTTTTTAATTCTGCCATTCCTGCTGTTAATTGATTTAACCCCTCTGTTCCCTGGCTTAACATTTTAGTTCCATCTGCTAAATTTTGTGCTCCTGTTTTAACTACTGCACTTGATTTCATTAATTCTTGAGAGCCACCTTTTATTGCTTTTCCACTAGTTTCTATTTTATCATAAGCTCCACTTGATAAAATTTCTTGTGCTTTTTTAGATATACCTATCACATTTGGATCTTGACTAACTTGACCATATTGAGCTATAGCAGTTAATAGCGCTTTAGTATTTTCATTTAGTCCATTAACACCATCTATATATGCTGAAGTATTTCTTCCTAAGTAATCACTGCTATCAACATATTTTTTTACTCCTTCATTTAGCTGATTACTTCCTGCGTTTAATTGATTAATAGAAGTTTGTAATTCTTCTACTCCGCTATTTCCAGATTGTAATAAAGTATCAGCACCTTTATTAATTTGTTGTATTGCAGAGTTTAAAGTGTTTCCTCCTTCT
Organism: Clostridia bacterium; assembly: GCA_017528375.1. GTDB lineage: Bacteria > Bacillota > Clostridia > TANB77 > CAG-508 > CAG-492. The sequence continues at coordinate 33,639 of JAFXOY010000110.1, read as the reverse complement.
GATAAAGCTTTAGCTCCATTATCAATTTGATTGATTCCAGAATTTAATTGTTTACTTCCATTAGCTGCTCTTTCAACTCCATTATCAAAAATTGAATAACCATTTTTTAATGTGTTTACACCATTATTTAACTCATTTAATCCGTTTGATAAACTTTGTGTTCCATCTAAAATTTCAGCTGAGCCATCTGATATTTTTTGAAGATTATTTGGAACATCTTTTAAATTATCAGCTAAAGTTTCTACAGTTTTACTAGAAATTTCACTTTTAATTTGAGTTTCTGTTGCTACAACAATCCTATTAATAATTTGAGAAGCTAAGTAATTCATTTTTTGGTTTGGTGAATATGTAATTTGTACTATTTTTTTATCAACTTCTCCAGCACTATTTAAATCCTTTGTAAAGTTTTCAGGAATTGTAATAACAGCATAATATTTTTGATTTTTTAAACCATTTTCTGCTTCATTTTTGCTAACTTCACAAACATCAACAACATTCTTTTCCTTTAAACTATTTATGACTTTTTCTCCTTGGTTTTCTCCGTTATCTCCTTTGTCTAAATTAACAATTGCAACTTTCATATCTTGTAAATTTCCATATGGATCCCAGTAAGATTTCAAATAAAAGAAACTATAAATTATAGGAATCAACATTACAACAATGAAAATTACCATCTTCATAATTTTTTTACTATTCATTTTATACATCCTTTCTTTTTTTGAACAACTTAGGACAGTTTATTTTGCTAACCCGTCCCTGACTGTGTACTATTTGTTTAATCCAGTTTTCAAGATGCTTATAATATTGTCAGCAATAATGTTTTCGTCCAGTTTTTTGTTGTTTTCATTCCAGTCAAACATTAGTGCAATATACATTTTGTAAATTAAGAAAGCAACAATATCCACATCTTTAACTTTAATGTAGCCTTTATTTATTGCATCCTGCAATTTTTGCTTAATATAATTTTGTACCTCGCTATCAATAACCTTCAGATTTTCAATTATAATTGGATTTTTTAAAATTTCTGCTTCATTAACAAGATTTTTTAGAAATTTCCTTTTATTTATATATTTTAATAATTTGTATATTCCTTGATGAACTGTTCCATAAAAATCTTGATTTCCATTTTTTAAATTCTCTGCTTCAACATCCTCAACAATTTTTTTCATATTTTCTAATTCTTCATTTATAATGCATTTGAATAATTCTTCTTTACTACTAAAATATGAATATACTGTTCTTTTTGTAACATTTGCCTCTCTTGCAATTTCATCCATTGTTACTTTTTTAAATCCATACTTGTTAAATAACATTCTTGCTGCCTCAATTATTTGTTTTTCTTTCATGTTTTTCCTCCTGATATACCGGTATACTCTTATAGTATATTAGTATACTCTCGATTTGTTCTTTTGTCAAGTTTATTTTTATAAATAAAAAAAAGAGTACTAAATGTACTCTTAAAATTATATTGCTAATCTTTCGTCATCATCCTCTTTTTCATTTTTTGGTGTAACAACCATGTTTATTTTGGAACGAACTAAATCAGCTTTTTGCAATTTCATATTTTTTCTTAATTCACCAACTGAAACCTTTTCGAAATCTTCTTGAGATATATTTTCATCTTTTAATTTATATTCTGCATACATTTTTTCCTTTAATGTTGAAATTGAATTTTCCAATCCCAATTTTTTCATTTCAGGTTCTATCTTTTCAGCAATAAATTCTGAAACATTTAAAGTCAATCCAGAACCTTGTCCGTGTAAGATTTCTTTTGATAAACTATTTACAATATTTTTCTTAATTGTATATTTTTCCAATTCTGAATTTATAAATTTATATTTTAATAAATGAATATTTGCTTCTTGTAATTTCTTTTCTTGTCTTTCTCTTTCTAATTCCTCTAGTTTTTCTTGTTTTCTTTCTGGTTTAAATATTCCTCTTATACGCGCAAAAAATGTTTTAACTTTACTAGTAGGAGCCAATTCAACTCTTGATTCAAAGTCTTCTTGGACTTCTCTTACAAAGTTTAAGTTTTCAGAACAATTTCTAAACTCTGTAATTCCTTCTTCAAATTTTCCTAACATATCTGATACAACAGCTTGTACTAAATAAGATTTCATATTGAACTCTATTCCTACAGTTCTAAATTGCTTGATAACTTCTTGTGTTAATTTATCATGCAATGTTGTAACAATATTTGGAAGGTTTTCTTCTTTAGCATTTATTCTTTCAAATTTTTGAATCAATTCTAAAGATTCTTTTATTTTACCTTGCATCGTATTTATTCTTGCAAACAACATTCTTTCTAATCTAAAATCTTTTTTATCTTGTTCATGTTGTTTTTCTTTACTCTTTTTAACATTATCTTGTCCATTTTGTTGATTGTTATCTTGAACTTTTGGGACTTCTTCTTGAATTTGTTGTTCCTGATTTTTATTTTCTTCTGAATTGTTTTCTATATTTTCTATTTGATTTTTAGGTTCTTGAGTGTTTTCAATAATTTCTTCATTTACTTTTTCATTTGATTGTTCTTCTGGAATTTGTTGCACAGTTTCATTGGAATTTTCATTTGCAGATAGATTTTCTGCTTGTGCATTTTGAGGCGCAAAATTACCTTGTTGATCTTCAATAATCTTTTCAGCTGTTTTCTTTGATTCTTTAACTAGTTCATCTAAAAAGTCAATTCTTTGTGTTGCTTGCATATCAATTGTGTTTTGAGTTACTTGGCCTCCAGTATTAACAGCGTTTTCAACATTTTTAACATTATCTATTTTATTAACATTTTTTACATTTTCATTTGTTCCCACACTCATAACCTCTTCTCTTCTAGTTATTTATATCTACATTATAATTTTTTTAAATTAATTTGTCTATAGCAAAATGAATATTTTTTTAATATTTTTATTACTTTTTATCGTATATTTCGACATTTTACATTTTAAAATTAAATTTTGATACACGTCCCCGAATTCAAACCTTAAATTAAAAAAATAAAAACTCCCAATTATATTGAGAGTTTTTTTCAGCATTAATTTGAAATCAGGTTAATTTCATTAATAAATCTCGCTTTATCATCTGCATTCTTAAAAGAAACAATTATACTTCTTTCACGCTTATTTCTCGTATTGTGAAATGATATGGGAGAATTTATTTTTCTTGCATGACACTTATCAGCTAAACTTTTTATCTGCTTATAAGTTTTGTCTGTGACACCAAAGCCTTCTGGGAACTCATCTGTTTCAACACATATACTGTTGTTGCAAAGAGGATATTCTCCGCCTAAAGCTTCATTTGAAATTTTGAGCATTGTGTTTTTCCTCCTAAGTATTAATTAATATCTATAGGAAACATTAATTGCTGAAATATTAATGTTTCTTTAAAACAGGTATATTAACCTGGAATTTTAACACTATATTATTATACCATTTATTTTGCATGAATGTCAATTTGTTGATATGGTATTTCAATTTTGTTTTTATTAAGCACAATTAAAATTGTTCTTAATATATCTCTTCTAACAGGTAATTTTTCAATTGGATTACATTTAACACATATCAAATAATCAATATTAGAATCAGCAAATTTATTTACACCTTTGTAGATATATTCTTCAATTCTTTCATCTTTTGATATTTCTTCTAAAATTTCTTTTATTGCTTGTTCAGCTTTATCGATTTTTACTTCATATGGCATTGGAATATTTATATACAAATCTTTTGAAATTACTTCAACCTGTTCAATATTTCTATTTGCAATTGATACAACGTTAGATGTTCTAACATCTTGAACTTTCGTAGTTTTTAACCCAACCATTAGAACCTTTCCTTCAATTTCTCCGTATTTAACAACATCTCCAACAGAAAAATAATTATCTGAAATAATATCAATACCTCTTATAATATCTTTGAAAGCATCTTGCACTATAAAACCAATTATAATACTTAACACTCCAACTCCTGCAATCATAGAGCTTACGTCAATTCCATTAATTTGTAAAATTATAAATAATACAATTATAAAAAATGCATATTTCATAAAATTTCTTATTAATCTAATATATGTTTTATCTTTTTGTCCTATTTTACGCAAATTTCTTTTATTTTCGCTTTTTATTAACATGCTACTTATTATTTTATAAATAATTAAACTTGCTATAATTACTATTGCTGATTTTACAATATTGTTAGCTAAAATTTTATTCAATAAATCAAGATATTTTTCCACTTACATCTCTCCTTTTTCTAATTTGACACATTTGGGGACGGACTCATTTTGGGACATTTTTGACACATTTTGAGTCCGTCCCCAAATGTGTCATTTTTTTTAAATTGTATCATATCTCTTGAATTCTTGCAAATTTATAATATAATATTCTTAACTTATTGAAAGGATTTAGTAATAATGGAAATTAAAAAAATTGAAACAAATAAAGCAAAAAATTATTATTTTAACGAAACAAATATTAAACCTAAAAAATATAATTCTTTAACAGATAGAGAAGTAATAAATATTTACCCAGATATGACATATCAAGAATTTGTCGGATTTGGAGCATGCATAACTGAAGCTTCTGCTTATAATTATAGTTTGCTTCCAGATAGCAAGAAAAAAGAGTTTATGGATGATATGTTTTCAAAAATCAATTATTCTCTTTGTAGGTTGACTATTGGAAGTTGTGATTTTGCTTTGAGCAGTTATTCATATGCCAAAAAGCATGATTTATCTGATTTTAGTATTGATCATGACAAAAAATATATTATTCCGTTTATACAAGATGCCTTAAAAGTTAATCCTAATATTAAGTTTTTAGCATCACCTTGGAGTCCCCCAAGCTTTATGAAAAACACAAAAGTTCTTTTCTTAGGTGGAAAATTACTTGATAAATATAAACAAACTTACGCTGATTATTTTGTTAAATATATAAATAGTTATAAAGATTTGGGTATCAATATAGACTACGTAACAATTCAAAACGAGACTAACGCTTTAACAATTTGGGAGTCATGCTTATATAATCCTGAAGATGAAGTTGATTTTCTTGTTAATTATTTATATCCTACATTTCAAAAGAATGGAATTGAAACAAAAATTATCGTTTATGATCATAATAAAGAAAAATTGTTTAATAGAGCTGTAGCAGAATTTAGCAATCCAGAAGCAAATAAAGCAGCATCGGGAATTGCTTTTCACTGGTATTCTGGTAATCATTTTGAAAATATTTGTTTATGTAGAGAAAGATTTCCGGACAAGCTTTTGTTCCATACCGAGGGATGTTTCAGTTTTGATGTAAATAATTGTTTTTGTAATCAATATGCTCATGATATTACTGAAGATCTGAATGCTGGAATTAATGGATATATTGATTGGAATATTTTGTTAAATAGCAAAGGTGGACCTAACCATAAAAAGAATTATTGCAACTGTCCAGTTATGTTGAATCCTGAAAATTTAGATTATATTAAAACTTTAACGTATTATTACATTGGGCAATTAAGTAAAGTAATTAAGCCTGGAGCTGTTCGAATTGCCTATAGCAAATATATAAGTGATTTACATGTAACATCTTTTAAAAATCCTGATAGAAGTATTGCAGTTGTTATGTTTAATGGAGCTCATTATGGAATAAATGTAAATGTTTGTATGGGAGATATAATGTTTAAAGATACTATTGATGGAAATTCTATGGTAAGTTATGTAATAAAAGAATAACAAAAAAACATTTTGGGAATGTGTACCAAAATGTTCTTTTTTTATTTTTTTCTTATTTTTGCAATAAAAAATCCTTCATATAATTCATTAGGGCACACGCAAAGTGTACCTTCAAGTTTAGTTGATAGTAATGGTAAATCATTAATGCCTTCAAATTCTATAGGAACTATTTCTGCATTTACACCTTTTAACGCTTTCTTAACAATTTCTTCGTTTTCACAAGCCAAAATTGAACATGTCGAATATACAAGTTCTTTGCCTGGTTTTAATATTTGTAATGCTTTTTTTAATAATGTTAATTGTGTTTTTGATGATTTTTCTACTAGCTTTGGTGAAAAATATTTAAATGCATTTACATCATTTAAATTTAAAGTACCACTTCCACTACATGGGGCATCTAATAAAATCCTGTCAAATGAAAAGTATTCATCAATATTTCTAGAATCTTTTTGCATTACATATACCGAATTCGCACCTTGTTTTTCTATGTTAAACCTTAATTTTTCTGCACGAATGTTATTCATCTCACATGCAGTAATATTAGCTTTATTTTCAGTTAATGCAGCTATTTGAGTAGTTTTTCCTCCTGGTGCAGCTGCCATATCTAAAATATCTTCATTAGCTTGAGGTTGCATAATAATTGGTGGCAACATTGAAGATAAACTTTGTAAGTAAATTTCTCCATTTTTATAGATTTCCAACTCCTGAAGTTGGTTTTCGTTTTTATTTTTAATAATAAAAGCTTCATTACTCCATGCCACATTTTCATATTCAATATTTTCATCTTTAAAAATTTTTTTGATTTTTTCTCTTGTTGACTTGATTGTATTAACCCTTAATGTAACTACTCTTTTGCAGTTATATCCATTATAAATTTTCTTAATTTCATCATCATTATATTGCTGCTTAAGTTTTTTCTTTAAAAATATTTCATTATTATCTTCCATACATTTCCCCTATTGAATCAATTTCTATTATTTTTAATAAATTAATAAAATGGAACAATTTGGTACGCGTCCCCAAATTGTCCCCTCGTTTTTATTGAACATCTTTCAAAAGTTCTTTTAACTTGATAATTTCTTCTTTTGATAAAGCAATTCCTTTACCAATTCTCTCATGATTTTCTGACCAATTTCTTAAATCATATTTAGGTTCTCTCTCTCCCCAACTAACTAGATTTAATTCCGTTCTCCAACCTTTTGCAGTTTCAGATAATACTCCAATATGTTCAACAATTTCATATTTTATCTCGTTCATTTTTACCTCCTAAAAAAGTTGTTTTAAGTTATTTAAATACTATCATATTAGCTCAAAAATATCAAGATTTAAGGCTAAAAAAAGCCTAAATGACTTAATAGAATTTTAGTTCCAATCAATATCAAAATAATTCCGCCAATAATTTCTGCTTTATTTTGAAATTTATCTCCAAATTTATTACCAATTTTTACACCAGCCATTGATAAAACTAGTGTTATACTGCCAATAATTACTATACTGCGAAATATATTTACTTCTAAGAAAGCCATTGTAATTCCAACTGCAAGCGCATCTATACTTGTTGCTAAAGCTAGTAGAAACATTGTTTTAAAATTGATACTTTCATTATAATCCTCTTCATGCACCTTTTTAGAATTCATAGATTCAATTACCATTTTTCCACCTATAATTGACAATAAAATAAATGCAATCCAATGATCTATACTTTCTACAACACTTTGAAAATTTACACCTAAATAGTAGCCAAGCAGTGGCATTAATGCTTGGAATATTCCAAAATATAGACCAATTATAATTGCATTTTTTAAAATAAATTTTCTCATTGAAAGTCCTTTACAAACTGAAACCGCAAATGCATCTGCAGCTAAACCAATTCCAATAAAACTAATTTCAAATAATCCCATATTAACCTCTCAATCATAATTTCAAGTATTATTTTCCAATTAATTTTATTTTAGAATTACAAATTTATTCCTGGCCTTTAATTTCTTGTTTCTATCAGCAATAATTTTCCACCGCATTTACATCTATATTTTCTAAAGAAATCCCTGTTTAACCTGTTTCTATAGATTAGTTTTCCACAATTAGTACACTTAATAACATATTTATACTGTTTTTCTTCAAACTCAATATTACTTTTAGCAAAATCCTCTTTCTTATTTCCTAATCTAGAAATATCATATCCTAATTTTTCATTTATATACTTTGCATACATTTTAAATTCTTTTCCATGATTATTACAAAAAGGAAAACAATGAATTATTTCGTGCATTATTGTATTTTTAATTATTTCGTCGTTTAAGTCCATTACCCATTTACTTATTTCAATAGTATGTTTGTTAAACCTTTCATATTTTACAATTTTTCTTCTGCCTATTTTTTGTGTAATTTTATATTTACTATCTGGTTCTTCTTGCTTGCAACATCCATAGCGTTTATTGTTTCTTTTTGACAATTGAATTTTAATTTCACCTATGTTTTTAGGGCTTAAATCTAAACCGATTGATGTTAGCTCGTTAATACATTGTTCATAAAGTTCTATTAATTTATTGTGCATTTGATTCTCCTTAATTTTCTTTTTTTATATTATATAACTTTTTTGAAAATTTTCAATTGCAAATAAAAGACAATACCAATTGGTATTGTCTTTTGGAAGTTTTTATTCAATTATTTCCTTTGCAATTACTATCCAGCGATGCTCATCAGGATCTTGTTTATCACAGGTAATTAAAATTAAACCATGATAGCCAAAATCTGTATAAAATATCCCTTCAGTTTCTCCTTCATATGTGGCATCTGAATGATACTCATTCAGAACTGCAAGACCACTCTTTTGAACTTCAAAATATTTTACTTCACCATTATTATTCATTGCAAATTTCTCACCTACTACCATTGAATCCAAAATGCTGAATCCTTTAAATGAATGCCCGAATATTGCTGTATTAAATTTATTAGATATATATCCAGTATCATATACAGCATCATTATTATCGACCATATCTTGTGTGGAATCTCCATAAGCAAGATTGATAACAACGTCTTTTATTACAAGTGAATCATTTGGAACATTTGGTTTTGGTTGTGTTGTAGGCTCTGGCACAGGCTGTGTTGTAGGAATATCCGGATTTGTTGGCACATTTGTCATTACTTCAGTAACTATAGGTTCTTCAGTTTCTACATTAGAAGCAACATATGTTGTAGAATCTGTCACTTCATTTATTTCAGTATTAACTGCTATTGTAGTCTCATCAGAAATTACTTTTGTAACTGCATCCTTACTGGTTTCAACATTAGTTGTAATTCCAGTTTTGTTTGTTGTGCTTTTCATTGCGGATGTATTTTCCTGTGTTGGCTCTGTGTTAATTGAATAATTCACATTGTTTTCTTGCTTTTCAGATGTTATATCTGTCCGTACAGTATTTGACTGCAAATAACCACCACTGTATTGTGCAGCATCGTTAGTACATCCAACTAACATCGATAAGAAAAACAAAGAAACCAGAATTAAATTAAATTTCCGTGTACGCATAAAATGCAACCTCCTTAAAATTATTTTATACATAAATTATAACATTTTTATAAAATTTTGCAATAATTTGAATGAAATAAAAAAAGACAATACCAATTGGTACTGTCTTTTGGAAGTTCATACAATTTCTTTTGCTATTATAATCCACCGATAATTCCACGCATATCCGTTTGCGCATGTAACCAAAACTAGTGCAGGATAATCATACTCATAGCGAATTGCTTCTATTCCGTCAGTAAAGAATTGAGCATCTGTACCATCTTGATTAAGAATAGCCAGCTCACTTCTTTGGACTTCATAGTATTTTATATCGCCATAATTATTAAGTATAATAGTTTCTCCCACTCCAACAGAATCCAAAACAGAAAATGATCCATTACTATGTCCAAATAGTATTGTATTGTTCGTGTCAGGTATTAATTCCGTATCTTGAACAACATCATATGCATCAACCATAGCCTGATTAGCTTTTCCATAAGCAAGTGGAATAGCATTGTTATGGATTACAATTGAATCATTTGGAATAGTATCAATTTGAATTGGGGCATCTGGTTGGTATTCAACCTCAGGTTCATAAACAACCTCTTCAGTTTGAACAACAACAGGCTCTGTTTCCACAATTGTACAATTAGTTGTTTCTTCAACATATGTTGTGGTTAAAGGTTCAGCAGTTGTAACTATCTCTGTTGGATAAGTAGCAGTGTAAATTGTATAAGCAGTGTTGTCCTTTTCTTCTTTTGTTACTCTATTTGTTGGTTTAGAATTTTGTTCCATTACATACCCACCACTATACTGATTAGGAACGTATTCTGAGCATCCAATAAACATTGTTAAAGAAAGTAAAAAGACTAAAATCAAAGAGATTTTCCGTGTACGCATAAAGCGTGACCTCCTTTTGTTTTATTACATTTGCATTATAACATTACTATATTTTTTTTCAATATTATTTTTAATTTTTTTATAATTATTTTTAAATAAAAAACACAATTAATTACTAAAAATAATTAATTGTGTTTTTATTATTTTCAAGACCGTCCCTGAATGTGTCAAAAATGTCCCAAAATGAGTCCGTCCCCAATTGTGTCAAAAACGTGTCATTATTCTCTATTTAAAACAAATTTCTTAATTCCTACAACTCCGGCAGCTATAATTGTTATTGCTACTAATCCAATTACAATGTACATTGTGTTTTCAAGACCTGTTCTTATTTGTAACATTACTATGTCACTGTCTTCGTCGTCTTCTTTTGGTGTGTCTTTGAAGTTGTTTGGTGTTGAGTCGATATCTGGCCAATCAAATTCGTTTTGGTCTTTGCTGATTTCTGCGTAATTTATTTTTTGACCAAAGTTTGTTGCACCATTTATCCATGTTAACACTACTGTTACTTCTGCTGTGTCACCTGGATTTAATAATCTGTCTTTTAAATAGTCTGTTGTGATTGTTCCGTCTTCTTGTAGAGTCCATCCAAATTCTTTGTTGTCAGCTTCAACGAATTTTAATCCAGCTGGAATATGGTCTTTTAATTCTTTTGCATATCCTGCAACCGTTCCTTCATTTTCTACTTTAATTTGATATTTGAATTTAACTTCTACTTTGTTTAATTTGTCTTTTGGTATACTTACGTTTACCATATTTGTTTTGTCATCTTGTGTATGTTTACTTGGATATTCAGTTGTTTTTCCACCTTCTGTAACCATTGCAGTGCTTACCCATTTGTATAAAGCTAGGTCAAAGTATCCAACTTTAATTACATCATAATCTTGGTCATCATTTCTTGGTATATCTTCCCAAACATTTGGTGTTGAATCTCTGTCGTCTACTGGATTTCCTTCTTTATCACAATCATCTGTAATTTGTGCATAGTTTGTTATTATTTTATCTGCTTCAACAGATTTAACTTTGAATTGAACTTTAATATCTTTGTAATCTAGTTTGTTATTTTCTGCATCAAATGCTTTGATTAAGTTACCTTCACCATTAGCTTTTGCTAAATAATCTGTAACAATTACTTTTGCTTCTGAGGCATCATTTGTAACTTGATATTTCTTACCATTGTAGATAATTCCATCTTCAGTTACTCCACCTGTAACTGCTGAATCACTTGCATTACCTACTTCTGCAAACATTACCCAACCATAGCTTAAGTTAACATCACTTTCAGGTATGAATTCTACACCTTCAGGGATATCATCCATAACTAGGTTAGCATATCCATCTACTTCACCTTCATTGTATACACGAATTGTGTATGTTACAACATCACTTGGATTTACAAGTACTACTTGGTCTTCTTTTGGATGTTTATATGTAGCTGTTGTAGCTTCACCACTAACTAATTTAGATGTATTAACTTGTGGTTCTCTTGAATTTTCTAAGTCTTTATCATTTACTTGAGTAATAAATTTACGTAGACTTAAGTCAAATTCTTTTTCTCTTACTAATATTAATTTTTCAATATCTTGGTCATCATCTCTTGGAGAATCTTCCCAAACATTTGGTGTTGAATCTCTATCATCAACTGGATTTCCATCTTCATCGCAGTCTTCACTAATTTGTGCTTTGTTGATTATTACATCTCCAGCATTGTTTGAAGTTTTAACTTTAAACTCAACTCTAACTTCTCTTGAATCTGGTTCTGTCATTGAAGTTTTATCAAATGCCTTCATTAAGTTAGGATTAACTTGAGAGACTACTCCCATAACAGTTTCTCCAACTGCTTTTGATAAATAATCTGTTCTAATTACTTCAGCTTCTGAAGCATCTTCTGTTTCAACATAAGTTACACCATTATATGTAACTACATCATTTGAATCAACTGCTTCACCATTTTTTACTTTTCTATACATTTTCCATCTGTATTCACTATTTACTGTTGATGTATTTTCGCTTCCATCACCAGGAGCAATCATTTCTAATCCTTCCGGAACATCATCCATAACTACTTCTGCAAATCCATTGATTTCACCTTCATTGTAAATTCTAATACCATATAAAACAGTATCTTTTATATGAACTTCAACTGGATCTTTTGCATTATTGTATGTAGCTGTTGTAGATTCTCCACTAATTAATTTAGAAGCATCTACAGCAGGATTGCTCCATCTGTTAATATCATCATCATTTACTTCAATAATATGTTTACGAAGTGATAAGTCAAATATTTTCTTTTTATTTGGAATTGTTACAGTTATTACTCCATTTTCTAATTTTGCAGTAACATCAACTGTTCCAGCTCCGCCTTTTAATTTAACACCTTCAAGTGTTACTTCTGTACCTTCAGCAGTTTCATTTCCATCCACCATCAATTTAACTGCTGTTGCTGCATAACCATTGTCTGTTAATCTTTTTGTAACAACTAATTGAAGTCTATCTTCTAATTGATGTAAATCAGATGCTGTTTCAATTTCTTCAATTATAAAATTATCTTTTACATTAACATTTGATTTTGAAATTGTATATGGCCCAAGATTTATAGTTCCCTCATTTGTTGTAAATTCTGATTCATATGTTCTGTACATGTTATCTGAGTTTACTTTGAATTTAGTTCCATCTACATTGTTTCCATTTTCATCAACTTTTTTGATTAATAATTCATATTTAGAATTTTGAATATTATTTCCAATTAAAACCGTAATATTATAATCTCCGATATTTACCATATCATTTCTTACTTGAATTCTAACTGGAATATAATTTCCATCAGTATCTGTTGTATAGAAAGTTACAATTCTTTCACTTACATTAAAGTCAAATGCGCCTTGCTGTGGTCTGTTATCTTTAAAGTTAACAAATGCTTTTGTTATTTCAATACTTCCATCATCTCTAAGTGCTTTTTCAAACCATAAATAGAATGTATCGCTCATTTCTGATGGAACATTTGGATTTGTTCTAGTTCCAATTTTTGCATATCCTTCTGGTGTAGATACTTCTCTGATTGTATAACCATCTAAACCTCCTGGTACACCGCTAGGAACTTGTAATTCAAATACACCTAATGTATCTGTATAACCATCTTCATTTGTTGTTACGCTTTCATCATTTACTGTAAATTCAGCACCTTCAATACCTCTACCAGTATTTGTAGATACTTTTAATAATTTTAAAGTATAACCAGTTGTAACAATGATTTTTTCAAAGTCATCATCATCTTGTTGTTCTGGGTAATCAACAAATTCTCCATTTGTATTTCTTCCTTCGTAATTTGCCCAGCTTCCACCTGATTTACCTTCTAGAGTATTTTTATTGCTTCCCTCAGGTGCTTGCCATTCACCAGTTCCAGTTGTTTGAGAATCTCTATCTGTTGATGTTGTTCCTAAAGATGTTTGATATTCAGAAATCTCAGCTACGTTTGTTAATAATCCTCTTACTTGACCATTAACTGTACATACAACTGTTACATAATCATATTTTGGTTCTACACCATCATAACTATCAATTAAGTGTCCTTTCATTGCTGAAATAGTTAATACATTTTGGTCATTGATTGTGTAATCTGTTCCTTCTACTAAAGCATTACCATTATAACTTGCAGACTTAAATGTTAATCCCTTAGGAATATAATCTTTAATTTCACTAGCTACAGCATCAACTGAACCTTCATTATAGATTCTAATTTGATATGTTACATCATCATTTACTTTTACTTTAATTGGTGTTTTGTTCATGTAGTATTCTGCTGTTGTAACACTATCAAAATTATTCATTTTTTCAGTATTTACATTTATTTTTCCTTCTTGGAATCTTTGATAAATGCTATCTAAACTATCTACGGATGCTTCTCCAACATTTATGATTACTTTTTTAAGTACTAAGTCAACTTCTCCAACTAATACTTTTTCAAAGTCATCGTCATCTTGTTGTCCAACATAATTTTTATAAACGCCTTCTTCTAAAACGTTTCCTCTATGTCCAGCATAGTCAACCCATTTTTGATTTTCTGTATAATTTACATTTTCATTATTTGCTGGGTTTCCATCAACAGGGTTTCTCCAGTTATCTGGCTGAGAATCTCTATCTTCTGTAACAATTCCTTCTGTAGTTTTATATTCAGATATTTCAGCTACATTTGTTAAAATTCCCTTTGCTGTGTTCTTAACTGAACATTCAACTGTTACATAATCATATGATAATACATCATTTACACCATCATATTTGGCAATTAAATCTTTGTTATTTAATATATTAATTGTTAAAGTATTATCATTTAAAGTATAGTCCTCACCTGATGTTAAAGGTGTTGTTTCGTTTCTATAGTAAGCATTTTCAAATTTTAATCCCTTTGGAATATAATCTGTAATCTTGCTTGCTGTTGCATCTATTTCATCACCTTCATTATAAATTCTGATTTGATATTTAATTCTGCTTCCTCTTTGTACTAATATTGGAGTTTTATTTAAATAATAAATTGCATTTGTTCCACCAGGAACTGTCAATGGTGTAGTCTTAATTGATACTTTCGTATCACTTTCTGTTAATCTGTCATAAATTCCCATTGACTCATCAACATTTTTTCCATCAACATTTACTATAACTTTTCTTAAAGCTAAGTCAACTACTTTATCTGTTTGTGGATTTGAAATTGATATTTTAATTGTTCCATTATCAACTATAGCAGAAACTTCTGCACTTAAAGCTGTGTCTTCTACATTATTATTGTTATATACTTTTGCTGTTACAGAGCTTACAACTCCGCTTGTTAAAGTTGCATCAACTTTAATTGTTTTTCCATAAAAGATATTGTCATATCCTTCTGGAGCATTTAATTCTTTTAATTCATATGTAACTGAAGTTGTTTCAGCATCAACACTGTCTGTATATGTAATTGTTCCATTTGCATCTGTTAATGTACGTAATTCTGCTTTTTGTGTTTCAGTAATTACTTTTCTTACTTCAATATCTGCACCTTTTAATTGTGTTCCATCTTCTTTGCTTATTTTTTTAATTTGAACTGGTACTGGATTACTTGGTGCATTTGGTACTGTTATGCTTAAAGAATGAATACCATTATCATTTACTTTATTTGCTATAACTTCATAATCAACTCCATTTTGTGTAATTATAAAGCTTGCTGTTGTTGTATTATTATTTACAAATACTCTTTTTCCTTCACATTCAACTATAAATCTTTCTACTTCTAATGCTTCATTATCTGCTACATGTTTTACAACTGATACATTAATTGGTGATTCTAATTTTGTATATCCAGCTAATGTACTTGTTTCTGTAAACTGATAGTAATCTATTTTATCAACATTAGTCATATCAAATGTACTTGATAGTTTATTTGTATCACCAATCCTATTTGTTGGATCTAAACTAATTCTTTCATCTGTTCCACCATTTACTCTTTTTGTTACATCAAAAGTAACACCTTCTAATGCTCTTCCATTTCCAGCAGATACTTTTCTAATTGATACTTTATATTCTGCTGGTGGAACTATTTTGTTTCCAATTTCAAGTGTAACTTCATTTGTTTGGTAATTAATACTTACCTTAACATTTAATGTAACACCTTGTACTGGGAAATTATATACTCTTTCTGTGTCTGTCATTCCTTGATAAGAGCGACTTGCATATTCTATATTATACTTTAAGATTTTTCCCTCTCTAAATCTAATATCAAATTTTAATGGGGCTATTAATTGTACATAATTAGTATTTCTTACTTCTGTAAATTCATAATGAATTGTACCTTGAGCATTATTGCTTATTACTTCAGAAAATCCTTTTAAACCATTTTCTGTAGCTACAGTTCCTAAATCTTCAGTTTGTCCATCAAATGTCTTTCTTGTTACTGCAAATTGAATGTCGTCTATTGCTTCATTTGTATCTTGATTAATTTTCTTAATAGTTAATTTATAATCTCCCTTAACAATTAATTTATCAAAGTCATCATCATCACCAGAATTATTATTCAAGCCAGTATCTTGTGCTAAGAAATCTGGATGCCATTCTCCGTCCCTTGCATTCTCAGATTTTCCATTTGAATAATCTCTCCAAGCGTTAGAATCTTTTGTATTAGTTAATTTATTCTCATCAGCTTCTGCTTGCCAGTTGTCTTTTGTTGAATCTACGTCTCTATCAACAATTCCATAAGGTGTTTGATATTCAGATATTTCAGCTACGTTTGTTAAAATACCAGTTGCACCTTCTACAACTTTGCAAGTTACTATAATTTCATCATAAGAAAGGTTTGTTCCATTAAATTCTGAAATGAAATCTGTTTCTTCATTTCCTTTTAATCCAATTGATAAAACATTATTTGTTTCATCATATTTATAACCAAATTCTAGATTATCTTGTGCTTCGAGCACAGTTGTATTTCCGTTATGAACATATTTTACAGGTGTTGTTTCTGCTAATTTTAATCCTGCAGGAACATAGTCTGTTACTTTACTAGCTTTAGCTTTAATTTCACCTTCATTGAATATCCTAATTGAATATTCAACTTCATCACCAATTCCAACTTCAACTGGAGTTTTGTTCATCCAGTATATAGCATTTGTGCTTGTTTTTTTAGCTAACTCTGTTACATCAACACCAACTTCGTTGTAATCTGTTCCTGTATATCCGCTTTCATTAAATTTTCTGCTTACATTATTATTATTAGAATTTACTTCAACGCCATTAACTTTTGAAATTGATTTTTTCAAAGCAATATCAATAGTTTTTTCTGTTTTAAACTTAGCTCTAACATCTATTTTATTAGTAGATGGTGTTCTAGTAAATGTTGCTACAGGTTGGCATCCATTAGCATACCAATATTTTGCGTTTGTTGAATATGCAGTTGGGCTAATATCTCCAGTTAAAACATATTCTGTGTTTGGAGTATCCATTTTGTAATCATAGATTACTAAATAAATATCTCCACTATAATTTGAATAAGAATTGTTTTTAATTTCTGTAGTTTTATCAGCTTGGAATATTTTTGATCCTGTTCCAGCACCTTTTGTTACACCATTAATTGTAAAATGAGAATATCTAAAAAGATATGGTGTATTTTTCTCATTATTAATTCTAAATGGTCCAACTATTAAATTATCTCCATCTTGAGTAATTTTATCAGCACTTGCTGATTTTGATATGCTAACATTTGCAACACCATTTGATGAATAATTACTTTGAGCATTTCTAATTAAAGCTTGATAATAAGCTTGTTGAGTTCCATTACCAAAATAATCATTCATTCCATTTGTGAAATGCCAAATAGCACATTGTTGCACTTCATAAATTTGATATTTAGTTAAACCGCTAATATCAACACCAAGTTTTGATTTGATATTTTGTTTATACAAATCCATTTGGCGATTGAAATTGTCATCATAATTGTTAGAAAATACAACAACCATATTGTCGAAAAGCCATTTTACTTGTGGAGATACAGCATTATATGCATTTCCATTGTCATATAATTGTGTAGTACCTCCCCTTAATGTTGAACCTTTTCTTAAACAATATCCATTTCTGTAATTCCAATATCCAGCTCCATTTTTATCAATTGCAATTTCACCTAATGTATCTGTGTAATGTGAATACACACTTCCTAGTGAACTGCTTGGATTATCTGGATTTGTAGACCCGTTAGTACCAATTTTAGTTGATGCTAACAATTGCTCACCTTTGTTTAATCCAGCAATATTAGAAATTACATTGCTCTTAATTGCAAACAATGCAGCAAATGCTACTGCAATTGAAATAACTGCTATGATTAAACTTCCAGCAAAAATCTTTTTTTCATTTCCCTTTCTCATGATTTTTTCTCCTTTCAAATTTCGATGTTACTTTAAATTTACATTATATAAAAAGCTTTTTCAATACGCGTAAAAATGGTCTTTTGGGTTGAATTTTACGGAAATACGTAGATTTGAAAATATTACATTTACATTTCTTTTTAGTAATATTTTCGACATATACGTTGAAATATTTTTGTAATATTTTGGAAGACCGTTATTCCGTAAGATATTTTAAACCATAAAAAAATATATAATGTAATAAAAATTTATTGTCAGTTTTTAAAGATTTTTGTCTTACGATTTTTCTTGCAATTCTTGAAAATACGTGTTTTAATGATAATGTTTAATTTCAATTTTTTTCTAAAATAATTGCACTCTTTTTTTATTTTTTATTCAAATTATTTTTTCTGAATTTTGCAATTATTCCCAAAGAATCGTTGAAAATAACAACAAAAGATGCTATAATCTAGGAGGTGAATTTGTGCCAGTAGTTTCACAATTTTATGGTATTATTATTACAATGTATTTTAACGAAAATGCAAAATATAATTTACCACATTTACATGCTGAATATGCTGAATATGATGCTGTGTTTGATTTTAATGGTAAGAACTTAAGCGGTAAATTACCTAATAAACAAAGAAAAATGATAGAAGTTTGGATCAGTATACACAAAGAAGAACTTGAATCATTATGGAACGTAATGAAAAAACATAATGAATTTTTCAAAATAGATCCTTTAAAATAATATATTTCATAATAAAAAGAGGGGGTGAAATAGATGAAAGTAACACCAAGAGTAACAGAAGTTAAAGCATTAGATGAACAACGCTTATATTTAAAATTTGCGGATGGAAAAGAAAAAATATATGATATGAAAGATTTAATTAATAATAATAAGTTTTATAACAATTTAAGAGATAAAGAATATTTTAATCGAGTAAAACCAAGAGGAGTCACAGTGGAGTGGCCAAACGGAGAAGATGTTTGCCCTGAAAATCTATATTATGAAAGTACAGCATATGCAAATAAAAAATAACATTTTGGAAAATCCAAAATGTTATTTTTATTAATCTTCACTTTTCAATCTCTCAGCTCTATCAGCTGCAATTAAATTATTAATCATTTCATCAAGATTTCCATTTAAGAAATCTTCCATTTGATAAATACTCATTCCAATTCTGTGGTCAGTAATACGACCTTGTGGATAGTTATAAGTTCTAATTTTTTCACTTCTATCACCAGAACCAACTTGAGTTTTTCTTTCATTTCTAAGTTCAGAATCTCTTTTTTCTTTTTCGATTTCATATAATCTAGATTTTAATAATCTCATTGCATATTCTCTGTTTTGAACCTGACTTCTTTCTGTTTGACATTCAGCTACTAATCCAGTTGGAATATGTGTTAATCTAACAGCAGATGATGTCTTATTAACATGTTGCCCACCAGCACCAGAAGCTCTAAATACGTCCATTTTAATGTCAGCTGGGTTGATATCTATTTCAACATCTTCAACTACTGGAAGAACAGCAACTGTTGCTGCAGATGTATGAATTCTACCACTACTTTCAGTATCTGGAACCCTTTGAACCCTGTGTGTTCCACTTTCGAATTTCATTCTGCTGTAAGCTCCTTTACCAGTAATCATAAAAGATGTTTCTTTGTATCCACCAAGACCTGTTTCATTCTCATTTAAAACCTCTAATTTCCAGTGTTTTCTTTCACAATACATACTGTACATTCTAAATAAGGTTCCTGCAAATAAAGCAGCCTCATCACCGCCAGTACCAGCTCTAATTTCGCATATAACGTTTTTATCGTCATCTGGATCTTTAGGAATTAACAAGATTTTTAATTCTTCTTCAATTTGTGGAATTAGCTCTTTTTTCTCTAACATTTCCATTTCAGCTAAATCTTTAAGCTCTGGATCATTCATCATTTCCTTAGCTTCTTCATATTCTTTTTGAACTTTTTTATACTCCCTAAATTTCATAACAATTGGCTCAATCTCTGCATGCTCTTTCATGTAAGTTTTCCATTCATTTTGAGAATTGTTTATGATATCTGGATCACTAATTTTTTCAGTTAAATCAATATATTTTTTTTCAACATCTTCTAATTTTTGAAACATAAATATAATCTCTCCTCTTTAATTGAACTTTTGATATTATACTACAATTATAACCGTTTTGCAAGTAGTTTTAGAAGAAAGGGCGAAGAAGGGGGGATGGTTCTAAAAATTCGAAAATGACGGATAGATAGGTCGAACCTTGTCGAAAAAAGCATTGAGGAGCAATATATTAAAATGTAGCACAGAGCGCGCAGTTTGGCGAGATTGGCAAAAGAAGCAAAAAAATGAAAACATTAAATCTTTTAAATCATTCAAATTTTTTTGCCTTTTGTCAAGTACGAGCCAGTAAGCCTGCGGAATTTAATATATTGCTCCTCAATGCTTTTTTCGACAAGGTTCGACCTATCTATCCGTCATTTTCGAATTTTTAGAACCGTCCCTCCTTCTTCGCCCTTTCTTCGTTCTTCGTTCTTCAAAAAAGACATATGACAGAATGTCATATGTCTTTTTATAGATTTTAAATTAATTTTGAATTAAATATTAGTTACTACCTTTGATAACTACCCATCCGTCACCTTGGTTATAAACTGGGTCTACAGAAAAATGCTCATCTGTTAAGTTTACGTATCCAGTTACTTCCTTGTCTAGACCTGTGTTTGTATCCCAAACATATAGGTTTCCTTTGTTATCTAAAGCTTTATGTTTAACTTGTTTTTTAATTGTTACACCATCAATTTGAATTGGTTCGTCTGGTGTTGCAGTTGAGAAATCAGTTACTGTAGTTGTTTCCTCAATTGAATATGTATCAACACCTGTTGGAATTAATCTGTAAATTGTTCCTAATTCAGTTTTGAATTCATATTCACCAACAATTTCAGTTATTTTACCAATTCCGCCTATATAGTGTTTTGAATAGTCTCTTTCAACTTCTGTTACTCCGTTACTTGATAATTCATAGTATTTACCATTTTTATATACTATTGATGATTCTTTATAGAATTGTTTTCTTGTTTCGTTATTTACTACTCCGTACAATAATTCTACAGCTTCATCTTTATCAAATAATGTTGGATTTACAGTAGCTCTATCATTTCCATATGCTGACCATACATATAGATTATTATCTTCATCTGTTACAAATACATATTGTCCATAACTATCAAGTTCTGTAATTCTCTTATTCATTAATGTACTATTATTTGTACTTAAGCATTTGAAAACTACATTAGTAGCAGTTGATCCTATATCTAATCCAGATATCCATAATTTTCCGTCTGCATCTAGGAAAATAGTTGTACTATTTGAACCAGTCATAGCAGGTGAACTTTTGTATTTTATAGCTTTTACTATGCTTGCTGTTGCAGAATTAATCTTCCAATAATAAGCATTATAGTTTGTTATAGAACTTCCACTTTGTTGATATGTACATTGTATTTCATATATTCCATCTTCAGTCTCTGCTATAGTTTCAAAAGTATAATTATATGGAGAGCTTGATGATCTTGTGAAATATCCATCATATAAAGCTGTTACATTTTCAATTCCTGAAAGAAGTTTGAATTTTATAGAGTTAGCCGCATATTTTCTACCATTAGATGCTGTATATGCTGGAGGATATGTTGTGTATATATGTCCATCTGCTGTCAACACACCAACTCTGTTTGCATCTACTATTTTAGTTCCTTCTGGAGCTTCTAAAACTCTGTATGCTGATGCAAATTTGTTCCATTGATTTGTACTTAAAACCCATAATTCCCCAGTACTATCTTTCATACATAGACTTTCCGCTTGAGAGTTTGTTAATGATTTAGTACAGAAATCAACCATTCCTACATTATCATTATAATATGCATCATGTAATGCTAAATAATTAGATGTTGTACTTTCAGTAACACATGTAGGTGATACTGTAGGTGTAGTTCCTACTTTACCCCATAACCATACTTTACCTGAGTTATCAATTGCATATACTCTAGTACCCGTTGAATATGCTTTAGTAAATTGAACATTTGCATTATACAACTCTGTGTCAGCTATATTATTAATACATACTGGTTCTCCATTTGTTGTGTAATCACCATTTCCTAATAATCCGTTTGCATTTGCTCCACATGTCCAAACTTTACCATTTGAATCTAATGCAATAACATATTCATAACCAACAGTTGTAAAGTTTTCAGCAATTACTGTATAAGATTCATCCATTGCCTTCATTACATACTGTGGTACATTACCTCCAACATACCAAATTTCATTATCAGTTGTAACTAGATAAGATTCATTAATCATCTTCTTAACTTCTTTTCCATAGAATGGATTTAACTCTCCTTCTAGTTCTGCACTAATATTTTTTGCTGAACCACTTGTTGGGAAATACCAAACATTATCATTTTCATCTATTGCAAATTTATCATTAGCAATATCTTTAAACTTAGTTCCATATAAATTATTATCTTTTACGAAGTTTACAATATTATGGTTAGCTTTTAATGCTCCTTCTGTAACTAAATACTCATCTCTTGTTAAACATGTTACTTTATTTTTAGAACTATCGTAGTAGTATAAATCACCTTCAGAATCTATTGCATAAGTTCCATCAAAGTCAACAATTGTTTTGCCATTCATTGGACTATCAGGTAAATTATTTAAACTGTATGCATATAAGCTATCTGAATTTTCATTTATAATCCATACTTTACCATTTACTAATCCTTTATTTCCTAATTGTGCAAATTTAATTACGTTTGCTTCATTTAGTTCACCATAAATTGCTTTGATTTGTTCTGAAACATTCCATTCTCTATCTTTATTTCCAGATGTAGAATCATATTTATAACGTTTTCCATCGATACTATATAGGTATTCTCCATTCTTTGCAACAATTTTTTCTGTATCAACATCGGTATATGAACCACTTCCAATAGAATCATATTTTATCCAGTTACCATTTGTATCAACAAGATAATCATATCCTAAAACATATTGTGGTGTACATTCATTAGGACGTTGTTCTACAGTAGCTTTTTTTACAAACCATATCTTGTTATTTCCTGAAACTATACCTCTGGTGCTTCCGCCACCACTACTTGTTTTAACTCTTGTAATTGTTTCTCCTCCATCGCAATCTGAAACATAAGTCCATTGTTTTGTTGTTTTATTTGAAACATATACTTTACCGTCTTCACATAATAATATTCCAAATGCATTATTAGAAGAGCTAAAACTGTCAAGGTCAATATCTTTTACTTTTATACCTTCACCAAGATTAATCTTGTATGGTGTAGTAATGTTTGATGTAGAGCTATTTCCTAATAATCCTCTTGAGTTTTCGCCCCATACATAAACACTTCCATCATTAGCGATAGCTGCAAAACTTGAGCCTTGTGAACCATAGCTAAAGCCTTTTATTTCTTTTATTCCTGTTATATTCAATTTTACTGGGCTTAAAACATGAGTAGTGCTTCCATTTCCACATTGTCCTTTATAATTAGCTCCCCAAGAATATACATTTCCTGAATCATCTAAAGCAAAGAATGTATACCATTCTGTAGTATTATTATATTTATATCCATATATTTTACTTATATTTACTCCGTGTAAAGCAGAACCTTCATCATTTAAACATGTTAATGTTTTATTGATATATGTTCCTCCATAACCATTTGAAGAATTATACCACCATAACTTACCGTTTTCATCAAGATAAACAGTTGCATTCGTATAATTATAATTACTTCCACCATATGAAGCTACCATTTTTTTACCTTCAATTCTTAATGTGTCTTTTGTATCTGTCCATAATGAAGTAGTTTCTGTTTCTTCAGCAAAATCTGTTCTGTTATAGATTTTATTATTTTTACCTGCTAATAAATTATTAGCAATTAAGTGATCAAATTTTAATCCATATGCAGGATTTTCCACTTTAGTTGTTGCCATTATACTTGTTGCTGTGCTACCATCATAACTCCAGATTTGTCCATATTTATCAACTAATAAGTCGTTTGATACACTTATAATACTTTCAATTCCTGTATCTAATTTAGTTGCATCACTGTAAGATGATTGATACCAGAAATCTCCATTAGAATCTTTTAACATAATACTGTCTCTATTTGAAACTTTAAACATTTCTACTATTTTATATTTAGAATCATTATACTTACTATTTAAATTATGTGATGTTGAACTAGTTACTGGCTCTAATACAGAAGTTCCATTATAGTACCACACATGTCCATTACTATCTAACATATAGTCTCCTACCATGTCAATAAATGTACTACTTGATTGTAAGTTTGAAGGACTTGATGTTCCACTCCATTTTATTACTTTTCCAGCATTAGTTATAGCAAATCCATTAGTGTCATCTGAAGAAATTTTTACTATATCTCCTCTTAAAGGCTGATATATTGTTCCTGTATTACTTGATCTTCCAATTGCACCACAAGAATCATCTCCCCATGTCCATACATAACCTGATGAATCTAGTGCAATGTATGAAGATCCTGTAGTTGCAACATCTATGATATCACTACTAAAGTTACTTGTTATTTCAGTAATAGCAATCCTTTGTTTATATTGTCCATCACCTGTGTAACCATAATATCCACATATAAACACTCTTCCATCTTCACTTAATATAATAGCATTATTATTTGTTACATCAACTTTCTTAATTTCTGGGTTTCCAGGAATTTCTACAATTGTAGGAACTTCAATATTGCTAGAGTTCAAACCTAATTCGTTATTAGCATTATTTCCCCATACCCATAATCTTCCTTCATCATCAATTGCATAATGATGGTCAGAAGTATTACCAAATACTTTCTTAAATCTTAAGTTATATTCTAAGTGTTCATCATAAATTGAATATAATCTTTGTGGTTTATGAACATATGGTGTCATACTTTGTCCTGCTGATCCAGAACTATTTGAACCTCCCCATGCCCATAATCTATTATTTTTGTCTAATGCTACGACATGTGCACCGTATTCATAGTCTGTTCCAACTCTCTTAGAAGAAGCATAAGGTGAAATAACAATATTTGTAACTTCTGCATCTTTTAAAGTATCTTCATTTGCTGTAATTGTTGATATGCATGAAGGTCTTGGAATAGAGAAATTACTATTTATAGCTCCATAACCTAATTCACCATATTTTTGTACACCCCATGTCCATACTTTTCCATATTCATCTACAACAGCTACAACAGAAGAATTTTCTGTATATCCACATGCTATATCTTTAATTTTTGCTCCGTTGAAATTTGCTGGGCTTAATAGAGTTGGTTCAGATTGAGGAGTTCCACCTTGAATTGTTGATTGTATATCTGAATTATTTCCCCATAACCAAATATTACCATCTTCATCAAGTGCTAAAGCAAAATATTTTCCAATTGCTGCATCTTTTATAACAACATTATTTAAATCTGTTGTATCTGAAATACATACTGGAACATATGATGATGTTCCTAATAAATATGAAGAAGCATTTCCCCATATCCAAAGTTTTCCTGATGTATCTATTACACCATAACAGTTTTCATTAGAAGTACCACTATCACCGTAACTTTGTTTAACTTTTGCGAACTTAGCAACTCTAACACCGTTATCAATAAATTCTTGTATAGGTTTTATTTCAGCTATCTCATTGCTATTCCCGTCTCCACTTATTTTTCCTAATCCCCATACTCTTCCTTGATTATCTAATAATAGTGTTGATTCGCCTTGTTTTACTACATCAACAAATCTTACACCTTCTTGATAAGCTGTTGCTAATGTACCTTCATCACTTAAGCACTTCATAATATTTAGTTTACCATCAATAGTTCTGTACATACTGTTTTCAAGGTTTGGATAATAAGAAAGTGTTTTGTCATAATTTTCTTTTCCAAAGAACCATGCTTTTCCATTTGTATCAATTGCAACTAAATTATCAGAAGCTTGATAATATTTTGCAATTTTTACGTTTTCAGGGAAATTAATTTTTTCAAATTTATTATATTGTGTATCTCCAAAGTAACCTACAATATATAAATCTCCATTAACATCTACATATGATGTTGATGTAACACCAACATCTATTTGAGTTATAGTTCTGTCAACAACTGTAGTTACAACATTCTTACTTACATTCTCTTCAACAGTTACATATTCAGGTTCATCCTTGATAATTCCGTAACCTTTCTTAACTCCAACAATACCAACTTCATAATCACCTAATTCTAAACCTTGTAATTCAACTGGTCCAGCTTTTAATGTAATTATTGGTGAAGCTTCTGGTGAGTTACTCTTCTTGTAGTTTCCTGATGGAGTTCTTACGAATTTTACAAGTTCACCAGTTGCATGATCTACAACTTTATATTCTGAACGTGTAACATATCTTGGTTCTCCATTTTTCTTATAGA
The DNA here is from genome assembly GCA_017528375.1 of Clostridia bacterium. Lineage (GTDB taxonomy): Bacteria > Bacillota > Clostridia > TANB77 > CAG-508 > CAG-492. Next base: position 7,191 of record JAFXOY010000110.1, on the reverse strand, counting down.
ACACTGTAGAAAGTGTAATGCTTCCACGAGGAATGTTCTTTTGAACTTCAACTCTTACTACTTGTGTAGCATCACTGTAAACTACAACTTCTTTATCATCTGGTTTTAAATATCCTTCTGGATATTGTGTACATCTTAAAGTATATACACCAGCTGGTAATCCTTTTATTGTTAATTTTCTATCAAATATTTCAAATTCAGATCCCATATTTGTTAATGTAACAACTTGGCCTGCTGAATTTAATAATTGGAATTTAACTCCTGAAATTGCTTTATTTTCTTCATCTGTAACATAAATTACAGCTTTTGTTACAAATGTTTCTTGTTGTTCTTCAACATCTAATTTACTTAAGTTGTCTTTAGAATCTTGTCCACCGAAACCAAAGTCTTTGTTAACTTTGTTATCAATTACTAAAGTTACATCTTTAATTGTTGTTCCTTCTTCTTCGATTGTAAATGTTGCATTTTCTAATGCTTGTTTAGCAACTTGTGGTTCAATTGTTCCATCATCTATACTTGGTGGAACTACAACTTCTTCGTTGTATCCTAAAGTTGTATATTTAGGTTTGTAAACTTCTTCTACTGTATATGTACCAGCATCTAAACCAGTAATTACTCCTGGATTAGCTACTGATGTAAATACATAGTATTCTTCTCTAGTATTAACATTTGTAATTTTTACTTCAAAGCTTTCATTTGTATTTAATTGCATATTTTCAATGTACTCATTTGTAGCAATCTCATCATTTTCATCATATAAAACTTTTTTGATTGTTACTTTATTATCTCTAGCTTGTTTCTTTTGTGTTATTTCAAAGTTTGCATATCCTGTATTATAACTTGGAACTTCAACAATTTGTTTTACATCACCTTTCCATCCTTCTGGAATTGAGTCTGCAACTAGCTCTACAGCATAGAATCCTGCATAAATGTTTTCAAGTTTAGCAAAACTTGCATCTGCTGCATCATTGCTTCCATCAACAATTTGAGCTGTTCCTGTTGCTGTATATGTAGCATCAGAATTAATTTTAACTGGTGTTACACTATATTGAATTCCTGTTAAAGGTCCACCTTCTGGATTTGTTGTTGTTATCATTTCTAGATTTCCTCTAGATTTTTCGTTATTAATGTTTACAACATTTGGATTTGATTGTATATTTGCAGTAGTTACTTGAATTTCTGTTGGTTCATAAGCTTCATAATAATCTGGAATTGTGCTTTCAACCTCTTGTAATTCATATTCTCCACCTACTGAAATAGGTCCTGAAATACCATATGCTACATTCTTTTCTGTATCAATTTGATTAATTTCAATTAATACACCTTTTAATGTACCTTCTATTGTTTGTCCAATTTGCTCATTTGCAACATTTCTACCAACAACGGCAAATTTGATTCCTTTATTTATTACTTCTTGTGGATCTGTTACACCTTCTAATGTTTTTTCAACTCTAACATATCCAACACCTGTGTGTTCATTATAAATTTCTTGTGTTACAGTTTCATTGTTTTCTTTTAATGTAATTTCTTGTGGTGTTGTAGTTCTAGATCCCTCTGGTCCATAATATGCTGTATATCCATCTACTGGAACTTCTGTTACAGTATATTTACCAACTTCAAGTTCTATTTCAGCATATCCGTCTTCATCTAAAGTAAGTAATTCATTTACTTGTTTTGTTGTATCATAGAAAGAATGTCCTGTTACTCTTACTTGGAATCCGCTTAAATCTGAAATATTATAATATTGATCTCCATCTTTTAATTTAGCTGTTTTGTTAATAACAATTTTTGCATATTTATGGTTGTTTACTAAGTTTATAACTCCAGTTCCACCATTTTCACTTAAAATTATGTTATCTCCTACTCCAACATATTTTGTTACATCATCTGTACCTTCAATAACTGGAATGTCAATTTCTTCTACTGTATAGTATCCTAAGTACAAGTCTGTTATTGTAATTGTAGCTTTTGTATCATTTTCTGATTTTTCTATTGTTACATTAGCAGGATTATCATTTGCACCAATTTTGAATGTAATTACTGAATTTACATCAATGTTTAGTGTGTCTTGTTTTTTCATAGAACTACGTCCTACTACTTTGAAAGATAATCCATCAACAGTTTCACTTTTTGGTACTGTTTTTACTATTTGTAATGTTGCTTTTCCTGGAACGTTTTTATATTCTACTGTTTTTTCTTCAGCATTTAATGTTACTTGTTTATTTGCCTCTTCTGCTACCCATCCAACTTGACCTTCTTGTTCTGTTATTGAATATGTTCCATATGGTACATTTCTAACAAATGCTTGGTCATTGTCGTCTGTTGTAATAGTCATTGGAGTAAATGATAAAGTCTCATTTTCAGCATTAACTCTGCTTATTCTAAATGTTACTGGGCCTTGTGTTTCATTTGCTCCTTGCCATGTTTTGTTGATTGTAATATTTCCACGTTTTACTTTATTATCTGCTGTATAATTTATTGTTTCACCTAATCCAGCATTAATAATATTAACATTTCCAATTCCTGAATAGTTAGCAAATTCAGTTACTTCATATAAGAAGTATCTTCCTGCAGGAACACTAGCAAATGTTGCTTTACCTGTTGCATCTGATACAGCTGTTACATCATTATTGCTTGAATCTTTTAGGAATTCTCTTTGTTTTGTTGTTTTATTGTAATATTGTAATTTGAATGTAATTCCTGCTAGGCTATTTACTCCATATGCTTCTGGTATAACTCCTGCTGGGTAATTTTCGAATGTTTTTTGTACATTTATTGTTGCGCTTTCATCTCCGTTGATTACATAAGCTGCTGGTGAATATAATGTATTTGTTGAGTTGTCAGATTTTGTATATTGTACTGCTGTTTCAGCACCAACCATACCTGGTGCATCTGGCATTGTCATTTCATATTTAAACACATATGATTGACCAGATTGAAGAGTTTCCGTTGGATCTGTTATTACTACTTTTATATTTTTTGCATTTGCAAAATCTGTGTTTGTTCCACCTGGTACATATTCTACAAATGATGTTGAATCAAATGTTGCGTTTGCTTCTGTTGTGTAATAGATTTTGTATTTTGATTGGTCTAATGCAGATTCTTCAACAGATCCAGAAGTTATTTTCTTATAAACACCTACAATATTTAAATTTTGCAAGCTTGTTTGTGTTACAGGACTTCCTTGAGCATTTCCATTTATTTTATTTGCATGATTCTCATAGAATTCTTGTGGTAATTCATAATCATTTTCTATTAATTGAATATTAGTATGCTCCATATCAGTATTATTAGCTATTGGTAATCTACTTAATATTGTTGCATTTTTTATTGTATCATTTTGACTTTTTATCGCTGAACTATATGTAACTGTTTGATTTGAATTAATAATTAATGGTAATTCTTTTTCTGTTTCGTCATTATTTATACCATCTGATGGATTTGGCTCATAAATCTTTCCTTTTGTACTAACTCTTGTTACCGCTTCTAATTTATTAATACCAACGACATTAAATGAACCAGTTGCTAAATATGCTACATCTGATTCGTCTCCACTTGCTTTAGTAAATTCGTTTACATTTCTTGATTCTCTAAAATAGTTGTCATTATCAGTTAACATATAAGTATGAATATATGTTTTTGTACTTGAAGCATCTAATAATGTTCTATTAAATTTAATGCTAATATCTACTTCTCTATCATTATAACTTTCATATGTTCCAATACAAGGAATTACTAAATAATCGCTTCCCTCTATTGTTACCAAATCAATATTTTCTTCATCTAATTGAATATTTGATGAAGATGTTATTGTTATATCATCTGGGTCTATATCATATTCATATTTGCTTCCACTGTTAGGAAATTCCACATAGAAAATTGGATTTTCATTTACCACGTAATTTCTACTTGTTTCTGTATCATACATAACATCTGTATTTTTAAACATTTTTAATTTTATTGTTTTTTCTTCAGCTTTATTTAGCTTTTCAGATGTTGTATCAAAATCACCTTCTAATTCCATTTCCATGTATGAATATCTATTTGTTGACATTATAACTTCTTTATTTAATATAAATGAATCTTCACCTTGAATAAATGCAGAGTTACTTGTTGTGAAGTTAATTGATAAACTTTGAATGTTTTCTATTTCTGTTGCTGATAATCCTGAATCTGATAAATTCAAATCATAATCTAAATAATAGTTAGCAACTGGCTTAGCTTCAGAAACAAAATTATTTAATTTAATTGTAAATTCATTTACACTATCACTTGCTGTATATGTTGAATCAAATGGTGTTGCAGTTGAATCATAAACAAACTCACTATCATATCTATTTGTATCTGATTTGCTGACTGTTTTTATTTTCATTTGATTTGCGTTTAACATTAATGTTTTTATTCTACCATCATCACCAATATAAGTAAGTTTTGGTTGAGCAAGATTAATATATCCTGTTTCGTTTTGTTCTTTAACTCCATCTATAAATCTAATGTAAATATCAGCATTTACATTTACAGTTTGACCATTTTTTAGATTGTCTCTAACAGAACTTGTAATTTTACTATAACTACCTATCTTGCTTGATGAAGCATTTACAGAAATCCAAGCATTTTCACCTGGTGTATAACTATATAAATTAATACCTCTAGTATCTGTTAATTTTCTATTTGTAGTTAATCTTTCAGCTGTTTCATTTTGATTGTATTGTTTTTCTAACTTGTATCCTACTGTATTTAAATCAGATTCAAAACTTACAAATGTTCTAAACTCAGCATTTGAATTTCTAGGATCAGTATTTGGTGTATCATATGTAATTTTTATATCATATGTTTTATTTAATGAAAATGCTGTTGCACCATTATATGAGCCATTATCTGTTCCTTTTATAAATGTATATGTTTTTGAACCATCATCATTAGTTGTTACAGTTGGTGTTCCTAAATCTGTATCTAATCCGTTCCAATCAATTGTATAACCATCTGATAATTTACTTACATTATCTGTATAACGGTTTATTGTTACATCTAATTTCAATTCTTGAGTTTTTTCATAAGAATATACTTTAATAGGATATGTTGCTTCAAAATTATTTGTATAAAAACCTATATTTTGCCCAAAGTTTCCACTAATTTGTGTTTTGTCTGGTACTAATGAAGGTGTTTTATATCTTGTCATTCCATTAGAATAATAATCTTGCCAAGTCATATCTGCTAAATATGGAGTTGTTACAGTTGCAGGTGTTACTGTTGCTGTTAATTCTTTCTTCATATTAATACTCTTTGTTGTACCATCTGTTGAATCAGTGTATGTACCTGTTAGAGTTATTGTTAATTTTCTTGTTACTTGTTCAGAATTAACAAACTTAACACTTACTTGTCCTCCTATTTCTTGACCTTGGTTTATGTTTCCAAAATTGATTACAGCAAATCCGGTACCCTCACTTGTTTGCGCTGTTGCTCCAGTTATTCCTCTTACTGTAATGGTGTCGTTTGCTCCTGCTGCATTATCTGTCTCCAATAATAATTGTACATTTTGGAATCCAGTTGATGAACCATTAAGTGTAAAAGTATAATTTGAACCAAATGTGTCATTTGTTGTTCCTACTTCTACTTCTCTTAAGCTATCCCATTTTGCATCAAATTGGATACTTGAATTACCTGCACTACTTTCATTATCTGCAAAAACAGACATTGGAAAATATGGTAATATTGTTGCGATTACTAACAATATTGCAAGTAATTTTTTTGCGATTGTGTTCCTTTCTAGTTTTTTCATAAGTTTTTTCCTCCTCAAAAATTGATTTTTTGTATTACTGTCTTTTATTATAGCTAAATAATTTTTCGTTTCAAGCCTACTATTATTACAGTTTTTTCAATTTCTTTACGGATATTGCGAAATTTTCTTTTATTACATTTAGATTATAATTTCGACATTTTTTTGTAATATATTGATTAAATTTTATTTTCACTTAGGGAAACTTGTTTTTGAAGAATTTAGGCACAAATAAAAAACCAACTCTATTAAGAGTTGGTTTTTTGTTTGTGTTAGCTTTCTGAGTCTATATAGATTCTCAGATCTTCACTTCCGTCTTCCTTGAGAGGAACCATGATGTAACTTGTGTAGTCATCTAATCCGCTATTATCATAAAATGCATATTTTCCATCGACACTAAAATACTTGTCATTTTCTTTTAATGTCCAATACCAGCATTTGTTATTAACATATTCGTTATAACGTATAGTTGCAAGATTTTCATCTCCATTGGTTATCTTCAGGCAGTATTCCTTAAGATTTATAAGTTTGGTTATATCTTCTCCGTGCACAATCTGAACAGCAACATTTTCGCTAGGACATGCAAGTGATAAACCTTTACCTATGAAGCTGTAAAATACGGGTTCTGTTGAATCATTATAGACAATCTTAAAAGCATCTATATTGAATTGTTTTGCAGTATTTATATACTCATTAAAACAAAATCTTTCAATAGGTGCTCCACCGCTTGTCAATGTTTCATTGCTGAACCAATACTTTGTTTCTACAGCTGCACTTACATTTACGTTATAAGTGTTATTAGTATAAGCAAGCTCAAGTTTCTGTCCATTATCGTCTATGGGTACTAAGTACCAATTCATAAACTCAAATGAATTGTAGATGTTAGAATAATCTAACTCACTAAGATAATAATTGTAATTATCCTTGCTTGTAGCTGGTTCCACGATGTTTTTAAGCTTCATAACAACATTAGTCTCAGCCTTGTATGCACCCTCTGCAGAACCGAAGTTCTCAAGTACATAATCAAGATTATCATCAGCAACTAAAGGACGATACAGAATGTAGTCGTTCTTCTTATACTGAGATGCTGTCAACTTCTTCATGTTCTCGGCAACTGTCTGCACGTCTGTGCTAGGAGCTACCTGAACTCCATAACCGTACGCAATACCGTTACGCTCACAGAAATATAAACCTGGATCTACATAGCCGTACTCTACGGGGTGATCAGACCATATGATTTCATATTTGTCGATTCCGAAAAGCTTAGCTGTGTTCAGAAGTATATCGTATGTGTCATCGGGTATCTGCTTGTCATCGTGAACTAAGTCCTCTTTGCGAGGAGGTGTCCATGAACCTGTGGTTGTGGTTGTGGTGGAAGTTGTTGTGGTGGTCGTTGTTGTTGTGGTCGTCGTTGT
>JAFXOY010000109.1 GCA_017528375.1 Clostridia bacterium | reverse complement strand
TTATTATCCTTATTAATCCTTATTAAATCCTATTTTTATTTAGTATCATTTTTCATAATTTCTTCATAGAACGAATAAATAATAGTAACCGCAAGAAGAATTCCCGTTCCAGAACCAATAGCACCCAAGAAATCCGCAAAAATAGTCAAGCATCCAATGCACATACCACCGAAAACAGCAGCAATAGGAATATATCTCCTTAATCTATCTTTAATCATATTTTCCCTCATTCCTTGTATAAAATATCCTTGATCCTGTAAATTCTTCGCAACATCATTAACACCAGAACCAGAAACTTCAATCCAAGTCTTAGAGAAAAATCCGCAAGAAATTAACATAAACGCTATATAAAATAAAGTATGGAAAGGATCCTTAGCGAAATCCAATAAAGAATGTGGTGGAGATATATAATAAACCAAGCCACCAACAGGCACTGAATGACCTCCTGATTCGATATCTTCCCATTTTCCTAATATTCTTATTGGTAAAAAGTGCTTGTATCTTTTATATAAAATTTGCGAGAAGAAAAATAAATTTGATACTAATGCACTTTGAAGTATTATAGGAATATTACTCGAATAAAATAATTTTATCGGGTAAGTTCTATAACTTCCTGGTTCATTTCTATGTGATATTCTTATTTCGTGTTTGAATCCTTGGAAATAAATAACTACCAAGAAAACGACAAAAGTCGTTATTAAATTAAATAAATTAGTTCCAGTGGCTCTATAAAATGAATGCTGTAAAGCTGAAATTTTATTCGGCCTTGTGATTAATTGATGCACGGCGTTAATTATAGCACCTTCGTATTCAGTTTGTCCACTTTCTGTAGTTATAGTAAAAGGAGAAAAAGATTTCCACACAATAGTTTCACATATATTAACCGCAATGAAAAGGGAAATCCCACTTCCTATACCATATCCTTTAGACATGATTTCGTCTAAGAGAAGCACAATAACGCCCGCTACACATAATTGTATTATAATCAAGTAAGCATTTAAGGCACCTAAATTTGATAATTCGCCGTACATGCCACTTAAGACATAAGCGACTGCTTCACCGATTGTGATAATAAATCCGAAAAGTTTTGTAGCTCCGTCAAATAATTCTTTATCTTCTTTTTGTTTTTTGTCGACGTCGATTATTTTTGAACCGGCTAATAATTGCATTATCATTCCGGAAGTAACGATAGGGGAAATACCTAATTCCATGAGAGTTCCTTTGTTGGAAGCGAGAATTACTCTTAACCAATAGAGAGGATCACTGCCGGTACTTTTGTAAATACCGTAAAGGGGGATTTGACAACAGATTAAGTAAATAAATAAAGCGATGGCACTCCAGACAAAACGATCATGTTTGGTTACTTTACGCTCTGGGGTTTTTATTTGGGGAATTAAAAACATCACTGGTTTCACTAAATCTAAAAATCGAACTTTTGCCATTATTTTTTTTGAATGTATTTTCTTTTAAGAATATATATTTAATTAATTTTTTAATTATTTTTAATTTAAAGACACGTTAGACT
>JAFXOY010000108.1 GCA_017528375.1 Clostridia bacterium | reverse complement strand
TGGAAGATTTTGAGAGCAGTGATCCCAATGCAGCAGATTCACAGGTGATGGCCTACATCAGGAAAGCTCTGACTGAAAAGTACCTGCCAACTCTTCTGGATATGTCAGAAGGCGATCTTGTCAAGGCGGAAGAACTCTGTGGTCGTCATGATTATGCAGTCTCAGATCTTCTGCTCAAGATTCTTAGTGCTGAATGCAGCATGGAAAGCGAAGCGGATGAGCAAGAGTAAGAATTTACTATGAAGATCAAAGCAAAGAGAATCAGGGTGTGAAAAATAAATTCTGCAGCCGTTTCTACTTAAAATTGAGGACCAATGACCATCATTCGGTTTGCTTTCTCCTACTATCTATGGATTTAAATTAAGTTTTTTACGAAAAATTGTTCTTAATATAATGCATATACAACCAATATGTGTAAGACAATCATGTGATGCTATGGTTTTTTCATATCTAATCTTAAGCTTTCTAAATTGTAGCATCCAACTATTAGTTCTTTCTACGACCCATCTCCTTGCTTTGTAATCAGGTGTCCTTATTAATATTTTTTTCTCTTCTCCTCTAGGCTGTATATGTGGTATGTATCCATGACGCGTCACAGTCTCACGACAAATGTCGCCAACATATGCTGCATCAAGACATAAATTTTCATTACTGACTCCGCTATTCTGGCGCTTATACATCCGATTGACGAGAGTTGGCTCCAGAAGTTGGGAATCGTGGACGTTGGCTCCACTGTGTACAAAGGACAACACGAGCCCATGTTCATCCACAAGCATACTTCGTTTTGTGCCATTTTTTGCTCGGTCAGTCGGATTTTTTCCGACAGCCTGAAGCGCTAATGGAGCTTTGTAGGTGCACCCATCAAGTGCCAGCCAATTGACCTCCAATCCAAAAAAACGGTCAAAAATAAGTAGCAATCTGCGATTGAGCTTGAGGTAAAAATCGCTCCGAGACCATATCATATGGTAACGATGGGCTGTTTTTCCATTACACAAACGATCGCCCTTATCCTCGAAGACAGCATTCCACTGACAGCCTGTATAGAGCACATAAAGGATTGTGTTGATTACTTGTCGCATCGGCTTTGGTGGTCTTCCTGCGCCTGGCTTTTTCGCTGGAAAAACATCCCGAATTAGCGGCCAAACGATGTCGAGAATTCGCATGTACTCTCTGAACAGTTTCCATCTCATGAGCCACTCCTCACCTAAGACTAGGGTAAGGAGAGAATACAAAATTTTCTAGAATTTATCACCTATTCTTTATTGCGTTTTTCTCATACCCGCTGATTGTGAACGTCTCCATATTTCAGCTTTTTCAGTTTTATATTTTAATCATACTTATATCGATTTTTTATTAATTTAATTTTTGGATAGGCTCTATGAAAAATAAATACGCTATTCTTTTTTCTATCTCCAATTCATACTCATTTACTCTTTGCAATGTTTTAATGTCATTATCTAGAAATAGCCCCAGATGCGTAGAAAACTGTGATATAATTATTTATAGCAATGATTTAACAGAAAATAATAAAAATATAATTCAAAAAATAAATAATAATTGCAAATTTTTTAAAATAGTAACCTCTGAAAACAATGAAGACTTTATAAAAAATCATACTCTACCAAAATTTTTTTTAGAATATCCAGCAGTTAAAACAAGGTGGGGTATTTGGAATCTATTTAAACTTACAGCATATACTTTTCTATATGAATATGAAAAAATACTTATTTTAGATGCTGATATCTATATAAACAAAGATATCTACTCTATATTTAATATTAAATTGCCATTAGCATGGAGGAAAGTTGAAATATTAAATGCAGTTGATGAATTAAAAAAAGTAAATTTATATTATAAAAACATTGATGTTACACTATGCTGTGGTGGTGTAGTATTAATAACAAAAAAAATTCTAGAGTATTGTTCTTTAATAGAATCAATTAAATTATTTAAAGAACTTACTAAAAATGAAGATATAAAGTTAATAGATGAGATATTCCATACATGGATATCATATAGATATGAAATACCTGTTGAATTACTTTCAGAGTTATGGAACGGATTTAAAATAAATAAAATCAAAGAAATTAAAATTATTCATTTTTGGGGAAATGAAATTGCTCCTTGGAAAAATGTTGAAACATTAAAATTATTTCCTGAATGGCTAATGTATCATAGAAGAATACAAGAATTAGGTGTTGACAGTATTCCTAATTTTAATTTTAAATAAAACTAATTTAAATAAATATAATTGAAAAAAAAAAATTAAAAGAAATATTCCTAAAAATTTTAATAGGTGAATTTACAAACCAAGTGCAAATTTGCCGCTTCAACGAGAGGAATGGCCGAAAAAGACGCGTGAACAGCGGGTTAGAGCCAAAAGAACAGAGAAAGGCAGAGCGCTGCGTTGCGCGTGCAAGCACGCGACTTGCGTTT
>JAFXOY010000107.1 GCA_017528375.1 Clostridia bacterium | reverse complement strand
GATTTCTTCTTGTTCCTTTAAGTTTGTAGACTTGTCCTACTCCTTGTGGTAATTTCATTTTTCTCATAATTTTATCTCCTTGTTACCTAATTTTTGATAGTAATAACAAGTAGCATAATTTGTTAGTTATTTGTTAGTTACGATATAAAAAATGCATAAGAATAACATTCTTTTATCAAAAACAAATTAAAGTAACAAATTTACCAACAAACCTTGAAAAATGGCTTAACAAAGCCAAAAAAAAGCCACACGTTCGAGAATACGCGTAGCCTTTTTATCTTTTTCTTTGCAATTATAATAATCAAACAATTAACGCTTAGAGAATTGTGGTGCACGTCTTGCTTTCTTAAGACCGTATTTCTTACGTTCTTTAGCACGTGGATCACGAGTAATTAAACCAGCTGGTTTTAAAGTTTGACGATAGTCTGGATTTACCTCTAATAAGGCACGAGTAATACCTAATCTGATAGCTCCTGCTTGACCAGTGATTCCTCCACCGAATACGTTAACAACAACATCGAATTTGTCAGTTGTTTCAGTTAACTCAAGTGGTTGTAATACGTCTAAACGTACTGCAGCTGATGGGATATAATCCTCAAATGTACGACCATTAATAGTGATTGTACCCTTACCTGAACGTAAGTATACACGAGCAACTGAGCTCTTACGACGGCCTGTACCTAAGTATTGAACTAATTTCTTTGCCATTTCTTATATCCTCCTTATGCCTCTACCTTGAATTCTACTGGTTTTTGTGCCATATGTGGATGTTCAGATCCAGCATATACATAAAGTTGCTTTCTCATTTGGTCACCTAATTTTGTATGAGGTAACATACCAAATACAGCTAACTCAACCATTCTAGTAGGGTGCTTTTCCATTAACTCTTTAGCAGTTAAAGTCTTAAGACCGCCTGCATATTCAGAGTGTCTTCTGTAAAGCTTATCGCTCCACTTGTTACCAGTTAAAACTACCTTGTCAGCATTAATAACGATAACATTGTCTCCGCAATTAACATTTGGAGTATATGTTGGCTTATTCTTACCTCTAAGTAATACAGCAACTTGAGTAGCTAATCTACCAAGAGTAAGACCTTTTGCATCAACTACGTACCAACCGTGTTGAACAGTTTGATTATTTGCCATGAAAGTTTTATTATTCATGTTTTTTTCCTCCTAAATTTATTAATTAATATTTAGGGCAATGTGGATAATTGCTTAAAAATGTACCGTATAGTATTTTAACCCATATGTTTACAATAGTCAAGTTTTATTTAAAAATAAATTAGATAAGGAAAATCAAGTATTAATTTAATAATTTTCCATATTAATTAACGTATATTATTAAACCAAGACCAAAAAACCTCAAAAAGAGGCATTTTTAAAAATTATATGATATAATGTAGATGGTTATTTAAATAAACAACCATTTTTACATAGTGAATGAATTATTCTTAATAGTTTATTCATAGAAGCTACTAAGGCAGAACGAGACGCTAATCCATCTGCCTTTTTTCTTTTATAGAATTCCACTATCTTTGTATCTCTATTAGTTTTAATCATACATGTTACTGCTAAGAATAGTAAACATCTTAATTTCTTATTTCCTTTTTTAGATATTTTTAAATGTAATCCTGATATTTGTCCTGATTGATATATTTGTGGATCTATTCCTGCATAAGCCACTAGTTGACTTGCATTATCAAATCTATCAATATCACCAATTTCTGCTAATATTCTAGATGCTAGATTATCTGCTATACCAGGTATACTTCTTATAATTTCATAATTTGGTAATTTCTTTGCTATCTCAATTATTTCATCTAAAGTTGTTTCTAAATGCTTTATTTGAGAATTTAATGTATGAATTACTGTATCAAATTGAGAAACTAAATATGATTTATATGAACAACCCGATGCACAATTTTCGGCATAGTCCTTTAATGTTTGTGCCTGCTTTAATGAGAATGATTCTTTATGGCATGTATATTTTTCAATGAATTTTGCTATTGTATCTAATCTCTTTTTACGGATGATTTCTGGATGAGGATATTCAAGTAATAATGCTTGAACATAATCAATATATAAATTCTCAAAAATCTTATCAAATCCTGGATAAATAATATCTAATAGTCTCCTAAATTCAATCTTCCATCGTTTCATTTCATCTACTAAAAAGTCATAATAGCGGCTTTTTTCTTTCAAATCATCATATATTTCATCTGTTTTAGAATATATTCTTAAATCTTTAAGATAAAATACTTTGGCTATTGATGAACAATCTTTCGCGTCTGTTTTAGTTCCTCTAATATCACTCTTCCTAACCTTAGCTGATAGTAGTGGACTTATGATTGTATATTTGAAATCATGCTCATCAAGATAAGTTTGTAATGCTTTGTGATAAACACCTGTTGACTCAAATATTACAATACAGTCTGAATCATATTCCTTTCTTATTGAATCTTTGAGCTTTAATAATTCTTTAAAGCCTTCTAAATTGTGTTCTATCTTTTTAGGCTTTGTTATTGGTTCATCAAAACCTTTAAAACCTTGATAGAAACTTGAGCCCTTAGAAACATCTAAGGAAATACAAAATCCTTTCATCTTTTTTACCTCCAATATTTTGTATTACTTTGAAAGCTAGTTTTAATTTCAATTTAATATTTATACCTATTTTCGTTTGCTTTATACGAGATGCTATGCTCTCCATTAGATTTAAGCAGATTAAAATAATAAATTGAAACTTGGACATTTTATTTTACGAGATATATTGCTATTCTCCAAGAGCTCCACGCCCATAATTCCAAAACCTTTCTTTAAACCTATGCCTAGATAAAAAGAAAAGCTGAGAGTCAAATATTCTCTCAGCTAGCTTATTTCGATAACGATGGAAAGACCATTGAATAAAGAGTCAAAGCTCTAAATGGTTTTAACGAGATCACATACGTGTCTCAATGATTAAATAACTTTCCATCACTACTATTATACATTAATATTAGAAATAAAAAAACTAAGAGATTAAACTCCTAGTTTTAGTATACGAAAATGAGCTGTGAAAGAAGGCATTAATAAAGACCATCCCTCTAAGAGAAATGGTCTTATTTTTTTGAGCAATATCAAAATTTATTAATACATTTCTTGGTTAGTTTTAGCTTCTTTTTCTTTTAAAGAACCAACAGCAGCTTCAGTAGTCAAGAATAGACCAGCAATTGATGCTGCATTTAAAATAGCACTTCTTGTAACCTTAGTTGGATCTACAATTCCTGATTTATACATATCAGTCCAAACACCAGTTTTAGCATCAAAACCAACACCTGATTCCTTTTGTAATTGTTCTTCAACAATATTTTTACCACTGAAACCAGAATTTTCAGCAATTTGATAAAGTGGTGCAGTT
>JAFXOY010000106.1 GCA_017528375.1 Clostridia bacterium | reverse complement strand
GAAAGAAAAAATTGAAAAAGCTAACACGTTGCCGGAATTGGAAGATATTTACCTTCCTTACAAACCAAAACGCAAAACCAAAGCCAGCATGGCCAAAGAAAAAGGTTTGCAACCATTGGCAGATGAAATCTACAAACAAAAAAACATAGATGTTAATGCCTTGGCAGCAAAATTTATCAACGAAGAAAAAGGTGTCTTTTCTGTAGAAGAAGCCCTTGCAGGAGCAAGAGACATTATTGCCGAAAAAATTTGCGAAGATGAGCACACCAGAGCACAACTTCGTAGTTTGTTTAATAAAAAAGCCCATATTTTTTCTAAAGTTGTCAAAGGAAAAGAACTCGAAGGTGACAAATATGCCATTTATTTCAACAACGAAGAACCTGTCAATAAAGCTTCTTCGCATAGAATTTTGGCCATGTTTCGTGGAGAAGAAGAGGGCTTTTTGAAATTGAGTATTGAACCTGATGAATATTCCGCTCTAACTACTATCGACCATATTCATTTGCATGCCGACAACGAAGCTGCCGACCAAGTGGCTGACGCTATTGAAGATAGTTACAATCGTTTGCTACAACCTCAATTGGAAACAGAATTGAGAAAAAAGGCAAAAGACGCCGCCGACGATACAGCTATAAAAGTCTTTGCTAATAATTTACGACAACTTTTGCTGGCAGCTCCCATGGGAGAAAAAATTACCATGGGCATTGACCCGGGATTTCGTACCGGCTGTAAGGTGGTTGTCTTGGACAAACATGGCAACCTTTTGGAACATACAGCCATTTTTCCCCACCAACCGCTTGTACAAGTACACGAAGCTAACGAAATTATCAAAAATTTGGCAAAAAAATACCATGTAGAAGCTATCGCTATCGGCAATGGTACCGCCGGCAGAGAAACCGAAAATTTTATCAAACATGTTGATTTTGAACAAAAACCTATCATTGTTGTTGTCAACGAAAATGGGGCTTCTATTTATTCGGCTTCTGAAGTGGCGAGAGAAGAATTTCCCGACTACGACATCACAGTGAGAGGGGCGGTTTCAATTGGCAGAAGATTGATGGACCCTTTGGCAGAACTTATAAAGATAGATCCTAAATCTATCGGCGTTGGCCAATATCAACACGATGTCAATCAAAAAAAATTGGCGGAAAGTTTGTCAGAAACAGTGTCAAGTTGTGTAAATGCCGTTGGTGTGGAAATCAATACAGCAAGCAAAGAACTGCTATCTTATGTATCCGGAATTGGTCCCGCTCTGGCAAAGAATATTGTAGCATACCGCAAAGCAAATGGTGGCTTTAAAACAAAAAACGACTTAAAAAAAGTGAAACTCTATGGAGATAAAGCTTTTGAGCAGTCGGCAGGCTTTATCCGTATTGCCGAAGCCAAAAACCCTTTAGATAGAAGTGCAGTACATCCGGAGAGTTATGCTATTGTGGAAAAGATGGCACAACATATTCACTGCACTGTAGAACAACTGACTCAAAATGAAGATTTAAGAAAACAAATCAACATTCGTGAATTTGTTACCGACAAAGTCGGCATTCCCACTTTGACAGATATAATGAAAGAATTGGCAAAGCCCGGTCGTGACCCGAGGCAGCAATTCGACCTATTTGAATTCGACCAAAATATCAACGATATCAGCGATTTGAAAGTCGGCATGGAACTAACAGGAATCATTGTCAATATTGCCGCATTCGGTTGTTTTGTAGATATTGGCGTACATCAAGACGGATTGATTCATATCAGCAAATTGGCAAAAAAATATGTCAAAGACCCCAACAAAGTAGTAAAACTCAATCAAAAAGTTCGTGTAAGAGTAGAAGAAGTGGATTTGCGAAGAAAAAGAATTTCTTTAGCAATGATATTTGATGATAACAATAACTAAAAATTTGAAAATTCTATATATATGAAAATTTTACTTTTAGGTTCAGGAGGAAGAGAACATGCATTGGCATGGAAGATTGCACAAAGTCCCTTATGTAGTGAATTAGTGATAGCTCCGGGAAATGCCGGCACAGCACAATGTGGTACCAACATTAATCTTTCAGATAGTGACATTGACGGAGTAAAAAAATATGTTCTTGACAATCAAATAGACATGATTGTTGTAGGTCCGGAACAAGCCCTTGTCAATGGTATTTATGATGCTATTAAAAACGACCCTCAATGTGCCGATAAAATTGTAATCGGTCCGTCAAAAGCCGGTGCACAATTAGAAGGAAGTAAAAGTTACTCAAAAACTTTTATGCAAGAATTCAACATTCCTACTGCCGCCTACCGCTCATTTAATAAAAATGAATTAAACAATGCTATTGCATTTCTAGATACATTGCAACCGCCTTATGTTCTCAAAGCCGATGGCTTGGCTACAGGAAAAGGAGTGATAATCACTTCTGTCAAAAATGAAGCCATCAACGAATTGAATCTTATGCTGGGAGGAGAAAAATTTGGCGAAGCTGGTGAACATGTTGTCATAGAAGAATTTCTATCGGGCATAGAACTATCTGTCTTTGTGCTCACTGATGGGAAAGATTATGTTTTGCTGCCGTCTGCAAAAGACTACAAACGTATTGGCGAAGGCGATACAGGACTCAATACCGGCGGTATGGGCTCAATATCTCCTGTACCATTTGCAGATACCGAATTTATGGAGAAAGTGAAAAAACGTATTATAGAACCCACCCTTCACGGCATTCAAGTAAGAAATCTTAACTATCACGGATTTATTTTCTTCGGACTTATCAATGTAAAAGGCAACCCTTATGTTATAGAATACAATGTTCGTATGGGAGATCCGGAAACAGAATCTGTCATGCCTAGAATTGAAAGTGATTTGGTAGAATTGTTCCTTCATGTTGACAAAGAAACAGTAAAAGATGCCCGCATTAGCATTTCTCCTAAAACAGCTACCAGCGTCATGTTGGTATCAGGAGGCTATCCTCAAAAATACCCGAAAGGGAAAATAATTACAGGCATTGACAACATAGAAGATGGAATTGTTTTTCATGCAGGCACAAAAATTGACGAGCAAGGACATTTGGTAACCAATGGAGGTCGTGTACTGACAACTACTACCCTCGGCAATTCCATTGAAGAAGCACTATCGATTTCCAACAGAAATGCAGAACGCATTCAGTTCGAAGGGAAATATTATCGCCACGATATCGGCAAAGATTTGTTATAGTCATGAGAAAGACTTTTTTCTTAATAGTCCTATGTTTGGCACTTACCTACCAGATAAATGCACAAAAATTTAAAGGAGGAGTGCAAGCAGGCTTGTTGCTAACACAAGTTGACGGAGACGACTTTAACGGCTATCATAAAATGGGAGCTTTTGTCGGAGGATTTGCCAATATTCCTTTTGAAGAAAAAAAAATACAACTGCAATTGGAAATCGACTATGCACAAAAAGGCAGTCGTGCAAAGATGGACTATAGTATGTATAAAATTCGCATCCACCAAATAGAAATGCCTTTTTTGTTCGGTTGGAATTTTTGGAAAGGATTTCTTTTGGAAATAGGTCCTTCTTTCAATTTTTTGGTATCTGCAAAGGAATTCAACACTTTATATGGAGAATTGGAAACAGAAAATCGTTTTCACCTATTTGAATTAGGGGCTGTAGCAGGTGTTGGTTATCGATTTCAAGACCATTATGGTATAGGGTTTCGTTTCAACTATTCCATCACCTCCATTGGCAGAATGCCTGTTGACCGTAATGGAACAACCATCACACACAACATGTGGAATAATGCCTTGTTATTTTTTGCCTATTACCAATTCTAATGCTTCGCTATGAAAAGAATTTGCTGCTTGCTAACATGTATGTTGCTTTTGTTATCGACAGCAAAAGCCCAATATCGTGTGCAAATAGAATGGATTGAAAATTCTCCTCAAGCAGAAAAAATTATTAGCCAAGTTAAACAGAAACGTACCTATCGTTCCACATCTTCAGCAAATCACTATGTTCAAAAAATTGTCTACCAACTGCAGAAAAACCAATACCTCTCCGCCAATATTGACAGTACTTGGCAAGAAGACAACAATAAAAAAGATAAAAAAGCAAATGGAGAAAGTAATAACGGTGACAATGATAAAATGTTTGTATTTCCAAAAGAAGATATTACTTCAAGAGTAGAAATACCTTTTTCTTTTCAAAGTAATAATCCTTTTTTAAATTTTACTGATAGTGATTCAACTTCTTCAAATAATACTGGTAATAGTAATATGAATAATGTAAACCAATTTTATTCTTTCATAAAAATACAAAATACTCCCACATTATATTTAGATATCAGCGATGAAACAAATCAAGATAAATTGATATATGATAGTTTAAAAACAGAAAATGAAAATCTATTTACTACTTTAGAAAAAAAGGAAATTAAATTACAAAAATTCAGGAACGAAAATGAATTACTAAAAAATGAACTTCTTAAATTAAAAAATGAATTAATACAAAAAAATAATCAAATTAATGTATTATCGGAACAAATAAAAATAGAGGAAAATAAACATATTCAACAAAGACAGATAAATCAGACACAGATTGAACAGAAAGATATGGCTATACAGTCATTATTAATTAAATTTAAAAATTTAGAAAATGAAATAAAAAATGATAAAATAAAAGATAAAAAAACTACAGAAGAAATAAATAAAGAAAACGAAGAAAATGCAAAAAAAGAAGATTCTGAAGAGACAAATAATAACGTTGTAAATGAAAAATTAAAATATTTAGAAAAAAAATTTAATGATAAAAAATACACCGATGCGGAAGTTGTTAATTTAATAACTTCTGATTTATATGATTTATATCATTATAATAGAATGATATATGAGAGTCGTATACAAGAAATTAATAAAATGATATCTAAATTAAAGGAATTAATTGAAATTGATGCTGATATTAAATTATATGGATCATATGAAACAAAAACATCATTATCATGGAGTGAGGTAGATTTATTAATTATACCAAGTAAAGATCCAAATTATATAAATGAAAATTTTTATATGACATTTATTCAAAGTTTATTCCACAAATTAAAAAATTCATTTTTTGGAAAAGTTATTTATTTAGAAGATACACATATTATTACACCAATTATAAAATTAGAAGTAAATGAACAAAATAATCTTTTAATATATAATATATATATTTTAGATAACACAAATTATGGAGATGAATTAAAAAATTTAAATGATAACAGTCTTTTAAATAGTATAATTATGACAAATGAATATAATAATAAATACAAAGGAAAATTTATTCCATTATTATTAGGTCTAAAACAATTATTATATAATGCAAATTTAATAAATAATTATTATCAAAGTAATTCAGATTTAAATATCAATATGGGTATATATAATGGTGGCATTAGCAGTTATGCCTTGAATGTTATGCTAATGTCATTTTTAGATCAATATCATTGTACAAATACTGATATACCATTGGGTCAAATTTTTATCGATTTTTTAAAAATCCACGGATATTTAATGTATGAAAATAATAACAGGAAGATTATATATTTAGATTATAATAATAATGGACATAATGATAAAAATGAAGAAATTAAATTTTATAATGAAAATAGTAATAATATTGATTCTTTAATTATCATTGATCCATTTAATATAAGGAATAATTTATGTGATAAAATGTATGCATATTCTCAAATTAAATTGGCTTTAATGATTGCTTTCTGTGTTATCAAAGATAATTGTGAATGTGCCTGCCATTATGATGATTCAATTAAATATCAAGGTAAAACACATTGTATTCTCAATAAAATCTTTAAAACGGTAAAACGATTTACCAATAAAAGAAAAAGTCAATAATTAAATATATTAATATATATTTGGGATTATATATTTGAATATTATTATTATTATATTAGAAAAAATATAATATATTATTAATTACATACAAAAAAATGCTTGAATGTAAAAATTTATGTTTTCGCTAATTGTAAATTTTCTAATTTTAATTTAATTTATTATTATTTCATTGAAATGGATTCAATATATTAAGTTTTATATCATTTTATTATAACTAGTGTGTTAATTAATTTTATTGATAATATAATTAAATAATTAAATATTATTTACTTATATT
>JAFXOY010000105.1 GCA_017528375.1 Clostridia bacterium | reverse complement strand
CCCCAATCCCCAATCCCCAATCCCCAAAATCTAAAATTATATTAAAAAATATTAAATAATAAATTAATTAATTTTAGATTTTTACATAATAATAAAATATTAATAAATTTATAAAAAATAAAAATGAGAAAAAAGCATCAAGCAGTTTTAATAAGTTCAGCTGCCAAAAAAAATTTTTGTAATGAAATATCTTTAGGCAATTTTACTTATGATTCCGAAGTAAAAGAACAACTTCGTGAATTTTTCAACAACAATTTAAAACAAGAAGACTTAGAATATACAGCTGAAGATGAAAAAGAAAGAGAAAACAACGAATCTTCAGATGATGACGACTCTTTTGAAGTAAGTGATATAAAAGTCCCAAAGCAAGTTGTTAATAATTCTAATGAATATGCAAAATTTCAAATATCTGAAAAAGCTATTATAAGTGGTATTGAGCCTAGTAATTATACAACTATTCCTCAAAAGACTATTAATATATGTTATGATAATTCTGAATATACAGAAGATAATAATAAAGATTTAGGAGCTACTGTTAAATTTTTTGATATTATAAAACAATGTATTTTTTGGAAAGAAAAATGTGAATCTAAAGGAAAAAAAGATTGCAATATTGATAGTTTTCAATTATTTAATTTAAATCCTGATAAAATTAAAATAATTATTGAAAAAATATCTGAATTTAAAAAAATTGCTAAAGAAAGAGGATTAGATAAGAGTGAAGTATTAGCCAAATTTTTTACAGATTTAGAAACTAATTATTTAGAACAAAAAAAAGAATTAAATAACTTGATAGCTAATTTAGAATATATTGATACTGTTTCATATGGAAAAAATTGGAGTGTTGTTGGTTTCCAAAAAGTTAAAGTTGTAGGAAGTTAAATAAATTTAAAATAGAATAAAAACTTATATTCTAGTATTTAAAAGGTTAAAATTAATTATTCACTTATTAAAAAAATATATAAATTTATTATATTTTTATTTGTTTTTATATTTTTAATAATAATTTAATTAAGTTCCAAACGGAACTTAAGAGGGCTGGCTGCCCGGCAGCGTGCCTGCTTTGCCTTTCGACTATGTCGGCCGCGGGGGCGCTTAACGTCTGTGTTCGGGATGGGGACAGGTGTGTCCGCCCCGCCATCGCCGCCGGACCGCCCTGCGCCACGCGCGGCCCCCTCAAAACCGGACGACTCTCAAGACGCGACAGCGTCTTCCAGACCTTGCATGCGAGCTTCTTCTTGGTGATCAAACCCTCGGCCTATTAGTACAGGTCAGCTCCGCGCGTCGCCGCGCTTCCACCCCCTGCCTATCAACCCCGTCGTCTCCGGGGGGCCTTAGCCAGTCACTGCTGGAGGGAAACCTCATCTCGGGGCCCGCTTCACGCTTAGATGCCTTCAGCGCTTATCGGATCCGCTCTCGGCCACCCGGCCGTGCCGCTGGCGCGACAACCGGTGCACCGTGGGAGCGTCCATCCTGGTCCTCTCGTACTAGGGACAGCACCCCTCAAGTTTCCAACGCCCGCAACAGATAGGGACCGAACTGTCTCACGACGTTCTGGACCCAGCTCGCGTGCCACTTTAATCAGCGAACAGCCGAACCCTTGGGACCGAATTCAGCCCCAGGAT
>JAFXOY010000104.1 GCA_017528375.1 Clostridia bacterium | reverse complement strand
TATTTAATTTTTTAAAAATATTTAAAAATAATTAAAAAAATAATAAAAAAAAAAATAATAAAAAATAACAAAAAATAAAAAAATATATTATAAAAGTTTTTCTTATCATTAATGTTAAATTATATAACTCAAATAATCCATTTAAAATAATAATATAATTAAACTTAGTTTAAGATATATAATAATTGCTCATTTTCCATTATTTTCAATAGAAGCAGTTAAAGTCTTATATTGTTCAGTGATATCAGCAATATCTTTTTGTAATCTATCATTTTGATCACTGACATTTTTACATTCTATTTGTAATTTTTCAATTTCTTCTTCAAGAGAAGTTCCACCTTTCTTAATATCATCATTAGTGGTGTATGCAGGATTTGCCTTATAAACTATACCGTTGATATTATCTCCAAGTGTTTGTCCGAATATATCAGTTGTCATATTTTCATATTCTTGCTTTTGTTGTTGTAATAAAATAATCTTTGTTCTATTTTCATGATATTTTTCTCTATATCTTGTAACTCTGAAGAATATATAGAATATAAGTGCTATTAAAAGAATTATAATACCAAGTACAATAAGAATACTTTTAATATTTTCAAGGAAGAAATTCTTTGCTTTAATATCACCTGTATCACTAAACCAATTATATTTTTTTCTTAATGGGTTTAACATAACTGCATAAACCCCAAATTCTTTAATTTGGAATTCAGTTTGTTCTTCAGTAGTTTGTCTTTCTACACATTCCCATCCTTGATCATCACCTTCTGCTATAGTATCTTTATCTAAATCAAATCCTTTTAATTTTGCAAGACAATAATCTTCAACTAATAAAGTAGTAGCTTCTTCATAATAATTATGTAAAAATTTAATTCTTCCTGCTAATCTAAATTCTATTTTAGTTTTACTATTTCTACCAGCATAAAATTTAAATGCAGGAGTCAATATACAATTTTCAAAGTTAAGAAGACCTTCACTAGCTACAATACTATTAGATACATTGAATAAAAATTCAGCTGTGTTATTATATAAATTAGATCTATATAATCCAGATGAACTGACTTCTTCAATATATAATTTAGAATAATTACCATCAAATGAAAGGCCATTTCCTGGTATTTCAATTCTTCCAATGGTTCTCCCATTAGGATCAAAAGCAAATGAAAATTCAACTTTGTTTAGTTTATTAAATGAATATGTTAAATTTTGAACTCTGCCAATTCTATCAAGTGTTTCACATTCACTTGGAGAGCCTCTGCATTCTCCAGTAATACATCTATATGGGAAAATTGGATCTGGACACATTGAATGGCCAATACATTCATATCTATCTTCAACACATAGTCCATTAGTACATTGATATTTTCCTACATCACAACCATTGAAAGCAACTTCATTACAATCAGTGTGACACATTCCATCAGGACATTTTTTTTGTCCTTCTTTACATACATAATCATTATCTGTACCACAAATTTCCATGGTAGAAGCACATCCACCATTTTCACATCTATATTGACCAATTTTGCAAGCAGGAACTATTGGGCATTTTTCATCTCCTTTAGCTATGGTACCATCATAACAGATTACTTCTACTGATGAGGAACTACTTTGTTTATCTGATGGTTGTTCATCTTCTTCTTTTAGCGTTATTAATTTTTTATGAGTATTAATAAAATCTTTATCTTTTAATGGGTCTACAAAATTTTCTAATAATCTTCTTGTTTGATTTTTATTTTCTTCTTTTTTTTCTTGTTTATCTTGTTTTTCGATATAACTATCTAAATATACAAGACAATCTAATTTTTTAGTTAAGCATTTATTTAATCTTGCACAATAAAATTCTCCTTCAACACAAGCAGGTACACCAAAAGAAGTGGCACATTTAACTAATTCATCAACACAGGAACCTGATGGACATTGGACTGGCATTGATAAAGGACAATATCCATCAAATTCTTTGCAAGCAGAAGAATCAGATACACAATATCCATTAAAACATTGTGCAGCAGGACACTTTTCTGAAACTTTACAGAAGTTGACATTGGTTACACATGACTTATCATTGCATTGATATGGTTTAGCTTCATCACAAGCAACATTTGAAATTAATTGTCCATATGAGGATATGGTTGTAACATTACATTTTCTACTGCTTTCTACACATTCTCCATTTGAGCATCTATATGGTTTTCCTAAAGGACATCCTATATCATTAGTACATTCAGTTGACTCTTTACCTTTGGTAGCACATCCTCCAGAAGGACATTTTACTTTCCCAGATCCACAACCTGAACCAGATGAACATTTTGATGAATCACTTGCACACTCTCCATTAGGGCATAAATATGGAGCAGAATTATCAGGACAAGCATCACTCATTGAAGAGCAAGATGATAAATCTTTTGCACATCTTCCATTTGGACACTTTACATAACCAACTTCAGCACAACCACTTTGGAATACAAAACCTTCTTCACAATATTCTTGACTTTCCATACAAAGACCATTATTTTGACATTTTGTATAACCTTTAGGACATATTATACCATGAATACATTCTTCCTCATTCTTAACACATAATTGATTACTACATCTATATGGACGAGATGCTGGGCATTTTACTCCTTGTGGACATAAATTTAGGGAGACTCTACAACTTCCATCAGGACATTTCTTATATCCAGTTTCACAATCATAATTAGGTCTACAATAATCACTTGATTCAACACATCTTCCATCAACACACATAATTAACCCTTCTCCACAATCTATCAAATCATCTGTTCTTAAATTGACAGAACAATCACTAGATTTTGCTACACAATTTCCATTAGGACATTTAATTGGCAATAAGAAGGGACACAAAACAGGGAGGCAAGAAGATGATTCAGGGTTGACACAAGATCCATCTGCACATCTAAATGGCCTATCTTTATAACAACCATTTTGAAGTGGACATTCTTCTTTTTCATCTATACAAGAACCATCTGGACATAATTTATGATCTGGATTTGTACAATTGTAACTTTTTTCACAGTTTTCTTCACTTTTAACACAAGTACCATCTAAGCATTTATAAGGAGCATTATAAGGACATCCATTTACTGGATTATCACATAATTCTTTATCATGAACACAAACCCCTTCTTTACAGAAATATGGTTTATTTTTTGGACACTCAAATTTATCACATAAATATTCTGATGTTTTACAATCTCCATTATCACATTGAACATAACCTATAGGACATCTTTTTGTTTTTTTACTACATTGACTATAATTATCAGTACAACTATTCATTTCACATCTTATTGGATTATCAGTTTTATTACATGCTTCAAAAAATTTACAATATTGTCTTGAAGACATGCAAGAACCATTTGGACAAACTACTTCAGTTTTTTTGCATTTTGGTGGTTCTGGACAATCATCTAATTGTACTCTACAAGTATTATCATAGCATAAGAATGGTTTATCTGAAGTACAAGTTACAACAGTATTGCAAGCATCATAATTTAAAGCACAAGTACCATCTGGGCAAGCAACTTTACTTTCTCCACAACTTTGAAATTCAGGACATTCAGATGTACTAGCTCTGCAAGAGTTATCAAAGCATTTTACAGGTAAATGAGGTGGGCAAGTTGATATAGTAGAACAAGATTGAAATTCAGTACGACAGGAGCCATCACGACATCTATATGGAAACTTATCAGGGCAAGTGTCTAATTGACTTGAACGACATTCTTCAACACTATCTACACAAGCACCATTCCAACATTTTATTTTATCTTTTCCACAAAAAACATGAGTAGGACATAACTCAATAGAATTAACACAAGTTCCATCAAAGCATCTATAATAAGGGCAATCGCCTGTTTTTATTTCTTTACAATCAGCTTTTGTTTTTACACATAAACCACTTTGACATAAAACTGGAAATTCTGGAGCACATGTAACAGGAGTAGGACATTCTTCAAATGAGACACGACATTCATTATTCCAACATTTATATGGTTTTTGTGGTGGGCAAATTGGAATATATTTACTACATTTTCCCTGTGATTCAACACAAGCAAAATCTGGGCATAAATACGGCTTTGATGTTGGACAATTAATTGTAACATTTCCTTGGACATATTTGCATCCTTCACTAGTAACAGATACACCACCATTAGGACATTGTACATATTGTGATATAGATAGAGAAATACTTAATAAGAAAGTAATAATGAATAATCCAATACAATTTTGATTTCCCAACATTTAATTAAAAATATTTAT
>JAFXOY010000103.1 GCA_017528375.1 Clostridia bacterium | reverse complement strand
GATTATTCAAGTGAATATCGTGGAAAAAATGAATGTTTAGAATATATTGGAAATAAAGCTACAAGAGGAGAAGATAGTAAATCTGAAGAAAGAATAAAAAGAGCTGAAGATATTTTAAGGAATAATATGCTATCTCATGTATCAATTGAAAGAGGTAGTGAAAGTAAAAAAGCATATTTTATTGGTTATATGATATATCGTTTAGGAAATTGTTCTTTAGGAAGAGCATTTGGAGATGATAGAGATCATTATGGTAAAAAAAGATTGGATATGTCTGGAGTATTATTATCAGGTATTTTTAGGCAATTATTTAGAAGATTTACTAAAAAAGCAGAAACAAATTTAAAAGATCATATAAAACATAATAAAACTGGAAGACTTAAAATAGAAGATGCTTTTGATACAAATATTATATCTGGAGGAATGAAATATGCTTTAGCTACTGGAAATTGGGGAACAAATAAAGTTGGACAAGTTCAAAAAACAGGAGTAGCACAAGTATTACAAAGATTGACATTTATGTCATCTTTATCCCATTTAAGAAGGTTAAATACTCCTCTTGAAAAAACAGGAAAAATTACAAAGCCAAGGCAACTACATAATACTCATTGGGGAATGTTATGTCCTGCCGAAACACCAGAAGGTCAAGCTTGTGGTCTTGTTAAAAATTTATCTTTAATGACATTCGTATCAGTTGGTAGTCCTGCAAAAATGATTCAAGAAACTTTAGATAATTATCCTAATTTCCAAAAATTAAGTGAAGTTCATCCTTCTGATATAAGAGGAAAAACAAAAATATTTATTAATGGATCATGGATTGGAATAACAGATGAACCTGAAGAAATTATGAATGGATTATTAAGTCAAAGAAGAAGGGCAACAATTTCTAAAGAAATATCAATTGTGAATAATTTTGTAAATAAAGAAATTAGGATTTATACTGACAGTGGAAGGACTCAAAGGCCTTTATTTATTGTTGAAAAATATAAAAATAGAGATAATGAAGATGCTCTAAGATTAAAAATAACAAAGAAAAATATAAAAGATTTAGAAAAAAATCGCATAAAATTCGATGAATTAGTAGATAATGGTATAGTAGAATATTTAGATGTTGAAGAAGAAGAATCTTCAATGATTGCAATGAAAATAGATGATTTAGTTTCACATAAAGATTATTGTTTTACATATACTCATTGTGAAATTCATCCAGCAATGATATTAGGTGTAAGCGCCTCAATTATTCCTTTTCCTGATCATAATCAATCTCCTCGTAATGTATATCAAAGTGCTATGGGTAAGCAGGCAATAGGAATTTATTCAACTAATTTTAATATGCGTATGGATACTTTAGCTTATCTATTATTTTATCCCCAAAGACCTTTAGTTGTTACCCAATCTATGGAATTTTTAAAATTTAAAGATTTACCTGCAGGAATAAATGCTATTGTTGCTATTATGTGTTATACAGGATATAATCAAGAAGATAGTGTTATTATGAATCAAAGTTCAATTGATAGAGGTTTTTTCCGGTCCGCATTTTTTAGAACTTATCACAGTGAAGAAAAAAGAGAAGCAAAATTAAAAAAAGAAACTTTTGAAAGACCTGATAAAAATAATTGTGGCGGCTTAAGACATGGAACTTATACAAAATTAGATTGTGAAGGAATAATAGCACCAGGAACAAGAGTAAGTGGGGATGATATAATTATAGGAAAAACAGGATTAGTAAAAATGGATGAATCTGATGATGAAAATGATGGTTTAACTAAAAAAAAGCAAGATATTTCAGAAGCAATAAGGCCTAGTGAAAGTGGAATAATTGAATCTGTAATGTTAACAACAGATAGACAAGGCTATAGAATGGCAAAAGTTAAATGTAGAAGTGTAAGAGTACCCCAAATAGGAGATAAATTTGCTTCAAGACATGGACAAAAAGGAACAATTGGTATGACATATAGACAAGAAGATTTACCTTTTACTATGGAAGGAATTACTCCCGATATTATTGTAAATACTCATGCTATTCCTTCTCGTATGACAATTGGTCATTTAATTGAATGTTTAAGTTCAAAAGTTGCTGCATTAAGAGGTTTAGAAGGAGATGCGACTCCATTTACAGATGTTACTGTTGATTCTATTTCTGAAGATTTGCATAAATTAGGATATCAAAAATATGGAAATGAAACTGTTTTTAATGGATTTACAGGAAGAAAAATTGATATGTTAATTTTTTTCGGACCTACTTATTATCAAAGATTAAAACATATGGTAGATGATAAAATTTTTTCTAGAGCAAGAGGCCCTGTTCAAATTTTAACAAGACAACCAACTGAAGGAAGAGCTAGAAGTGGTGGATTAAGATTTGGAGAAATGGAAAGAGATTGTATGATTTCTCATGGTGCTGCACTATTTCTTAAAGAAAGATTAGTTGATGTAAGTGATAAATATAGAGTACATATTTGTGAAAATTGTGGACTTATTGCTCAAGCGGATTTACAATCTCAAAAAACTCAGTGTAAAAATTGTGGAAATAGTAATTTTAATATTTCTCAAGTGCATATTCCTTATGCTTGCAAACTTTTATTCCAAGAATTAATGGCAAT
>JAFXOY010000102.1 GCA_017528375.1 Clostridia bacterium | reverse complement strand
GCTTCAAAACAATTCAAAGTTAATAAAGCTTTAACTACAACACCTGAATATGAAAATTTAAAAAATGATATAGCAAAATTACAAAGTATAGTAGAAACATTTGATTTATTAACATTTGATTTTGAAGATCATCATTGGAGAGATTTAGCTGAAAAAACAGGTATTAAAGAATTAGCTACTATCAAACAAGATGGTGGTTTATTTTCTCTTAAAATTTTATTCGATCATGACATTGATAATTTCAAAGGTGACATTGAAGATACTGTAACAATAGCAAAACAACAAAAAAAAATAGATACCCAATTAAAAGAAATAGATGAAGAATGGAAAACAAAAGTTTTCAAATTCGAACCTCATAAAACAATCAAAGATTTACAATTATTAGACACAGTTTCAACATTAGAAATAAAAGCCACTGTTGAAGAACATAGTGGAAAAATTTCAGGATTTAAATCACAAAGTAGAAATTTAACACCTGAATTAAATGCAAGAATTAAACAAAAAGAAACAGCTTTTCAAACTATAAATAATACATTAGAATTATGGCTTGGTGTTCAACAATTATGGAACTCATTACAAAGTTTCTTTATTGGTGGTGATATTAGAAAAGAACTTCCAGGACCAACAAAAAATTTCGAAAATTGTCATAAATTATGGGTAAAAATTATGATGGATAAAGCTTATCCAACAAAAAATGTTTTTGCTTTATGTGCATCTAATGAATTAACTCCTGATTTAACTGATATTGATAGAATATTAAAAGAATGTCAACAAAAATTAGATATTTATCTTGAAGGAAAAAGAGGACAATTTCCAAGATTTTATTTCGTTTCTAATGGTGTTTTATTAGATATTCTTTCTAAAAGATCAGATCCAAGTAATATTAAATCTAATTTAAATATTATATTCGATGCTATTAATGACATTGAATTTAATGATGTTGATAAAAAATCTATTATTAAAATCAGACAAATTAAAAGTGAACAAACACCTGAAGACGTTCAAGAAGTTGATATGAGTAAACATGAAGTTAGATGTGATGGAAAAATTGAAGAATGGTTATGTGATTTAGTTGCAAATATGAAACTTAGTTTAAGAGATCTTTTTGAATTAGCTTATTATGATATTAAAAACTTTTATGAAACTCCAATTGATGATAATAATAGAGATGCCTTCAAAGCCTTTGTTCAAAAATATATATGTCAAGTTGTAATATTTGGATTACAATTATTTGGTACAAAAAGATTAGAAGAATTTATTGTTCGTACTTCATTTGAAAAAGGTGATAGTTATAAAAAAAAATTAATCGCTGGTGAAATTGACCCTTCAATGAGAGATTTCCAAACAATTTTAAGTGTTTTAACTGAAATGTGTAGAATGGATAATAAAAATAAATTAGACGTAGTTAAATTAGAAGCATTAATTATAATTCACGTACATAATTTAGATATATATAAATATTTCTTAACAGATAAAGAAATCGTACGTCAAGTTGTTACAGTAAATGATTATGATTGGTTAAAACAAACTAGAGTTTATTGGTATGCTAAAAAAACAAGTACAAAAGACATAAAAACTTGCTTAATTAATATAACAGACGTTGCATTTGAATATGGTTATGAATTTTTAGGTGCCAAAGAAAGAATGTGTATCACACCTTTAACAGATAAATGTTATATCACTTTAGCTCAAGCTATGGGTATGCAATATGGTGGTGCTCCAGCAGGTCCAGCAGGAACAGGAAAAACAGAAACTGTAAAAGATATGGGTAGAACAATGGGTGTGTTTGTTTTAGTTACAAATTGTGCTCCAGAACATAGATATAAAAATATGGCTGAAATTTTCAAAGGATTATGTAGATCAGGTGCTTGGGGATGTTTTGATGAATTTAATAGAATTCAATTAGAAGTTTTATCTGTTTTAGCTACTATTATTTCTGCTATTCAAGATTGTCGTAAAAAGAATCAAGAAAGATTTAAATTCCCTGAAGGTGCTAATGTTTATACTGATATTGAATTAATTCCTACTATGGGTTACTTCATTACTATGAATCCTGGTTATTCAGGAAGACAAGAATTACCTGAAAACTTAAAGATTTTGTTTAGAGGTGTTACTATGATGGCTCCAAATAGAGAAAGTATTATTCGTGTGAAATTATGTTCTTATGGTTTCGAAAATCATGATGATATATCTAAAAAATTCAGAAAATTATATGAATTATGTGAAGCTCAATTATCAAAACAACAACATTATGATTTTGGTTTAAGAAATATTTTATCTGTTCTTAGACATGGTGGAAATGAAAAGAAAAAATTCAAAGAAGAACCAGAAAAAGAAGAAGAATTAATTTATATGGCTTTACGTGGTATGAACTTATCTAAATTAGTACCTGATGATAAACCATTATTTTTAAATCTTATTAATGACGTTTTCCCATTACAAAAGAACGCTAAGGCTCAAACTTATCCAGAATTAATGAAATTAATAAACACAGTTTTAGAAAGAAAAAAATTAGATAATTTAGACATTTGGGTTGAAAAAATCATCCAAACATATGAGACATATCATGTTCGTCATGGATTTATGATTGTTGGTGCAACAGGAACAGGAAAAACAACAATAATGGAAGTTTTAACTGAAGCAATGAGTGAAATGGATCCTACAAATAAAGATGCAAAATGGAAGATTCATAGATTAAATCCAAAAGCTGTAGAAAATGAATATTTATTCATTCAAAAAATAGAAGATACATATATTTTAGGTGTATTTACTATGATTTGGAAGAAATGTAACGAAGCTTCAAGTAGTTATTCTAAACAAAATAATTGGATTGTTTGTGATGGTCCAATTGATTCAATTTGGATTGAGAATTTAAATACAGTTTTAGATGATAACAAAATTTTAACTTTATCAAATAATGAAAGAATTAGTATGATTGATTCATGCAGACTTGTTATGGAATGTGAAAATGTTAAAAATGCTTCTTTAGCTACTGTTTCTAGATG
>JAFXOY010000004.1 GCA_017528375.1 Clostridia bacterium | reverse complement strand
CTTTCTTCAGATTTTTCTCCAATTAGAATTTTCCTTGATACCACCTTTTTAGAAATTCAAGCTCAAGAACTTCCAGATATGCAAGATAATTTACCTAAAATTAAAAGAGCCTTAAAAAAGGCAGTAGACGCAATGGGTAAATTAATCGAAGTAAAGCAATTTGAGCAAAATGTCTACAATGATATGAATTCAACCTTTTTAAAATCGTTTCATATTGATAATTGGGACGAAGAATTAAATGATCCGGAAAAAATGTCTGCAAACTATGATTATATTCTTCTAGCAAGATTTGCTGTAGAAGCTGATGGATTTCCACCTAATGTTCAAGCAGCAGCATACCCAATTTTATTAGAAGAAAAAACATTTCGTCCTATTATTGGTTTAATGATGGTTACGAAATCACCTGATTTATTCTCAAAAGAAAATGCAGAATATTATTTCAGTAATGTCTTTTTACATGAATTAACTCATGGATTTGGATTTTTAGATTCTGGCTTTCAATTTTACCCAGGAGGTAGAAATCAGACACTTTTAGAGGAAAAAGATAGATATGGAATAAATCGTACATATATAAGAACTCCAAGAGTTGTTGAATTAGCTAAAAAATACTATGGATGTGAAGATGTAAAGGGGGTTGGTCTTGAAAACCAGGGTACAGGTGGCTCGGCATTATCTCATTGGGAAGCTAGATTATTATTAGGAGAATATATGACTTCAGAAATGTATCAAGATGAACTTGCTATTTCAGAATTTACTTTGGCTCTACTTGAAGATACTAATTGGTTTAAAGCTAATTATTATACAGGAGGTTTAATGAGATTTGGTAAAAATCAAGGATGTGATTTCTTTAATGAACATTGTTTACATTTTCCAGATTTTACATCTAAATTTACTAATGAATTTTTTTCCCTTGACATGAATGGTTATTCAAGTTGTACCACTGGAAGACAAAGTAGAGCATATAATGTTTTAAACTATTATACAACTATAGATCCAGATTATATACAATTAGTTCCCACCTATACCACACAAGAAGCTTTTTTTTATGTTGGTGGGCCATTTTATTCAGCTGATTATTGTCCAATTAATTACCATATAGAAGGAGAATATAATCAATCATATTTCGTTGGAAATTGTCGGAGGGGGAATGGAAATTATGGGAGTTATATATATTATAAAAATCCTGAAACTGGTCAAGCTGAAACTCATAATAATTCAGAATTACCAATAGAATTAGGAGAAAAATATACGGAAAATAGTTTTTGTATGATGAGTAGTCTAGTTCCTAAAGGCAAATATGAAATATACGGAACAATATTACATCCAATGTGTTTTCCTTCATATTGTTCATCTTCATCTTTAACAATATTAATTTATGATCAATATATTGTTTGTCCTAAACAAGGAGGAAATGTTGAAGTTGAAGGATATAGTGGAATATTACATTGTCCTGATTATAATTTAATATGTACTGGGACTGTTTTATGCAATGATTTATTTGATTGTATAGATAAAAAATCTCTATATAAAGAAAGTACATTTACTTATGATTATGAACCTCTGACAACACAAAGATATGTTGATATTGATAAAGTTGAAATTTTTGTAGCTGGTGAAACTAGTGATGACGGTGTTTGCCCAAAAAATTGTGCACAATGTATG
>JAFXOY010000101.1 GCA_017528375.1 Clostridia bacterium | reverse complement strand
TAAAATAATGATTACTGATATAATTAATAACTTATTAGTAATTTTTTTAACCTTAATTATTTTTATTATTTAAATAAAATTATACATCTAAGCAGCGGGTTGTTCAGCTCCTCCTTTTTCTTGTAATTGTTTTTTCAAACTTTCATTTTCTTCAGTTAATTTAGCAACTTGGGCAGTCAATTCAGCAACCTTTGCTTCTAATTCTTTAACTTTTGCATCAGATCCAGCACTAGCATTAGCACCTCCTTCACCTCCTTTTTCAAAGACTTCAGCATTTGAAACAAATTTGTTTTCAATAGTATTAATATCTTTTTTGATAGGTTCAGCTGTTTCTCCTGCAACCCATTTATCATAAGTTAAAGCAGGTTCTCCAGAAGATACAGGGGGGTACAAAGTGGGGTCAAACCCTGGATTTCTTCTAGGAATGGTAAAACTAACATAGTAAACTTTTTGACTGTTGACATATCTGGCAAATCTATCGACTTCTAAAGAATTATAGTCTAAGCATTTTCTGTCGAATAAAACAGAGCTAATGGAAGGTTCGGCAGAAGCGAAATTGATACCTTTTCTGAAAGTTCCTTCATTATAGTCGTATACATGAATTGAGCCTTCTCCTTTTCCTACTAAATATAATAATTTAGATTCTCTATCGACAAATGGAGTAGTAACAGTCTTGGAAGTATCAATTTGTAAAGAGCTAACTTCTCCTTCACTTGATAAATCTTCTTTGACTTTTCTAACATCCCATAATTTTAATAATTTTGCACCAGTTTTGTTCCAACTTGTAGTAACAAATTGTTCATTATCTAACCAAGTGAATTTGGCAGATTGGAAAGCTTCATTAATTTGTTGTTTTAAAACCATTTTATTAGCTCTTGGATCAAAGATATTTATAACTTTACTTTTTGTTGTGGCTCCAATCAAAGTACCATTGGGGCTCCATTCTACAAGGGTGGGGGTATCATCAGCTTTAAGGTCTACAAAAGTTTCACTTTTTACCGAACTCCAAACGTGAATTTCTCCTTGGAAAGCACCGGAACAAACTACATCAGATGCGACTGGGTTAAAAGTAACAAAAGGAACTTTTTTAGTATGTTTTGTATAAGATTGAGCTTCTTTTGTAATATTTTCTTTTAAGCCTCCTTCTGGAATTTTATAAAGAAGAATGTTATAATCGTCGTAGGCACAGGCTAAAAGATCGCTACTAAATGGGGAAAATTCCAAATCGAGAATATTTGCACGATGACCTTTTAATCTTGGTTGGTCTGGTTTTATTCTGAAGGGAGTGGATGAATCGACGACTACTACTTCTCCCATATTACTCCAGGCCATGGCTAAGAAATTTCCATTTACTGCAATATAACGACCTTCGGTGGAAACTGTGGTTACTGAACAGTCTGTGAATTTCTCTTTTTTATCTTGACCTATAGCATTCTTGAATTTAGTAGAACTCATTTTAATATCTTAAATTAATGATTTTATTATTATATAAAATAATTAATAATTTTTTTTATTATATTAATTTATACATTTAAATTGTAAAAATATATTTTATTTAAATAATTTATTTATTTTAATTAATAATAAAAATAAATATAATAATAAATTGGGGATTGGGGATTGGG
>JAFXOY010000100.1 GCA_017528375.1 Clostridia bacterium | reverse complement strand
TAAGATTCGCGATTAGTTACACGGATGAAATTGATGATTATAATAGAACATCAGATTTAGAAACGATTATTACTACTATGTTATTTAATTTCCCGCATAAAAGAGTCGAAGAAGGTTACGCGAATAATTCAGATAGTGATCTCACTGATCCGAGATTAAATGTCGCTAAAAAAATTCTTGATATAATTATTTTATGTATATCTATTGTAGTTGTTGCTATTCCGGAAGGGCTACCTTTAGCAGTTACTTTATCGTTGGCTTTTTCGATTAAAAAAATGATGGATTATAATAATTTAGTAAGGAAAATGCACGCTTGTGAAACAATGGGCGGAGCGAATTATATTTGCACAGATAAAACAGGAACTTTAACAAAAAATGAAATGAGTGTATTTCAAGTATTAACAGGCTCATGGCAAAAAGAATTAAAACAAAACAGAGAAGTGGAAGAAGTAGGTAAATTAGATAACGCAAATAAAAATCCAGATGAAGTAATCCAAATAAGAGAAGATCATACTACTTTATTTACTAATGAAAAATTCTGGGAAATGCTTAAAGTCGCAATATCTGTTAATGTTGATGCTTCAATCAGAAAATTAGAAACTACAAATATAAATGGTGATAATGAAATTTGCGAAACAAAAAATAAAACAGACAAGGCTTTTATTGATTTCCTTTATAGATTTAGATCACCTATTTCAATACAAAAAGAAAAATATTTAAAAGATGAAGGAAGTTTCAAACAATTCCCGTTTGATTCAAAAAGGAAAAGAATGACTACCTTTATTAAAAATAAAGATTTTGATACTGGTTATAGACTCTTTTCAAAAGGGGGAGGAGAAAATGCAAGAATATTTTGCAAATTTTATTTGGACCCTGATACTGGAGAAAAAAAGGCCTTAGATGATAGTATATCAACACAGATAAAACAATCTATTGAAGAATTTAATAAGGATAAATTAAGAAGTTTATATATTGCTT
The DNA here is from genome assembly GCA_017528375.1 of Clostridia bacterium. Classification (GTDB taxonomy): domain Bacteria; phylum Bacillota; class Clostridia; order TANB77; family CAG-508; genus CAG-492. The sequence goes on along the minus strand of JAFXOY010000100.1, from coordinate 945 downwards.
ATAAAGATATAAACCAAAATGAATTTGAAAACTGCGAAAAACCTGATGAAAACGGGAAATTAATTGACCAAGAAGACTTAGTATTTTTAGCTGTTTTTGGTATTAAAGATTCTTTAAGAGATGGTGTTAAAGAAGCTGTTAAAAAATGTCATGATGCTTCTGTTAATGTAATTATGGTAACAGGCGATAATATAGTAACTGCTACAGCAATAGCTAAAGATTGCGGAATATTAGGCAATGACGTTGATTTAAAAAATTTAGGAGCTAAAGATATCGAGGCAGATCCCGAAATGATGAATGATCCTTCAAAAAAAGAAAATTATATCCAAAATATTTTAGACAACCAACCTAAAGCCTTAACAGGAAATAGTTTTTATAATTCAGTAGGTGGTTTAATATGCGAGGTATGTCAAGAAGATACCAATTTATGCAAATGTCCTAAAACAGAATCAGAAGCGAAACAATTAGCTGAAAAAACTGGCCAACCGCAAAAAAAAGTAAAAAAAGATGTAATAAAAAATATGGATAACTTTAAAAAAGTAACAAAAAATTTAAGAGTAATGGCCCGTTCCCAACCTTTACATAAATACGCTTTAGTATTAGGGCTTAAATCTCTAAAAAATGTTGTCGCTGTTACAGGAGATGGTACAAATGACGCTCCGGCTTTATCAAAATCAGATGTAGGATTTGCTATGTTTGCCGGAACTGATATTGCTAAAGAGGCGTCAGATATAGTCATTATAGATAATAATTTTAGTTCAATAGTAACAGCGATTATATACGGAAGAAATATTTATGATAATATTCGTAAATTTTTACAATTCCAATTATCAGTTAATTTCTGTGCTTGTATTTTAGTTTTTGTTTGTGCTTGTGTCGGAAATGATTCCCTGGCGACGGCCGCCGCTTCCCCTGGATGACGTTCTACCAGAGTGAGGCCTCGAC
>JAFXOY010000099.1 GCA_017528375.1 Clostridia bacterium | reverse complement strand
TTGCTTTTATACTAATTAAATCATCGAATATATGATTTATTTGTTTAGTTCCTTTTAAGGCATAGAAGACAATAACACCAATTGAACCAGCTAAACAAGCAAGTAATACATATGAACCAAAGTTACCTTTTTGGCCTTTTAGTGAAAATACTTGTGAGGCACATTTAAATACTTTAATGTTTGAATTTGTGTGTTGTTTTTCGAAGTTTGGTGCTGGTAAGGTGACTAATTCTGTATTTTCAGAACCATCGCTATTTAATATACCTGTTGGACATCTGCATGTATAAGTATTCAAAGATGGATTATATTCAACGAATGTACATCCTGATTTACAAATATAAATATTTTGTGGATAATATTCTCTTCTATCGTCTAATAATACATCAGTTCCATATTCACTAGTGAAAGGTGTGCAAATATCAGTATAAAAATCACTATTAGAATTGAATACATTATATCCATTATTTGTTCCAGCATCTATTTTTTTTTGATAATTCAAATCTTTTATATTATAAGGATTGAGTATATCAGTTATATCTGTCGTACATTTCATACATTTATCTAAAGGTAAAATTCTTCCTAATGAAGTTGAGAAAAGCAAGAAATTGACATTATTACTGAAATATTGAGAAAATTCCTTGAAATTGCTTGCTTTCAAAATTATTAAATCTTCTGAGTTAGGAATATTGTATTCTTTTTTAATAATTTTTTCGCATTCAGAAATATCTAATATAGGTGGCTTTTCAATGTTTACGCCTATAGATGCGTTAACTGAAGATTCTGATGTAAATGTATATTGCCTTATTCCTTCTTTTATTAATTGTTCTATTTTATTCATTTCGATTTTATTTGTGGTTAATTCTAGTGAAATATTATTTCCTATTATTATTTCATTATTAGGTAAATTGAAGGCTATTCCTTTTCCTATGTATGTATTTATATTTTGAGTAAGAGTATCAACACTAACGCCAATCCTATCAGCATATCTTTGTAAAATACTAACTTCTATTATTTGTTCAATTTTTATATTTGTACCAATAGACATATATCTATCTGGCAATTCAAATGGATTATTCATGAAAATATCTAAGGCACTAGTGTGATTCATTGTGCAAACTTTACCCATAATTTCAGGAAATCCACAGGCTTCTACACATTCTCTTGTAGCAACAACAAAAAATGGATATTGTTCAGGACACTTTCCATCATATAAGCAAATATCACAATCTTCACCGCAATTATCTTCATCAACTCCTATTTTTGCAGCATAATCATAATCATGGTAATAAGGAAAACCTTTGCATTTATGTGGTATTCTTTCACAAGTTCCTCTTATTCTATCATCTTTAAATGGAACTAATTTATATATACTTGGATCTCTGCATGATAAGCAATTATGTCTGCAACCACTTCCCCAAGTATCACAGGAAGCGCATCTTACATAACAAGGGGATAATTTATTATAATGAGTAATATTAACATAAGTTCTTTTTGCTTTTGGACCACAAGTAAAGTCATTTTCCACTTGTCGATAATTTCCTTCTCTTAATCTGCAATTATAGCAAACACCTTCACCATCTAAAACTTTAGCCACACCACCTATTTCTTTCTCTTCATCATATTTATATTTATCCAAGCCATGGCATTCTCTCTCTGTGAAACAAGGGAAGGATACTCTATTAGGATCTGGAGGTTCACTATAGTAATCTTCCTTAAAGTAATTTGGTTTACATTTAGTACATTTTTCAGTATACCAATTTTTACAAGAGAAACAGCCTCCTTTGCAACCAGTAAGCCAATTGCAAGTATCATCTTCAACCCAATGTTTAACATTTTTTCCTGTAAATTCTGGATCAGGATAAGTAATTAGAGGAATTTCATCATAGCAAGTTCCATTTAAGTTGTATTTTACTTGTGGATATCTAGTTTTACAATTAACACATTGCCAAGCTCTGAAAGTTTTATTATCTTTAGCATAGCAATAATCACAATCTTTCACACAGCTATCATTATTAGGAGCTAAATAGAAAGGTTTATAGCAATCAACACAAGTTTTATCATCAACACATTCTTTGCAGTCTTTAAAGCAAGGACAGCATTTTTGCATTCCTTCAGATTCTTTCAAATAAAATCCATTATTGACGCAATTATCATGGCAAGAACCGGGAATACCATTTCCTTTAGTTTGATTACAATAGAAATATAAACCAGCTTTACAAGTATCGCATTGATTATCATTATCATCTCCTCCTCTAGAACATGAAGCGCAATTTTTATGGCATAATTTCCATCTCCATTT
>JAFXOY010000098.1 GCA_017528375.1 Clostridia bacterium | reverse complement strand
TTATTTTTAATTCAAAAAAAATAAATTAAAAAAATAATAATATTTTTTTAACTAATTAATTTATTTTAAGCCTCAAAAATATAAAGTAATTATTAAATAAAATTATTATTTTTGTTTTATTTATTAAAAAAATTTTTCTGATTATATACTTTTCTTTCAGTAGTAGTATAAGTTGTAGATTGAGATGGGTTCTTATTGCTTCTACTTCCCATTTGAACTCTTGTATTAGTTTCTTTAATTATTTCTCCATCTCCACCAGCTCCATAATTATTTCCTCTAACATAACTAGTTGTAGTTTTAACAGAGCTTCCTACACCACCTCTATTAGATGTAGAACTTCCCATTCCTCCTCTATAAGAAGTGGAATTTGCCATTCCTCCCCTAGTATTCGTAGTACTTGACATTCCCCCTCTATTATTTGTTGCCCCACTTCTATTATTTTGATTCTGAGTATATTTAGAACCTCTATTATAAGTAGTAGATTTAGTGGCTGCATTAGTAGTGCTGGGTGGATTTTTATAAACTTTTCCAGTACTCCTGAAATTCTCTACAATTTCTACTTTTTCTTTTTCTTTTTGTTTATAAATTGGGTCCAATTTTTTAATTTCAGAAGAATAAAAATCAGGATTTATATTTTCTTTCCTATCATTTGTCATACCAATTCCTCTTGCATGTTGATAAATAGTAGTATTTCCTTTAAGATTAACCTTTTTTGGTTGAGCTATTTCAACTCCATCACAAGAGCAAGTTGCAGTAACTTTTCCAGATCTTTGTAATTTTGCTCTTTCAGCCTGAGAAATCTTTATTGGTTCAGAACTAAGATTATCTAAATTTAATTCTTCAGTTATATGAAAATCAGTAGGTCTAGATGTAAAAATAATATGTGTAATTTGGACATTTTCAACTGGATCTCCTCTATTAATTGTTTTTCTTTTTAGAGAACCAGGTTCAGGAGATCTTGCTTTTTGTTTATAACTTTGATTTGTTTCTGGCCTTTTTGGTTGATATCTGTTTCCTGAAAAACTTTGAGAATTCCCTATTTTTGTTGGAGGTTGGACAGTCCTTTGATTACCTCTATATACTTGAGATGTTGTATTAGTACTAGGGTTACTTTGTCCTTGTCCATATTGACCTCTTTGAACTGTAGTTGTGGTTGTAGTTGTAGTTTTTGTAGTTTGTCCTCCTGGACGAGTATAGGAACTTGTTTGATTTCTGTTAACTCCACTAGAACCTGTATTTGAATATCTAGATGTACTTGTTTGAGTTGAATGACCTTCATTACCTCTTGTTGATGTAGTAGTAGTAGTAGTTGTTTTTGTAACTCTTTTGGAATAATATGATGATTCAGTCATTGGCTGTTGAGATGTTACAACTTTTCTAGTAGTAATTTTTGTTGTTTCAGGCTCTTCTACAATAGTAGTTATTTTACTATTTCCTCCATCTTGTACTTTTCTTGAATAAGAATAATTTGTTTGTCCAACACCTTGATCTTCTGATGTAATCATATCATTTAATGATGGCATGGCACCTTGTATTTCTTCGTTAGATTGCATATTGATATAAATATATTAATTTTTGATTATATTAACGAATTTTATTTTTTTATTTTATGATTAAATAATAGTTTTTAGAAAAATTATTTAATTTATTTTTAAATAAAAAATCTTTTAAATAATAAAATTAAAATTGGGGATTGGGGATTGGG
>JAFXOY010000097.1 GCA_017528375.1 Clostridia bacterium | reverse complement strand
TTTCATTATTCTAGGGTTAAAAAATTAATTAATAAATATAAATATTTGTAATTTATATATTAAAATGAGCAGCAATTTGACTTCTTTACATGGAACATGGAATTTAAGTGGAGGAGAGCATAAACTTACAGCTGAAATTCCAGGTGATTTTCATTATGCTTTATTGAAAGCAAATATTATAAAGGACCCATATGTTGGTTATAATGAATTAGATTGTCAATGGGTTGGAAAAACTGATTGGACAATTGAAAGAGATTTTGAATATAAAAAAGTCGAAGGAACAAGAGCAATCTTAGAACTTACTGAAGCAGATACATATTTTACAATATATCTAAATGATGAAGAAATAGGAAAAGGACTAGATGAATTTTCAAGACACAGATTTGATGTTACTGAAAAAATAAAAGATGGAGTTAACCATATAAAAATATTGTTTGAGTCAGCTGAAAAAAAAGCTTTAGAAATTGCAAAAACATTACCTTATCCTATTCCATGTTCAATATATGATGTTTCTTCACCAAATAGAAATCTAGTAAGAAAATGCCAATGTAATGCTGGATGGGATTGGGGTCCGTGCCTTATGATTTCTGGAATATATGGTCATATTTACATTGAAACTGTTGCTGATGGTATTTTTGAAAATGCTATGATTACTTATAAATTAGTCGATTCAGAAGCAAAAAAATGGACAGCTACTGTAACTTCAAATTATACAGCATATAAAGCAACTAAAAAAGATTTTAAGTTTACAATAACAGGTGAAGATATTGAAGAAGTAAATGGAACAGTATCAGTTGATCTTAAAGAAGGAGTCAATAAAGTAGTAACAGAACTATCTGTAACAAATCCATGGGTTTGGAAAACAGCTGGTGAATTAAGAGAAATCAATAAAAAAGAGAATTTAATATACAAATTGAAAGTATCTCAAAAAGACTCAGTAATGGGGGATTTATCTATAACTAAAAATATCTGTTTTTCAAGTTTAACAGTAGTCTGTGAAGATGACGAAATAGGAAGAAGTCTTTACTTCAAAAACAATGATAGAAAAATATTTGCAAAAGGTTCAAATTGGATACCATGTGATACTATGGCATCTAGGATGACTGAAGAAAGATATAAATTATTATTACAATCAGCAGTAGATGCAAATCAAAATACATTAAGAGTATGGGGAGGTGGTATTTATGAAAAAGAAATATTTTATGATACTTGCGACAAATTAGGTATAATTATATATCATGATATGATGTTTGCATGCTCAACATATCCATCAACTAAAGAATTTTTAGATGAAGTAAGAAAAGAATTAGATTATCAAATTCCAAGACTTCAATCTCATGCTTGTATTGGTCTTTGGGCTGGAAATAATGAAGATTTTGGTGCAATTAGTTGGTATGATGAGTCTAAAAATAATAGAACAGTGTATATTATGGATTATGATAGACTAAATAATGGAGTAGTTGGTGCGAAAATAAAAGAACTTGATCCAAGTAGATTATTCTGGCCAAGTTCGCCAAGTTCAGGGCCTGATGATTATGGTGATAATTGGCATTCAGATAATAGAGGTGATATGCATTATTGGAGCGTATGGCATGAAAAAATGAGTTTTGATGCATATTTAGAAATTAAGCCTAGATTTGTCTCTGAATTTGGTTATGAATCTTTTCCCTCTATGGATACAATTAGAACTTTTGCAGAGGAAAAGGATTATAACTTTACTAGCAAATTAATGGAATATCATCAAAGATCTCCAATTGGCAATTCTATCATTTTAGAAAACTTTAGTAGATATTTCAGATTCCCAGAAGGATTTAAAAATATGGTATATTTAAGTCAAGTTCAACAAGCAGTTGCAATTAAAACAGCAGTTGAATGGTGGAGATCATTAAAACCTAATTGT
>JAFXOY010000096.1 GCA_017528375.1 Clostridia bacterium | reverse complement strand
GTTTTTTGGTGTTGTTTCTTCAGGAGCTTCAAAATACATAATATAATTGCAATATGAATTACATGGCTTTTTTATATTGGTTGTAAAATTACGATGAGTAATAAGTCCCATAATACGCCAGCTTAGTTTGGTATTAAGGAATCCATGAAGCCATCCTGTGAGGGCATTAATTTGAACTTTAACTGTTGTAGAAAGGGGAACATACCTTTCAATCCAATAATTACAGCTATCCATTGTATAGAGTGCATAAGTATCAAAAATGGCTGTATTTGTCTGAATAGGTTTTGCACTATCATATTTAGTAACAAAACCTGACCAATATGGTTCTACATCTGGAGAATTAAATGTCCATGTTGGTTTATTATCTGCACAGTTTAATGTTATAGAAATGTCTGGAATACTTTGTGTACGTGACTCATTGATTGAAAAACCACCACTAATACCTCCTGTAGGTCCTGCCATATTGAATCCAATATTTTCTCCAATATTGAAGCTCATACCGCTTGTAAAGCTTGATGACCCTATACTTGTCTGGGGGCTGCAATCATTTGCCCTTAGTGAACTATGGACATCTCCAAGTCCTGAAGTAATAATACAGTTTTTGAAATATGGACCTGCGTACTTTCCGCTTTCCCATTGATTTTGATAATTAAGTTCCAGATTTGGGCATGTTACAGAAGTACGAACCAAATAGTAATCCTTTTTCCTGTCAATATCACAGGCAGCCCATACATCAATATTAATTTTACAAACCTCTGCCCTACCATTATAACGACCATCATAGTGGTCACCGCTTGAACTATATGTTGCTGTAAATTGGTAATTAAAGGATTCAGCTTTTTTAAGATCATCAATGCTAGCTCCTAAATGGGCATTTCCTGCCAAAAGAACAGGCTCTTTTTCTTGAGAATTTAACCATTGTCCAAATACTGTGGCCGATTCATGTATTATTTTTGTAAAATCAATAGGTACATCTACTGGTTTAGCTGAACTCTTATCATCTTGGTAAGTATCTTCAACTTTTTTTTCTTCAGTTACATCTTTATTTTCACTTTCTGAAATGTCTCCTATTATTTCTTTAAATTCAAGAACTTCTTTAATATCACTGACAAAATAAGCCTGTTTCTTCCTATTGGCTATGACTTCAAAAAGTTTTTTAGACTTGTCTTCTTTTTTATATTCAGCCTCAGGGAATTGATTAAAAATCTTTGCAAATGAATAAGGATGTGTATCTATCAAATGACCGTAATAAGAATTCTTTTCCTTTGAAAGATATTCACCAAAGTGAACCATGAATTTAAAAAGATCTGAAACAGTAGGTCTGTCAATAACAAAAGTTTGACCTTCAACACATGTCTTTATAGCAAGAGTAATTTCTTCATCAGTTAGTTTTGATAAGTCTTCTGCACCTGCAATAAATAAATTTGGAGTAGTACCTTCTCCTGCTGTTAATTTTGTTGTAGGTTTATAATTTGCAGCTTCTAATGCCTTTTTCATATAATCAGATAGGTTCTTTGAGGCTATGTAGACATTAGTCAAAGGAGGTAGTTCAGATTTTGGAGGCGCCTTAGGATCATTCTCTTTTTTTTTCATATTATCAATTCCAGTTTGAACAATTTTTTTGAATCCTTCAAAATTAACTTTTCCTGTATTATTTGGATCAGTTATTTTCTTGAATTCTTCTTTACCTTTATCAGTTGTTGGAAGCATTTCTGTAATACCCATTTCTTTAGCAATCTGTTCACAACAAGTTTTGAAAGTATCAAATTGGACTTCTCCTTCATTTTTTGTATCAATTTTAGTCCATGAATCTTTGATTGTTGCTTCAAGTTTGGCTGGATCTGCTAAGAGTTCTTTGACTTTATCCATTTTAAATGAAATTATTATTTTACAATTTTTTTTATCTAGAGACCTTTAATTAATAAATTTTATTAATTATAATTTTATTATTTAATTTATTTTTTTAATT
>JAFXOY010000095.1 GCA_017528375.1 Clostridia bacterium | reverse complement strand
TTAATCGTTCAGGATTTTTCTTTATTCAATAGTTAATTGTACAGTCAAAAAAATAAAACATCGGTGTTTTAATTTTTAGTGTTTAACAAAAAATAGTAAAAAATAGTAAAATGTATAAATTACACAATACACACATACTATTATCAAAATAGTAGGTGAAAATATGAAAATATGGAAAATAATAACCGCACTAACAATCCTATTCCTATTTATCGGAATGGTTAGTGCAACAGACATAAACAACTTAAAAGTTCCTGACGGATGGAAAGCATTAGGTGGTGGAAGTTACCATGAAGAAGGTGATTCACCAGGTCAAGGCAGCGGCCAAAACATGATGATTCAAAAATGGGATGACAGTTTCAAAGAAGAATATTATCAAAACATTACTGAAGAACAATACACTGTAACAGATACTGGAAATAATACTTATATGTATATTGATGATTTTAATGAAGATGCTGGCAGTTTTGAAGTTGTTGAGATTGACGGTGAAAAGTATTTTGTTAATTTTTGGACTGTTGATAATATGGATGTTGAGGAAATTGCTGATACTTCCTTGTTTATGCAGGAGTTTAATCAGTTGAATAACCTTAAACCAGTTGAAGTTTAGAAGTGTTACATTAAGTAACACTTTTTCAACTATTCTATCTCTTCTAATTTTCTTTTTATAGTCAGTAACATTGCATGTTCAAAAGTAAACTTCTCTAAAGACATATCCATTTCTTGTTCTTCAGATAACTCTTGTAAACCTTTTTTATATTGGATTTCTTCATCAAGAATAGAGAATACTTTATTTTTAAAATTTGTTAATTCTTCGATTTCTTGATCTTGTTCATTCAACCGTTGACAAGTATCTTCAAGAGTTAATGAAACTACATTACTATCAGTAGGGATTTCATCCATGTCAACAATAACATTATCTCCAGTTTCTCCTTCTATGAATACCCTATATCTCTCTTTAGGGTGTGAAGGATACTTTCTTTTTAATAATTCCATTTGTTTTTCAGTATAACCTTCTATACAGTCATCTGAACTATCCCTAAACCAATGTCGGCTGGTACAAATTATGTCTTGTGTTCCATCATGATTTCGCCCATTATATTTTGCGAATGGACATTCTAAATTGCATTTCATTATTTCACTTCCCTTATAATGTGCTTAATGCATATTCAGTTAATAATTTAAACTCTTCAGATTCAGTATCTATTAACTCAGCAGCTTTCCATAGTGGAGTAACCTTCACTTTATAAGACATTGTCTCGACATCATATTCACTATCCATTTCAAAGGAAAAATGACATTTAACAAAAGCCTCAACGCTAAATGTATTTCTTCTAGTATGTTCATAATCATAACATATCAAATCCCTTAAATATACGTTTTTAGTGAGAGCATTTGGTAAGTTATAGATAATAAAAATATTAATACAATATTAATAACCGTATTATCTATACCTTATTCTCATTATTAGTTAGTGTTTCATATCTAATAAAATTTTATGAAAAATAAGGAAAAATAATTGTTCGTAACTATCAAAACGAACTATTTTAGAAGCAATTTTTTCTTGGAAATATCCACTTCAACAATGTCCTTCAATGAAATTTCAAAGTCAGCATATTTCACAAAAACCTCATAGTCACCAGGAGTTCTTTCAAGTATACTCATTAAACTTTCAACATTCATACTAATAACTATTGAATGTATTACTATAAAAAATTTAAAAAAAAAATAAAGGCCAACCATACATAAGTACAGTTGGCCTTCAAAGTGAATTACCTTATATTTTCTCAATAGATCTAAACAATTTTTGAATAATAACTTTTTCAGTAAACTAGGAAAATTGATTGTAACAAATTATTATGTTTTACATCCTACATTTTCACATTCGCTGCTACTTCTGAAGATGATGTTAGACCTATGTCATTGAAAAAGAAAATAAAAGTAATTATATTGATTTTTCTGCATAAAC
>JAFXOY010000094.1 GCA_017528375.1 Clostridia bacterium | reverse complement strand
GAAAATAACAGAGACAGTTATTAAAGGTTGGATAAAAGAAAGTGAAAAACCAGAATTTTATCAGTGGGCAATTGTTCTTAAAGATATTAATGAGCCTACAATTACCAATGCTTAGAGGAGCTGTAGGTGCGTCACAAGTAGATATTGCAAATGCTATTGGTATTTCAAGGCAAACCTATAATGCTATTGAATTAGGACGAAAAGAAATGAATTGGGCGATATATTGTTCTTTGTTATTATATTTCGATTATCACCCCAATGCGCATACCATTATCCATCAGTTGAATATTTTTCCAGCTTGGTTAGAAAATACTCGACTTTATATAGATGCAAATGAATAGTTAAATATTGATAAGTATTGTAGTTGATAGGAGGAATATATTTTGAAAAGTAAAATTGAGTTAACGAAGAGTGAGATATTTGGTAATCCATATAACTTTTCTTTAAAAGAAATGGTGGCGTGCATGGGAGAAGAAGAGGCTACTAATTATTTTAAATCACTGTATAGAAATAAACCTAAAATGGAAAATCAAACAGTAAAAATAAAGGAAGTTTTTAATGGTAATGATACTTCCAAATATGCATTTGAACTATCAGATGGTTATTGTATAGAAACGGTTTGTATAAAAAGAAAAACAGGGATAACTGTTTGCGTCAGTACTATGGTTGGATGCCCAGTGGGGTGTATTTTTTGTGCGTCGGGAAAGAATGGGTTTATACGAAATTTATCTAGTTCAGAGATTGTGCAACAGATAGTTTTGTTGAGAGAAAAAGTAAATCGAATAGTTTTTATGGGGATGGGTGAACCTTTGTTTAATTACGAAGAGTTAATAAAAGCTATTCATATTTTGAGAGATAGAAATGGTCTGAATTTTCCTACAGACGGAATTACCATATCGACGGTTGGACCAATTAATCAATTAAAAAAATTGAGGGAGGAACACTTAAAGATTCAGCTTACACTTTCTTTGCACGCAACCAGTCAAGCGAAAAGGGATAAGGTAATGCCACATATGCGCGGAAATTCGATTGAAGAAGTTGTAGAAGCGGTTTTATCTTATTCAGAACGTCACAATAGGAAGGTGACAATTGCATATTTGTTAATGCCAGGATTTAATGATGGACGTGAAGATATAAAGCAATTGAAAAAATGGTTTTCAGGAAAAAATGTTTTAATAAATGTGTTGCAATATAATGAAACGGATTATGCAGGAATAAAGAGACCAAATAAGCAGCAGTTGGTTCAATTTAAAAGAGAATTAGAGAAGGAAGGATTAGTGGTAAAACTTCGTGAATCTAGAGGTAACAATATCAAGGCAGCATGTGGTCAGTTGGTAAGTAAACATAACAGAAACAAGAAAGACGATGATAACACAAGGAAAAATAAAACCTTTGGTAACAAAAATAAGCCGAATAGAAGAAAAACAAAGAAAAGAGGGTATTGGTACGATAAGCGTTGTTGATAAAAATGATGATTTGAATATTTTACATATTGGTTATTGTATTGGTAGCAAATGGTGGCATAAAGGAATTACATCAGAAGCATTTTCTGCAAT
>JAFXOY010000093.1 GCA_017528375.1 Clostridia bacterium | reverse complement strand
GAAGAAATAACAAAAATAGATGAACCAATAATATCATTGAACTTTTTACAAGACATTCTTCATACGAAATTCTCAATGGATTTAGTATTTAAAATAAGTTTAATTATATTAGCCATTCTACTACTGGTCGTCATATTAAGCCTAAAAAAGAAAAGAAAATAAAAGTATCCCAAGACGGTTCTCCCATTAAGAACCGTCTTTAAATTTATAGGAGAAAAAAAGGACAATTCGGTACACGTCCCCAAATTGTCCCCTAAATATTAAATTCTAATAATCATTTCCAATAATAATCGTAAAATCCACATCACTATTCGTTTTCGTCGAAGTAGAAACCAACCCAACCCCAACAATATCCTTAATCTTATTACATACTGCCTGATCCTTATTAGTTCTATTGACAATAGCCGTAGTCTGAGCTTCAGAAGTTTTTCCAGTAGAAACTATTGTAAATCCGTACTCCTTAAGCAAGTTCTTCAAATTTTCCAAATTATTATCATCATCTGTTCCATTTAAAATACTTATTTTAATCTGTGCATTTTCGGCATGTTCATCAGTTATTTTACTTTTGAACATTTCATTTACTAAATCATCTGTTTTCTTTTTATTATAAACATAGAACCACAAACCATTACATTTTTCAGGTGCTCCTGGCAATGTTGCTGATTTAATATTTTCTGTTTTAAAATCAATTGCATATGGTGCATAATCTTTTAATGTCCATAAGCTAAAGTTTGTTTCAACATTATTGTTTGCAATTTTAATATAATCATCAATTTTAGTAAAGTTTTCAGCTTTTACAACTTGTTTTATTACTTCAGTTATAAACTCTCTTTGTGTTCTCATTCTTCCTAAATCTTGGTCTCCATATTCTATTGGATATGAAGAGCCATCATTATTATGTCTGAAACGAACTACTTGCTCAGCTTTATCTCCATCTAAGTGTTGATATCCTGCTTTTAAATGAATGTGTAAATCTTGTGATGGGTCATCATAATTCATGTCGATTGGAACATTAAAATCAATTCCACCAACACTGTCTACAAGCTCTCGCAAGCCTTTTGTATCAACTTTTACGTAATACTTTATATCAAGCCCTGTAATTTCATTTACCTTTTTTACAAGCTTGTCTGGATCAATTTGATAAAGTGAATTTATTTTGTCCATTCCGCCTGCTTTATTTTTATTTCTTCCAACAAATGTATCTCTTGGAATTGAAAGCATTGATACTTGTTGAACTTTTGGGTCATAAGAACAAACTAAAATTGTATCTGTTAAACTTTGACTTTGCCCTACAACTAATATGTTTATCTTAGGTAAATTTGCAAGTGTGTTTGCATCATGTCCTAAAATTGTTGCAACAAGTCCACCAAATGTCCAACCATTGTCATGCCATCTTTTTAAGAATAATCCCGCAAAGATTAGAAATACAATTAAAAACATTGATAAAATAACTTTTAAAACTTTATGTTTTTTCTTCTTCTTCTTTTTCTTAGTTTGTTTTTGATTATATTCAGTATTATTTAAATTTATTGTAACCTCTCTAAAGATTTCCTCTTTTTCATTATATTTATCTATACTTTTCTTTCGTTTATTATTCACTGTTTTTTCAGTGTTTTTTCCTTTATTTTTTTTACTCAAAAATTCTCACTCCTATTTTTAGAAATCATTTAAAATATTAATTTTAGTAATATATTATTATTATTTAAAATACTTCCAACATAAGATTGATTTACTAATTCTAATAATTCATATTTATTTATTGCTGTTGAAATAAATGTAATTAAAGCTAATCCTACAAATATTATTACAAATGCTTGTAAAATTCCATATATTACCCCACCTATTTTATCACATTGTTTAATAATAGGCAACTTTGTTATTAAATCTGCCAAAGCTTTTACAAAAATTAATAAAATTCTTACTGCTATAAAAATTCCTATAAAGCTTAGAACATCAATTATCTTTATTGATATTTCATTTGCTGTGTTATTAACTATTTCTTTTTTCTTTTCTTCTGTTGCTTCTTCAACTTTGTCTGAAATGTATTGCATTACAGGTGAGTCATTTTTCTCATCATCTGTTTTTTCTTCTTCTTCTTTTTCAAAAACACTTACTATTGATGATTGAATGTTTTCATCTATTTGTGTACTACTTCTTATAATTGCAGATGCGGGTTTAAATAGCATTGCTGAAACTACTATTGCAATTAAGAATGCTAGAATATTAATTAAACATTTTGTTAATCCTCTTTTGTATCCTACAAAAACACATAATAATAAGATTGCTAAAATTACTAAATCAACTATTATAGCCATTTTTTTACTTTGTATGATATGTTCTTAAAAAATATCATACGCTCCTTTGTTTAAAATTTAGGTTTTTAAATCGGAACCTATAAACCTGTATATTTATAATCCTAGGAATTCAATTTTATTTCTATAAATAATTCCTGCAACGTTATTTGAAACTACAATTTTTTTTATTTCTTGGCTTGATGTCAACTTTTTAACAAGTCCTCCATTTTCATTTATAAAATATGCTTCTGTTCCCAAGTTTACAGCAATTACGCCATTATTTGCACATACATCTTTTGCAATTCCGTTTATTGTGTATAAAGACTTTCTTTTATTTGATGTATTAAATATTTCTAATTTTGATGTTTGGTTATTAATTCCAAATTTGTCTTCAGTAATTGTATAATAACTTTTTGATAAACTAATTCCACTAAACGTAACGTCATTTTCATTTATTTCAGCTAATTGATTTAAGTTTCCATTTTTTAAAGAATATACATTTTTATCACATAAACATATAAGTTCATCTTTATCGTGGAATTCTATGTTGGTTACTAATGAGTTAACTGGAATTTCATATGTATAAATAATTGCGTTTGCTGGGTCTTGTTTTGCCTTGTCTATTGAAATTATTTTTACTTTCGATTCTATAACAGTTCCAGATAAATCCATTTCGCAGAATCCTAAATACTTGTTATCTTTTGATATATCTGTATCTATAACAACTGTATTTGATAAAAATGTTTTAAACACTTCTGTTCCGTTTTCTGAATATGTTGCTATAACTGATTTATAACTTGTACCAGATACTACGACTGATACATATCCATTTTCATTTACATTTACTCTTGAGATTTGCCCTTCAACATTCTTGTCCCAAACCATTTTTTTATCTTTAAATAAGTATACTTTTTGTTGTCCTTTTTCGGCTACAACTAAGTAATTATCTTGTGATGCAAAAATTGGTGAGCTTATATTTACATCGAAAGATTCTGTTTCTTTACCTGATGAATTGTATAATTTCAGTTTATTGTTGCCTAAAATGGCAACATAATTGTTGAATGCGTATGTGAAAACTGTTTTGTCGTCTTCAATGCTAATTGATGGTAAATCACTATCTTTAACGTGTTTAAAAAACAAATATTGATCCATAAAGTCTCTTACTGTTTGGTTGTTTTTATAAACTATTCCTATAATTATACCAATTAAAATTACTACTGAAATTGCTGCTACAGTTATTACTTTCATTTTGTTTAAGGATTTTGGTTCTTCAGAATTATTAAACTGCTTAAATTCTAATAACTTCATAATTTTGTTCCTCTTTTGATTTATTTATTCTTTATATCAAATTTATACCAGTTTTTACTAATTTTTGCAAGGTTTTCACAGAAAAATTACAATTATCTCAAATATTCCAACTATACCTAAAACAGGATATAGCAAATTTACTAAAGTTGAAAATGGAATTTGTGATAAAAAAATTGCTGAAATTGACATTAAAATCAGGTTTCTTTTGAATGTTTTTTCATCTTTACTGCAGTTGTTTAAGAATCCACATCCACTTGAAATTGCTGTTGTGAAAATTGAAATACCTATTATTAATAAATATGCGTTTTTATAAATTAATCCATATTTTTTTACTATGCCTATAATTGGCATTTCTAAATTAAATTGTTCTACATTTCCTTGTAATAAGATGTTATAAATTGCAAAGCTTAAAAGTGTTAGTATAAGTGTGCTTGCTATTACAATTGGGATAATATTGTTTTTGGATTTAATTTTGGAATTTAGAGTTATTAAAACTGGTATTAAAATTATGCAATTATAACTTGCATAAAGTACTGATTTTACTAGAGCCTTAATTATTAGATTTATAGTTGCAAAATTGTTTGAAAAGATTGCAATAGCTGATGTTGCATTATTGAGTTGATAAATGAAAATATTATTATAATTATTAATAAAGTCTATATTTTTAAGTGAAATATAAAATATAAAAGCAATTAAAATTGGAATTAAATAATTGCTAATTTTAATTAAACCACTTACATTTCTTAAAAAAATAAAATAGCATGTAACAATAATAATTGTACTTGCAAAAAATCCATTTAAATTAAATTCCTGTTTCATAAAGCTTGAAAATCCTGCAATCATTACAAAATATGTGATTAGCAAAAAAATATTTACTACATTGTTAAGTATAACTGCAATGTTGTTACTTAAAAAATTCACGCGTTTTTTATTTCCAATTAAATTGCAGAAATCCTGATATGTATTTATTTTATTGACTTGGCTTATTTTTAAAACTTTATATATTGTCACACCAATTATTAAGCTTGAACCAATCATTCCAATAAACCCGAGCGTATTTGTAAACAAAAAAGAAAGAATAAATCTCTTTCCCTGAAGCAAACCCTGCTCCTACCATCGTTCCAATTATTACAAGCACTATTTTTAAAACATTTTTCATATAAAACCTCCACATTTAAATATATGTGGTAATGCTTTGTTTTAGGACGTGACACATTTGGGGACGGACTCATTTTGGGACATTTTTGACCCAAAATGAGTCCGTCCCCAAATGTGTCACCTGTCCCCGATTGTGCAAAATGCACAGCGGGGACGCGTCCCCAGCTGTGCATTATAGTCTTACTTTATTAAATTGATATCCTAGTTTGTTGTAAATTTGTTCTTCTCTGTTTGTGCATGTTAGGATGATGATTTGTTTGTCTTTGTAGTTGTCAGCTAAGAATTTTAGGATGTTTTCTAGTCTGTCGTCGTCGTAGTATGCGAAGGCTTCGTCTAGAATTACCGGCATGTTTTCGTTTGATACTTCTGTGTTCATTGATAGTCTTAGTGATAGGTATAGTTGATCGATTGTTCCTAAGCTTAGTCTTTCGGCTGGTACGTATTCTCCTGATGCTAACTCTACCATCATTCCGTTTTCGTCATTTATTGCTACTTTGTTGTATTTGTTGTTTGAAATTTTAGCAATGTTTTCTGATAAACTGTTTGTAAATTTTGGTGTTACATTACTTTTCATTTTTTCGTAAGCATCTTCTAAAGCTTGTTTAACAACTATAATTGAATTATTTTTCTTCATTAATCCATCATATTCTTCCTCTGTGCTTACTAGCTCTTCTTCAATTTGTGCTAAGTCTTCTAGTTGAGGCATAATGTTGTTTTTGTTTAATTCAATTCTGTGTAATTCCAATTTTTTATCATTAATTTCATTTTGAATTTCTTCTAATTTAGCATTTGTATCTGCTGCATTGATTAGTTTGTTGATTTCGTAAATATCAACTTTTGTTCTATATGTATTTTTCAACTTTTCTTTTTCAATGTCAGATAAACTTTGAATTCTTTCTTTTGTTTCCTCCATGATTTTTAATTGATTCTTTTTATCATTTTCGAATACTTCTATCTTAGCATTAATTATATTAATTTCTTCAAGCACTTTTTTATTTTTTTCAAATACTAGAAGCTTTTTATTTTCCTCTACCTTTTTATTTAAATCAGCTTTATTTTGCTTGATTAAATGTTCATCTTCAATTTTATTTTTTTCAATAAAATACATTGCAATAACTATTATATAACCAAGCAAGCCCACAAATTTTAATGGTATTTGCTTAATAAAAATAAATAATAAAACATTAATTATTGTTATTAAAATTGTCATGAAAACATATTTCTTTAAATCGATTTTTGGTTTTTCAAATTTAATTCTTTCCATTGGTTCTAAAGAATTGATCTTTTCATTGTAATCGTTTACCAAAACCTCTTCACTTTCAATATCATTATCATTTAGAACATTATTCTTTTCATTTATTAATTCAAGGATTTGCATTTCATCTTTTTTTATCATGTCTACATTGTAGTGCAATTTTTCATGTTCTAATATTTCTTTGTCATTTATTTTTTTAAGCTTTTTTAATATTTCTAATTTTAATTCATCTTGAACAATTTCTTCTTCAACCGCTAATTTATTTTCTTCAAAATCATATTTTAAATTTTTATATCCCATTAATTCATGTTTCTTATTTTTTAAATCATTTAATTTTCCTTGAGCAATATTTATTGGTTTTCCAGTACTTCTGTAAGTTCCAACTTCGTCTAATTGCTTTTTGTATAATTTATCAATTGCTTTTTTATAAGAAACATTATCTTCACCAGTCCCGGCAATATTTGCCATCTTTTGAATTAATGAATTTTGAGATCCTTTTTCTAGCTTTACTTCTTGCTGCATTGATGCAATTGTTGATAAAAAGGTTTGTTCATCTACCTTAGTTTGCTCATAGAAAAATTGATTTCCCAAGTTTTTATCAATGCTAAATTGTTTTGAAATATCCTCTAAATTGCTATTGTAAATTTTCGGATTTTTCTTAGCAAACTCTCTAAATATTTCGAACTGTTCACCATTATCTAATTCATATTTTAATTTACCAGAAAAATCTTCTCTGCCCCATGGCTTATATCTATCAAAATCAGAAAAAATTCTTCCTTTTTTATTTTTTGATGTTCCATAAAACATATTTGTTATAAATTTCAAAAGTGTTGATTTTCCTGCCTCGTTTTTTCCATATATAATATTTATATTATCAGACAATTCTATATCTTTGTCTGCTAAATTACCAAAAGAATTGACCTTTATATTCTTTATCTTCAAGTATATCACTCCATCTTTTTTACTAAATTTTGTATTTCAACATCTTTATTTATCTAATATTTCAAATCCTATATCTAAAGCATTTTGCAATATTTCTTCATCTTGTGGATTTTCTTCCATTTTTTGAAGAATTTCTTTTACAAATAATCCTTTTAAAGTATTTTCTTTAGATATTTTTTCTAAATCGTAATTTAACTTTGTGTAATCTTTAATTTTAATAATGTTACCGTTTATTAATAATTTATTAAGCTTGTATAAATCAATTTCAAAATTTCTTCTACCTATTAAAGAAATTTTGTAATAAATATTTTCAGAAAATTCTATGCTGTTTATAATTGTTGCAAGTTCTTCTAAATCAAGCGTGTCTGTTACATCAATTTCTTTAACAACAAACTCTTTGTTATCAATTGGAACAAATTCAAGCTCAATTTTATCTTTTTCAATATTTCCAACAATCATTCCGTGTTCGCCAAGCTCATCAAATCCCATAGAAACTGTTGAACCTGGGTAAACAATTCTTTGATTTGGTTTTGTATTGTAATCTAATTTGTGAATGTGTCCTAGTGCAACATAATCAAACCCTTTATCTTCAAGCATTTTTTCAGAAATAGGGTTATACTCTTTTTCTAATGTATTAGATGCATTTAATGTTCCGTGTGCAACTAATATATTTATTTTGTCTGGATTTTTTATCTCTGTATTTCCCAAGTCACAATTTGTGTAGTAAAAATCATCGAAACCATAGCCATAAACATCAATGTCTTCTTGTTCAAACACTGATAATTTGGCATCAAAAATATGCACATTTTCACTCCAGTAATATTTGTTGTAAAATGAATCCTTTATGTAAGGATCATGATTTCCTGGAGAAATGAAAACTTGGGTATCTGGTATCTCTGTAAACAAATTGTTAATATATTCGATTGTACTCAAACGAATATATTCATGTTCATAAAAATCCCCTGCTATAAATAAATAAGGGATTTTGTTTTCTTTTATATAATCTATCACTTTATTAAACGCTAATCTTTGGTCTAAACGTCTTGTATCGCCTAAATTAGCCTTATTAGTCAACGTGGTAAAAGATGTATCAAAATGCATATCTGCTATATGTACAAATTTCATATCATACTCTCCTTTTAACTTTTGTTACTTATCAGTTATATCACAAAAATATGGTGGTAGTCAATAAAAATTTTATCTTGAATGACACATTTGGGGACGGACTCAATTTGGGTCAAAAATGACACAAAAAGGGACGGTCTTGAAATCTCACTCTAAATACTAAGAGTGTCCCCATATGTGTCAAAAATGTCCCAAAATGAGTCCGTCCCCAAATGGGTCACCAAATGGGTCACCAAATGTGTCACCCAAAGTATCAAAAAGAAAAACCTTTAGTTTTAATCAACTAAAGGTCCGAATAATTCGTCAAATTTTGCTTCTAATTCTTTTTGGATATCTAAATCTGATGGAGCACTTTCTTCTGTTTTTGGTAATAATAAATCTGTGTTGTCGTTTTCAATTTCTTCATCAAATAAGTCATCTAGAGATTCTACTTTTAAATCATTTCCTCCACTGACTTGATTGTCTGTGTATGGATTGTTTGGATTGAATTTTCTCCAAACTCCTCTATCTCCAACATTGAAGTCGTTGTGGTTTAATTTTACTTTGTTCATGGCTTTTAACATTGGTGTTTCAAAGTACCAGAATTTCTTTGCTTTTATTGGTTTTAATCCTTTTTCAAAAATAATACAGTCATTATCTGGCATACGTCTTAATTCATCTGGTGTCATTAAAGCTCTCGCAAATAATTGCTCTGACTCACTTTTTCCTGTCTTCTTACCATGTTTATCTTTATTAACCGAGTCACTTTTTCTTTTTATTGTTTTTTCTCCAAGTTCCTTAGAGAAATATTCTACTGTTTTAAATGAGTTACTTCCCAAGAATACGTGAGTATCACAGTTACCAATTATTGTTTCGTGTGATTTTTCATATATCGCTTCCAATTGATCTAAGTTTTGTAGAATAACACTGAATGATATTTTTCTACTTCTTGATGTTGAAATTTTCTTATCAAAATCTGGAATCTTACCTATGTTTGAAAACTCGTCTAATATGAAGAAGCATGGTATAGGCAATTTCCCTCCATTTTTATCAGCAAAATCATATAATTGTTGAATCATTTGTGAGAAGAATATTGTTAATAAGAAATCATATGCTGTATGTGTATCTGATGAAATTACATATAATGCTGTTTTCTTTGTTGCAATATCTTCAAAATTTATTGTATCTGTTGATGTTACTTCAGCTATTTCTTTTGAATCAAATTTACCTAATTTTGATTGCAATGAACTTAAAATTGAACTATATGTTTTTTCTGAAGCTAATTCTACAGATTTATAATACATTCTAGCTGGATGGTCATAAGGTAAAACACTTATCATTTCTGATAATAAGTTGTTTCCACCATTATTACTTGCTGCCCTTACCATTTCTGCGCAGCTAGCTAAGTTTTGTTCTTCTGGTGGACGAACTGCAATTAAGTAATAAATTAATGCTTTTAATAGCATTTCAGCCATGTCATCCCAATATGGATCTGATGAACCGCCCTCTGATTTTTGCCCTTTTACTACTGTATTTGCAATGACGTCTACATCAAGTTCGCTACTTATATGTGCTAATGGATTGTATCCATCACTGTTTGCTGGATTTACTAAATTCAATACTTTTATGTCATATCCATGTGATTTTAAATAACCCGCTGTATCGTCGTATAATTCACCTTTTGGATCTGTAAATACGTATGAACCAAGCATTTGGTATGCGTTTGGTTTTGAGTATGTTGCAGATTTACCAGAACCTGAACCACCGACAATAAGAACGTTTACATTTCCTTTTTTATCTATTGGTAGATAGTTTTCCTTTGCTAAAATCAAACCATCTTTTTTGCTTAAAATTTTATATTGTTCACCTGGTCTACACCAATCACTTGAACCATGCTCAATTTTGTCATATGCACTTTTTGGAAGTGTTTTGTAAATTGCATAGCACATGATGATAAAGTAAATTAGTGAAAAATATTTTAATCCATTTAGATAATCATTTAGATATGTGTCTCCAAATACTTTGGTTATTGGGAATTTTAGAAAGTTATCTAAGATATGCATAGATAAGCCTTCTAATGCTGTAATACCCTCTAGCCTAGCATTTGTTAATGTATATGTCACAGGCGCAACAAGTAGTATGGCTAAAATTAACCATACTACTAGATACGCAAATATATTCTTTTTTAACTTTTCCATGAAACTTTTAAATTTACTCATATAAAGTTCCCTCTTTTCTTATGCGTTTAGTTTTAAGTAGATACTATCTTGCATCTCTTTCTTGAGCTTTTACAACTTTAATTTTTCCGTTTGATGATTTTACATATTTTGTTCCAGTTGCATTATCTGTTCTTGTATTACCATTTTTTGTGTAAGTTCCAACAGATTTTGTTAAATCCATCATAGGTGTAGAAAAATCAATTAAATATTCTGGATTCATTTCTATAGAATATTCTTTACCTTTTTCTACTATACTTAATGGTCCTCCCACTACTCTAATTTGGTTTTGTTTAACTTCCTTTGAAGTTTTTGATGAATTTACACTTGTACTATTCATCGCAATTCTCCTCTCTTTTTTCAATAATTTTTAGAATCTAAGTTCTAAATTTTTTATCTTCTCTAATCTCAAAAGCAAAATATGGTTTTTGTGGTTCCAATGCTATTTTACCTTTGACTTCATTTGTTTCTTTATCAAAAAATAATGTTGGTTTTATTTCTTCTGCTGTTACAGGATCAATAATAGAAATTGGTCTCTGTAAGTTTGGTGTATATTTAAATTCTTTAAACACTGTTTCGTTTTCAGAATAAAGTGTATCAAATTTAACAGGCATAGGTTTTTTAGAAATTTTTACTTTATCATCTTGTAAAACACCCATGTTAACAACAACTTTATTGTTAGCAAATGATAAAATAACAAGTTGATTTCCTTCATCTTTAGGATCATCAACAAAGAAAGTCTTTCTTGATGCATTGTCTCTAAGCTCTTCAGCGTACTCTAATCTTTCAAGTGTGAACTTTGGTGCACCATTTAAAACCTCTTTCTTGTCTGTTTTATTTACTTGATATATAACAGTATTTACATTCTTTGGATCTGTAATACTAAAGTGCTTACCTTGTAAGCTTTCCATATACCATACACCCCTCTCCTATGAATTCTTATCATAGTTACTCTTTTGTATATAATTACACTATTTATTATACTATTTTTTTTTAGTGTTGTCAATGCTTTTATGTGAACTTTTGGCCCAAAATGAGTCCGTCCCCGATTTGGTCAAAAAAAACAATTTGGTACACGTCACCAAATTGTCTCTTTGCTTATTTTAATTTCATAGTTCTAGGCTCAAATTTTGAAACCTCGCTTAAATCCTTGAATAATTCAGCTTCTTTTTCACTCATATTTGTTGGAACCATAATTTTTACTTCAGCTACTAAATCTCCTCTGCTTCCTTTTCCGTCTTTGTAGCCTTTTCCTCCAATACGGATTAATTCCCCGCTTTGGGTTCCTTTTGGAACTATTACATTTACATCTTCATCAATTGTAGAAAGACTAGCTTTTGTTCCTAAAGCTGCTTCCCATGGTGTTATTGGTAAATATTTATATAAATCATATCCTATTAACTTATAATTAGGATCGTCTTCAATATTAATTTTGATAAATAAATCTCCGTTTTTTCCACCATGTTCACCTTTTTTACCTTGTCCAATTAATCTAATTTTCTCATGGTTTTGAATCCCTGCAGGAATTTTTACGTCAAAACTTCTCATTGTACCATTAACAGTTCTTAAAGAAATTTTCTTATATGCACCATTAAAAGCATCCTTAATTGAAATTGTAATTTCAGTTTCTATATTTTCACCTTTTTTAGCAACATTTCCATTTTTTGATGTTGTAGTTCTAGCTTCCATCTTCTTATTGTCAATTGATCCGAAAAACATATTAAAGAAATCACCAACAATTGATGTTTTTCCTTGTCCTGAAGCAGCTTCAGCTTTTGCTTTTCTTTTTCCTACGTAATTGTTCCACATTCTATCATATTTTCTTTTTGCATTAGCTTCTGAAAGAACTCTATATGCTTCATTTATATCTTTAAATCTTTCCTCTGCGTTTTTATTACCTACATTAACATCAGGGTGATATTTCTTTGCTTGTTCTCTGTATGCAACTTTAATTTGTTCAGCTGTTACTTTATTTGATTCTAAATCTAGTATTTTATAATAATCTTTAAAAATCATTGAACGTCCCCCTAATTTTTATCATTTGTCGATATTATATCATAGAATTTTTTGTTTGTTAATCTATTTTTTAAAATTATATGCATTTTTTATCAACTCATCAAGCAATTCTGAATAAGGTTTTCCACATTTTTCCCAAAGTTGTGGATACATGCTTATTGTAGTGAATCCTGGCATTGTATTAATTTCATTTAAATAGATTTTCTTTGTTTCTTTCTCAACAAAGAAGTCTACTCTTGATAATCCTTTGCAATCTAATGCTTTAAAAGCTTTTTTAGCTGTTCTTCTTATCTCTTCTGAAATTTCTGGTTCAATATTTGCTGGAATTTCAACTCTTGATTCTGCATTGTTATATTTAGCATCAAAGCTATAGAATTCTTCAGCAGGTAAAATTTCGCCAACGCATGAAGCGTCAACATCTTCATTACCAATAACTGCACATTCAATTTCCCTTGCATTTATTCCTTCTTCTATAATAATTTTCTTATCAAATTGACTTGCATACTCTATTGCTTTAGCTAATTCTTCGTTATTAGATGCTTTGTTAATTCCTACTGATGAACCTGAATTTGATGGTTTAACAAATACTGGTAATCCTAATTTATCGATTACTTTTTCACTAACTTCTTCTAATTTTAAAATGCTTTCATTAAATTCATCATCAACAAATATATATTTATCATCAAATTTTCTTACATATGCATGCTTAACTTGATTTATTTTTGCTTTTTCTAATACAACTTTTGTGTATGCTTTATCCATACAAATTGATGAACCTAAAACTCTACATCCAACATATGGTAGATTTAATAATTCAAATAAACCTTGAATTGATCCATCTTCTCCATATAATCCATGTAAAACTGGAAAAACAACTTCAACTTGTTTTAAAGTTTCAATTGGATTTTCTAATTTTTCTAACTCTTGTGGTTGTTCTCCAACTTTTAAAATATCAATTTCATTTAATGGTTTTGTATATAAAAACCAATTTCCTTCTTTATCTATATAGATTGGTGTAATGTCATATTTATCCTTATTTAAGTGTTTTAATACTGATGTTCCAGAAACATTTGAAACATCATGTTCTGTTGACATTCCTCCAAATATAACTGCTAATTTCATTTTACTCATTTTTTATCCTCCCTATTATTTTAAACCTTCAACTATTTCTTTAAATTTCATTCCGTTTGATGCTTTAACTAAAACTATATCGCCAGATTTAATAATTTCTTTAACTTTATCTACTGCTTCGACATTGCTATTAAGTTGATAAGATTCTATTCCAAAATTACTTGCTGTATTTGATATTACTCTTCCCATTTCACCAACAGTAATTAAAACATCTATTTTATTTTTGGCTACTTCTTCTCCAACCTTCTGATGTAAATCATTTGAGAATTCACCAAGTTCAAGCATATCTCCTAAAATTGCAATTTTTCTGTTTGCAGTTGTTTTAGCTAAATATTCAATGGCTGCTTTCATTGAATCATAATTTGCATTATAACAATCATTTATAATTGTTACATCATTTTCAAGTTTAATAAGCTCCATTCTGCTTTTTGTTAATTCAAATTTCTCAATTCCTTCTTTTATTTTATTGTCTGGAATTCCGATTTCTTTTGCTACTGCTATTGCAGATAAAGCATTATAAACGAAGTGTTGACCACCAACTGGAACATACATTTCTTCGGCATTTCCTTCAATATTAACTGAAAATTTGCTTCCGTTTTCTTCTAATATAATATCACTTGCCATATAGTCACTTGGATTTTCAATTCCATAAGTTACTACTTTAACATTATTTAAATGCTTATTATACCACCCATTTAACATATCATTATCATTATTAATGATTAAAACTCCGTCATCTTTTAAACCATCTAATATTTCTAATTTAGCCTTCAAGATATTTTCTCTTGAACCTAAATTACCAATGTGAGATGTTCCAACATTTGTAATTACTGCTATATTAGGCTTAGCAATTTTAGATAAAACACTAATTTCTCCTAAATTATTCATGCCCATTTCTACAACCATTGCTTCATGATCTTTAAGTCCTAAAATTGTTAATGGGACACCAATATGATTATTTAGATTTCCTTGTGTTTTCAAAGTTTTGTATTGTCTGCTTACAACACTTGCAATAATATCCTTTGTGCTTGTTTTCCCAACACTTCCAGTAATTGCAATTACTGGAATATTGTATAAATCTCTTTTGTAAGAAGCCACCTTTTGTATAGCTTTAATTGTATCATCAACCATTATGATTGCTCTATCTGAATACTCATTAATTACGTTTTCGTCAACTTCAATTCCTTGTAAAATACATGCTTTAGCACCTTTTTCTAATGCTTCTTTATATAATGTGTTTCCATCAAAGTTTTCACCTTTAATTCCTACATAAACATCATCTTTTTCTATTGTTCTTGTATCTTTAGAAAAATTATTACAATCTATATTTTCATCACCTGAAACTAATTTTCCATTGCATATTTCAATTATATCTTTTACTTTTATTTCCATTAATAATCCTCCTGTTAGATTATATTCGTCTACTGTATTCTATAATACTTATTTTAATAAATCAACAAAAAATCAAGAGAATTTATTTATTCTCTTGATTTTTTATAATATCTTCTTTAGTTAATTCTGTTATTCTAGCAACTGTTTCAATATCCATTCCCTCAGCCAATAGTTTTTTTGCTATTTCTTTTTTACTTTGTTTTTTTCCTTGTTCAATACCTTGCTCAATACCTTCTTCTTTTCCCTTTATATACCCATATTCTTGCACTGCAAATTGATCTCTTATATATTTCTCTCTTAATTCTGCTAAATATTGTTCATGCTCGTCTTGGCTGATTTTTTCTAAGTTCTCTTGTGCATCTTTTATAGCATTTTTTGTTTCTTTTATTTCTTTGCTATCATTCTCATTTGCCATAATTATCACCTCTGGATTTTCAAAAAATTCTAACCAAAGATTCAGATTGTTTCTTTTCTCTTTTTTAGCATATTTTCTATACTTTGGTAACTCAATTATAACAATTTCCAAAACGTCTGTCAATATAACTGATTTGTAGTCTTCTTCCCTTATATTCCATTTTGTTATGTATTTTTTTATTTCTTTTAACCCATCTAATTCAAAGTCAGCAATTAACACGCATATTGATTTTCTTAACTCATTAAATTGCTCACCTTCTTTTATGGTTTGAGTATACATTTTTGCCCAATAAAACAATATTCTTTTTTCTATATTATGTTTATTAACTATTTGCATTTCTATATCACATTCTGTATTTCCATTTATTACTGCTTTTATATCCATAATTCCAACTTTATCATCCATTAACTCTTTTTCTGTTATTGTTTTATTATTTAACTCTATTGAACTTATATCATCAAGCAAAATATCTCTTAAGAATACTTTTGTCACCTCCCCACTTTCTTTATAACCAAATGTACGCTTAAAAATGTAATCATTTGTTAGATTTAATAATTTTACCTTTTCACCCATAAGTTGCTCCTTTCTTTGATTTTGTGGCAGATGTGCCAGATTGATAATTATTATTGAATAAAAATATTTAGAAAACTTTATTAGATTAATTAATCATTTGTAAGAATTAATTCATTAGATTTTGAAAATTTATATAAATTTTATATACTTATTATACGCAAAAACTCCCTACATATCAAGAAAAATCGTTCGCCACTTTATGACATAAATCGATATTTTACAACCACTACAATAAAACAATTAATACAAAGCAAAAAGCAAGAGCTTTACTCTAACTAAGTAAAACTCTCGCTTTCTTATTTTCAACATTTCTATGTCCGTCCCCAAATGTGTCACTCTATTTTCTTCTTTTCTTGAAAGTTATTACAAATACTAATCCTGCAACAACTAAGATTGACATTATCATTATTACTTTATCTCCAGTTTGTGGACCAATTGGTTTGATGTTTTCTTCTGGTTTTGTTTCTTCTTTTTCTGGTTCTACATTTCCATTGTCCTCATTTTCTGGCTCTTCTTTCTTGTCATCTGGGTTGCTTGGTTCTTCTGGATCTGTTGGCTCGTCTGGATTTACTGGTTCATCTGGAACTACCGGTTGGTCTGGATCAACTGGTACATCTGGGTCTACTGGTACAAGTTCTTCTTCTTTTTCTACGATATTAGTAAACTCTACCACGTCACTTTCAAATCCATTTTTCTTAACTATTTTTGTTATTTCTAATAATCCTTCCACGTTGGTTACTTCATACGTAATAGTATATGTAGAATTATCATATTGACAGTCCTCATTGTCTCCTGCTTTTTCTACTACTGTATATGTGTATGTTCCTGTTTCATTAAATGTTATTGTTCCAAAGCTTGCTGTTCCATTTCCTTTTATTGTTACTGTTGTTTTTTCTGGCATTGGATTTTCTTCATTATCAGTTGTTAATTCAAATGTAAATGTTTCACCACAATCATCAACTTTTTCTCCCATTTTATCAATAACATTTTTTGTAACTCCTAAACTTGCAGAAACATTATCTGGTTCTTGATTTACAGTATCATTTATGAATGTTACTGTAACTTCTTCACCTTGATTTACTGTTTCTCTTTCTGTACTTAAAGCTTTTTTTGCTGTTGTATTTGCCTTTGAATCACTTACTATTTGGTTTGTACCATTTGCGTCTGTTACTGTATATGAAGCAATTGCACTTGAAGCTAATTCTTTTACTGTATATGTTGTTCCAACTGGTACATTATAGAATTCTGCTTCTTCTCCACCAGCTAGATAAATTGTTAAATAAGCTTTTCCATCTTCTTCATCAATTTTTCCAACTGTTGAATTAAATGATGTTCCTTCTTCTAAGTTAGCAAATTCAATTTCAAATATGTAGCTGTTTGTATCTTCTGGATCTGTTACTACTTTTTGTACTTTTAAGTTTTGTGTTACTATTCTCTTATTTGTAAATGTGATTGTTATATCTTCACCTTCATCTGCTGTTTCTGTATTTGTTGATAAATCTTTGTTTTCTTTTGTGTTATTTTTTGCAGTGTTGTTAATCATACCTGCATTGTTTGCATCTGTTATTGCATATGATGATATGTAATTTCCTGCATGTTCGTATACTTTATATTTTGCTCCTACTGGAATATTTTGCACTGTTACTGATTCATTGTTTCTTAATGCTATTGATACGTTTGCTGAACCAACTGAATCTGATGTGAATGTTTCATTATTAGACAATGTATATGTTGTATCTGGCTGTAAATTATCTAATGAAATCTCAATATTATAAGCTTCATCAACCTCACCATTTCCAATAACTTGTTTTGCTATAGTGAAACTTGTTAATGGCACTTGTGGTTGTGGAGTCACACTTCCATCAGGAATTGGTATGTAGTTAACTGCTTCAACTGTACTTATCTGATCTTTAACAATTGTTCCTGTTGCTCCTGCAAATGTTTCATAACCTTCAATTTCACTTTCTGTAACTTCATATGTCATTTTCTTTGGAATTCCATTTATTGTTACTGTTTCTCCAGCTTTTAATGGAACATTGCATACACCATCTTTGAAAACATAATCTCCAAATACTTTTGTTCCACTGATTTTTTCTTCTTCTCCTGCTGGAGCACTTAATTTTACTGTAAACATAAATTTTGTATTATCATCATCAGATGTTAATGTAACATCATCTGTTTCTCCTCTTTGAATTAGAGTTTTTGTAATTGATAAACTACCAAAATCTAATGCAACTGCTTTCTTTCTTTGTGGTGTATAATTTATGATTGTTGCTCCTTGATTTTCTACTGTTCCTGGAGTCCATAAACTATAATTTGTTTGATATCCTTCCATCTCATCTTCCCATACATACCATGTTGCATTTGGATCATCAACATAGAAAGTATATGTCCATGTATCTCCATTTTTTACCCAATGAACTTCGTTGCCTTCGTCATCATAATTTGTTTCTGCTGTTGAATATGTTATTGTTTCTGATGAATTATTTTGCTCATCACCACTACCAGTTTCTGGCGCTAATAATTCTATTTTTGGATTTAAATATGTGTATTCTATTTGAGTTTTTATATTGTTCAGTTTTGAAATACCTATGAAATTATCAGCTATTAATACATTATTATTTAATGCACCTGATGAAGGTATTTTTTCTGTGAAATACCCTGGTGTTCCTGGTGTATCTATACGTGCATATGTTATATCTGTATATGAAGAACTATACGTTGTTCCATTTCCACCAACTAATTTTGTATCATTTCCAAACATGCCGTTACTAGATGATACCCTTGATGTTACAAAATCTGATCCGACATATATTGTTTCTATATTACTACAATCATAAAACATCTGAGACATATTTGTCACATTGCTTGTATTAAATGAACTTAAATCTAATTCTATAAGACTACTACATCCACCATCTGCACTATAGGGACTCCTTCCAAACATGCTACTCATATTTGTCACGTTACTTGTATCAAACGAACTTAAATCTAATTCTGTTAAACTACTGCATAAGCTAAACATGTAAGACATATTAGTCACATTGCTTGTATTAAATGAACTTAAATCTAATTCTCTTAAACTACTACATCCGCAAAACATACCTATCATATTAGTTACATTACTTGTATCAAATGAACTCAAATTTAATTCCCTTAAACTACTACATCCTGTAAACATACCTTGCATATTAGTTACATTACTCGTATCAAATGAACTCAAATCTAAAGCAGCCAAACTTCTACATCCACCCCAGTTCTTGTTACCAAACATATATTGCATATTTGTCACATTACTTGTATCAAATGAACTCAAATCTAATTCTGTTAAATTGAAACAACTTCCAAACATAAGCTCCATATTAGTTACATCACTTGTATCAAATAAACTTACATCTATAGCAGCTAAACTTCTACATCCGTAAAACATATAAGACATATCTGTTACATTTCTTGTATTTAATCCACTTAAATTTACTTCCTGTAAATTAGAACACTCCCTAAACATTTGACTCATATTAGTAACTTCTTCAGTATCTATCCCTGATAAATCAACACTTTGAACCTTTTCCATAAAATAAAACAATAGATTTGAATCATTAGTCATTTTAATCACATCTGCATTACTCCACCACCAACAGTTACCTTCATTGTCAATCCAAGCATAAATCTTATATTTTGCATCATTATTTGCGTAATCAATATCAATACGTTTTGCATTTAATGCTTTAACCTCATCTTCATCTAATTGTGTATTCCTTGCAAATGAGCCAGTTATATAAGATCTATATCCCAAAACACTATTCGTAAGATAATATAATGGACCAGAATTACTACTATAATTATTCCTTATATATTGCACTCTTTCAGGTGCATCTGGCTTATTATTACTTATATGTACCACAGGCTCTATTCTTTGATCATTATTCTTTTGATCAACCCATTTTTTTGTAATTGTTATTTGACCTTTATTGCGTTTATTATAAAATACATACTCACCGTACTCATTTTTATTTATTCCATTAATAGTTACCGTTTTATCTTTTTCAATATTAACTATATATTTATTATCGTTTAATATATAACTAATTGTATTTCCTTGAGCATCTGTTACTTCTGGTACATATGTTTCTTGTAAGATATATGTTCCTGACTCTAAGCGTGTAAATTCAACAAATCCAATAGAACTAGATGTTGCTTGCTCATCAACTCTATTTCCATAATCTGAAACTCCGTATAATCTAAATTTTGCTCCTGCAATATTTTCACCACTGTATTCATCTTTTTTTATAAATCTAAAGTCATGTAATGGTTCGTTATAAATTGAATAATTTCCTCTATCATATATAGATTCATATCTTTCTACAGTTTCTTTCCACGTTCTAGTATCATATTTAGTTACTGGCACATTTTTTGCACTTATTACTGCATAATATCCATAATAGTTTCCTGATTTATCACTTTTAAAATAAAACTTGGCAGTATTTCCTGAAACGGTTGTTGTATATTTACTACACGCATTTTGATATCCACTGCTATTAACTGTACTATAACTTTGCTTTCCTCCTCCTAATTTTCCAGATATTGAACTACTTATATTACTAGCGCTTGGATATGCTACATTATTTCCATATACACCTAGCCAATCATAACTTGTACTTTCCGTACTATAATATACTGTAACTTCTAATTGCTCAGCTCCAGGTATAGTTACAGTATCAGTTCTTGATAAATTATTTCCATAATTGTTAGAAGCATATCCACTATCATTTATATTAGGTGTATGTGAATATTTAACAACATCTTCATATTCTATTCTTTCTATTGTTTCTGATCTAGTTACCTTTTCTAATATTTGTTTTTGTATGTCATAATTTCCATTTTCGTCAACTATAACTTTCCATTTGTCATTTCCTAATACATATCCATCAGGTACTGAAATTTCTGTCATTTCATATGTTCCATATTCTAATCCTTCAAATTTCACTTCTCCATTTGCATCAGATATTTTATATGCTAATACTTCATTTCCATATTCTGATGTTCCTGATAGTTTAAATTTTACTCCTTCTATTCCAGCTTTTGTAACTAAATTTCTCTTTATAAATGATACATCAGCATGAATTCTTGGTTTATTAGTTATTTCAAACGGTACATCATTTGCAACTAAATTGTCATCTATATATATCTCTCTGTTTCTTGTAATTCTAACTTGATGCTCTGTGTAATCCATAAACCAGTCATCATTTGCTTCATATTCTTGAAGTTTATATTCTCCAAATTCTATATCTTTAAATGTTATTTTACCATTTTTATCAGATGTTATATATTGGTATACATCCGTTCCATAGTTTGATGTTCCCCATAATCTAAATGTTATTCCCTTTATTTTTTCATCTGTATTTTCTTCATTTACTTTCACAAGTGATACATCCGCAATTATATAATATTTTATTGTTGTATAATCTTGATGAATAAAGAAATCACTTACTTCTTCTTCACTGTCTAACAATGTACCTTTTAAATATACATTATTATAAGCATATGGATTTTGTTCTGCTTGTTCACTTATTTCTGCAGGTGCTTTCATATTCAATGTTGCTGAAATTGAATCACCTGGTTCTATCATAAAGTCATTTCCATTTGTGTCTTTTGATGCATCAATTGCAACTGCTTTTGCTTCTGATAAATCTGTTAAGAATGTTGCTTTTGTCCAAATTGATGTGTCAGATAAATCATTGTGTTCTTCTAAGTCTAAGTTTTCTACTGTACTTATATATATTACTGGATCTATTCCTTTTTTTCTTAATTGACTTACATCTACTGATTGAAGTGTTCCTTTCCAGCCACTTCTTTTAGTTGTTCCAGCATCTGAATCTACTATTATAAAGTTTTCGATACTATCAAATAATACTAGATTTTTTGATTTATTCATAAATGTATTTTGGTAACGTAATTGATAAGAATATTTTCCGTTTGATTCAACTCTAGCATCATATTTATAATCTGTATCTTTTTCACTCTTTACTTTTTTGTATAATCCTGAAACTGTTGCTGTTAATGCATTTATATCATGTGGTTTTTCTGCATATATAAATTTATTTGCATCTGTTGTATTATCTAAGTCTGTAAATAATGCTTTATTATTTTCACTTAAGTTTCCACCATTATCTGGGAATCCTTTTGTAATTTTTTCATTTCCTGTTTCATATGCTACTGGGTTTAATACATTTCTTCCAAAGTCTTGCATGCTTTCCCATGAATGAACTGTTTTATAACTTACTTTAAAATGTTGTGCTTGTACATCAATATTAATAATTAATAATGTTCTTCCAGAATTATTATAATTTGGTATTACTTCATATGTGTATTCATTCTCTGGTAAAAATCCTGTTTCTGTTTGAATCTGTATACTATTTAAATCAATTTCTCCACCCGATGGAATTAAATCATAAAATTTTCCTGAATCTTGTCTTATATATTCCGTATCTCCATTTCCACTTGTTGCTGTTTCATGCGCATTAACTTTCCATGTAACATTATATTTTTTCTTTACTACGTTGTTTGATCCTGCTACTACTGTTTTTGAAATATATGAGTCATAATATGTTACTCTAGCATAGTCTATTGCTTCTCTTTCCGCTTCAAATATTGTTTCGTTTTTATAATCTGTTATATTTGTTTTTACAATATTTTTTATTTGAATTTTGTCTTTATCAGCTATTTTTTCCATTACATAATCTGAATTTGTTAATACATAATATGGTGTTACAATTATGTCTGTATAATAATGTTTATTTGATGTTGTATATCTCCATCCTGTTGCATGTACTCCTTCTTTAAATGTAACTTTATCTGTTGTCATTGATTGTACATATGTATCATTATATGTTATTTCTTTTGTATTTAAATTTAATGTTCCAATTTCTACCCAACTTTGTCCGTCAGCAAATTTGCCATAGAATGTTATTGTTTCATCATTTGCATATGTTGCTGAAGTTATATTAAATTTGTTATAAAAATCATCGTAATTTGCATCTGAATTATTAATTGAGTATGTAAAATATTCTAAATAATAATCTTCATAATTCATTGGGTTTTCGTCATTTTCTAAGTATAATGTATCATCCCATGTGTCATAAGTTACTGGATTATATCCATAGTCTTCTGGGTTTGTTGAAGAACCACCTTCTTTTAGTGTCCATGGATATGCATATCCAACTGTTTCTGTTAAGTATTTGAATCCTTTTAGTTCATTTACTTCTCCACTTTGTAATTTGTCTAAATCATAATTTGCATAATCCCATTTTCCATATTTCCATCTATTGTTTCCATATTTAAATAAATTAAAATGTCCTGTTGGAACTGTGAATTCTGACTTCCAATTAAATACATTTGATGATGTTGCGTTTGTACTTGGATCTACTTGATCTATTGGATTTACTGTTGCTGTTACTGTATTCTTTAATTGATAATTTATACCTGTGAATGTTGCTTTTTTGTGACGTGTTAATACATAATCTGTTCTTGATGTTCCTATGCTTGCTGTTGTATCTGTGTTTTTATCTGAATAATATCTCTCTCCTGATAATTTATATCCAACAAATTGATAATCGTCTGCGTTTGTTCCTTCTGTTAAGTTTGTTATTGTATCTTGTAATGAGAATGTGTAAGGTTGTGTTCCTGCTTGAATATTTGTAACAACTTGCCATACTAAGTAATAGTAATCGTCTTTGTCTGCTGGAACTTCAGCTGTCCATGAATTGTTCCATTCTCTATATAATGTTGGTTGGTATTTTTGTGTACTTAGAATTTTAGCAATTGTGTCTATGAATACATTTTTATCATCTGATGTATTTGCTAATATATCTTCTGTATCACGTACTGTTGTTTTTACTGTTATAACTGCATTGAATGGGTCTGATGCAGTTCCACCATTTGTAACTAAATCAGTATTTGTTTTATCATAATCTCTATAATTTGTTGTTGATGTATTTGTTTTATACGCTACTTCTATATATCCATTAACTGCTGCTTTTACTGGGTCTGGGTTATAAATTACGATATAGTCTTCGTTTTCTATAAATGCAAATTCTGTTGTTCCATCATATTCTTTGTCTGTTGGTAATGACATTTCGTATTTATCTGCAAAAGTTCCATTACGATTTCTTAATATTTGTTTTGGTATTGTGATTTTTATTGCTTCTGCTGGATGTTCTCCTAATCCAGATAAAGCATAATTAATACGAAATCTAAACTCGTGTCCTGAAGCTGGTGAATCTGGTGTCCATACTAGATTATTGTTTCCATCTTTTGTTGCTCCTGATACGAATTCTGTATTGAATGTATTAATTTCATATGCATCGTTTTTTGTTTTTACTGTTACTTCACCTTTTTTGTCTGGAGTTATTCTGTCTTCAATTTTGTTTGATGCTGTTTGAGAAGCTTGTGTATTTGCTCCACGAAGTGCTGGTGCTGATTTTTTTAAGCCTCTTGTTTGAGCTGGTGCAGCTTGTTGCTCTGTTGGTTCTTGATTTTCTTCAGCATCTTCATTTGCATTGCTGTTATTAGCTTGCTCCTTTACTTGGTTTGCTTCAAATGCAGCCTCAATTTCTTCAATTTTTGCTTGAGTGTCTTCTTCAGAAGTTGTATCTTCTTCTGTTGCTTCTTCTCCTTCTTCTGTTCCTTCTGCATTTTCTTCTTTGTTTGTGTTTTCTTCAGTTACAGTTAAATTTGCAGTGTTGTTTATCTCTTCTGCAAAACTTTTTACTGGACTAATAAAATTACCTGCTAGCATTACAAATACTATTACCAAGCAGATAATTCTTTTTAAGATTTC
The DNA here is from genome assembly GCA_017528375.1 of Clostridia bacterium. Classification (GTDB taxonomy): domain Bacteria; phylum Bacillota; class Clostridia; order TANB77; family CAG-508; genus CAG-492. The sequence goes on along the minus strand of JAFXOY010000093.1, from coordinate 30,103 downwards.
TGTAATTCTTAAATTTGTTCTTTCCATCTTTCGTTTTCCCCCACTCACAATATTTTTCTTTCTTGAAATTTAATTTTCTTATACTCATTATCGATATATTTAAAAAATTTTTCAAGTACTGTAAATTCTGTATTTTTTTTATAACACTGCGGAAATATTCACTTTGTGTTTTATTACTTTTTTATTAAAATTTAGTTACATTTATGTAATATTTTGTTGTTTTTTGTTATTTTATATATGTGTAATTTCTTGAATTGGTTATTTCCGTAAATAAAAGCTGATCACATAAAAAATGATCAGCTTTTACATTACACTTTTCTATTAGCAATTTCTATTGCTTTTTTTACAATGTTTCCGCAATTCTTTGAAGACACATTTTGCCATCCACCGTCTTGCTTTACTTGTTCATATACTCCTAGTTCTTTTGCTATCTCTACTTTTAAATCTTCAGACATTAGTCCACTATTTCTTCTAGACATAACAAATACCTCCTAAAGTTTCAGTGTCGTTTCCATTGAAGAAATTATTCCAATGGATTACTTTTATTGTTTGATTTTTTTCGACATTTTATGCTGGGAAAATTTTGAAAAATCCTTTTTTAAAATTACATTGTCATAGTCCCATTTGGTGTATCTAGTATAACTAAAACATCTTCCTCTTTTCCGGTTTCTACATTTATATAAACTAAGAACTGTCTATCTTCTACATTTCCTTTAAATTCCCAACATAATATTTCTGTTTGGTATTCTGTTGGTATCATTGCTAAACCTTCGCTGGTGATTTCTAGATTTTTATTAATTTTGCTTCTAGCTTCATCTTGTGAAATCTTTGGTGTTACAAACGCTCTTGGTGTATGTGAATTTAAATACCCTGATGTTTCCATTCCCATAATCTCGCCATCATCTAATGCTACTTTTAATTTAATTAAATCTGGATATACTGTTACATTGTCTTGTGTGTATGCATAATTTATTGTTACAATTCCATTTTGTTTTAAATAATATGTTGGTTTCATGTTATATATTTTCCTAGATTCCAAGAACTTTTGTCCAACTTCATTTGCTTGTTCTTGAGTTAAAACTTCAGCTTTTACATCTTTGTTACTATTATATAAAACTACATGACCACCTTTTTGTGAAATTGAAATCCATGCATTGTCTCCATCATTTCTTGTAACTGAAAAGTCGTAGCTTTGTATATTTGCATTTTGGTTTAATCCATTTGAATTTATTTCTTTTATATTATCGCTTCCTATAAATTCAATAGCTCTTTGTTTTGCTGTTTCTTCATCTATTTCTTCACCAGTTAATCCTTTTCTTTCTGGGTTTGTCATGTGTTCTGAAAATGCGCCGTCATATATTAGGCCAGCATATTCATGAAAATTTTCTTCTAAATTGCTAAAGCTTTCTTTTGAAACATTGCTTACTTCTTGTGCAAACACTGGAGCTGCTTTTTTAGTTAATTCACCCCAACTGATTCTTCCACTGTTTAAATCTTCTGATAATTGATTTAATGTGTTTTTTAAGTCAACACTGTATTGATGTAATTCTTTTAAGTTGTCTAGTTCTTGCTGTGTTAGAGGCTGATTATCAATGTTTTTTCTTGATAATGCATAACTATAATCACTTACCTGATTTAAGAATTTAGCTGTATTTTCTAGCTCACTGCTGTTTATTGGAAGCCTTGCTAAATAACTTTGTGCCAAATTTGCCTCTCTCCACACATATGTTAGTGTTTCAGCACCATGCTCCGGTGTATTTGAAACTAAAGCTTTTGCTAAATAAACTTCTACGCTATCAACATAATCTACCAATTCAAAAAATGCCATATTATAAGCATTTTCCGATGCTTGGCGATAATCTCTTTGCTTTTTATACGTATATAGGCCTAGTGCTACAATAATTGCAATTAGCGTTACAACCAATGTTAGCATGTGCCTATCTTTTAACCTATCTTTCCAATCATATACTTTTTCTTTTAAACTTATCATTTTTCCTCCTTCTGCACAGCTGGGGACGCGTCCCGACTGTGCATTTTGCACAGTCAGGGACACGTCAGCTTGATTGACCCGTCCCTCGTTGTGCATTTTGCACAGCGGGGACGCGTCCCCAGCTGTGCACTATTTGCAAAATCTATGTTTTCCTATTGTTTTGATAAATGGTCTGGACCATATCCATGAGCTTGTTGCTGTGTTTGGGTTGAAATAGTATATTGCTCCATTTGTTGGATCCCAGCCATTTAGGGCGTCTTGGGCGGCCTTTACTACTGTTGCGTTTTGGTCAATTGGCACATTTATTTGTCCGTCTGAAACAGCTGTAAATGCACCTGGTTGATATATAACTCCTGCTATAGAATTTGGAAAGTTTGGATTTTTTACTCTGTTTAAAATTACTGCTCCAACCGCAACTTGGCCTTCATAACTTTCTCCTCTGGCTTCTCCGTTTATTGCTCTTGCTAATAATTGGACGTCTGATGTGGTTCTACTGCTTGCTGCGTTGGAATTATTATCTTTATTATTTAAAATAATAATTGTAGATAAAATAAGTGTTATTACCAGAATTATTAAGAATCTTCTTTTCATTTTACTTTCCTTTCTATTAATTTGAAACATTTGGGAACGGTCTTGTTTTGTGTCAAAAATGAAACATTTTAAGACCGTCCCGAAATGTTTCACATCTTCAATTTTAAATTTTCTCCAATTTTTGAAAAAATATTCATTTTTCTTTTATTATGTGGTAAAATGATTTCATCAAATAAAACATTTATTAATTAGAAAGAAGGATTTTATGCGAAAAGTTTTAGTATTATATGCAAAATATGGTGGTGGTCATTTATCAGCAGCAAACGCTATTACAACATATATTGAAGATCATTATTACGGAAATTGTGAGGTTAGATGTGTTGATTTAATGGAATATATAAGTCCATTTTTAAATAAGACAACAACTGGCGCTTACAAACAAATGGCTAAACATGCTCCTAAACTATGGAAAACTATTTATTACAATTCAAGAAAAGGGGTTTTATCACACGTTAGTAATAAAGCAAATGAAATTATGGCTAATAAATTGTTTAAATTATTTAAAGAATTTTCTCCTGATGTTGTTATTTCAGCTCATCCATTTGGAACTCAAATGACAAGTTATTTAAAGGAAACTGGAAAGGTTGATTGTGTTTTAGCAACAGTGTTAACAGACTTTGCTCCACATGAGCAATGGTTAGTTGGACAAGATTATTGCGAGTATTTCTTTGTTTCAAATGATAAAATGAGACAAGATATGATTTATAATTACGGAACTCCTGCTGAAAAAGTATTTGCAACTGGTGTTCCTTTGGCTAACACATTTTCATATCCTTTTTATGATGATGAAACATATCAGAAATATCAACTAAAAAAGGATAAAAAACTTATTTTATTCTTTGGTGGTGGCGAGTTTGGTCTAGGTCAAAAGAAGACTCTTCAAATTCTTGAAAGTTTAGCTAGACATCTTGATGAATATCAAATTATTGCGATTTCAGGTAGAAATAAAAAGATGAATGCAGAGTTCACTAAAATAGCTGAAAAAATAAATAACGAGGATTTGCATGTTATGAAATATTGCACAGATGTGCCTGATATAATGCATATTTCAACTCTTGTTGTTACGAAACCAGGTGGATTAACTTCTTCAGAAAGTTTAGCTTCACATTTGCCAATTATTATTACAAATCCTATTCCTGGGCAAGAAGAGGAAAATGCAGAATTTCTTGAAGGTTCTGGTGCAGCTGTGTGGCTTAAAAAAGATGATGATATTGATGCTGTTATTGATGGTGTTTTGAGCAACTCTGCTAGGTTGCAAGAGATGAAAGAAAAAAGTGTTTCGATTGCGAAGCCTGATTCTACTAGAGATATATGTAAGAAGGTTTTGGGAGATTTTTAAATTATAAAAAAGGATTAGCTAGGCTTGAAGTGAACTATATGGGGTTCACTTCAAGCTAGGCTAATCCCTTTTTTCTTTTTATTTTGTAATTAATGCTACTTTTTTCCATGTCCGTCCCTGAATGTTTCAAATCTGAAACAAAACAAGACCGTCCCCAAATGTTTCACAGTTCTCGTCTTCCTTCCAAAGCTTTGCTTAAAGTAACTTCATCTGTATACTCTAAATCTCCACCAACTGGAATACCATGTGCTATTCTTGTAACCTTCACACCAAGTGGTTTAACTAATTTAGAAATATACATTGCTGTTGCTTCACCTTCTACCCTTGGATTTGTTGCTAAAACTATTTCTTTTACTTGTCCATCCATTAATCTTGCTAAAAGTTCTTTTATTTTTATATCATCTGGTCCAATTCCATTCATTGGTGAAACAACGCCATGTAAAACATGATATACACCTTTGAATTCATGAGTTCTTTCCATTGCTACAACATCTTTTACATCTTCTACAACACATATTGTTGACTGATCTCTTCCAGCATTAGCACATATTGGACAAGGGTCTGTATCTGTAATATTAAAGCATTTTGAACAATATTTTAAATTCTTTTTAGCATTTGTAATTGCCTCAATAAATTCGTTTGTTTCTGTTTCACTAGCATTTAACATATGAAACGCAAGTCTAGCTGCTGTTTTATTTCCTATGCTAGGTAGCTTCTCAAATGCTTCAATTAATTTTTCTATAGATGGTGAGTAATACCCCATACCAATTCAACCTCTTTCTTCACTATAAAATCGAGCCAATAACTCGATTTTTCTCTTACATAAGCCCAGGAATATTATATTTTCCTAAAGATGCAGCTTGTGCACTATCTACTTTTTTCATTGCTTCATTTACACAAGTTAAAATTAAATCTTGTAACATTTCTACATCATCTGGATCTACAACTTCTGGTTTTATTTTTATTTCTTTTATTAATTTATCTCCACTAACTTTAACTTCTATGGCTCCTCCACCTGCTGTTGCATCAAATTCTTTTGCTACTAACTCCTCTTGTGATTTTTCCATATCAGCTTGCATTTTTTTTGCTTCTTTCATAAGTTGGTTGATGTTCATTCCACCAAATCCACCCATTCCTCCCATACCTGGGAATCCTCCTCTTTTTGACATTGTAATTTCCTCCTTTATATTGTATTTTAACATTTAAAGACCGTCCCCTTTTGTGTCATTTTTGACCCAAATTGAGTCCGTCCCCAAATGTGTCATTCATCTATGACATTGATTGGCATTCCCATTTCTTTTGAAATTTCGCCAACTATATCCTTTGTTTGTTCTGGATGCTTTGCATCTATATATCTTACTTGCATTGTTTTTCCGTATTCCATTGATATTACTTTTGAAAGTGCTGCTACACTTTCTGGTTTGTCTAAAATGCTTTGTCCAAATGGCGTTATTCCATCTGGGAATACAATTCCTACTGTCATGTCGTTTATTTCTGTTGCTGTTGTATTTAGCAGGTTCATGTATAACATTACATCTCCGCTTTCTTTTAGACCTTTTACCATATTGCCCCATCCTTCTACTTTCTTTCCGGTTGGTGCTATATTTTTTACTATATTTGTTGGTCCGTTTGATGTATTTCTATTTATAGTTTTTCTTGTATTGCTTGATTTTTCAGATGAGTTATCCACATTTGTTCCTTGATTGTGGATAACTAGGTTTGTAATTTTGTTTATTTTGTTTTCTAATTCTTTTATTTTACTTTCAAGTTCTTTATTGTTTGATGCTGAGTTACCTGATTGCATGTTTCCGTTATTTCCGGCAGGTGCCTCGTTTGGAAAACTTGCGTAGACTGCTGGCTGTATGCTAGCTTGTTGTGCTCCAGATTGTTGGGCAGCTTGCATTGTTCCGTTTGAACTTTCTCCATTTAGATTGCTTGACTTGCTAGCTTCTTGATTGCATAACTTCATAATTCCAACTTCTAACATAATTGTTTTTTGTGTTGTCATTTTTAAGTCATTTGCAAGTTCAGATAAATCATAAATTATTTTTAGTAATCTATCTTTTGATGTTTTTTCTGATATCTCTTTTATTTTTGATAATTCATTTTCATTATATAAACTTAAGCTTCCGCTTGATTTAAATACTAGAATGTCTTTTACATATTTTATAATTTCCCAAATTAAATTATTTAAATCTTTTCCGTCTGCTATTACTGTATCTATGTTTTGTAATGTTTCTTCAACATTATAATCTATTACTGAATTTACAATTTTATTAATATATTCTACTTTTGGAATTCCAACTAGTTCTTTTACTTTGTCATCATTTATTTCGTCTTCGCCTTCTTGCACACATCTTTCCAAAATACTTAATCCATCTCTCATTGCGCCTTCAGCTAAAACTGAAATTGTTTTTAATGCTTCATCTGTAATATTTATATTGCTTTCTTTACATATAAATTCTAATCTTGATTTTATATTTTCTGGTGATATTTTTTTATAATCAAAACGTTGACATCTTGATAATATTGTTGCTGGAAGTTTTTGTGGTTCTGTTGTTGCTAATATAAATTTAACGTGTTCTGGTGGTTCTTCTAATGTTTTTAAAAGCGCATTAAATGCACCAACTGAAAGCATGTGAACCTCATCTATTATATATACTCTGTATTTTGCAACAGTTGGTAAAAAGTTTACTTCTTCTCTTATTGATCTAATGTCTTCAACGCTGTTGTTTGAAGCTGCATCCATTTCCACTATATCTGTTAATGAACCTTGAATTGCTGCTTTACATATTTCGCATTCATTACATGGTTCGCCATCTTGTGGATTTAGGCAGTTTATGGCTCTTGCTAGAATTTTTGCTGCAGAAGTTTTTCCTGTTCCACGTCCACCTGTTAATAGATATGCATGTCCAACTCTGTTTGCTATTATTTGATTTCTTAATGTTCTTGTTATATGCTCTTGGCCTACAATTTCACTAAATTTAATTGGTCTAAATTTTCTGTATAATGCTGTATATGACATAGATTTCACCTCTTTTTTGAAATTGGGGACGGAGAAAATTTAAAATTTTTGAAATTTTCTCCGTCCCCAATTTGAAAATCAAATCGTTCCGAATTGATAATTTACTTCTAGCCTTTCTGTGGAAGTATTTTTCACATAAAAATGACTACTTATTGCTGCTTCCTTCCGGACCTGACAAGATTCATAGGTTTTTATTGAAAAATATCCTCCACACAAAGGCTAGATTTTTTTCATACCTTTGTTATTATATAATGTTTTTTCTATTTTAGCAATAGTTTTTGTATTTTTTCTGTATTCTGATTTTATAATCTTTTATATATTGTTTTACTGAAATCTTTAATTTCTGTGTGTGTTTCTTTTTGCCCAACTAATTCATTAATTGGTAAGTCAAATACAAGGTTTGTTTTGTATGTTTTATCTTCTACTTCTATTATTAAATCAAATGAAACTTTGAATTTTAAATCATCGTTTTGTATGTTCATTTGTGATAATATTGATCCACCTTGCTCTATTTCTTGTGCTTCATTTGATTTATAATCTCCAAGACCTACATTTGCAAAGCTTATGCAAACGCATCCCCCTTGATTACCTATTTCTAGTGCTTTTACATTATCTGCTGCCCCACCTTTATAAGTTAAGCTTGAATTTACTAAAAATTCATTTGCATATTTATATAGTCCATCGTCTAAACTATTTGGCATATATACTTGAATTTTTCCAAGTTTTACGTTTTCTAAAATTTGTATGTTGTCTATTTTTACGCTTCTTATTACTTGGTCTTTCTTGTAGTTTTCATCTTTATCTAGATATATGTATAAGTCATTTGTTTGAACTACTCTTTCATTCCAAATGTAATTTTCAGCTTCAGTTTGTGTTTGTGCTTCATCTTCTGTTTGATTTTCTTCTGAGTTTTGTGTTGCTTCATTTTCAAGATTTGTTGCATCTGTTGTTGCTGCTGAACTAATTACAATTACCTTTCCTATTCTGAAAGGAACTTGTTTTTCTCCTTCAACTTGGTACTTCATCACTGTAAATAGTGCAAATGCAATTGCTATTGTTATTAAAAATATTATTAAACAAAATTTTATTCTTTTTTTAGATTTTTCGCTAACTGGAATTCTTTTTAATTTTTCTATTATCAAAATAATTTCCTTTCTTAATAATCAATTTTTATTGATTATTATTTTGTTTTTTTATTTTTCTTAATTCTTTAAAGAATTTTTTCATTATATTTTCGCATTCTTCTTTTAAAACGCCTCTTTGAATTTCTACTTTATGATTAAAATCGTAATCTTCTAGTAAGTTTAGTTTTGTTCCGCATGCTCCTGTTTTTTCATCATCTGCACCTATGTATACTTTTCTAATTCTTGATTGAATTAACGCTCCTGCGCACATGCTGCATGGCTCTAATGTAACATACATGTCACAGTCTAATAGCCTCCAGCTTCCAAGTTTTTTACTTGCTTTTTTTATTGCTAAAATCTCGGCGTGATTTGTTGTATCATTTTTTTCTTCTTTTTGATTATATGCTCTGGCTATTATTTTACCATCTTTTACTATTACTGCTCCAACTGGTACCTCAAGTTTATCATATGCTTTTTGAGCTTCCTTTAGAGCTTCTTTCATAAATTTTTCTTCCAAGATTTTTCTCCTTTTAAATTTTAAATTGGGAACGGAGATTTTTTTAAATCGTCCCTAAATAGTTATGGTGTGCCCAAGGGGACTCGAACCTCTATCGGTCGCTTAGGAGGCGACTACTCTATCCTGTTGAGCTATGAGCACATGTGTTTATAGTATATAACATTTGGTCTTTTTTTTCAAGATAATTTGTGTTATACTATATAAAATTTGTTTTATTTTTAATTAAGAAAGAGGTTTTATTTATGCAAAAAATTCTAGGTTACATGAGAAAAGCTATAGATAATTATAATATGATTGAAGATGGTGATAAAATTGCAGTTGCCTTATCAGGTGGAAAAGATTCTATCACTATGCTTATGGGATTTAAAAATTTACAAAGATTTTATCCTAAAAAATTTGATCTTATCGCTGTTTCAATTAATCCAGGTTTTGAAGGTTTTGATGTAAATTTATTACAAAAAATCTGTGATGATATTGATGTTCCTTTAATCGTTGAAAATGGACATATGCAAGAAATTGTTTTTGATATTCGTAATGAAAAAAATCCATGTTCATTGTGTGCAAATATTCGTAGAGGAATGTTAAACAGCATAGCTATTCGCGAAGGCTGCAACAAAATTGCGGTTGGCCATAATGAGGATGATGTTTTAGAAACATTTTTGATGAATTTATTTTACGCTGGAAGCATTAATACATTTGCACCAATTAGTTATATGGATAGATCTAAAATTACGCTTATTCGTCCATTAATTTACGCTCCAGAAAAGTATATTCGCAGTTTTGTTAAAAGAAATAACATCACTGTAATGCCTAAGGCTTGCCCAATGGATGGCTATTCAAAACGTGAAGATATGAAGCAATTTTTATTTAATATGCAAAAAGATATCCCTAATGTTAGAGCTAATTTATATGGGGCTATAAAACGTGCAAATATTAATGGATTTAAGGAGTTTAAATAAAAGATGAAAGATAATTATTATAAATTACATAATTCAAATCATAGAAATAAAAGGAGTACATATGCAAAACAGCAATCTAATTATAGAAAACGCCAAGCAAAAAAATTGAATTATAAAAAAGTTTTTGTTTTCTTTGTTGGTATTATTTTGTTCTTGTATTTAATATGTTTTGGATTTTCTAAATTGTTTAATCATGACAAGAAAAATGTTCCAGCTAACGCAAATATTCAGAAGGATGTTACCATAAATATGGCTGTAATTGGCGATATTATGTGTCATACTACTAATTTTTATGATGCATATGATAGCGAAAAAGATACTTATGATTTTTCTAAGGTTTTTACAGATATTAAAAATTATATTCAAGATGCCGATATTGCAATTGGAAATTTAGAAACTACTTTTGCTGGTAAAGACGTTGGATATACTGGTTACCCTACTTTTAACACCCCAGAACAATTGGCTCAAAACATTAAAGATTTAGGTGTTGATGTTGTTTCAACTGCTAATAATCACAGTTTAGATAAACGTTATGCCGGTTTAGTAAGTACTTTGGATGAATTAGATAAAGTAAATTTAAGTCATACTGGAACTTATAGAAGTAAAGATGAACAAAATACTATTCTTACTAAAGATGTTAATGGTATTAAAATTGCATTTTTATCTTTTACATATGGAACTAATGGAATTCCGGTTCCTTCTGGAAAAGAATATTGCATTAATCTTATTGATAATGATTTAATGCTTGATCAAATTTCTAAAGCTAAAGCTTTAAACCCTGATTTGATTTGTGTTAGTATGCATTGGGGTGATGAGTATAAATTAAAACAAAATGCTACTCAAGAGAAACTGGCTGATTTTCTTTTTGAAAATGGTGTTGATATTATTTTTGGAAGTCATCCACATGTTCTAGAACCAATGGAAAGGAGAACTATTACTTTAGCTGATGGAACTAAAAAAGATGGTTTTGTAATTTATTCACTTGGAAATTTTATGTCTGGTCAAGTTGCTGAAAATACTATGAATACCATTATTTTACAATTAAAAGTTACAAAGCATTCAGATAATAAGATTACAATTGATTCGATTAATTATGTTCCAATTTACATGTACGATAAAGGTTCTGGACAAAGTGATAGATATAAAATTTTGGATATAAATAAAGCTATTAGTGCTTATGAAAGTGGTGATAAAAGTATTTCCGAGAAATTGTATAATACGCTTAAAGCTGCAAAGAGCAAGATTGATAAGATTATGAGTATGGAATAACGAAAAAGGAAGTTGAAATATATTTTAACTTCCTTTTTTCACCAAGCTTTTAGCTTGTTTAATATTGCAAGCAAAAACATTAACCTGTCCCTAGCTGTGCATTTTGCACAATTGGGACGCGTCCCCAGCTGTGCATTATGATAATAAATCTCTATATTTTAGCCATGCTATTGTAATTCCTGTTACTATAATGCTTCCTACAATTAGTATTAAGAATCCCCATGAATTGTTTTGGAATGGTACTGGTACGTTCATTCCCCATAAGCTTGCTACTAATGTTGGTATTGCTAATATTATTGTTATTGATGTAAGCATTTTCATAACTCCGTTTAGGTTGTTCGAAATTATTGATGCATATGCATCCATTGTTCCATTTAAAATGTCGCTATATATTTTGCTCATTTCTATTGCTTGTTTGTTTTCAATGATGGCGTCTTCTAGTAAGTCTTCGTCTTCTTCATATAGCTTTATTATTTTTCCTCTTAATGTTTTTTCCATGACTACTTCATTTGATTTAAGTGATGTTGTAAAGTATACTAAGCTTTTTTCTAAGCTTAATAATTTTAATAGTTCTCTATTTTTTTGTGTCTTTTTTAATATGTTTTCTGCTACTTCAGTCTCTTTATTAATTTGTTTTAATAATCTTAAAAATACTGATGCATTTTCATAGAAAAATTGGAAAATAAATCTACTTTTTTTGTATGTTGTTATTTTCTTTTTATTAATTGAATTTTCTAGTCCTGTAATAATTTTGTTCTTTTTTAATGATACTGTTATGAAAAAGTCATCTCTTACTACTATTAAACCAACTGGCATTGTTGTGTATATTTCTGCGTCTTGATCTTTTTCCATAACTGGAACATCCACAATAAATAATATTGTTCCATCATCTTCGATATCAATTCTGGCTTTTTCTTCGTAATCTAGGGCATATCTTATGAAGTCATCTGATATGTTTGTTTCTTCACATACTTTTTTTATCTCTTTTTCAGAGGGGGAGACCATATTTATCCAACAACCTTTTTTTATTTCTTCTTGCTCTGATGTTACGTTTGTTTCTACATTTGTGTTATAAATTTTAATCATTTTTTCCCCTCCTTTTAATACTTAACTATTATAGCACAAATATTTTATGTAATCAAGGGCGAATAAGAGGGACAGTTCCAAAAATTAGAAAATGACGAATAGATGGATCGAACTTTATCCAAAAAAAGAGAATCAAGATTTAATCTTAATTCTCCTTGTGCTATTTATTTTTTAATTAATTATTAATTTTGCGATATCTTGTTATTGCAAATACTGCAGCTCCAGCAACTATTACTACTAAAACTACAGAGAATATACCTGTTTGTGGTAATGTTGGTGAAAGTTTTTCCCATTCTTTTTTAACATGTGTTGTAACTTTTTCATCTATTGGTCCATTTCTTTTTACTGTGACATCTTTGTCATAGTTTTCACCTTTTTTGATTGTTTTTGTGATAGCATGGATTGTTTTTCCATCTTTATCATAAACTGGTGTCCATCCTTCTGGGATGCTGTCTGGATCAACAGGTAAGTTATATGTTAAAGTAACAGTTATACTTCCATCTGCATTTTCTTTATCATCTCTGTTGATTAGTCTGAAAGTCCATCTTATTGATGGTGATTGAGAATCTTCTCCACCTTCAGCTCCTGTTAGTTTTACAGTTTCTTTTACTGCTCCGTTATCTGTTGTGTTGTCATATTTATCAAATGGATAAACTTTAGCAATTGTACGTTTATCATTTACATCTGGATAATACCATCCTTGGCTATTAGCTTTTCCATCTGTTGTTAATTCAACACCGTTTGTTTTGATGATTTCTTCATTTGTTGTTGATTTGATGATTGCTGTTGCATCTAAATCTTTCTTAGCATTTTTTTCTTCATTTTCGTAATATGGTGGAAGATATGTGTCTCCATCCATTTTACCTTTCTCTTCAGATGCATAATCAAGTGTTGTTTTGAATTCAGCTTTTGGTGCATTTGGTGATAATAAATAGAATTTGTTATCATTTCCAAGTACCATTCTGTATTTGTCTCCGTTTGGTGCTGTAACTGTTATTCTAGTTGTCATTTGTGTTGGACGAGCTTTTTCATCTTCGAATTTTTCAGCTATTTGCTCATCTGTCATTTCTGGATGTCTTTCTTTGTAATTTTGAATATACAATTTTCTATCTAATGTTGTATAATTTAAGACAGACGCATCATTCTGTGGTGTTGGACCTGTTGTACTAGAAATTACTGTTATTAATTCTTTTTCAGCACCTGCAAGTCCTTCAATTTTTTGATAAATAGCTTCTGATTCTAATGTAACATCATCTTTTGATACATTTAATGCTTTAGCTAGTGACCATAAAATATCATTAACTGGTTGTGGCCAATATACTTCTGGTAAATTAGCTATTCCGTTAACGTGTGCTCCTAAAGCTAAAATATTACTTGCATCAACTGCATCTATTCTTCCATCGCTCCATTTATCTTCTGCTGCACTTGTATTCATGAATGTCCCATCTTCATTGTATGATCTTAATGGTATAACATTTTTATCTGTTAAATCCATTCTGTGTCTTACATAAAAATGTTTTGTATAATTCTCAGTCCAGTCACTACTAGAATTCAATGCATACACATGTAACATTTCTTCTGCACTAAATTCAAACGCATCTCTTGGATAAGAGAAAAGATATGGATTTGTAGAGTCTTTTTCAGTTGCTGTTTCAACAGCTTTTACACCTGGTGCAAAAAATGAGCAACTGCTAAATAGCATAATCCCTGATAATGCTGCAATCATCGCACTTTTAAATTTTTTCATCAGTTTCCCTCCTTTTTTTACTTTTTTCTTATGCATTAGCACTACATAAATTATAAATATAAAAAAATTTACTGTCAATAAAATTATTAATTTTTTTGTCGTTTTTTATGCATTTTTCACATGGAAATTTTTGCAAAATAAAAAGCAAGAAAACTTTTTACGTTTTCTTGCTTTTTGGTGGGCAATCGGGGTCTCGAACCCCGGACCTTCTGATTAAGAGTCAGCTGCTCTACCAACTGAGCTAATCACCCATTTAATTAGTTTGTTAACACATTGATTATTATACTACTTTCGACTTATAAAAGTCAAGTGTTTTTTTGACACATTTGGGGACGGACTCATTTTGGGTCAAAAATGTCCCAAAATGAGTCCGTCCCGGAATTGGACATTTTTGACACAAAAAGGGACGGTCTTTAAATGTTTAATCTTTGATGTGTCCCCCATTGTGCAAAATGCACAGCGGGGACGCGTCCCCAGCTGTGCATTTTTTTAAAATTTTTGTTGAAAATACTTGAATTAATATTTTTTTAATAATATAATGTAGATAATCAAAAGATAAAATAAAGGGAGAGATTTTATGGAATTAGTAAAAGATATCTATTTCAATACTGATAAACTTGTTGAAAATACAAATGTTAAGGTTTCTTATACTGGTAAATTCTACCAAGGTGAAAATGAAAAAGTATTTCTACATTATGGTTATGGAAAAGATTGGAACAATGTAAATGAAATTGAAATGAAAAAAACTGATTTAGGATATCAAGCTGAATTAAATTTAGCTGGTTCTGATAGTTTAAATTTCTGCTTTAAAAATCAAAATAATGAATGGGATAATAATTTTGGTAAAAATTATTCATTCAATATTGAAAAACCTGAAATTCATCAAAATCAAGAACAAAAAACTTTAGTTTTTTGGGGTAAAAATTTTGGTCAAGATTTAAATCAGTCTGATGGTGTTCTTAAAGATGTTGTTGCTAGCGTACCAACAAGTGTTGATACTTTTATAAATAAAAACGGAAATGATACTATTGAAACAATTCAATGTACTGAAATTCCATGTACTAGCGATGAAAATGTTGAGTGCATTACAGCTACAGAAATAGTAAATCCTGTAAATAATCAACAAGAACAATCAATTGCTCTTGCACCTACTGGATTTATTTATTGGACTCAAAAAATAAGGGAAACAGTTTGCAAATTTTTCTCTTATGTTCCAAAATTAATTTCTGGAAATTATAAAAGAAATTTAAATAAAAATAATGAAAAATAATATAAAAAACTATCACTTATTTATTTTAGTGATAGTTTTCTTTTTTATATTTAAATATTCCATCCGCCATTTATTGAAATTACTTGTCCTGTTACATATTCATTCTCTATTAAAAATTTAGCACATGATGCAATTTCTTCCGGTTTTCCCATTCTGCCTAATGGAATTTCTTTATTTAATTCTATTTTTTCATCTTCTGTTAAAAATGCATTCATATCTGTTTCTATTGCACCTGGTGCAATACTATTTACTCTTATATTTGATAATCCTAATTCTTTTGCTAATGATTTTGTCATTCCGTCCAATCCGGCTTTTGCGGCTGAATAATGCACTTCACATGATGCGCCTGTTGTTCCATATATTGATGATATGTTAATTATACATCCTTGTTTTTTGGGAATCATATATTTTAAAGCTTCCTGTGATGTATAAAAAGCTGATGTTAAATTTGTTTGTAGCATATTGTTCCAGTCTTCATCTGAAATATCTGTAAATAGCTTAATTTGACTTATTCCCGCATTATTAACCAATACATCTATTTTTCCGTATTTTTTAATTGTAAATTCTATTAAGCTTTTCACTTCTTCTCTATTTCGAATATCTGCCTTATAGATATCCACAGTTTTTCCACTGCTTATTAATTCTTCTTTTATTTGTTTTGCTGCATCCTCAGATTTATTGTAGTTTAAAACTACGTTATATCCAGAATTTGCAAGTTCTTTAACAATACTGGCTCCTATTCCTCTTGAGCCTCCTGTTACTATTACTACTTTATTATTAAACATTTTTTCATCTCCTTTGACTACTATGTTTCTATTATACTATATTTTTGCAATAAAAAAAAGCCCGTAATTAAGATTTAATCAAAACTACTGACCTTTATATGGAGCCACTTCTCAGATTCGAACTGAGGACCCCCGCATTACAAGTGCGGTGCTCTGGCCAACTGAGCTAAAGTGGCATTTTTTGGTGACCCGTACGGGAATCGAACCCATGTCTCCGCCGTGAAAGGGCGATGTCTTAACCGCTTGACCAACGGGCCATATATTTTAAAAAATAAGTTTCTAGGATTTAAGTTTTCGCTTAAATCCTAGACTTGGTGAGCCATCGCGGATTCGAACCGCGGACAACTTGATTAAAAGTCAAGTGCTCTACCACCTGAGCTAATGACCCAAGTTAGTGCTTTTTGCACATGCATTAACTTGTTATTGGTTAACGCAGTTATTATTTTAATATATTTGACAAAGTTTGTCAATACTTTCTTCAAACTTTTTTTAAATTTTTATTTTATTTTTTGTATTGAAATTATTTTTTATTAATGTTAAAGTAAAATAAATGAACAATAGAAGGGAAATGATAGATATGGCAAGATCGAAAATTATTGTTGTCGAAGGTGCTCAAGGTGCTGGTAAAACTACTATTACAGACTATTTGAGATACACAATCAAACATACTAACTTATATAGATTAAGTGGTGTTAGCGATTCTTCAATTGCAGGTTTAGAAAAAAGTAAAAAAATGTATTATGATTTGTTAGATTATATTAAAAAGCTTGAAAATTTAGATATAAATCTATTATTTGACAGAACTTTCTTCACTGAGGAAAATTATTGTAGATTAGGAAAAAAGGATTATACTTTTACAGAAGTTTATAATGATTTATTAGAACAATTTAGTAAATTAGATTTTGATATTTATTATTTAACTCTTTATTTAGAAGATGAAAGTATATATGAGGAAAGATTAAAACGTGATGGCAAGGTTGAACCAGCTTATGCTAAATTTAGTGGTGATAATAGTATTGCTCAGCAACGTGAGTATTTAAAAATGGCTGATGAAGTGATTGAAAAATATCCTGATATTAAAGTTTATAAAATTGAAAACGGAAAAAATTTAGAATTGACTAAAGGGGAATTAAATAAAATATTTGAAATTTAAAAAATAATAAAAAGGAAAAATTATATTAATATAATTTTTCCTTTTTTGTCGAACTTTGACGTACGATTTTTGATGACAAATCAATATTAACGTGTTATACTGTTCAAAGTTAATTCATTACTTGTTTTTATTTATGCATTTAATTTTTCTACTAATTCATCAACATTAATTCCATGTACTTCGCATGCTTCTTCTAATGTTTCAGCTTGAGAAGCAGGGCATCCTAAACAGTGCATTCCAGCTTCTAATAATATTTCTGCCTTTTCAGGTGCAGCGTGTAATAATTCACCTATTCTTGTATCTTTATTTATTTCCATTAATTTCACCTTCCTTTATAGTATTGGTATTTATTTTATCACAAATGCTTTAGAAAGTAAAGAATTCTATTTAAGTCAGATAATTTATTTGACAGAAAGGAGATTTCCCATTAAAACTTTAGATTTATTTTTCATATTATTTATTATTAATTTAATTCTTTGTTTTTATACTATATACACATTTATAGATATAAAAATTTTGCATAATCAACAAGGTTCAAAATTAAAACTAAAAAAGGAGGATTATGAAAAAAAGATTAATTTTTAACTTACTTATTTTACTATCAATTTTTACAATTGGATATTTTATTTTTTCACCAATTTATAAACTTGATTCTGTTTATATATATTATGGCTTAGTTCCTTTTGATATTTGTGAAAAACAACCAAAGTTATGGATTACAATAAAAATTGTTTTTATTGTATGTAGTTTGTTTAATACTCTATTTATTTCAAATTCTATTTTCTCATTTTTTATTAATCATTTTAATGCTCATATAGAAAATAATTCCATAAATAAAAATTCAAATATAATAAAGTCAAAAACTTCACTGGATAAAAATAGCTTGCAGTTATTAATTGGAAAAGATAAAAATAATAATTCTGTAATTGTTCCAGAAAAAGGGTTATATCAGAACATGATAATTACCGGAACCATTGGGTCTGGAAAAACTAGCAGTGCTATGTATCCATTTACTAAACAATTAATTTATTATCAAAATAACAATCCAGATAAAAAAATTGGAATGCTTATTTTAGATGTAAAAGGTAATTATCATTTCCAAGTAACAGAATTTTGCAAACAATTTAATAGACTTGACGATTTAATAGTTATTGAACTTGGTGGAAAATATAAATATAACCCTTTAAACAAACCTAATCTTAAAGCCTCGATTTTAGCAAATAGATTAAAAACTATTTTATTATTATTTTCTGAAAATAATTCAGAATCGTATTGGTTAGATAAGGCTGAACAAATTATAGAACAAGCAATTAAGCTGTGTAGATTATATAACGATAACTATGTAAATTTCAGCGAATTGCATAAACTAATTACTGATACTAATTATTATTATTCCAAAATCGATTTACTTAAAAGCATGTTTTTAAAAAATGAATTCAATGAACAAGATTGCTATAATTTACTAACTGCCATTACTTTTTTTGAAAACGAATTTTTGAAGTTAGATGATCGTACTATGTGTATTTTAAAATCTGAAATAACAAGAATTACCAATTGTTTTGTTTCTGATTATCAAGTCTTACATACTTTTAATCCAGATAAATCTGAAGAAAATTTGAATTCGCTTTCAGATATTCTTAATAAAGGAAAAATTGTAATTTTAAATATGAATATTTCGGAATATAAAAATTTATCTAAAATTATAGCTGCATATTTAAAACTTGACTTTCAAACTGAAGTATTGTCTAGTTTAGCTCAAAATAATGTTTCAAGAACTGTTGCTTTTATTTCTGATGAATATCACGAGTATGTCACATCAACTGATGCAGACTTTTTTGCTCAAAGTAGAGAAGCTAAGTGCATAAATATTGTTGCAACACAAAGCTACACTTCGCTTCTTAAAACTTTAAATAATGAATCCAGTGTTAAAGTTATTATTCAAAATTTAATTAATAAAATTTGGCTTCGAACCGATGATGCTTTTACAATTGAGGAAGCTCAAAAACAAATCGGAAAAGAAGATAAACAAAAAATTTCAAAAAGTGTTTCCGAAAACGCGAAAGAAACTGTTTTTAATTATTTTACTAATTCCTTAAATTCAAAAAATTCAAGTATTACTGAAAGCATTAGTTCAGTAATTCAACATGACTTTATTTTTGATACAAATTATTTCACTCAAAATTTAGATACATTTAATTGTGTCGCTTTTTTATCAAATGGAAATTCTATTTTACCCCCACAAAAATTAGAATTAATTCCTTATTTTAAAAATGAAAAATTATTTTTATGAAAGGGCTGATTTTTATGAAATATATAAAAAAATTTATTAATGTTAATAATATTTCTACTATTTTTATTTTTTCAATTATATTTATTTTTATTTTATCTAACTTTTCTTTTGCTGCATATCCCAAATTAATTAATACCTTAAATGTAGCTTTTGAGAAAATTAAATCTTGGATGGTAAGCTTAGCAACTCCTGCGGCTGCAGTCGCCGTAGCTTCCGGGATATTTATGAAAAAATTTAGTTTTGGTGATGATGAAAGAATGAGAATTGGAAAAAAATTAATTAGAACTGCTCTGGTATCATATGCACTGATTTTAGTTTTAGACTTAGTTTTATCTACTATTCAAAACTTGTTAGCTGGATAGGATTAAATATATTAGAAAGGAGTTTTTATTAAATGCAAGAATCACAAGCATCAATTGTTCAAACAATTATTACAACAATTAATACTTTATTTTCTTCCCTTTTTTCGTCTATTGATAATAATATTTATTCAATTTTAGATGATATAATTTTTATTGATACTGATATTTTAAGAGATCATTTTATGCTTTCATTCTTTGGAACGTCATCAACCCATGGATTAATTTTAGTTGCAAATTCATTACTACTTGGTTTTGCTCTTTTTTATGTGATAAGGTATTTTGCCGCACATTATTTATCAACTGAAACAGAGCAACCTTTTCAATTTTTATTTAAATTATTTATATATGCAATTTTAGCTAACTCTTCATATTTTTTAATGGAACAATTAATAAATATTAATTCCCTTTTATCATCATCAATAAGAGAAGTTGGTGAACATGTTTTTAATTGCAATATCAGTTTTTCTGAGTTAGTTTTAAAATTAAATAGTGTTATAACCACAGATTTTACAAGTGTAAATGTATTTTCACTTGATGGCTTGTTAAAAAGCTTTGTTTCCGTAAGCTTGCTGAATTTATTATTTACTTATTCTTTACGATATGTCATTTTAAAAGTATTTATTTTAATAACTCCTTTTGCAATTTTAACTTTAATTAATTCTTCAACCTCATGGTTTTTCAAATCTTGGTTTAAAGCTATTTTGTCTTTGCTATTACTCCAATCGCTTGTTTCAATTATTTTATTAGTAGTATTTTCTACAAACTTTTCATCAACTGATATGTTTTCTAAAGTAATTTGTATTGGTTCAATTTATGCATTAACAAAAGCAAACTCTTATATTAGAGAATTAATTGGTGGAATTTCTACAGATGTTTCTACTAATATTAGATCATTAAAATATTTATTAAAATAATTGCTTTTTATAGAAAGGATTTGTTTTATGAAGTTTATTATTCCTAAAAATTACAAATTTAAAAATAGAATATTTGGAATTATTGATTATCCAACTGCTATAGTTAATATCGTGTGGGATGTTTTTATTTATTTTTTATTAAGAAATATTGATGCTAATATTTCTATTAGAATCTTTATTTTTACACTTTTATCTTTTCCGGTTTTATTAATTACTATAGTTGGATTTAATAATGAATCTCCGGTTTACACTTTGAAGTATGTTGTTAGATTTTTAATTAAACAGAAAATTTATTTGTTTAAAAAAGAATTTTAAAATAAAAAAGCTATTTTCTAATATATTTAGAAAATAGCTTTTTATGGTCGAGGCGACAGGGATCGAACCTGCGACCTCATGGTCCCAAACCACGCGCGCTACCAACTGCGCTACGCCTCGATTATTTTTTTCATCTTTTTGATGACTAATATAATATAACATAATCTAATACATTTTTCAAGAGTTTTTTAAAAAATTTTTATAAAAAAACATTTTTCTCTTGAAATAATAATAAAAAACAGTTATAATAATATATAGTTTTGCAACTGTAGCTTAGCTGGATAGAGCGTTCGGCTACGAACCGGAAGGTCGGGGGTTCGAATCCCTCCAGTTGCACCATACTATCAAAGACAAGTAATTTTTATTTACTTGTCTTTTTTATTATTCATCATATTCAATATTTATTTTTTCTAATTTTTTTACAGTAGGTTCAGTAATAATATTTCCCATATAATCATATCTAGAGCCATGGCATGGGCAATCCCATGTTTTTTCTAAATTATTCCATGATACTAAACAACCTAAATGACCACAATATGGCTTTACAGCGAAAATTTCACCATCATCTCTTTTATATATGCCTACTTTATCCCCATCTATTTCAACTATTCCTCCATCTCCTAAAGGTATTTTTTCTAAAATATCTTTTGCTGGTTTTATTTTATTAATTAATAATGAATATGTGCTTTCTTTTAACATGTTTCCAAACTCTTTAATATTTTTTATTGGTTCTAACCTTGTTGCTTTGTAAATATCAACATATTCATTTTCTTTACCTAATATTAAATCTGATATTAATTTTCCTGCTACATGTGACGTACTCATTCCCCATTTTTTAAATCCTGTAGCAACATACATGTTTGGTAATAAATTTGAAAACTGACCTATATATGGAACTTTGTCTAGTGTTACACAATCTTCTGTAGACCACTTGAATTTTGTTTCTGCATTAGGATAATATTTTTTTATATAATTTTCCAAATTAACAAAACTGTCTTCTATTTTTCCTTCAGCTTGTCCTGTTCTATGTCCAGAACCAGCTACTATTAATAAATTTTTATCTTTATATTTTGCAGTTCTAAAAGATATTACGGGATCACATGATTGTATAAACATTCCATCTATAATTTCGTTCTCATCTTGCTTTGTATCTACTGCAATTGCATATGATTTGTCTTGATACATTTTGCTAAAGTACATTCCTGGAAAATTTTTTATTGGATAATGTGTACTAATTACAACATTTTTAGCCTTTACATTATAACCATTTGCACTTATATTATATGCCGCATTATCATGCTGGATATTTTCTACTTTACTATTTTCATATATTTTTCCTCCAATTCTACTTACAATTTTAAATAATTCTATAACATATTTTCTGCTATTAAATTGTGCTTGATTTTTAAACTTAACAGCTCCTAAACATTTTTCAACTGGAATATCTATATTTTTTTCGAGTTCTGCATCATAATTAATTCGTTTTAATACATCAATTTCTTCTTCAATTTTCTTAAGTTCACTTTCATTAGTTGCAAAAACATATGCATCCTTTTTTTCATAATCACAATCTATAGTTTCTTCTTTTATTATTTTTTCTGCTAATTTTATTCCCTCTTCATTTGATTCTAAATATTTTTTTGCAAAATTTAATCCATTTTCATTTTCTAAATATTTATAAAATAACCCATGTTGGCTAGTTAGTTTGGCCGTAGAGTTTGCAGTCACTCCCATACATATTTTATCCTTTTCAAGAACTACAACATTTACCCCATTTTTTTCTAATAAATATGCAGTTATTGCTCCTACAATACCTCCACCTATTATACATACTTCAGCATTAATATCTTCTTTTAATTCTGGGTAATTTGTTTCGCAGCTATCAGCTATCCATAATGATTTTTCCATCATAATAATTCACTCCTTTAATAATTATTTTTTACTTAATTTAATTTCAACATTTCTTTCTTTATTATTCCTTAAAACTGTTAAAGTTACTTTATCTCCAATTTTTTTAGTATAAATATATTCTCGTAAATCACACATTTTTTCTAATGATTTATCATCAATTTTTGTTATTACATCACCAATTTGTAGGCCACTTGTAATTGCTGGCGAATCAAGTGATATTTGTGCAATATAAATTCCTGTTTCAAATTTTATATTTGTATTTAAATACGGAATTACGTTTTTATCATAAGCAAAAATTCCTATACTTGCTTCTTCAAATTTTCCTTCAGTTTCTAATCTATCAATTATAGGTTTGATACTATTAACTGGTACTGCAAAACCAATTCCCTCAGCTGAAGTAATTTTAACAGTATTAATTCCTACAATTTCACCATTATTATTTATTAATGGTCCACCACTATTTCCTGGATTTATTGTTGCATCTGTTTGAATTAAATTTGACATATATACTTCATGTTCTTCTTTACTTGAGCTTCCATTAGCTTGATTATTTTCTTTAAAAATAATTGTTCTATTTAATGCACTTACAATTCCTGATGTTACTGTTTTTTGAAATTCAAATCCTATAGGATTTCCTATTGCATATACGCTTTCTCCTACTTTTAACAAATCTGAATCTCCTAATTTTGCATAACTTATACACTTCATATTTATTTTTATAATTGCTAAGTCTAAATTAGGATCGGACCAAACTACATTTGCATTATAGTTTTTTCCGTCTTCCATTGTTACATAACATGTACTATTTTTAGGACCTGATACATGTTCATTGGTTAGAATAAATCCTTTTTCTGATATTATAACTCCACTTCCAATTCCCATTTGGGATACTCCGTTTTCACTAAAAATTGTATTTCCGTTATTTTTTAGTTTAGAGACTCCAACGACACTATCCGTAGTATTTTCTAGCATTTGTGTTATTGTTAAATCCTCATTTTTCTTTTCCTCTACTGTTTGAGATAAACGTCTGGCATCTACAGAGTTATAATCTTTAATTTCTATACCTGCATATATTTGATATAATTTTATAAAGCTTAATATTGCTATTATTACTATAGATACTATTATTGAAACTCTTTTTATTTTTTTCTTTTTATGAGAATATATATACAAATTTAATCGCTCCCTTCTTTATTACATTTTTTCCAAATTTTGAAAAATTTATACTAAATCACAAAATTCTGTTTTAGTATTGAAGAAAGCGCCTTTTAATGATATAATTTGA
The DNA here is from genome assembly GCA_017528375.1 of Clostridia bacterium. Taxonomy (GTDB): domain Bacteria; phylum Bacillota; class Clostridia; order TANB77; family CAG-508; genus CAG-492. The sequence goes on along the minus strand of JAFXOY010000093.1, from coordinate 6,171 downwards.
CCAAATTCGAAATGGAGGTAGTAATATGAAATTAGAGCAAAGTGATTCACCATTTATTTTTTCAACAACATCAATACCTGATGTATTCTTTTCTGAATACTTATCATATGCTGATGGAAACTACGTAAAGATATATTTATATATGATGTTTCTTTCTAAGTATGGAAAAGATATTAAAGTTAATGATTTAGCTAAAAAGTTACAACTTCCATTAAAAACTATTCAAGATGGAATTAAATTCTGGGAAGAACAAAAAATTATTACAAAGAAAAATACAGGTTATATTTTAAATAATTTACAAGAAATTGAATTACACAAATTATATAATCCTAAAATTACTTCATCTCCAGAAGAACTTGAAAAATCCGCTAAAAATCAATATCGTTCTAAAGCAATTGAAAATATTAATAACGAATTTTTCCAAGGTATCATGTCTCCATCATGGTATAGTGATATTGATTTATGGTTTAAAAAATATAATTTTGATGAAGAAGTTATGATTGCTTTATTTAGAGTTTGCTTTAATCATTCTGCACTTCATAGAAATTATATACAAACTGTTGCAGAAAGTTGGTCTCAAAATCATGTTAAAACATTTAATGATTTAGAGTTATATATGGAAAAACAAGAGAAACTAAAAAGTATTAGTCATACAATTTCTAAAAAATTAAATTTAAATAGACAGTTATCACAGTATGAAGAAGGATATGTTTCAAGGTGGAATGTAGATTATGGTTATAATTTTGATGTAATCGAATTAGCTTTGAAAAAAACTACTTCGAAATCTAATATTAGCTTTGATTATTTAGATAAAATTTTGACTGACTGGCATGAAAGAAAATTAAAGACTCCTGCAGAAATTAATTCATATATATTAGAAACAAAAAATAAAAATCAAAATATTAAAAAATTAGAAAAACAAACTGGATATACGAATTATGATCAAAGAGAGTTCTCAAATTGGGACAATTTCTATATAAATAATACAAATAAGTTAGGAAGTGATCCAAATGGTAGACAGTAGTATTTTATCAAACCTTTTAAAAAAATATGAACAAAAAAGATTATTTGCTGAAAAAGATTTAGAAGTAAGAAAAAGTAAATTATATTTTGAAAATCCTAGATTACAAGATATAGATGATGAACTAACAAGAGTTGGTATTTCAACTGCTAAAGCTTTGATTATGTCTAATTCGAAAGAATTATTAGACGAATTAAATAATAAAGTAGATACTCTTAAAGCTGAAAAAGCTCAAATAATTAAGACTTTAAATCTACCTGATGATTATTTATTGCCTAATTATTCATGTAAATTATGTAACGACACCGGTTATGTTACAAATAATATTAGTACCGTAATGTGTAATTGTTTAAAACAAGAAATTTATAATATTAAATATAATAAATCAAATATTGCTAATTTAGAAACACAAAATTTTGATAATTTTTCTCTTGAAAAATATTCTGATAAAGTTGATAAAGAAAAATATAATTCAGATATTTCACCAAGGGAAAATATTACTTTAATAAAAAATGTATGTATGAATTTTATTAATAATTTTGATGACCCTAATGAAAAAAATTTATTATTTACTGGAAATACTGGTCTTGGAAAAACATTTTTATCAAGCTGTATTGCTAGGGAAATGATAGATAGAGACAAAACAGTTTTATATCAAACCGCACCTATTATGTTAGATACAATAATTGATTATAAATTTAATAAAAATAATTCTTCAGATGAAACTTATAAAAATTTATTGGATGTTGATTTATTAATTATTGATGATTTAGGAACCGAATCCTTAAATAATATTAAATTTACCGAATTATTTAATATTATAAATACGCGTTTATTAAATCAAAATAATAAATGTCTAAAAACAATTATTTCAACTAATTTAAGTTTACCAATTTTAAATAAAACATATGGAGAAAGAATTACATCAAGATTAATTGGTAATTATAATATTTGCAGATTTTTTGGTGATGATATTAGATTTTCTAATAGATAAAAATAAAAGCTACAATAAACTGTAGCTTTTATTTTATTTATTTTTATTCTTTATTTTCATTTTCTTCAGGTTCTATAATTTCTATGCTAACTACTTTTCCTCCGTCGTTAGTTCTCATTAAAGTAACACCTTGAGTAGATCTTCCTAATACACTAACTTCAGAAACTTTTAATCTTATAATTGTTCCTTTGTCTGTTATCATCATAACATCTTCATTTCCATTAGCAATTCTAATTCCAACTATATTTCCTGTTTTAGGAGTTATTTTGTATGTTATTACACCTTTTCCTCCCCTGTTTTGTACTCTATATTCTTCAAGTTCTGTTCTCTTTCCAAATCCATTTTCAGTGATTGCTAATAATGTAGCATTTTTTCCACCAATTACAGATTCCATTCCAATTACGAAATCATCTTTATCTAATCTTATTCCAAGAACACCTTGCGCAGTTCTTCCAACAGGTCTTACATCTTTTTCATCAAAAGTAATTGACATACCTTTACTTGTTACTAATACAACATTATCTTCACCATCAGTTAATCTAACGTCGATTAATTCATCATCTTCTTTTAATGTTATAGCAAGTAATCCTGTTCTCTTGCTTGAACTATATTCGCTTAATGCTGTTTTCTTGATTAAACCATTTCGTGTTGCCATCAACAAATATTTTCCTTCAGCGAAGTTTTGTAATGGAATTACAGCAGATATCTTTTCTCCATTGTCAAGACTTAGTAAGTTAACAATAGCTGTTCCTTTTGCAGTTCTTCCTGCTTCAGGAATTTCATATCCTCTTAATCTGTATAATTTACCTTTGTTACTAAAGAATAATATTGTATCATGTGTAGAAGCTGTGAATATTTGTTTAACAAAATCTTCTTCTCTTGTTGCAATTCCTGTTATTCCCTTTCCACCTCTTCTTTGACTCTTGTAAGTATCAATTGGCATTCTTTTAATATAACCAAAATGAGTTAATGCAACTACAGTTTGTTCATCTTTAATTAAATCTTCAACATTAAATTCACCTTCAGCTGCAACTATTTTAGTTAATCTTTCATCACCATATTTTTCTTTTATTTCTAATAATTCTGTTTTGATGATATCAAAAACTAATTTTTCACTATTTAAAATTTCTCTTAAATGTGCAATTAATTTCATTAATTCATTATATTCATCTTCGATTTTTTCTCTTTGCAATCCAGATAAAGTTTTTAATCTCATATCTAGAATAGCTTGTGCTTGAATATCAGATAAACCAAATCTTTCCATTAATCTTTCTTTTGGATCATCATATGAAGCACGAATTATATTAATAACTTCATCGATATTATCTAAAGCTATTTTTAAACCTTCTAATATATGAGCTCTTGCTAAAGCTTTATCTAATTCAAATTGTGTTCTACGCAAAATTACTTCTTTTCTATGTTCAATATAGTAATCTAAACATTGCCTTAGTGTTAATACTTTTGGTTCTCCATTTACTAAAGCTAGTAAAATTGCTCCAAATGTATCTTGCATTTGTGTAAATTTATATAATTGATTCAAAACAACTTGAGCATTTGCATCTCTTTTTAATTCAATTACAATTCTAACTTTATCATTTCTATCTGATTCATCTCTTAAATCTGAAATACCTTCAATTCTCTTTTCCCTAGCTAAAGAAGCAATATTTTCAACTAATTTTGCTTTATTAACTTGGTATGGAAGTGATGTAACAATAATTCTTTGTTTATTTCCACTCATTTCTTCTATTTCAGCTTCAGCCCTAACTGTAATTTTTCCTCTTCCTGTTGTATATGCTTGTTTTATTCCTTCATATCCAAGAATTACTCCTCCAGTTGGAAAATCTGGACCTTTAATAATTTTCATTAATTCTTCATCAGATACATCATCTTCATCTATAATTTTAACTATACCATTAATTACTTCTGTAAGATTGTGTGGTGGAATATTTGTAGCCATACCAACGGCAATCCCTGATGATCCATTAATTAATAATGTTGGAATTTTTGAAGGTAAAACAACAGGCTCCTGTAATCTATCATCATAGTTTGGCATAAAATCAACTGTATTTTTTTCAATATCTGTTAACATTAATTCAGAAATTTTAGCCATTCTGGCTTCTGTATACCTCATTGCGGCAGCTCCATCACCATCTATTGAACCAAAATTTCCATGACCATCTATTAAAGGATATCTTAAAGAAAAGTCTTGCGCCATTCTTACCATAGCATCATAAACAGATGAATCGCCATGTGGATGGTAACGACCTAAAACAGAACCTACTGTATTTGCGCATTTTCTGTAAGGCTTGTCTGAAGTAATACCATCTTCATACATAGCATATAAAATTCTTCTGTGAACTGGTTTCAAACCATCTCTAACATCTGGTAGTGCACGAGAAACTATAACACTCATTGCATAATCAATATAAGAAGTTTTCATTTCTGTTTCGATATCTCTTTGTATAATTTTTCCGTCCTTTGAATCCATATTTTCTACCCCTTTTCTAGTGTATTCACTCCTTGTATTATACTAAAATAGGAAAAAATATGCAATAAGAAAATCCAAATTTCCGTAACTTTTTTTAATATTTTTAACAATATTTTTATTTCTTTTTTTATTAAATTTTTATTTATTTTTTAATATACTACATCTTAAAGTTACTCTGTTAAATTGGTGATTTTTGAATAAAATTTTAAAAGATTCTATGTATAATTTAAGAAAAAAAATTAAGAATACAGTTTAATTTTTGATATTTAAGAAAATTTAACAGAGTAACTTTAAGATGTAGTATATTAATTTTATAAAAAAATTTAAATTTAAATATTAAAAACTACCTGCCAAGTCTAAATAATATTCGCTAAAATCAAAATTTTCATTATTTTTAATTAATTCATTAATATTTTCTATTTTATTAATATTATTAATTATATTTTTTAATGGTAAAATATTTTTTATTTGTTTTTCTATTTTTTTATATTCTTTATTTAAACCATCCATATTTTTTTCTGAATAATATTTTTCCCAATTAGAAATATATTTTTCTATTTTTTTCAAAGATTTAATTTCATTTTCGAATTCATTTTCTACATTAGTACTAATATTATTTAATATTAAATCTTTACCTCCTTTTATTAAATTAAAAGTATTTTTTGAAATAATATTATTATCTGATAACCCTTCCAAAACAAAGTCCATACTTTTGGAAATACCATTTATTAAATTACCATTTTCTAAAATGCTTTTTGCCTCACCAATAGACTTGATATCACTATTATTAATACCTAAAATATTTTTTCCTAAATTTATTGCATTTTCAATTGCCGTATTTATTCCTTCTTTTATTCCTCCATTAATTATTGCATTTTTAACATCAATAACTTCATTTTCAATAAATTCAGGCATTAAGCTTTTTATTCCAATATCAATGGCAGTATTGGCAATTTGTCCAATATTTGATTTTAAAAAATTATTTTGTAAATTATTAATATTTATATCTTCTGATAAATTATTATTTAAATTTTGAATTAATTCCATAAAAAACCTCCTAATTATTTATTAAAAAATTTTTTCCAAAATTATTATATTTTTTTATTAAATTATTTTTTATTTTAATATTTTTAAAATTATTATTAATTAATAAATTATAATTATTTTTTAATTTTATTTTTCCAATTATTTTATAATCATAAAATAATTTTTTTAATAAATTAATATCAATACTATTTTTATTAAATTTATTAAAAATAATATTTATTTTATTTTTTTCAATTTTCCAATTGTAATAATACATTTCTAAAAAGCGTTTGCTTTTACTTATTTCTAGCAGATTTGGTTCTGTCAAAAAAATACTTTTATCACTTATTTTTATTAATTCTTTATTATATTCAAAAAAACATTCTGACGAAGTATCAATAATAATAAAATCATATTTTTCTGATAATATTTTTATAATATAATTTAATTTTTCTTCACTAATTTTATTATTAGAATCGAAAATTAAATTAATTCCAGAAATTAAATCTATTTTTTTATTAATATTTATAATTAAATTTTCTATATTTATTTTATTAATATTTAAATTTTTATCTAATATATCATCATCTTTCTCAAAAGTATCATCTTTTTGATTTTTATTAATATTATTATATATTTCAT
>JAFXOY010000092.1 GCA_017528375.1 Clostridia bacterium | reverse complement strand
TTTAGTGGAGATATTGATTTAACTGTAAAACAAGACGGTGTTGATATTTTTGTCCATAAATATTATTTAGCAAACAAAATTGTTTGTGAATTGTCCTCTTATCAAAAAAAAGACTTGACTTTCACTGTTAAAGCTCATAGTAGAAGCTTTTATATGGTTAAATATAAAACAAATGACGAAATAAGTTCAATAGATTCCGGAATAAATTATGTAACTCATCTAGATGTATCTTCATCAAGTACAGGCGAAAAAAAAATTCATATACCAAACTTGAAATATGAATATAGTACTCCTTATTTACTTTCGTTTTATTCACCAAATTGCCAATTTCAGGCTTTTTGGGAAAATAACAAAATAGAATCCCATTATAAAAATTACGCACAAAAAATATTAACCAAAGACGAAAAAGATTTCTCAAAAGAAACTTATAATTTACATTACTCAATAGAACAAGGGGAATATTCCGATTATCGCGGAAAATTCTGTATGGTATACGTAACAGGTCTTGAATTATCAGAAAAAGTTAGTGAATATAATCACAGAGCAATATCACTTTCAGAAGGAGTTCCTCATAGACATACTTTCAGTAAAAATAATTCGTTCTTATTTTACACTGTTCACGTAGCTGATCAAAGTAAAACATTAGCTTTAGATTTTAATTTAATCGATAAAGCCGCTTTTGATATTACTACAAAAGTCAACAATAGAACAGAAACAAAGAAAAAGATTTATAGAAATAGTCAAATATATATAAGTCCCGCCGAATTCAAAAAAGATTGTAACGAAGATGAAGTTTGTACAGTTCTTATCACCGTAGAATTAGAAGATAAAAGCAAAGTTAAAAAAGTAGAACTCACTCCTTATGTATTAAATAGTACAACTCCTATTTATATGGAAAAAAATGTAATTAAAGAAGATGTCGTTTATGGAAATTTACATAAGCATTATTATTTCGATATTCAAAAAGGAGAATATGGTGATATTACTTTAGATTTTAAAAGAGGAAGTGGTCACATTTATGTTTCTGTGGTACCAAGAGAATTAAAAACTCCAATGACAAATCCTAATTGGAGAGGGGTGTACCATTTCCCTGAAACAATTCAGGAATCTTTGAAATATATAACTTACGGAAAAAAGATCCCTATATTAGAAGAAAATACCAAGGATTGCGAAAATGGCTGCTATGTTTTAATTAATATTCATAGTAATATGAATCTTTCTCATATTGAGAATATGGACCAAGTGCCTTTCAGATTAAGTATAATTCCCAGAGTAATGAAAGTAGAAACTTCTAAGCCACTTCCAAAAGTAAAAATAAATGTTAATGAATTCATTATCGGTGATATAGTATTTAGTAGTGAACATAGAAAATATGATTATTACACAGTAGTTCTTCCTTATGAAAGTGAATTCGTTGTTTTTGATTTCCAAGCAGATAGTCCCGCTTTAGTAATAAATGTCGGCGAAGAAAGACCCACGATAGATAATAACCCCCATTTCCATTCTGAATCTCTCGGGAGAGATTATGTTTATAAAT
>JAFXOY010000091.1 GCA_017528375.1 Clostridia bacterium | reverse complement strand
ATTTTTGGAATCATAATTGATTTCAATAAAGTTAAATCATTGTCTGGATCACATTCAGCACAGGTGAATTTAACACTACTAGCAATATTAATTCCATATTTTCTTACATTTTTAACACCAGCAGTTTTATAATCAACATTGTAGATGACAATATATTCTCCGGCTTCAACTGCTGTAGAACTTGTTTCATTATAAGCACTATCTAAATAAACTAATTTTTTATTTGATTTATCAACTTTGGCAACAATAATATTTTCAATACATTCTTCTTCAGGGGAGATTTTTCTATGGAATCGATAGGATTTTTTGCATACAGAAATTGATAAAATTCCTGATCCTTGAACATTGAGTTTCAAAACATTGTAATCACAAGCTTTGTCTTTAGGAACTTTAATAGTAGTACTTAAAAGTGGTTTTAAAGGAACGCAAATTGATACAATTTGGAAATATTTACAGAAATTATCAAAATCTATCCAGAAAATTCCATCATCTCTAGCAACACCATCGAATTCTGGGAAAGCTTTTTTAACATCATTTGTCCATTTGTCACTATTGTCACTATAGTCACCTGTCCATTCACCTTCACCGAAAGGATTTCTTAATTTCATGAGTTTTAATTTCTTTCCATTCACCTCTCTTTCAAAGGCACTGACAAGAGAGAAACTATGGTTAGCAATGAGACCAACAGCTTCTAATCCTTGAGTACCATCTCTAATACTGCAGGTCATGATACAATTATAGGTATCTGAGTCTCTAATATTGTTCCACAATGAAGTTTTGTTCTCTTTGGCAATTTCAATTGGGATGGTAGTAAATGGGGTGAAAGCTTGGAAGACTTCTCGGGGGTACCCACTTACGATATTAGCATACCCTCCATTAACTTTGGCCCAGACTTTTTCTAAAACGACCCCCCAAATGCATTTGTTAGGAGCATCTGAAAAAATAGGTTTGTTAGTGTCTTTATTAACAGGGAATCTGTCATCAATTGGAACGATTTTCCAGTCTCCATCGATTTGAATAGCGACTTGAATAGCTGATCCATCAGTTGGTAATTGAACGGTTTTGAATAATTGAACAATTAAAGCTGGAAATTCTGCTAATGCTGCTAAAGTAGCTACGAAATATGCATCTGCGACTTCACCGATTTTGATATCTTCTAATGTTACTTTATCTCCGAAGATTTTTACGTCATCTCCCCAGATTTCTTTTGCTCGTTTCCATTCGATTTGACTGTCGTTGACTTTGATAGCTTTGAGTGATTTGCTGTATCGATCGGAGTTTGAATCGGTTGGTTTTCCGTTTGTTCTTGCGAAGAATGAATCTGCGTTTGGAGGGAATTTTTTATCGTCGAATTCTCCGCTTCCTGGATCTTGATTTTTGTAGTAGTTAGTGTTTCCTGTGACGTAAGTGTTTGGATTTTTTGATAAGTCAACTGGAGCGTCTTTGTCAAATGCTCCTGCAGTGGCTAATTTGTGTCCACTTTCGTCGATTTCTTCAGTTCCTTTGTTATCTTTTTCACTACTTCCTCCGCAACCCATAACAGTTATAAATTAAATTATTTTTTTTAAAGTCTTATTTATATCGTTTTTATTAATTTTTATATTTTTTTTTATATTATTTATTTTAATATGGAATAATTAATTTTTTCTTTTGGAAATTAAGAAAAAGTGGGTGAAAAAGAAAAATTTAATTTGGTTTAGATGATGATTGAGATTGTTTATGTTTAGTTTTTAAAAAATGGGATGTTTTTGTTATAATTAAAATGTTATTTATATCTTTTAAAATTTATTTTATGAATATTTGAAAATCTTTATTAAATATTATTTATTT
>JAFXOY010000090.1 GCA_017528375.1 Clostridia bacterium | reverse complement strand
TAGAACTATATTTATATAAATATTTATGCATTTGAAGTATTACATTAGGTGTTATATCAATATTTTCATAATTCTCATGAATTAACTCTAACACATCTCTATATCCTGCAATTTCTTCTTCATTTCTATTTTTTGGTTTTGCTTTATCATTTATTAATGCTTTTATTCTTTCATCAGTTGTTTTAATACCCTCAATCTTATTAGAACTTTCTGTACTTTGAATTTTTGCAATATTTAATAAACTAGTTAAAATATCATGATTGGCTTCAATATACAAAGTTTGCTTTCCCTTATATTCATGAATTGCAGATACTAAGTTTATTATATTATTAGTTAAAACTGTTTCAGCTTCATTTTTTAAATTAAAATTTCTCAATTGCCACATCTCCTTTCTATTTGCCACATTTTATCATTATTTGTTGCAATTGTCAATAGTATTAGGCAATTTAATTGCAACAAATAATATATAAATATTGCAATTAAAATTTAAAATAAGGCAATTAAATTTATTATATACAAATCAATTTAAACATATACAAATTATTATGTAGACAAAGAGAAATTTTGGGGACGCCCCTTAAATTTCTCTTTATTTCCATAACAGACAAAAAAAGATAAGCTCCTAAAAGCCTATCTTTTTTTGTAGCCTATAAATACTGGTGGGCAATCGGGGTCTCGAACCCCGGACCTTCTGATTAAGAGTCAGCTGCTCTACCAACTGAGCTAATCACCCTTCTGTCTGTTAGACTTATTAATTATACAACTTTAATCATCTAAAAGTCAATACTTCAATTTAAAATATTCCTTATACTCAAAATTTTATAGTACTTTTAAATTCAAAAAAAACGATAATTATAACATTTTCGCCAAAAAAATTTGTAAAAAATACTTGAACATTATATATTTTAATAATATAATATTTATAATCAAAAGATAAAATAAGGAGAGATTATATGGAATTAGTAAAAAATATTTATTTTAATACCGACAAATTAGTCGAAAATACTGATGTAAAAATATCTTACACTGGTAAATTATATCAAAAAAATAATGGAAAAGTGTTTATACACTATGGTTACGGTGAAAATTGGAAAAATGTTAATGAGATTGAAATGGTAAAAACTGATTTAGGTTATCAAGCAGAACTACACTTAACAAACGACAACACAATTAATTTCTGTTTTAAAAGTGATAACAATGAATGGGACAATAATTTTGGTAAAAATTATATTTTCAACATAGAAAAATGTTCAACTAATTCAAACGAAAAATCTGCTTCATTTTATAATAAAGAATTTGCAATACCAAATGCTGTTGAATCTCAATTAAATTCAGAACAACCATTTACAAACAAAATAACATTAGATAATACAACACCTGAAAGTGCTGATGCTTTTATTAGTAATTCAGGAAACATTATAAATCCAGTTGCGCCAAACAACATTGAAAATGCGTGTCAAATTGGGAACGAAATTCAACCTACGATGCATTTAGGAGATATTATTCCTCCTGAAGCTTTTGGTTTATCAAACTCTGATTTTGTTTCAAAACCTTCTTTAGATACTATAGAAAATGTTGCACCAACAGCTAGCAACACTATATTAAATCAAGATACAATTAAAATTGTAATACCACAAATTGGTTTTGAACAAAAAAATAATGCAGAAGTTGTTTCTGCAAACCAAAATAACACAGCATTAACTGTTTACGATAGCAGTATGAGATGGACTCAAAAAGTTAAAAAAACATTAGCAAAAATTTTCTCTTATGTTCCTAAATTTATTTCTGGAAATTATAAAAGAAAATTAAAAGAATCAAAAAAATAAAACTTTACATACAAAAACCGTTTAGAAATGTGCTTAAATGCCACTTTCTAAACGGTATTTTTATTTTATAAGGTTCTATAATAAATGTTGGAATGAATAAGTTGTAAAAACTTATTCACCCTAATTCTTAACAAAGAGCCATTTATAAATTATTTTTCCATCTATATTAATATTTTTACATTAAATTTATTAACCTTTTATTAACTTCTAAATTACCCAACCACCATTTATTGAAATAACTTGTCCTGTTGTATAATCATCTTCAATTAACCAATTTACGCATTTTGAAATTGATGATGGTTGTCCTATTTTTTCTAATGGAATTTCATTAATAATATCTTTTATTTCATCTTCATTCAAATGGCTATTCATTGGTGTATTTATTATTCCCGGTGCAATGCTATTTACTCGTATATTTGATGGTCCTAGTTCTTTTGCAAGTGATTTTGTCATTCCATCTAATCCTGCTTTTGCAACTGAATAGTGTACTTCGCAAGATGCTCCAACCATTCCCCATACTGAAGAAATATTTATAATGCATCCACTTTTTTGTGAAATCATATAACGCACTGCTTCTTGTGTTGTATAAAACGCTGAAGTTAAATTAGTTTGAAGCATTGTATTCCAATCTTCATCTGTAATATCTGTAAATAATTTTATTTGTGAAATTCCCGCACTATTAATAAGAACATCAATTTTTCCATATTTATTTACAACATATTCCACCATTTTTTTAGCTTCTGCTCTGCTTGTTAAATCTGCTTTTATTATATCAGTTTGAATTCCATTATTTTCCAATTCTTTTTGAATATTTATTGCTTTTGCTTCTGATTTATTATAACTAAAAATTACTTTATATCCTTTATGTGCAAGTTCTTTTACAATATTTGAACCTATTCCTCCTGTGCCTCCTGTTACTAATACAACTTTATTAAATTCCATATAAACTCTTTCCTTTCAACAATCTATATTTCATATTCTACTTCTCATTTTTTAATTAGCTATTAATACTTTAACACATTTTTCCAAAAATTTCCACAATAAAGAGATGAAAAACAAATTTCATCTCTTTACTTTATATAATATTAATTTTTCTAGCTTTTAGAAATATGCTCTGCAAATAATCGTTTCAAATCACTAAATCTCCATGTGTATGCTTCTTTATATAGTCTATCTTCCATTGTTGTTTTCATTTCCTCTTCCATTTTACCCAATATATTGTTAACTATATTTTTATTAACTTTAACTTTATAATCCGCAATATCATCCTTTAAATTATTTATAGCACTATTTTTAGTAACATTTACACTTGTAGGAGATGAATTTTGAACCCATTTTGCATACAAAGTAACATTCTGTGCTGGTGCTGTAATTGTATTATATGTTGATGAAATTACAGTACTTTGATTTTTAATAATAATATTACCTATATTACCATTAAAGTATGAACCATAAGTTACACCCGCTGGTGCAGATCCATCTTGACCAGCCTCTGCTCCTATAAATATTGAATTTGTAGCATTATATCCTATATATTTTGATTCATACTGTGCTGATTGAGCAATTTTTACCCCATCTAAATAACCATAAACATAATTTCCATCAAACACTAAATCGAAGTCATGCCATCCAGAAGACAAACTAGCAAATGTTGTAGTTGCCGTTGCAACCTTATATCCTTTTGCATAATCATAATTTGCAAATTGTATTCTGCCACTTCCACTATCTGCTGCTTCAATATTCCATCCTCCACCTTCTGTACAAGATATAACATTTCCATATGTACTCCAATCAGCCATATATGCCGATAAATGTATACTTATTTTATCTGAATACATATATTGTCTTCCATAATTAATAAATGAATTTGAACCATTAAATTGTGCATACCATCCTTGGAATGTATATCCATTTTTTGTTGGTGTTGGTAAATCTGTATATGTTTGACCATAAATTACAGATTTTGTTGATGTACTTACGTTTCCTCCATTTGCATTAAATGTTAATGTATATGTATTTGGTGTCCACTTTGCAAATAATGTATGATTTCCAATAACAGTATCCACAGTCGCAGATGTTACTTCATTATTTATATATGAAATATTTGACATATTATTATAATCACTTATTTTTAAATTATCTAAATAATAATCTATTGTTTTATTATCATCAGATTTACAAATTTCTATTACCATATAACCGGCATTTGCAGAAAGAGTATGTTGTTTTACTCTATTGGTTTCTCTTTTAATAAATGCCCCTTTTGTATCAAAAGTATATATTCCACATATTGGTATATTTGAATACAATGTTGCACCACCTGTTACTGGAATTTTATCACTTACAATATAATTATTACTTGCATAAAATTCACCAGTTGATGTACTTATTGTCATATTATCATTTAATTTTGCTGCTTTAACTGCATTCAAATACCAACCATTAAATGTATATCCTGTTCTTGTTGGTGTTGGCAATGTTCCATACGCTGAATTATATGTTACAGAATTACTTGCAGTTGATACAGTACCACCATTTGCATCAAATGTTACAGTATATGTATTTGCTGTCCAATATGCCTTTAGAGTTGCATTTTGATATATATCATAATATAAATCACCTGCAAATGTTCCTGCTGCATAAATATATCTTTCTCCAACATTACCACCACTTGTTCCATCTCCATAATAATGAGTAAAAGTATAACCATCTCTTGTAGGAACAGTAATAGTTGTTATTTGTGTAGTACATGCCTCATCACTATAAAATTTATTTGTATTGTAATAATACCATACTGTTGTTGTTCCGACTGTACCACCATTTGCATCTAATGTTAATCTAACTTTATTTGCTGTCCAAATTGCTTTTAATGTATGATTTTCAGCTGTTGTAACAGGTGTAGATGTTGTTACAAAATATGGTTCATATACTGTTGCAACACTTCCTTTTTCAATTTGAACTGTATCTTTTTCTGAAAGAAGTCCATTAATCCTAAAATAATTTATTCCACTTGGAATTGTGATTGTTCCCGTAATTGTATCTGGTCCCCTAACCGCATTTGATTTATTTTCATCGTAATATACTAAATTTCTACCCTGAGTTTTTCCTGAAATAGTATATGTTGCACCAGGTTCAACTTCTATATAATCTGAAATATACCAATTACCATTTACAACCTCAGAAGTATCACTAAATTCATATCCACTCAAAATAGCATTTTTATTAAATAAATTCTTTCCATTCCATCCATTAAATGTATATCCTGTTCTTGTTGGTGTTGGCAATGTTCCATAAGCAGAATCATAAGTTCCTGTTTTTGTTGCAGTTTGATTTCCTTGTGCTATTGTCCATCCACTTGTTGCAGGAATTGTTCCTCCATTAGCATCTGTTGTAATAGTATATGTATTAGGCGTCCACTTAGCCATTAATGTATGATTTCCTGCTGTTCCTACAATTGTTGAATTTGTTATTTCATATGCATTTGCAACACTACCATATTCTGCTCTAAAATTAATATCACTTATTTCTTTTGCTTGTATGTTTTCTTCTGATGATTTTCTCCAAACAACAGCTATGTATGTATTTCTTGAAACAGTAAATGTATAACTTCCACTTGACTGCCAACTTATAGTAGAATAATAACTTGTAGCTGCTGCAGTATCTAATAATGCTGCACTCCATTGATATCCATTTGCATTGAATGAGAAGGTTACTTGTTCACCAGAAGCAACGTAAATTCTATCATTTGTTGATACACGTATTGATGAATGAAGACTTTCATCATTCCATTCTCCTTGTCTCCAATTTTCTGTTGATAAATTATTCAAATCCCATCCTTTAAATGTATATCCCACTCTTGTTGGTGTTGGCAATGTTTCATAAGCAGAATCATAAGTTACTGTTTTTGTTGCTGTTTGACTTCCTTGAGCTACTGTCCATCCATTTGTTGCAGGTATTGTTCCTCCATTTGAATTTGCTGTTACTGTATATGTATTTGCTGTCCATTTTGCAAATAACATTTGTTGACCTGCTATTTTATCCACTGTTGCAGATGTTACTTCATTACCCATATATGTAATATTTGACCAATAACTATACGCACTTATTTTCAATGTATTATTATAATAATCTATAGTTTTATTATCACTATTTTTATTTATTTCTATAACCATATAACCAGCATTTGCAGGAATTGTATGAACATATCCTGGGTTTGAATTTCTTCCAATATATGTTCCATTAGTATCAAATGTATACACTCCATTTATTGATATATTTGAATATAATGTTATTCCACCCTTTATTGGAATTACATCACTTATGATATAACCACTATATGCATACATTGCACCATCTGATGTTCTTATTACCATATCATCATTTAATTTTGTTGTTTTCATTAAGTCCACATACCAACCACCAAATGTATATCCACTTCTTGTTGGTGTTGGCAATGTTCCATATGCTGAATTATATGTAACTTGTTTTGTTGCTGTCTTGCTTCCTTGTGCTACTGTCCATCCATTTGTTGCAGGAATTGTTCCTCCATTTGAATTTAACTCTAATGTATATTGATTACTCAACCTTGCTGTTTCAGTTGAATTTCCATTATCTGTTATTACTTTTCTATAACCCTCTGGCATTGCTGTTGGCACAATCTCATTATCTGAACCATCTACAATAGACTTACCAGTTGGTGCTGTAACTGCACCATCATAGAAATACAATGCACCTTGTGAAGTATCTGCTTTTTGAACACCGTGTAAAGCACCTGTTATACTTGGAGATGTTGTACTAGCCACAGTTTGATCTGAATTATCACCTATTATAATTGTTCCTGTTGTTACATAAATTCCTTCTCCTACTGTTGAAGTTATAGTTCCACCTTTAACAGTTACATTACCTGTTGTAGCATAAATTCCTTTTGTTCCACCTATTATAGTAGCGCTTCCACTTACCACAGTTGTACCAGTTGAGTTTGTTATTGCTGCTGTATTTTCTTGAACATTTCTTAATGTTCCTCCTGTTACTGTAACAGTTGTGCCTGAAGCATTTACTGCTGCAGTATATCCATTTAAAACTCCTCCTGTAATAAATACATTACCACCTGCATCAATAGCTTGTGCACTTGTTCCTGTAATAGTTCCTGAATTAACTGTAATTGCTCCAACACTTGTTGAATTTCCATCATTATCAGTCCATATTTTTCCCGTTAAAGCAGGAGTTGTATTATTAACTGCACTTAAAGAACCTACACTAATTGTTGTTCCACTACCGTGATTATATATAGAAGTATTTCCACTTGAAGTTATAGTTCCTCCTGTAATATTAATTTGAGAATTATCAGCTCCCATGCAGTTGTAAATTGGATAATTTGGTTTTGTAATTGTTCCTCCACTAATATTTATTGATGCATTATCTGCTGAATTGTATATAGTTCCATAAGAACTGCTTGTTCCTGTTGCTGAAATAGTTCCTCCTGAAATATTTATACTTGCATAATTTCCGCTATTTCCTATTGCACAAGAAGACGTTGTTGAAATGGTTCCACCTGTTACAGTAATTACACCGTATTGACATGTATTTGTAATTATTTCACCTGAACTTGAAAGTTGTCCTCCATTTATTTGTACTGTTCCATAATTTGATGAATTTCCACTACCATATCCATTTAATATTACTCTTCCACCTGCAGATGTTACCTGAGCATTTTCTTTTACAATAATAGTTCCTGTGCTTGAATTATTTATAGTTTGAACTGCACCTAAATTTTGCACTATCGCACTTCCACCAATTTCAATAATTCCTCTACTAGCATTATATACTACATTTGAACTATTTCCATTATCATTTTGTAAAACAGCATTTCCAGAAATTGTTACTTTTCCAGTTCCGCCATAAGAATATGCTGCTGAACTATAAAATGTTCCATTATCATTTATTTTCTTTTCAATAATTGCATTTCCAGAAATTGTATCTGTGCTTCCATACGAAATTAATGCTGCACCTGATTTTGATGTAATTTTTCCTCCTGTCATATTAAAGTTTCCTAATGAATATACAGTTATTGTTTCAACTCCATTAGCTTTTCCACAATCTCCTAAAATTGTTCCACCTGTTATCGTTAAATTTGAAGATGATGTTACAACTGTTGAAGTTGAAGATTCTAACACACCACTTCCAACTAAATCTATATTTGTTTGAGAACTATCTTTAATTAATAATGTTCCCTTATTATCTATTACAGCTGTTGCACCTGTATAACTAATTGTATTTCCATTCAAATCTAATATTATATTTTTATCTGAATTAATAGTCGTCATTGTAATTTCTGCCACAGTAGTTATTGGCTTAATTGTATTTCCTGTTGCCACTTTATCAACTGCTTCTTGCAATGATATAAATCCTCTTTGCCATACATCATTACTATCATATTCACCATAATTTGCTGCAACCCATATAGCATACAAGTTTACAGTTCCAGATGTTGCCATATTATTAACTGTTTGACCATCTATGTATGTTATTGAACCATTTGCATTATTTGCAGTTGTAGACCAACCTGTAAACTTATAACCAACTCGTGTAAATGTATTATCTGTTAAAGTTACAGTATCATCATAAGTTATTATTTGATTTGCCATTGTACCATTTCCGCCATTTGCATTAAATACAACAGTATATGTATTTGCTGACCAATTAGCCTTCAAAGTATGATCTTTTGCTATTGTTACTGGAGTTGTTGCCGTTACAAAATATGGTTCA
This sequence comes from Clostridia bacterium, assembly GCA_017528375.1. Taxonomy (GTDB): domain Bacteria; phylum Bacillota; class Clostridia; order TANB77; family CAG-508; genus CAG-492. Next base: position 4,707 of record JAFXOY010000090.1, on the reverse strand, counting down.
TATTGTGTTGCTGTACCTCCTTTTTCAATTTGAACTGTATCTTTTTCTGTAAGCAATCCATTTATTCTAATATATTTTTTACCACTTGGAATTGTAATTGTTCCAGTACTTGCATCTGGTCCTCTAGTTACATTTTGTTTATTTTGATCATAATATAAAATTGCAACTCCCTGTGTTTTTCCAGAAATTGTATAAACTTCACCTGCTTCAACTTCAATGTAATCTGAAACATACCAATCCGCATTTGGAATTATATTTGTATTTGAAATTTCATATCCGCTTGATATTGCATTTTTATTAAACAAGTTCTTTCCGTTCCATCCATTAAATGTATAACCTGTTCTTACTAGTGTTGGCAATGTTCCATATTCAGAACCATAATTAACTTGTATATCTGCTATTGCACTTGCGCCTGTATAATTTGCATCAAATGAAGTAATATATGAATTACTTAATACAGCATACTCATACATTGTTTCATCAACAATTTGAGTATTTTTTATAATTCTATATCCTTCTGGAACATCTGAAATTTCACCATCAATAGTATATCCTATTGAATTTTCAACATCATAATTTCCAGTAATAATTCCATCATAGAAATTAACAGTTCCATCTTCTACACTTAATCCATAATTTACTCCAAAAATACTTGGAACACTAATTGATGCCACATTATCCTCTTTTCCAATTGTTATTGTTCCGTCTCCATATTGTCTTACACCTGCATTAGCTATATTAATTCCTTCACTCTCAATAGTTCCGCTATATATTGTTATATCAGCATTATTATTCCAAATTCCATCTTGACTCTCACCTATAATTGATACTGGATTTGCATTATTTTCGGTTCCAATTACAACAGTTCCATCATTAATCCATAATCCAAAAGTATATCCTGTAACCTCTCCACCAGTTATTGTTACATCTCCATTTGAAACTGCAATACCTGCTGCTTTTGCACTTTCAATACTTCCACCTGTTATTTCAATTTCACCAGTAGAACTATTTATAACTGTATCTGAATTTCCATTACCTGCCATTAAAACAGTTCCAGTAGTTAATACATCTCCACCTGTTATTTTAATTTTTCCAGTTGCAGAATTATTTAAAATTCCAGCACTATTTTTACTAGCTTCTGCCACAACTACACCTGTACCACTTAATAAAATATTTTCATTTAAAGGCTCAACCTCGTTTTCTTCTTCAGCCTCTCCATTATTTTCAATGTTCTCTCCTTCGTTTTCTGAATCATCTTCAACTTCTTCCAAAACGCCCTCGTTAACAATTGCACTATTTTTACTTGCAATTACAGTTCCTCCAGTAATGCTTGTATGTGCCATAACTCCTTCATGCCCATTACGAATTGCACCATAATTTCTTCCTGAAATTACACCATCTGTTAAAGTTAAATCTCCTAAATTTTCAATTGTATATGTTGAATCTCCCGTTCCATCTATATCAACATTTCCATCTATTTCCAATACCTCATTATTTATTATTGCATTAACATTTGAGGTAATAGTACCAGCTATTTGAAGCTCATACTCTCCAGCCGTTTCACTTATATGCGTTTGTGTGTCGTCTACAATGGTTAAAACACCGTTATTTATAATACTTGCATCATCTAATGTAATATCATTTCCGTTCAAATCAATTGTTATTGATTTATTGATAACTACATTTTCACCTTCTGTTACATCTCTTACTACTCTTATTGTTTCACCATTACTTGCAGTATTTACAGCTGCTTGTAATGAATAACAATTCAAATTTCTCTCAACAATACGATAATTTGGACCACTGAAAAATAGTGATACTTCCTTACTTTTCGTGATTACATATTTTGATTCACCAAAAGCAAGAGCAATAATTGTTAAAATTATCGCAAGCATAAACAATATGAACTTAAGATCTTTTAAAACTACATCTCTTTTGTTTGTCTTTGTCTTCTCAACCTCTTTTTCATTACTCTTCTCTTCATTTGGTGTTTTTTTACTGAATAGAGGTTTGTGTAAAAATGTATGCAGTATATCAAAGATTTTCGAACGATTTCGATTCTCTCGCATTTTTTCACTCCCCGTTCCATTCTTTATATTCTGTGCATTTCTTTACATATTTGCCTTTTTTTATTTACTTAGACTTTTTATATAAACACATATATTATAATTATTACTTTTATTTTAATATATAAAAAAATAAAGTCAATTACTGTATTTTAAGGCTTTTTTATATATTATTACGGATATAAATATTTAACTATTTATTACATTTTTATATTATTTTTATTAAAATTTTGTTAAATTTTTATTAATTTTATATTACATTGTTTTTTATTATTTAAGTACACTCATTTTTTCTTACGGAAATACAAAATACGAGATTTTATTTTACTGATTTGGGGACTCTCACTTTTTCAGTAATTTTTACTAATTTAGTGATGGTCCCTTTTTTATATATTAATATTCTTTTTGCCTTTGAGTTACACAAAAAAGAAGTATTAAAGAAATGAACTAACTTTATTTCACTTCTTTAATACTTCTTTTATACACTTATAGGGATAAAGAAAAGCCAGTAATTAAGATTTTCTCAAAACTACTGACCTTTATATGGAGCCACTTCTCAGATTCGAACTGAGGACCCCCGCATTACAAGTGCGGTGCTCTGGCCAACTGAGCTAAAGTGGCATTCTGGTGACCCGTACGGGAATCGAACCCATGTCTCCGCCGTGAAAGGGCGATGTCTTAACCGCTTGACCAACGGGCCAGAATGTTTTTTATATATTCTAGGATTTAAGAAAACTTAAATCCTAGATTTGGTGAGCCATCGCGGATTCGAACCGCGGACAACTTGATTAAAAGTCAAGTGCTCTACCACCTGAGCTAATGACCCAAATGTTTTAACCAATTTGTTTCCGTATTGGTTAACGCAGTTATTATTTTAATCTATTTGTAATGTTTTGTCAATACTTTTGTGAAAATTTTTTCACAAATTTTTCACAATTTTTTTATATTGTTATGCCTATCTAAAAAATCCCTTATTTAAAGGGATTTTTTGATTATTTCTAGTTAATAAAATTTTCACTTTTTATTAAAGAAAAAAATTTTTACCATAATTTTTTTTGATGTTACTTAAACTAATTGTTTCCTAAAATTTCTGCTAATTCTTGTTTTGTAACATCTAAATCTTTTCCATTATCTATTTTGAAAACTTTAATGTTTGGATATTTTGCCTGAATTTCATCTGCCATTTTTAAATATTCACGTTGTTGAACTATACTATTTTCAGCGCTGAATTTTGCATAAGCAGGTTCAATTTTACCATCTCTTTTTAATCTTTCTTCATACAAGCTTTCATCTTTTAAATATAAAGTAATATAATAAATATCAAAATCTAATTTACTAAATCTTTCTAACAAATCATTATATACTTCTGTAAATGAATATTCTTTTTTTCCTAATCTGCAATAATTTTCTTCTGTAAAAAAAGTTCTATCAAAAAGTAAATTTATGTCCAAATTTTCCATTGATTCTATATAATTTAATAAATTATCATACATTTTTTTACTTTTTTCTAACCCTGTTATTGTTGGATCACTTACACCGCTTAATCTATACAAATTTGTATATCTTACAGTATTTCTTAAATGGTCTGTTATTGTTGTTTTTCCTGCTCCTTGTGAGCCTTCTACTACTATTATTTTAGATCTTGCCATATTGTTTGCCCCTCCTAGTTTTTCCTACACTATATCACTAATGTCACATTTTTACAATTGTTTATTTGCTAAAATATTTTTTACAAATTCTCCTGAAGTTGTAAGATAATCATTAATATTCAAACTAGTATTATATTCTGGTTTTAACACTGCTGAACCTTCGTTTTTATTGCAGAAAGACCAATATAGCCAACTAATATTTTTACTATTTAAATAATTAATCCAAGTTGTAAAATCTTCTTTATGTATTGAACCATTACCATCTGCTGTTGTAGCACCACATTCAGAAACAAAAATAGGAATATTCTTTGAAATACAATAATCAATTTTATCTCTTAATTCTTGTTTATGAGTACCTGCATAAAAATGACAAGAATACACAATATTGTTGAAATTCAAAGGATTATCAGCTGCTTTATCTATGTGTTGACACCAAAATGGAGTACCAACAATAATTAAAGATTTAGGCGAATTATTTCTGATAACAGGAATAACTGCTTCTGCATAAGGTTTAACATCTGAATCCCAAGAAGTATTACCATTAGGTTCATTACAAATTTCATAAATTACATTAGGACATTTCCCATATTTTTTTGAAACTGTATCAAAAAATTCAATCGCTTCATTCTTGTGCTTTTGAGGATTATTGTCTTGTAAAATATGCCAGTCTATAATCACATACATATCTAAACTAATAGCCATATCAGCTATTCTATACACTTCGTTAATATCAGCTTGCTTGTTGAAAACATACCCTTGACCACTTTCATCTGTATACATTGCAATTCTAAAAATATTAGTTTTCCAGTCTTCTTTTAAAGTTTGCAAATTATTATATGTAACTAAATTTCCAAACCATTCGATTCCGTGACTACTTAAACCTGTTAATTGAATTGGTTGATTTTTTTCATTTAATAATTTCGCGCCTTCAGTATGAAGCCAACCATTTGCTGAAACAAGATCAGCTCTTGTTGTTGATTTTTCAATATTTA
>JAFXOY010000089.1 GCA_017528375.1 Clostridia bacterium | reverse complement strand
TGGTTCTTGACTTACAAGACCTATTTTTTTTCTTAAACTATAAATATTATAATCTTTAATATTCACATCATCTATTAATATTTGTCCTTTACCTTCTTCGACATCATAAAATCTTTCAATTAGTTGAATAATAGTACTTTTTCCGCAGCCGGAATATCCGACTAAACCAGCCTTTTGTCCTGGTTCTATAGTAAAACTAACATTTTTTAATACATCAATATCAGGCTTTGTTGGATAGGAAAATGTGACATTTTTAAACTCGATTTTTCCTTTTAAATTATCAGGCTCAATTTTGCCTAAATTATCCTTATAAAAAGGCGGAATTAAACTTTCCGTTCTCATTGTTTTAAACACGGAAATAAAAGCTCTTTTGGCTTTAGGATAATCTGAAATACCATTCAGTCCTACGGAAATACCCGCAATCATCATGACTAAACTGCAAGTAACAAACATGAATTTATCAAAATTTAAAGAAAAATCTATTATAAATTCTTTAGCCGCATAAAACACTGTAGCATTACAAGCATAGGTGGAAAAAGCCCCCAAACCTAAAAAGAATCCTTTCCAAAGACTGTCTTTGACATAATCAGACGCCTCTGATAAAAGAAGGCCTAAATACATATCAACAACAGGTTTCTGGAAATTAAAAGAAAAAATAGTTTTAGTATTTATGACACTTTCAGAAAGGATTGCACCAGCTTCGATATCAGTCCTATTATCTTTCTTTTTTGTCAAAGTACGCACTGAGTCTTTGGCTATAATAAAAGCACCAACAATAAAAGGGATAAATACTAAAGAAATTAATGTTAAACGCCAATCATAAACAAAACCGAAAATTAACCCTGTTATTATATTTCCTGTTGTTGTCAATACATCACCAACTAAAGTCAATATAATTGAATTCAATTGTGTTGTATCTATACTTAATTTTGTTAATAAAGCTCCTGGAGCATTATAGTCAATATCAAAATAGGCCACATGTAAACTAAGATATTTTTCTACAACTCTCTTTCTCATATTGCAAGTAATAGCACTTCCTAAAGTCTCTAATTTACATAATTTTAAAAAAATTAAAAATCCATTCGCGAAAGATACAGCTAAGAAAACAAAAGCCCATTCTAAAGAATCATACCATATTTCATGAGTATGACCTGAAGCCACATGGACAAATGCTCTTGATAAAACATATCCTGTTAATGGCGTTACTGCTCCAGCACCTAAAGAACCGATAATACCCAAAGCGACATCTAATTTATTATTTTTTAATAAACTGAACATTTCGCCGTGATCTACTCCTTGTTTTTCTACTTCTTCATCATGGGCTAATTGAACATCTCGATAATTCACTTTTGATTCATGAATTGAAAGCTTTTTTAAATCCATTGATTTAGAAGCCTTTAAATTCTTTTTTTCTTCTTCATCCTGACCTACTTGGGATTTAACTAAACCGTAATAATATCCTTCTTTTTTTAATAGTTGTTCATGTGTTCCCACTTCAATAACTTCACCATCTCTAATTGCGTAAATTAAATCCGCATTTTTTATAGTACTTAATCTATGTGCTATTATTACTGTAGTCACTTGTCTTTCACTAATATGATCCAATGCTCTTTGAACTTCCTTTTCTGATTTATTATCAAGAGCAGATGTTGCTTCATCTAATATCAATATTTTAGGCTCGCAAACAATGGCTCTTGCTATTGCAACTCTTTGTTTTTGTCCTCCTGATAATTTACCTCCTTTAATACCTACTACATAATCTAAGCCTTCTTTTGTTCCATAAACAAATTCAGCTGCATATGATTCTTCTATGGCGTTTTTAACTAAAGTTTCGGGGTCGCCTAATTCTTGAAGTATTTCTTGTCTTCCGAAAATGACATTATCTCTTATTGGTTTGTTGAATAAAACTGGTTCTTGTTGGACATAACCGATTAAATTACGCAAATATGGTAAATTATATTTTTTTATATCTATACCATCTATTAAAACTTCGCCTGAAGTTGCCTCATATAACCTTTCTATTAAATTAACAGTGGTACTTTTACCACATCCTGATTCCCCAACTAAAGCCACTTTTTTTCCTGGTTCTATAGTAATATTCAAATCTTTTAAAATCATTCTTTTATTTGGATCCGAAGGATAATAAAAATTAACATTTTTAAATTCGATTTTTCCTTTTATTTGGTCTCTTGGAGGTTTTTCAATACTTTGACTGAAATCCATTTGCGGTTCTCTTTCATATAAAGTAAAGTAATCCGAAGAAGCAATTGCTGATTCTTGAATTATTTTTAAATTAGGAGCAGTGAATCCTACTGATAAAACGGCAACCAAAGTGGAAAAAACACATGTAACTATATCACCTAAAGTAAAAGGATCACCAGTATTATCATTATGCATTTCATCACCTATTAATTTTCTTGAATACATAATAGCCACGAAAAAGGTAAGATAAATAAAGAATAATCCTGCCCCTACTGTAGCACCTAATATAAAGGCTTTTTTCCTATCGAAGTAATGCACAATATTTATTAGTCGATTAAACCTATCTATTTCGAATTCAAAATTAGAAAAAGAAACTATAGTTTTAATATTATAAAGCATTTCTTCAGCTGCACCTCCTGCTTTTTCGTAAGTCTTTCTTGAACCTATCATAGGCTTTCTAATAAGACAAACAAGCATAATAACGCAAGCAAAAATAGTAGGACTTATGGCTAACATTACTAAAGTAATTAACCAACTTTTATAAAATGCTATAATAATTCCGCAAATTATCTGGGAAATTGCCTGAAGTAAAAGTCCAAATTTTTCACCAACACCAAGAGCTATTTGTTCAAATTGAGCTTGGACTTTAGTACTAAATTCAAATGCATTATTTGCATCAAACCAGCCTTGCTCTTGTCTTAAAATAACGGCAAAATATTTCTCTTTTAAATGATGCATTTGCCTCATACCACAATAACACCAAAAAAATTTTTGGCCTCCAAAAGCCACAAACATTGAGGCACCTATGATTAATAATTTTCTTACTAAATCATCTACGTTATCATCAAATAATTGGAACATTTGTTTTGCCTGCCTATAAACTACTACATAACTCCAAGCTCTATCTGGATTACCCCCAGCTAAGGCAGCAGCTTGTTCTTCATTTTTGCAATCCATTAAAGATTCAAATAAATCCATTTGATCATCATCTACATTTGCTCTAGAGAAATCATTGGCCATATCACCGAATAAATAGCACATAAGTGGAGCTGCTACACCAGCACCAAGAGCGCAGATTGTTCCCAATACCATAAGAAATATTTCATAAGAATAGGATAAATGACAATATAATTTAATTGGTGATATATTTTTTTCATCGAAGACTAAATTGGTTTTTTTTACCTCTTCTTCAAAATAAGCGTCATCTTTTATTTCATCTTCTATTGTTAATAAAGGTCTATCTGCAATTGCATTTGTTACTTCATTTTCGGTGTTTAAATTTGGATTTAAATTTGCTATTGTTTCATTTTGTTCTAGATTTTCTTTGGCGTTATTTATATCTTTTTGATTTATCATTTCTTTATAATTTTATTAGTTTTAAAAATATTTTTTCGAATAAATTAATAATTATTTTAACGAAAAATTAATAATATTAAAATATTTAAAAATTTAGGG
>JAFXOY010000088.1 GCA_017528375.1 Clostridia bacterium | reverse complement strand
GTAAAGCAAGTAGAAGAGCAGGATTTTATAGTAAATATAAAGAAATATCTGCAAGTTATTCAGCTATTATTATGGAACCAAGAGATGAAAGAAAAATCGCTTTAAAAAAAATCGATGATGTTCTTATTTTATTAGATGATTTAAGTAACAATTTAGTTAATATTATTGGTAATCCTGTTACGCAAAGCGACCCTAAATTAAAAAATGAAACTAGACAATTAAATGAAAAAATCAAAAATGTTCAAATCATTTTAGAACAAGTCATTAAAGTTCAAAGTAATTATTTATATTTAGAACCCATTTTTAATACCAATGAAATTAATAAAGCATTAGCTACTGAAAAAACTGATTTCATGAAAGTTCATAATTTCTGGCGAGGTTTTATGGACACTTTCGAAGGATGTGCATGGGAACTTGCAAGTTTTATGGATAAAGAAAACTTTAATAATTTAAATAAAAATTTAAATGACAACAACAATCAATTACAAAATATCATAAGAAAATTACAAGAATATTTAAATATAAAACGTACAGAATTTCCAAGATTTTATTTCGTTAGTGACGAAGATCTTTTACGTATTTTAGCCCAATCTAAGAATCCTTTATTAGTTCAACCACATTTATCAAAATGTTTTGAAGGAATTCATCATGTAATTTTCAACGCATCAAACACAATAATAGAAAAAATGGTAAGCAGCAAAGATGAAACAATTCCATTAGTAAATACAATAAACGTAGTAAGCGACATATGTAGAGGAAATGTAGAAGTATGGTTAGGTCAATTAGAAGAGAGTATGAGAGAAACAATGAAAACATTGAGTAGAAAATGTTTAGATGATTTAGATAAAAAAAAAAGAATCGATTGGATTAAAGATATGGAATGGCCTGGTCAATTAGTTCAAATAATAGATCAAGTAATATGGACAAATGGAGTTGAAAATGGAATAATGGAAAGTAAATTAAGTGAATTTTTAGAACAATTAGATCTTGAATTAAGTCAAGTTGTTGATTTAGTTAGAACTAATATTCCTTCTTTATTAAGCATTACATTATCTGGTTTAATTGTTATAAGCGTTCATAATAGAGATATCGTAGAAAGTTTAATCAAAGAAAAAATTGAAAAAATCACAGATTTTGATTGGAAAGCTCAAATGAGATACTATTTCAATAAACCAGAAGGCGAAAATGATGAAGATAATCCAAAAAAGAAAAAAAAGAACGAAAATGTTGTACCAATCACAGTTAGTATGATAACAACAACATTAAATTATGGATTTGAATATTTAGGAAATATAACTCGTTTAGTTATAACTCCCTTAACAGATAGATGCTTCAGAACATTATTCGGGGCATATAACGTAAAATACGGAGGTGCTCCCGAAGGTCCAGCCGGAACAGGAAAAACAGAATCAGTAAAAGATTTAAGTAAATGTGTTGGTGTAATGTGTAATGTTTTCAATTGTACTGAAGGAATTAAAATTCAAGGAATGAGTAAATTTTTCAAAGGATTAGCAAGTAGTGGATGTTGGTGTTGTTTCGATGAATTTAATCGTATTGACACAGAAGTTTTAAGTGTTATTGCTCAACAAATATTAACTATTCAAAACGCATTAAAAGCAAAATTAAATTATTTCTATTTCGAAGAAAATGAAAAAATCTTACTTAAAGACACATGCGCTATTAACATCACAATGAATCCTTCATATTCAGGTCGTAATGAACTACCAGATAATTTAAAAGCTTTATTCAGACCATGTGCAATGATGGTTGCAGATTATAATTTAATCGCACAAATTAAATTATATTCATTTGGTTTCCAAACAGCTAAATCACTTTCATTTAAAATCGTGAGTTCATTAAAATTATCCTCAGAACAACTTTCTACTCAAAGTCATTACGATTTTGGTATGAGAAGCTTAAACGCAATTTTAGTCGCAGCAGGAAAAGAAAAAAAAAACAACGTTACTATGCCTGAAGATCGTATTGCATTAAGAGCATTATTAGATGTAAATTTACCTAAATTTACTTCAAATGATACTCCTTTATTTTATGATTTAGTTCATGACTTATTCCCAAGCACTGAACCATTAGATGTTGATTTAAGTTTGTTACAAAACATGATTCAAGAAAAATGCAATGAATTTAATTTACAACCTACAACTAATTTTGTTAAAAAATGCATTCAATTATTCGAAACTATGAATGTTCGTCACGCTTTAATGATTGTTGGTAGAGCTGGAATGGGAAAATCAAATGTAATAAAAACTTTAAAAGCAAGTGTTAGTAGTTTACCTGAAGATAAAGGATACAATAAAGTAGAAAGTTCGGTAATGAATCCCAAAAGTATTCAACAAAAACAGTTATATGGTTATTTCGATGTAACTCAAGAATGGAAAAAAGGTCTATTGCAAGTTAAAATGACCGAATTATGTGAAAAACCAAAAGAAGAATTTAAATGGTTAATATTCGATGGTCCTGTTGATACATTATGGATAGAAAACATGAATTCATTATTAG
>JAFXOY010000087.1 GCA_017528375.1 Clostridia bacterium | reverse complement strand
TGGTGTTGGTATAAATTCTGGCTCAACACTAATTTCAAATTCATCACTTCTACCCTTATACGTAACAACCACTGTTTGTTTTCCTAACTCATTTGGTCCAACAAAACTAATTTAAACTCCTTCATCATAAAATCCTTTTTCTACAACTCCATTATCATAATTTACAATTATTTTTCCAGTTGGAAATACAATTTCTTCGTCATGCTCAAACTCTGTTTTTGTAACTGTTCCTGGCTTAATTTCTACACTCATAACAGTTCTTAATTCACCTTCCCAATACGAATCCTTTGCCGGTCCAGATTTACACATAACCCTAAATCGTTGAAAATCATATCTTCCATTTTCATTAGGAACAGGATCCTCATAAATTGAAACATCTATACATTCATTTTCTAAATCTAACACATAATCTTGTGCTTCTATTCCTTCTCTTGAATACAATATACACTCTGTATCTAGCATTTGTTTAATCATATCTGGAAATTCAATTAAAGTTTCTACTCCAACTTCTCTATCATATTTATCAGTTCTTTTATTGCCTTCTAGCTCAAGAATATTTATCTTATCCTGATTTGCTAATATTGGCGTGAAATCACCAATTTTATTATAATTTGCTTTAAATTTTTTAAGTTTTGTTTTATCAGCTAAAACTGAAATATCTTTTACTGGATTATAGCTAATATTTAACTCCTCTAAATAAGTAGCATTACTTAAAAAATCAATATTTTCTATATAACAATTATTCAATGTTACATATCTTAAATCTGGTAACTGACGTAAAACTTGCAATTCATTATGTGTTAAATCACTATTATATGAAAAATCTATAGTATCTAATAAAGTTAAATTTGCAATAGCCGATAAATCCACTTCTTCATTAAACATATCTTGTAATTCCAATTCATATATGTATGTTAAATTTCTTAAAAAATTAACATCATCAACATATTTAGCACCACCTGTACCACTTATATACAATTCATCAAGCCATGTTAAATCCTCTAAAAAACTATAATCCTGAACCTTAGTAGTACGAATATCTAAAACACTTAATCTATTAAATCCTGCAATTTTACTAAAATCACTGATTGGATTATCATTTAAATATAATTCCTCTAACTTAGTATAATACTCAATTCCTGTTATATCATAAATTAATAAATTTGTTCCTACAATTGTTTTTACATTTTCTATATCGCTTTTTAATGCATAATAAACCAAATTTTCTTCATCTTTTACACAGAAAGTACATGAAGTTAATAATTTAAACATATTCTCGTCTCTACATTGAACTCTAATAAAACTATCATCACTTAAATCTTGAACTGAAAAAGATTTTTCACAAGGCTCTAAACCATCTAATGATATTACAACTCTGTAATCCCCTAACTCAATTCCTCTTGGAATATTAATTTTAATATGTGTTCCTTTTACAGCTAATGTTTGTCCTGTAATTGTTAATGTATCTGTTATATCTTCTTCGCCTTTAAATACCTTAACATCTAAAACTTCATCTTTTCTTTCATTATTTGTTTGAATATTATAACAAACTGTACCACCAAAATTTTCATATACTATACCTTCTGGCTCACTTACCTTTAAAAACTCTTCTTCTTGTTCTGTATAACATTTTATAGAAAGAGCTTTTTTCAAACTACTACTTTCAGATAAATATAAATCATCCCAATCTTGTCCATTATCTGAAGCAAATGACATTCCTTGTTCAAAAACATCAATTTGATCATCATTACTTCGTCCATCTAAACCAACTCCTTTAAATTCTGGAGTTATTTTTTCAACAATAACAGCAAATTTTGTATTAGGATTTAAAGTTATTTCATTCTCAACTTCTAAAGTTGTATATCCAGGTTTTAATTCAACATTTTCTCCAACTTTTATTGCATCATACAAATTCAAGCTTGTTGCATCTGTATCAATATAAATATTACATAAACCTGTTGATGTTGCACCAACCATAATTTCATTTATAGTTTCAACAGATTCTGTTGTAAACACATTAGCCACACAACCAGAATCACAAGTATACCCTATATTAAAATAATCATATTGATATGTTTTGTCATAATCAATTACTCCAACATTATATTCTGCTGCTAAGTTAGCTTCTACTATACAATCCTCATATGAAATATAATAGTAACCACCATCTCCCCAATCATCTCCCCAGCTATTTAAAATTAAATATGCTCCATTTTCATTAGGTTGATTTTCAAAATATCTTTTATCAAAATTATCGTCCCATCCTATTATTGTTACAGCATGGTTTGCTCCCATATCTGTTGAATTGTTTGCAGTAAAATAATCACTATTATATTTCAATGCTCCTGCAACAATATTTGTTGTAACAGAACCATATTGCATAATATGTTTTTTTACATTATTTCTACAAAGTAAAACTTCCTCATTACTCAATTCATTATGATTTGCA
>JAFXOY010000086.1 GCA_017528375.1 Clostridia bacterium | reverse complement strand
TATTTTTTATTATTTTTTAATTCTTTTATTCATTTTAAAATTATTTTTATTTAAAAGATATAAAATGCAAGAATATGAAAATCAGAAAGGAGAAATTTTTTTAAATGAGCCAAATATATTAGAAAAAAAAATATCCGAATCAAAATTTAAATATATTTTGGCTTTAATAACATTAACTCTTGTTGTTGTTCTACTTAGCTCTAAACCATTCTTAAATCTTAAAAAAGATTTGCCTCCAGCTCCTGAAAAAAGCAATAGAAAATTGTCAGCAGTTAAAAGTCATTGGGATGAATCCTATGCAAAAGCAGAAAAATTTGTTTCACAATTAAGCTTTGAAGAAAGAACTCTTCTCATGATTGGAGCTGATAATATGAGAGAAATAAATAATGGAGGATGTGTAGGAAAAATTGATCCAATAAATAACGGTAAAGTTAATTTCAAGGGAATGTGTTTACAAGATGGCCCAGCAGGAGTAAGATATGCCAGAGGAACTGGTATCTCATGGCAAGCTAATTTAAATGTAGCGGCAACATTTAATAAAGAATTAATGTATGATATTGGAAAGGCACAAGGTGAAGAAAACAAAGAAAAAGGAATAAATGTATTTTTATCTCCATGTGTAAATATTATGAGGACTCCTCAAGCAGGAAGAATATGGGAAGCTTATGGTGAAGACCCTTATTATTCTGGAGTTTGTGCAGCACAAATGATTAAAGGTATACAAGATGCTGGTGTTATTGCTACAATAAAGCATTTTGTAGGAAATGACCAAGAAACAAACAGACATTCTAGTACTTCAAATATAGAAATGGGTCCACTTATGGATATTTATGTTGAACCATTTTACAGAGCTATTCTTGATGCTAATGTAGGTTCTGTTATGGCTGCCTATAATGCTCTAAATAACGTTTATTGTTGTGAAAATAAATTTTTATTAAACGATGTCTTAAGAGGCATTCTAGATTTTAAAGGATTTGTTATGTCTGATTGGTGGGCAATATATGACGAGCGTAGTGAGAATATAAATTCTGGATTAGATATGAATATGCCTGGAGGAGAAAAATGGGGTAATTTTTATGGAAAAGAAGGAAGCTTTTGGAGAAAAATCAATCAATATGTAGAAAAAGGAGAAGTACCAGAAAAAAGAATTACAGAATCTGCGACAAGAATAATTGCTACAATGTATGAAATGAACCAAATGGATAATTTCCCTAATACACAATTATATAAAGACACAAAAACTGATTTAAGAAAACAACTGCAAAGAAGAGCTGCAACAGAATCACAAGTTTTATTAAAAAATGAAGATAATATACTTCCAATTAAAAATGTTAAAAAAGTTGCTGTAATAGGAAATGGGGCACAAAAAAGAAATTGTAACAATGATAATGATATGCTGTGTGACTCATTCCAAAATGGATTTATACCTTTGGGATATGGATCAGGTACAACTACATTTGATTATCTTATTTCACCTATCGATGCCATAACTAAATTAGCCCAAAAAAAAGGTATAGAAATAATAAATGCAGGAGGATTAAATAATAGAATGGAAGATATTATTAAAGGAACCGAGGCTGCTCGTCAAGCAGATATTGCAATAGTATTTGTTCAAGCAGATTCTGGAGAAGAATATGGACATGTAGAAAATACCAAAGGGGATAGACCTGATTTAAAATCATGGCATGGAGGTGATTTTTTAGTTGAAAGTGTTGCAAAAGTAAATAAAAACACAATAGTAATAATTAATGCTCCTGCTACAGTAAATGTACCTTGGTTAGATCAAGTTAAAGGTGTTATTTTTGCAGGATTTCCTGGAGCTGAATCTGGAAATGGTATCGCTGATGTTTTATTTGGAGAATTCAATCCTAGTGGACATTTACCTTTCACTTGGGCTGAAATGAATGATTATTGTACTCAAATTAATACACAACAAGGAGAAAGACCTCAAGGTACTGAAAATAAAGCCCCATATGATTATTCTGAGGGGTTATATGTT
>JAFXOY010000085.1 GCA_017528375.1 Clostridia bacterium | reverse complement strand
TTCTTGATTTATCATATAATGCTTATTATCTTTTATTCCTATTGGATAGATGCAACACAAGTAATCTTTATATTCTTCTTTTTCTGCTGATATTCTTGGAAAGTATCCTGTTATCATCATATCTACTTTTTTATATGTTATAATACTTCCAATTGGTAAAAATCTATTTTTCATTCTACCCATGTCACCCCTTCCATTTCATCTTTTATAGTTCCATAATAAACACCAGTATATACACCAGGAATAAACTCTCCTGTTACTGAATCAGTTCTATTATTATATTGTGCAGTTGTAGCATATGATCCAGCATTAGCCTTTCTATTAAAATATTCATCATAATTATCTTGATGATTCTGAACCATTTTTTGATACATTGATTCAATATTCAAAAGTCTAGATTGTAACCCTGATAGTTGACTTAGATAACCATTAATATTAGTGTGTGAATTAGACATTTTAGTTATATATTTTTTTACGGTATTCTCAGTGATATTTTCAGCCTTTTCAACTGCATTATCTAAAAGTAATAATCCATCATTACATTGTTCAATAAAAAAAGCAATGTTTTCAGCAGCAAGTGCAGCTTGTTGTTTTTTTTCTAAACACTCCAATTTTTTAGCACTTTCAGAGTTCATTAAATTTTGATTTTTCTCGCACTCTCTCTGCCAACCTGCAGATGTTAAAATCAAAGTTATCATATGTTATTCCCTTTCTTTACTTTCTATTACTTTTTTTACTTGCAAAAAAATTGGTGTTATTGCAGTTACAACTGGTAAAAAACTATTCATTAAAACCAAGTTCCTTTGCTATTTTTTTAGAAAACTCTATCATTAATATAGTTAATTTTTCTTCATCTATAACTTTCTCTAATTTAAATCCATCTTCTACTGGAGTTACCATATAAATATAAAAGTCATCTTCACTTTCAGGATATTTTACATTTATAAAATTTCCATTTTCATATGTTAATGTTGCTATAACTGCTCCTCTTCTTCCGTTAATATCCATTACTGTTCCTTCTTTTATCATACTATCACCTACTTTGTTTTGCTTCCTTCGCTATCATACTCTGAAAACTTTGATAACATTTCTCTTTCACCATCTGTTAATCTCGATGTATCACCAGATAAACTATCTAGCACATGTTTTTTTCCTTCTTCAATCATTCTAGTTGAATGATCCTCATAAAATTCACGAGGGTCTAATTCTCCAGTCATTAATTTTTCTTTATCTGATTTCATCAGTTCAAGTGCATGTTTAAATGCCCCTAATATCTTTACAGATAAAGGTAATACTGTTCCATTAATTATAACTATAGGTCCAATAAAAGAAGTTGGATTTTGCGTTAATAAACTTGTTACTAATCCTATTGTAAGAGAAGAAAAAACACTTACTTTTTGATAAAATCTAATTTTTTCTCTTTCTACTTCCACATCTGAAATGCCTTGTTCAAGAAAATTTATTGATTTTACATAAGCTACCTCTGGTGTCATTCTTTGTTTTTCCATACTAATTCCTCCTATACTAATTATTATAAATATGTTTAATATTTTATATTTTAGTAAATTGTCAACGTTCCTTTAAGAGCATAATCATTAGCTCCTGGTACTAAATAACTCTCTATATTTAAATCTTCATTATTTTTCATATAATCACAAGTTGCATTATAAGTTTCAATATATCTTTGTCTTTCTTCTAAAGTCTTATATCTTGATGCAGCTGCATTAATGTTTCTCTCATCTGCAGAGTATCCAGCAGGATTTGGATCCATAATTATATCTGTAATAGCATCAAATTCTGGTGAACCATCATATGATGTATCATATTGTTGTCCAGCAGCACCCAAAAAATAATTTGTAAAAGCTCTAGGCGCATCATTTTGATCCATTCTTACATAAGATTGTATTGCATTTTCATTTGTGCTCGGAATAGTGTTAGTATCATATAATAAAGCACCATCTTCAGCTAATTCAGCAATTAATCTATCGTGATTAAAATTAGTATTATCATAAGTCCAAATTTGATCTGCTGCATAATCAATTAGTTCTGATCCTCCCCAATACGTAAGAGCAACAACTCCAGCAGCTAACAAAGGTGCCCATGTTTCTGGACTTAAACCAGCACTAATTAAAATAGAATTAATAACTCCACCTTCAGTAAGAATCGCAGCTGATGTTGCATTACCTAAAGCAGATGATCCAGCAATAGCAAATCCATCCAACCCTGCTCTAAAAAGTGTTTCATCATCTAAATCACCTTTTATCTTATGAAGTCCAATATTAACTATAGATACTATAAAAGCATTTACAATGAAACCACCAAATGGATTTGCTAATAATCCATTTAAATCTATAAACGAGCTATCAATTCTTCCAGCAGAAGTTCTTAAACTATCAAACATTGCGCTTGAAATTGAATATGCTACTCCTTGTGAAAAACCATAAGCATAAGAATCTAACGTTAAATTTAGTCCAAGTTCAGCAATATAATTTGTTACAGAAAGATCAATTAATACTTGTTCTAAACTCTTTTTTCCAAGTTCTGCAATTATAGTTTTATAATCATCACTGTTCATATCAAATCCAAATAAAGCAAACACAGCTGCGTTATCGATTTCTTTATTGTCTTCCAAATTTTTTAAAAATTCTGAAAATGAAATTCTTCCCTCTTTGTATTTACTATATTCATCCATTATAGAATTCATCATAGTATCATTATTCAATCCATATAAACGTTTTATAATAAATTCATCCAAATTGTTTAAAGCAGTAACTAATGCTTCAAATTCTAATGACATTGCACTAGCTTCTTCAGTCATTTCGTTAGACAGATTAGAAAGTTTTTCAAGAGAACTAATTGTATCACTAAAATCGTGTTCTGTGAGAACAGCTAAATCATCTATAATTTTTGGTTTAGACATAAGTCCTTCTGACGCAGAAACAATAGCAGTTGCAAAATCTGTACTTATATCAATTAGTTGTTCTTCATATTGTTCATTTAATTGAAAACCACCTTCATCAGGTTTTGATGGTATTGGCTTTGGTGGTGTCAAATCATCTGGCCTTGGTGGTGGTGTCGGCATTGGCATACTACATTCCTTCTTTCTTATTCTTTAAACATTCTATTATCTCTTCGTCTTTTATTTTTATTGGATAAATACAATGCAAATAATCTTCATATTCTTTTATTTCTACCAATATTCTTGAAACTTATCTTGTTATCATCATATCTATTTTTTTATATATTATGATACTTCATATAGGTAAAAAACTACTCTTCCCATGTTACTCCTTCCATTTCATCTTTTATAGTTCCATAAAAAGTTCCATGGGCCCTTCCGTATTCAATCCTATCAGGTTCAGGCCATTTACCATAAATTGTCATATTATTACTTTTAGCGTCTGCTTCACTTTGCTCACAAGTAATCTGTCTCCTCAAATATTCATCATAATTATCTTGATGGTTTTGAGCAATTGCATAATACATATCTTCAATTTTACGAAGCCTATCAGGAGTTTGTTCTATCGAACTCAAAGTGCTTTCTAAACTATCAGATAGCTCATTAATTCTTTGTTTATGTTTTTTTACAGTATTCTCAGTAATATTATCCGTTTTTGAAACAGCATTATTCATTAAAGAAGAGGCATTTTTATATTTATTATATAAATATTCTAGATTTACTGATGCGGTAGCTGCAGCATTCTTTTTTTGTAAAATCTCCATTTTTTTTGCTTTCTCTTTTTCAGCAAGCTCGGCACACTCTTGTTTCAATCTATTCCACTCAAATTGATCATAATAATAAACTTCCACTTATTCCACCTCTTCCATTTTTTATAATTTCAAAACATCTACAAGTACATTATTAAACAAATAAAGTAATATTTTAAACAACAAGTACTGCTTTTTTCATACTCTCTTTAAAAAACTGTAGACGTAACCACATATATTATTTTTCTTCTTTACTTTCAATTACTAGTTCAAGTAAACTTGCATTATCCATATATCCTGAAAAATATACTTCCTTTATATTTTCTTTTTTTTCTTTTCGTGCTAAAAATAGTGGAGTTATTCCACTTGGATATGGTGCTAAAATATATTCTCCATTTTCTTTATCGGCAGAGCATACTACATATAATTTATCAAAATCTTTAATTCCAACTACTGAACCTACTGGTAATAATGCTTTCATTCGTTCACTTTCTTTCCATATCTTTCATTAAACTTAAATATCATTTCCATAGATGCTATTTTAATATCTTCAGCATTTTTTAATACGCTGGATTGTTCTTTAAAAAATGTTAATAGTTTATCATTATATTTTGACTGATAACCAATAAATAAAATATCATCTATATCTTCTTCATTAACAAAAAAACTTTTTTTATTTTTAACTCCATCAGGATACATATAGCATAAATAATCAAATACTTTTGGTTTTTCTTCATTAGTAGTTGGAAAATAACCTAATATAACATATTTTTGATTTTTATTTTGGTCATCTTTTATTGTTATTACACTTCCAACCGGTAAAAAACTATTCATTAAAACCAAGTTCCTTTGCTATTTTTTTGGAAAACTCTATCATTAACGTAGTTAGTTTTCCTTCATCTATTACTTTTTCTAATTTAAATCCATCTTCTATTGGAGTTACCATATAAATATAAAAGTCATCTTCACTTTCAGGATATTTTACATTTATAAAATTTTCATTTTCATATGTTAATGTTGATATAACTGCTCCTCGTCTTCCATTGATATCCATTACAGTTCCTTCTTTTATCATACTATCACCTACTTTGTTTTACTTCCTTCACTATCAGAGTCTGAAAACTTTGATAGCATTTCTCTTTCACCATCTGTTAATCTTGATGTATCACCAGACAAACTATCTACAACCTGTTTTTTTCCTTCCTTAATCATTCTAGTTGAATGATCCTCATAAAATAAGCGAGGGTCTAATTCTCCAGTCATTAATTTTTCTTTATCTGATTTCATCAGCTCAAGTGCATGTTTAAATGCCCCTAATATCTTTACAGATAAAGGTAATACTGTTCCATTAATTATAACTATAGGTCCAATAAATGAAGTTGGATTTTGCGTTAACAAACTTGTTACTAATCCTATTGCAAGAGAAGAAAAAATTGCAACTTTTTGATAAAATCTAATCTTTTCTCTTTCTACTTCCACATCTGAAATACCTTGTTCAAGAAAATTTATTGATTTTACATAAGCTACCTCTGGTGTCATTCTTTGTTTTTCCATACTAATTCCTCCTATTTTAAGAATAACATATATTTATGTATTTATTTGTAAATAATACATTATTTTACATATTTAAATAATATAATTAACAACTAAAAAAATAGATAATTCTATCTATTTTTTATTATGTAAATGTTTAATTGTTTTCTTTATAAGCTGTTGTGGTTGATGAAATAAATGCTTGTACACCATTATTGTTTTTTCCTGGATGTTCTCTATAATAATCCCTAATTTCTATACAAGTATCAACAAATTTTTCTCTGCTTGCAGTATCTTCGGGATATATAATTCTTGCACTTTCTTCAATATAATTATTATCTAGTTCACCAGCAGGTACAGACACTGTCTCATCAAACATAAATGAAATAGCATTAAAGTCTATAGAATTATCATAAGCATGATCATATGGTAATCCTGCTGCTCCTAAATAATAATTAGTTAAAGATCTTGGGGCTCCTTCTTTTTCCATTCTTAAATATGCTTCAACTATATTTTCGTTTGAACCAGGAATAGTTCTTGAATCTACTAGTATTTTCCCTTCTTCAGTTAAATCTTCTACTAATCTATCATGACTAAAATTCATTTTCTCATCAGTCCAAATTTGATCTGCTGCATAATTAACCGCTTTTGATCCTCCCCAATATGTCAAAGCAACAACTCCTGCAGCTGCCAAAGGTGCCCAAGTTGCTGGATTTATTCCAGCACTAATTAAAATAGAATTAATAAGTCCGCCTTCAGTAAGCAGAACGGCTGATGTTGCATTACCTAAGGCAGATGATCCCGCAATTGCAAATCCATCCCCAACTGATCTAAACAATGTCTCAGAATCTAAATCACCTTCAATTAAATGAAGTCCAGTATTAACCGAAGATACTATCAAAGCATTTACAAAGAAACTACCAAACGTATTTGCTAATATTCCATTTAAATCTATATACGAGCTATCAATTTTTCCAGCAGCTTTTTTTAAACTGTCAAACATTGCGCTTGAAATAGCATACGCTACTCCTTGTGAAAAACCATAAGCTTCAGCATCTAATGCTAAATTAAGTCCAAGTTTAACAGAATAATTTGTCAAACAAATATCAATTAATATTTGTTCTAAACACTTTTTATCAAATTCAACACATAGAGTTTTTAAATCATCACTATTTATATCATATCCAAATAAAGAGTACACAGTTGCTTTATCAATATTTTCATTAGTTTCCAAAAAATTTAAAAATTCAGAAAATGAAATTCTTCCTTCTTTATATTTGCTATATTCTTCCATTATTTCATCTTTCGTATGACTGTTTTTTAATCCACGTAAACCATCAAGAATAAATTCATCTAATCTATTTAATGAATCAATTAATCCTTCAAACTCTAATGACATAGTCGCTGCTTCTTCGTTCATTGTTTCAGATAAGGCAGAAATACTATCTAAAGTTTTTGTTTCACTACTAAAATCGTGTTCTCCTTGTAAAATAGCAATACTATCTAAAATAAGTGGTGATGCTGCAATACCAGTTGTCAATGAAACTATAGCGGTTGCATAATCAGTACTTATATCAGTTAATTGTTTTACATAATCCTCATTTAACTGAAATCCACCTTCGTCTGGCTTGGATTGTTTTGAACTTGGTGTTGGTGTAGGTGTTGGTGTTGGGGTGGGGGTTGGTGTTGGTGTTGGTACTGGCTTTGGTTCTGGGGTCGGTGTTGGATTTCCCATAATTATGCTCCTTCTTTCTCATTTTTTAAATATTCTATTATTTCTTCGTCTTTCATTCCTTTTTTATATAATTCTTTTACTTCTGTCATCTTTTCTACGAATTTTTTCTCTAATGGTGTTTGAAATCCTATAAATTTTACTCGTTCTATTTCTTCTTGATTTATC
>JAFXOY010000084.1 GCA_017528375.1 Clostridia bacterium | reverse complement strand
TTCCTGCTGATCTGGCAAGAGAGATGGATAATCCATCTCGGACATTGAAGCGTTTAAAAGATTCTCCTTCAGCTGTGTAATAAAGTCCGCCATCCGTGAGGACTCCATCAACATCAGTGATGACACAGCGAATTTTTGGAATGTAAGTTACTAACTCATTCTATTACCCTTAAATTTTCTATACAAAACCTATCAGTAAAATTTTGTTCATATTCGATGCAATCAACAATATTGTGCAATCCTGGGTATATGCTTGAGTAGCTATAGCCAAAATATTTTAGCAAATTATAAGCTTGATTAATACACGAATATGGAAATGAAAATTTGTATAATAAAGTTTCTTTTGGTAACAACCCTTTATATTTATTAATATCAGAATTTAATATTTTCTCTTCTAATCCTTCACTATAATAATCATTATTTAAAGTTGCTTTCCCGTTCTCAATAACTTTAGGAAGTGCTGTTCTTTTGTTTTTGTCAATTTTTATTATGTCAATCGTAAATAAGCCTTTTTGCATCGTTATATAGTTATTCCAATGATATTTTGGCACAATAAGTCTAATATTACAATTTAACTTGTTTCTATATAATGGTAAATATTTATAGTTTAATAGCCAGATTGAAAAATTTTCTTTATTCACGTCAATAGAACTATCTTCTACTATCCTTTTGTGTACACCTTCAACTGCAAATAAAGTTGCTGTATTGATATCAAATGTCCAATCAAGAAATCTAGTAGGAATCCCAAAGTGTTGAGCTATTGCAAATATCTCATAATATTTTTCAGGTATCCATGTTTTAAGATTTTTAAATATTGAATATAGATTTTCAGTATCCCAGTCGACAAAATCAATTACTTGAGGAATATTTAATCCTTGACGGTTAGCAATATTATAAAATTTATATACTATATTGAATTCTGCTGCTATTTGTACAAGATTATCTTTATCAACTTGAGATATATCAGTCTTAACAAGAGATAACTTATTAATTTTTTTTAGTCCTTCTTTTCTTAAAGCACTTGGAATTAGCTTATAAGACTCTTTTGAAACTCCTCTAAATGTATAATTATTTAGTCTAAGTTCAGTGATTTTTTGTGCAACAAGATCCTGATAGAATTGTACAAAATCTTTATAAAATACTTCTTTAAAAATTTTGCTACTCATAATTACTAATTCATCTTTCACTATTCAACTCAGCCACAGCGCCATCCACAACTTACAATAATTATTCTGAAATTTTTGATTTTTTGTGAATATTTTTAATTAAATGAGCAATGATTTAATTTAATTATCAACTTGGTAATAATAAATTTTATAAATTACATTATTTTTTGAGCTGATAAACAAAATAAGGAGAGTGTAATTATGTTGGCCATGTAATCATAAAATTTTCTTTATATTAAATCAAACAATTCTAAATCAAAAAAATTTTAATTTTATTTTTCATCTTCGCGATCCACATCACCATGTCACTATCCACTTCAACAAATACACAATTTCAATAAATCAGTTGTAACTACAGCAGTTGTGTGTTTTTATAATAAGTAATTTTAGCTATTTACCTTTGCTAACTACGCATGCTGTGTATCCTAATTAGTAACTTGCCTGAGTAGGCAACTCCGCAGCAGGAGGGAACTACATTGGTCCTCAAATTCAACTAGAGCAGTCCACCTGCAGAATTCGTTTTTTCACACCCTGATTCTCTTTGTATTGATCTTCATTGTAAATTCCTACTCTTGCTCATTCGCTTCGCATTCCATGCTGCATTCAGCACTAAGAATCTTGAGCTGAAGATCTGAGACTGCATAATCATGACGAGCACAGAGTTCTTCCGCCTTGACAAGATCGCCTTCTGACATATCCAGAAGAGTTGGCAGGTACTTTTCAGTCAGAGCTTTCCTGATGTAGGCCATCACCTGTGAATCTGCTGCATTGGGATCACTGCTCTCAAAATCTTCCA
>JAFXOY010000083.1 GCA_017528375.1 Clostridia bacterium | reverse complement strand
TTAATGAAATCATCAATAACATATTTTCTAAAATCACCTTTGTAATCGTATGTAAAATGAGGAATTCCTAGCGAATTACATACATTTTTTGCATCTAGATATGTATTTATATTACAACAGCTGCTTCCACAAAATAGCTCTAATGTTGCACCAATTACTTCATAGCCTTGCTCTTTTAGAAGTAGTGCTGAAACGCTGCTGTCTACTCCACCACTCATTCCTAACAAAACCTTCTTGTTTTCCATTTTTACTCCTTTCTGCACAATTGGGGACGCGTCCCCGCTGTGCATTTTGCACAGCTAGGGACACATCAGCTAATCTAACCCGTCCCCCGTTGTGCGATTTGCACAGTCGGGACGCGTCCCCAGCTGTGCAAAAATATTTTCTAATGTATGCCAAGCAAGCAATGCACATTTTACTCTAGCAGGCATATTAGATATATTTTTAAATGCTATTGCATCTTCTAATTTTCTTAGTTCTTCTTCACTTTTTGTTTCTCTTTTAATCATTTCTATAAATGTTTTAACAATTTCTTTTGCTTCTTCAATAGTTTTACCTTTTAATGTATCTATCATAATAGAAGTTGATGCTTGAGAAATCGCACATCCATGACCGTGAAATGCCATGTCTTCTATTACATTTCCATTCATTTTCACTTCTAATGTTATTTCGTCACCACAATTTGGATTATGCCCTAATTCGCAGAAATCTGCGTTATCCAATTGTTTTTTGTTGTATGAATTCATACTATGTTCCATAATTAAATCATTATAAACATCTGTTAAATCTTCCACAATTTTCACCTTTCTTTATTATTTACATATATTTTTTAAACATATCATATGCTTTTTTCAAAGCTTCTACAAGTTTTTCTATGTCTTCTTTTGTGTTGTAGAAATAAAAACTTGCCCTGCATGTTGAATCAATTCCTAAAAATCTCATAAGTGGCTGTGCACAGTGATTCCCTGAACGTACACACACACCGTAATTATCTAATATACTTGCAACATCATGTGGGTGAACTCCGTTAATATTAAATGATATAACTGCTTGATGATTTTCTTTATTTGGAGTCATATATAATGTTATAAAATCTAAACTAGATAATTTTTCTCTAGCATATTCTACAACTTCTTTCTCTATTTCTGCTATTTTGTCATAACCAATTTTATTAATATAATCAATAGCTGCACCTAATCCAACAACGCCTTCAACATTTTGTGTTCCTGCTTCAAATTTATTTGGTAATGGTGCAAAAGTGGTATCTTGCTCATATACATATTCTATCATATCTCCACCCATTAAGAAAGGGTTCATTTTGTTTAGCAATTCTTTTTTACCATATAAAACTCCAATTCCTAATGGTGCTAACATTTTATGTCCTGAGAAAACTAAAAAGTCTGCATTTAATTTTTGAACATCAATTTCCATATGTGGAATACTTTGTGATGCATCTACAATAACAATCGCTCCTTTTTTATGAGCGTATTTGATAATCTTTTCAACATTATTGATAGTTCCTAAAACATTTGAAACATGAGTGATTCCAACTATTTTTGTTTTGTCTGTAATCTTACTTTCAATTTCTTCATCTGATAACTCAAATTGATCATTCATATACATATAGTTTAATTTAGCACCAGTTGTTTTGCTAACTTTTTGCCATGGTACCAGATTAGAATGATGTTCCATTATAGAAAGAACAATTTCATCATCTTTTTTTAGATTATCTAATCCATATGAATATGCAATTAAATTCAAACTTTCAGTTGCATTTTTAGAGAATATTATTTCTTCCCTGTGTTTAGCATTTATGAAATTTGCAATTTTTGTTCTTGTATTTTCATATTGCTCAGTAGCTTCTATGCTTAAAGAATATGCACCTCTATGTGGATTTGCATTATTATTTTCGTAGAATTTATCTATTGCATCTATTACTTGAACTGGCTTTTGAGTTGTTGCTCCACTGTCCAAGTATGCTATTTTTCTGTTTTGTAATAATGGAAAATCTTTTATTATTTCATTTTGGTTCATCGTTCTTTCCTCCTTTTGTCCAATTAAGACCGTCCCTCTTTGTGTCATTTTTGACACATTTTGAGTCCGTCCCCAAATGTGTCATTTTTATGTTAATCTAATCTATCATCAATTTCTTCAAGAATTTGTTTCTTTAATTCTTCATTTTTTACCATTTCCAAGATTTTATTAAACTTAGCTCTAACCATTAATTTCATAGCTTCTTTTAATTCAAAACCTCTACTCATAATATAGAACAATTCTTTCTCACCAATCTTACCAGCTGAACTACTGTGATTTCCTTCAACTTCTTCTTCAGAGCATAAAAGCATTGGCAATGCTATTGATTTTGCTTTATCTGATAAAAGCATACAATTTTCATTTTCATTTCCTCTAGCTTTTTTACAACCTGTTTTGAAATCAATTGTTCCTTTAAAGTTCTTTTTAGCGTTGTCTTTTAAAGCTCCTTGAACCTCTATGTCTATATTTGATTTTTTTCCATATAATTCGCCAATGTAATTCAAATCAAAACGTTGCTCGTTTTTACCTAGATAAATTGTATTTAACTGACTATCTGCTCCGTCTCCTGATATGTTTGAATAATAATTTGTAACACTATTTTTTCCGCCAAAATCTATTATGCAATAGTTTATTTTAGAATCTTCTTCAAATTCATTTTGAATTGCCATGAGATTGTTAGATAGTTCGTTCATCAAATTAACTATAATTACATTTAAAACTGCATTTTTCTTAGCTTTTGCGCGAATTACTGCATTATGATATGCTTTTACATCTTCATCAGTTTCATATTTTAAAATTATAGTTGATTTTGTATTTTCATTTGCTGTAATTTCTATGTTTTCAACTAAATTAGAATTAGTTTTATCTAATTTAAAATCCATTTCTACTTCTTTGTGCGTTTTACAATCAACTACAATACTAGCTTTGTAATTAGATGCTTCATTCACCTGATTTGTAAATACATCACCTAATCCGTATTTCAATTCAGCTTTTTGAATTTCTGAACTTATTGTTATTTTAGAACCCATTTCTGAAACTTTGACATTTTTGAATTCTTCAAGCTTTTCAGGTAGTTCTAAATCTTCAATTTTTATATTGTTAATTCTAAAACTTTTTGAAGTTCTAACTGGTGTTTCATTTAATTTTAAGTTATTCATCTTGCTTTCCTTTCTATATTATTGACTTTATATTTATTTCATGTTAATATCAATTCATTAATAAAATCCTTTAAGGAGGGATTATAATGAAATCATCACGGAAAGAACTGACTATTAAAGAGATTGATGAAATCCTTACAAATTATAGTTCAGTACTTAGTAATGAGGATGTATTAAAACTTGCAATGCTACGAGAAAATAAGTCTTCAATGCGAAAACATATGATCTATGAAAATTGCAAATTTATACTTGCCTTTGTTATTCTTATAGGCCAGTTCAGCATTATGTGGTTAAACGGCTGGTACATACTGTTTTTCATACTACTCACTCTTATTCTTACAGATGTATTTTTCGGCGAGAAAATTAAAAATTATTTTTCTCAAAAAATCAAAGAACACATCCTCAAAAAATATGATTTCAACTCTTGGTCTGCTAAATAGCAGACCTTTTTCTTTTATCCAATTGCTCCCTCTAACTCTAAATTAATCAAATTGTTCATCTCAACTGCATACTCACCAGGCAATTCTTTTGATATAGGATAAGCAAATCCCCTAACAATCATTGCTTTTGCATCTTCTTCAGATAACCCTCTGCTCATCAAATAGAAAATTGTCTTATCAGAAATCTTCCCTATCTTAGCCTCATGAGAAAATTCAACTTCATCTGTTCTAATGTCATTAACTGGAATTGTGTCTGATACTGAAAAATCGTCTAACATCAATGATTCACAAGATACTGATGACTTAGAATTTTGAGCATTTTCAGTAATTCTAACTAATGATCTATACGTACATTTTCCACCATTTTTTGAAATTGATTTAGCGTTAACAACACTTGATGTATTTGGTGCATTATGAATTACTTTAAATCCTGTATCTAGATTTTGTCCTGCTCCTGCAAATGAGATTCCTGTATATTCTGTTTTAGCACCTTTTCCGTTAAGAATACTTAATGGATATAACATTGATATTTTAGAACCGAATGAACCAGTTACCCAATCAACTTGTCCGCCTTCTTCTACAATTGCTTTTTTAGTATTTAAGTTCATCATATTCTTTGACCAGTTTTCAATTGTTGAATAACGTAAATATGCATTTTTCTTTACGTATAATTCAACACATCCAGCATGTAAGTTTACCTTATTATATTTAGGTGCTGAACATCCTTCTATAAAATGCAAACTTGCACCTTCTTCTACTATGATTAAAGTATGTTCGAATTGACCAGATTCAGGTGAATTTAATCTAAAATATGATTGTAAAGGCATTTCTAGTTTAACACCTTTTGGAATATATACAAATGAACCACCTGACCATACTGCAGCATGTAATGCAACAAATTTGTGGTCATTTATTGGCACACATTTCATAAAATGCTCTTTTACAATTTCAGGATATTCTCTTACAGCTGTTTCCATGTCTGTATAAATAACACCTTGTTTTAACAATTCTTCTTTCATACTGTGATATACAACTTCTGAATCATATTGAGCTCCAACACCTGCTAAAGAAGTTCTTTCCGCTTCTGGAATTCCTAATTTATCAAAAGTATTTTTTATATCTTCTGGAACATCATCCCAAGAACTGTTTAACTTAGTCTTTGGACGTACATAAGTTGCAATCTCATCCATATTCAATTCAGATAAATCAGGCCCCCATGTAGGAAGTTCTAATTTATTATATGTTTCCAAAGCTTTTAATCTTATTTCTCGCATCCAATCTGGATCATTTTTTTGCTTTGAAATTTCTTCTACGATTTCTTTTGTTATACCCTTTTGAATTTTGTAATCGTAGTCATCTTTATTTTTTATGTCATAAATATTTCTATTTAGTTCTTCTAATTGAGTTTTTGCCATTTTAGAATTCCTTTCTTTTTCATTCATTATTTGCTTTTTTATTATTTTTATGATATAATAATTATACTATTTTTTAGGAGGGTTATCTTATGGATTATCTAATCATTTGGCTCTTTCTTTTTGCCCTATGTATTATTTCAGTCATAGGTTTTGCCACAATATCTAGCCAACTTGATGAAACTAACACACTGTTACGGGATATTGCCAATCAATTAAAACAATCGAAGCAAAATCAAGAAAAAGATTAATACCCCAAACCGGAGAATTTCTCCGGTTCTTTTATTTTCTATATTTACTAAATCCATTCTCCTCAATATCTTTAATAATCTCATCTCCGCCAGTTGTAACAATTTTTCCATCAATTAAAACATGTACATAATCAACTTTCAAATTTTCCAAAATTCTCATATTATGAGTAATAATTAAAACTGCATTTTCATCATTCTTAAACATTTCAATACCTTTAGATACAGTCTTAACCGCATCAACATCTAATCCTGAATCTGTTTCATCTAGAATAGCCAACTTTGGATTTAACACAAGCATTTGAAGAATTTCGTTTTTCTTCTTTTCTCCACCTGAAAATCCGACATTTAAGCTTCTTTCAATATTCTCTGGATTCATATTTAAATCTTCCATATATTTTTTTAATTCATCTTTAAATTGAAATATCTTAACTGGCTTTCCAGTAACTTTATTTTTTGCGTATTTCAAGAAATTAGCAACAGATACACCTGGTATTTCTTCTGGCAATTGGAAAGACATAAATACACCTTTTCTAGCAATTTCATCTGTTTTTAAATCTGTTATATCTTCCCCATCAAATACTATACTTCCCCCAGTTTTAGTATAAGCTGGATTATTTAAAATAGCATTTGCGGTTGTAGTTTTTCCTGAACCATTAGGTCCCATAATAACATGAATTTCTCCTTTATTAATTGTTAAATCTATTCCTTTTAGAATTTGTTTTTCTTCTGCATTTACATTTAAATTTTTGATTTCTAATAATTTATTACTCATTTTTATTTTCCTTTCTTTTTATACATTGTCTACATTTCTCTTGATTAACATCATAATTACAATTTAAGTTTCTTAAACCTAATACCTGATGAACATATTTAGCTAATTTATTTATTGTTTCATCAGACATTGATGTTTTCATATTTTCAGCTTCTTCTTCAGCTTTTTCAGTTTCCATTCCTAGAACATCTTTTAAAAACACGAAAACTATGTCATAACTTTCAATAATTTTTTGTGCTAAATCTATACCTTTAGCAGTCATTTCTATTGCACCATACGTTTCATAATTAACTAATCCGTTATCTTTTAGGTTGTTTATTGCCTTATTTACGCTAGCTTTGGAGCAATTCATTTTTTCTGCTATATCTGTAACACGTATATTTCCATTTTTTTGTTTTAAAATATACATTGTTTTTAAATATTCTTCCAAAGATTTCGATATCATATACCTCGTCCTTTCATTTTTGTTAACCTTGGCTAACATTATAATATGAAATAACCACTTTGTCAATATAAAAGTGGCTATTTTTAAGTATTTTTAAAATTTTTCCCTAATTATTTTTTTCGTAATATTCATTAAGATTTATACTATCTGCTTGCTCCTGTGTTAAATATCCATATTTAACCATAGATCTTATAACTTTTGCATGTCTTTTTTTAGACAATTCTGGATTAACATTTGGTGAATACACACTTGGTGCATTAGGAATTCCTGCTAGTAGTGTACATTCATATAGATTCAATTCTGATGGTTCTTTTCCGAAATACCCTTTAGCAGCATCTCTTATATTATAGTATCCATCTCCAAAATAAATATTATTTGCATATAGCTCAAAGATTTGATCTTTAGAGTATTTTTTCTCTAGCTGAATTCCCATAATGATTTCTGCAACTTTTCTGTCCAAGGAATCACTTTTAGTATCTTCTTTCATAAAATATAAATTCTTAATTACTTGCTGCGTTATTGTACTTCCGCCTTCAACTAAACCTTTATTCTTTATATCAGATGTTAAAGCTCTTGTAATCCCAATAAAATCAACCGCACCATGTTCTTTAAATCTATGGTCTTCTACCGCTATAACTGCATTTTTATAATTCTCTGGTATCTCATCTATTGGAGTAAACTTTTCAGATTGTTGAATTTGTATAACTTTATCTTCTAAACTTGCATCTTTCACTGCATTTTTATAAAAAACATATCCACTACCACATATATAAATTGCAACCGTTAGAATTAGTGCTAATGCGCTTAATAAAACTATTTTTATAATTCTTTTCACATCCATCACCTCATTTGTTTCTATATTTTTAGATTTTCTAAAGACCGTCCCTCTTTGTGTCAAAAATGCCCCATTCCGGGACGGACTCATTTTGGGACATTTTTGACCCAAAATGAGTCCGTCCCCAAATGTGTCATCTTATAATTCTACATCCAATCTTACAGGACAGTGATCACTGCCTTGAACTTCATCATAAATCATAGCATTTGAAACATTGTTTATTATGCTTTTTGATACAACAAAATAATCTATTCTCCAGCCAATATTCTTTTCTCTAGCATGTCCCATATAACTCCACCATGAATATTGCTCTTTTTCTGGGTTAAAATATCTGAATGTATCTATAAAACCTGCATCTAATAATTCAGTAAATTTAGCCCTTTCTTCGTCTGTAAAGCCTGCATTTCCTCTGTTGGCTTTAGCATTTTTTAAATCTATTTCCTCATGAGCTACATTTAGATCTCCGCAAACTACTACAGGTTTGTTTTTTTCTAGTTTTTTTAGATATTTTCTAAAATCATCTTCCCATTCCATTCTATAATCTAATCTTGTTAATTCTCTTTTTACATTTGGAACATATACTGTTATAACATAGCATTTTTCAAATTCCATTGTTATTATTCTTCCTTCATGGTCATGCTCTTCTATTCCCATTCCATATGTTATATTTATTGGTTTAATTCTTGTATATACTAGTGTTCCTGAATACCCTTTTTTCTCGGCAGGGTTTAAATATTGATAATATCCTTCTGGATGATAATCAAATTGTTCTGGTAATACTTTTGATTCTTGAATACAAAATATATCTGCGTCTATTTCTTTAAAAAACTCATCAAATCCTTTTTTTAAACAAGCTCTGAATCCTGCTACATTCCATGATATTATTTTCATTGTTTTTGCTCCTTTTTTCTTTTTCTGTATTATATCATAATTGCTATATTCAACACAATATAGTACAAAAGCAATTACGAGAATATTTTTATGTTTGATGCATTGAACCACAAAATACCTTAAAACAACAAGACTGTCCCCATTTGTGTCATTTTTGACCCAAAATGAGTCCGTCCCGGAATGTGTCATAAAAAAAAACGTCATTTATAAAAATGACGTTTAGTGGTGGCTCGAAGTGGAATCGAACCACTGACACGGGGATTTTCAGTCCCCTGCTCTACCAACTGAGCTATCGAGCCTTTTTTCAAAAAAAATGGAACTAAAGTTCCTATAATAAAAAATGGCGACCTGGAACGGGCTCGAACCGTCGACCTCTAGCGTGACAGGCTAGCGTTCTAACCAACTGAACTACCAGGCCGTAAATAAAAAAAATTTAGTTTGACTAAATTTCTTTTATAAGAAAATGGTGGGCGCAATAGGGCTCGAACCTATGACCTCCTGCTTGTAAGGCAGATGCTCTCCCAGCTGAGCTATGCGCCCATTTCCTTCGACTTGTTTAGTATACTAAATTTTGGATTGATTGTCAACAATTTTTTTGAATTTTTTTATATTTTTTTTATTTTTTCTTTTTAATATTTAAAAAATGTTTATTTTTAGCGCATTTTTATAATATTATTAATTTAAGATTTTAAAAAAATATTAAAAAAATTGACACAGAAATATAAATACTTCTGTGTCTTTACTTATTTTAATAATTCAATTGCTTTATTTAGTTGTGTATCATATTGTCTTTCTACATTCAAATGACCTTTCCATTCATCAGGTAATTCAACAATTTCATCTGGTGTAATTCCAATTTTGTGTAGTTTATTATGTTTTGGTGTAAAGTACTCTTGCATTGTTATTTTTAACCCTGTTTTTTGGTCATCCAATAAATATACTCCTTGGATTACTCCTTTTCCATAAGTTTTTATACCTACTACTTTTGCATTTGTATTTTCTTTTACTGCTGCAGTTAATATTTCAGATGCACTTGCAGTATAGTCATTTACTAATATTACAACAGGAACATTTATTATTGGTTCTTTACGAGAAGTTGATACATCTTCTTTATTTTTATTATCTTTTGTAATTAACATTGTTGAACCTTTTGGTACAATCATTTCTGCTATATCTAATGACTGATCAACTAATCCACCACCATTATTTCTTAAATCTATAATTAATGAATTTATTCCTTGTGTTTTTAGATCATTGTATGCACGTTTGAAATCATCAGCACATCCACCATCAAAGGAACTTATTTTTATATATCCAATTCCATCCTCTAATTTTTCTGATTTAACGCAGTTAAATTTAATCTTTTCTCTAATTATATCGAAACTTAGTTCTTTTCCATCTCTTTCAACTGTAACTTTTACTTTTGTTCCTTCTTGGCCTTTCATTTTGTTTGATGCTTCTGTTAATTGTTCCCCCTTGTATTCGACACCATCAATTTTTTTAATTATATCACCAACAAGTATTCCTGCTTTATTGGCTGGTGAATCTTCTATTACTCCAGCAACTAAAATTTCATTTGTATTTGAATTATACGCAATATATAAGCCAACGCCTACATATGAACCATTAACATCTTCCATTAAAGATTTTACTTCTTTTTCAGTTAAATATTCTGTATATTCATCTCCAAGTGCTGATACATATCCTTCTAGAGCACCTTCAACCATTTTATCTTCATCAACATCGCCAATATAAACTTCTTCTAATTTTCTTTTTATATTTGATAACTTATCATCAAGTTCAGCGCCGTTTGAGTTTCCTGTTAATGTTGAAACAACGTTATTTACAGCGCTTCCTATTCCTCCATCATCTTTTTTTACGCCTAATCTTTTTATTAAAAAGCAATTATAAATAATTCCTGTTGTTAAAATGCATGTTATTAATGCTGTAATTACAACTAGAATAAAACTTTTATAGAAACTATTTTTGTTTTTGTTCTTTTCTTCCATCTTTTACCCTTCCTAATATAAATCCTATACATATTATATTAAGGAGCAGCGTAATTTATTCTGCTCCTTTGATTTATCTTTATTTTATAAATAATTTAAAGGATTTTTATGAACCCCATTTAATCTTGTTTCAAAATGTAAATGAGCACCATAAGCATTTCCTGTTTCACCAACTGCTGCTATAACCTGTCCTTTAGAAACTGTTTGTCCTACTGAAACATATAATTTACTAGCATGTGCATATCTTGTTGTTATACCATTACCATGATTGATAATTACGTAATTACCATAACCTCCATTCCATCCATAGCTTGCTAAAATTACTGTTCCGCTTTCTGCAGCTACAATATTAGTCCCTTGAGCCGCTCCAATATCAATACCTGTGTGGAAATCTTTAACACCAAATAAAATTCTATAGCCATATTGAGATGTTATTCTTGAACTTGATGGAACTGGCCAACCTAATTTTCCACCTGAATATGAACTAACTACTGTATTTGATGAAGAAGATGTTGAAGTGTTTGAAGAGCTTGAACTTGATTTACTTGCTGCTGCTTTTCTTGCTGCTTCTTCAGCTGCTTTCTTAGCAGCTTCTTCTTTGGCAATTGCTTGTCTTTCTAATGCAGCATATTGTTCAGCTTGTGCTTTATATTCAGATAATTGTGATTCTAATTTCTTTTGTTCTTCAGTTAAATTTGCTGCTTTTTGTTCTTTTTGGCTTTTTAAAGATTGTAATTCTTGTGTTTTTTGTTCTTTTTCAGCTTTTACTTTTTCAATTTCCTCTTTTTCGTTTTGTAAAGATGTTTTTAATTCTTCAACTTCTGTAATCAATTTATTATCATAATCTGCTGCTTGTTTTATTAAGTCTTGATTTGATATAAAATTCATTAAATTTCCTGAAAGAACAACATCTAAGAATGTGGTTTCTTTTTTCATATACATTGCAACTAATCTATTTTCCAATGTTTTCTTTTTTTCTGCTAATTCTTTTTCTTTTTGAGCTATTGATTTTTCTAACTCTTGTGATTTTTCTGTTAATTGTTGAATTTGACCTTCATATTCCAATATTGATGCATTTAAATTTGCAACTTCTTGTAATACTTCATCTATTTCGCCTTCAACATTGTTTAATTGTGTTTGAGTTTGTTGAGAATTTTGTAAAGCTTCGTTTTGCTTATTTTGATAATATGAACTACTTGGCTCTGCCAAAACCGGAAACGTCAAAGCACTTATTACTAATGATGCAACTACTACTGATACAATCTTTTTCATCTTGTTCATTTTCATCTTCTCCTTCGTTTTTTTAAACTTTTAAATATTTTCTCATAGAACGTATACTTCCGAATACACCAATTCCAATTCCCATTGCTAGGAATATTAATGTAATTTGCGTAAACATTTGACTAAAGTCTAATAATTTCAATCCACTACTTACTCCTAAGCCATTTAGCCAGTTTTCTAATCCATTTCCTATAATGTTATTTTTTATCCATACATATAAACCAGCTAATGCTAATAATGAAATCAATGAAGAAATTAACCCAATTATTATACCTTCAACTACGAATGGCGCTCTTATGAAATTATTTGTTGCACCGACATATTTCATAATTGAAATTTCTTTTCTTCTAGCATGTACTGTTAATTTAATTGTATTTCCTATTATTATAATTGAGAAAATAACTAGTAAGCCTCCTATTGCAAATAAAGCAATATTAACATTTCGGTCTAATCTCGTTAATGATTTGGTGTTATCTTTTTGGTCTTCTCTCGTTGTTCCTGTAACATTATCTAAAGCTTCTATTTGAGTTGCAACTTCATCTACTTTTTCTAAATTAGTAAATGTAATTATGAACGATGGTGGAAATGGATGATTATTTTCATTATATCCAGCAATCATAACTGTATCTTTTCCAACCTTTTCAAGAGCTTTATGATAAGCTTCTTCTTTTGTTATATATGTAATGTTTGGATTTACATATTCTATGTTTCTTATTTCATTTTCTAAATTTTCTTTTTCTGATACTGTAATATCATCTTTTAAGAATATTTCTAAAGGATATTCTTCTTCCATTTTTCCTAATATTGCATTAACGTTTTCGCCAATTACAATACATATCCCAACTGTTAACATTGTAACAACCATAATTGTTATTGCTGTTACAGTGGATTTTTTATTTTTTGCGATGTTTTTTATACCATCGCCTACTAAATAACTAATTATATTATATCTCACTGTCATACCCACCTTTTTTATCATCTCTTATAATGTTGCCTTTTTCGATTTGTATAACCCTTTTCTTCATTCTGTCTACAATATCTTTTGCGTGTGTTGCAACAACAATTGTTGTTCCTCTTAAATTAATGTCATTTAAAAGATTCATTATTTCCCAAGCTGTATCTGGATCTAAATTTCCTGTAGGCTCATCAGCTATTAGCATTGATGGATTATTAACTAACGCTCTAGCTAAAGCTACCCTTTGTTGTTCTCCACCTGATAATTCATTTGGATATACCTTTGATTTATCACTTAATCCAACTAATGATAATACCATTGGAACTTGTCTTCTTATGTGTCTTGGTGTTGCTTTTACAATATGCATAGCAAATGCAACATTTTCATAAACTGTTTTATCTGGTAATAGTCTGAAATCTTGAAAAACAACTCCCATACTTCTACGTAAATATGGAACTCTTTTTGCTTTAAGAAATGTTGTATCTTTTCCATTAATAATAATGTTTCCAGATGTTGGTTCTTCTTCTTTTAATATAAGTTTTATTAATGTAGATTTACCTGAACCTGAGCTTCCAACTAAAAATGCAAATTCGCCTTTATCAATCTTGAAGTTGGCATTATTTACGGCAACTGTGCCTGTATCATATGTTTTATTAACATTTCTAAATTCTATCATAATCTATCTTCCTTTATATATTCTAATTTCACATATTAATCATACCAATAATCTAATTTATTTGCAATAGGTTATTTTGATTTTTTTTGATGAAAAAACTTCCAAAAAGTAAGTTATTACTGCATTTAATATCTTTTTGATATATTTTAAAAATTCACAAAAAATTCACAAAAAAAAGAACCCACTTTATTAAACTTTTTTGTCTAATAAAGCGAATTCCTTTAATGTTTTTTCTTTTTATTTTTTTCTTACTTTAGCAGCCTTAATTTTTATTCCTTGTTCTTTAAACATTTTCTCATGTTCGGTTTCAATATTATTCCAAAAGCCTTCAGTATTTGCTAAATCAAAAGTTTTATCTAAGACCTCAAATCCTGCTTGTTCAAAATATAATAGACTATCATTAAACAATCCATCATCATCTGTTTTAAAATAAATTTCCCCACCGTCTTTTAAAAATTGTCTATACTTTTCTAATTGTCTTGTATGTGTTAATCTCTTTTTTCTGTGTTTTCCACGAGGCCATGGATTACAAAAATTAATATAAATTCTATCAATCTTATCCTTATCATCCATAATCAATAAAATTCTTTCAATATCAAATCTTGTTAAATAAACATTTTTGACCTGAAGACTTTTCTCAGCATATACACTTTCAATATTTCTTTTAGCAAGTCCCAACATCGCATCAACCATGTCAATCGCAACAAAATTAATATTTTGATTTTCAGACGCAATTTGAGAAATAAATCCACCTTTTCCACACCCAAGTTCCAAATACAAAGGCTTATCATTTCCAAATAAATCTCTCCACTTTCCCTTATACTCCTCAGGATTATCTATATAAAAGCTACTAGCTTCCAATTCCCCCCTAGCCCAAGGCTTAAACCTAATACGCATTTTAATCTTCCTTTCCTCAAAATTTCCAAAATTTTCTCCCACCATTTTACACCATTTTTCAAAAAAATTCAACACACCCAACAGTAGATTAGTCAAAATAGTAAAAAATATAAATGACGGATAATATATTTAAACGGAGTACAGGGTGCGCAGTTTGGCGAGATTGGCAAAAGAAGTAAAAGAAACAATGATTATAAAAACATTTCTCACACTCAAAGTTTCTTTTACCTTTTGACAAGTACGAGCCAGCAAGCCTACGCAGTTAAATATATTATCCGTCATTTATATTTTTTATTATTTTGACGGTTCCCAAAAAACATATTGAATTTTTCAAAAAAACATGCTATAATCCACCTAGCAAACCAACAAGGAGATGAAAAATTTGAAAATAAACACAGATAGTGAAACTCTAGCAGAAAACAAAGTATTAATTTTATACATACTAGACCAAACACACAAACCAATCACAAACGACAATTTATATAAATTAGTATTAACAGCCATAGACATGAACTATTTCTATTATCAACAATTTTTGCTAGATATGATAGAAACAAATTTTGTAGTATCTTATGAAAAAGAGAATCAACTAATGTATGAACTAACAGAACATGGAAAAAACACTTTAGATTTAACTTTAGACATTTTACCAGGTATTGTTAAACTTAAGATTGATACAAATTTAAAAAGCACTTTAGAAACTGTTGAAGAAGAACATTCTATAATTGCTGAATACACACCAAAAAATGAAAACAATTATATTATTAACTGTAAAATAGTTGAAAATAATGAAACTGTTTTTGAAATTAAAACATTTGCTTATTCAAGAGAGCAAGCAAAAGAAGTCGTAGATAATTGGAAAAACAACGCTGAAAAAATATATCCAAAAGTATTAGATTTATTGCATGATACTAAAGCAGATAAATAAAAATGCGCTTTAAAACTAACCAAAGTTTTAAAGCGTTTTCTTTATTTTTTCATATTATCAATTACATCTTTATAATTTTCTGAAGCAATTATTCCTGTTCCAGAAACAATTATTTCAGCTCCTGATGATTTAACTTGTTCTATATTCTCTAAATTTATTCCACCATCAGCTTCTATTAAAACTTCATATTCTTTTTCTTTAATATAATCTGATAATTTCTTAATTTTATTTAACGTTTCCGGAATTAGTTTTTGTCCACCTTTTCCTGGTTCAACAGTCATTACTAAAACAACATGAGTTATACTTAAAACATCAAGTATTTCTGAAACATCTGTATCAGGTTTGATTGATATTCCTGCTTTGCAATTATTCTCTTTTATATAGTCTAATAAATCGATTAAATCATTCTTATCTTTTGTTGCTTCGTAATGTATTGTTATTATATTTGGATTGTAGGGTAAAAATAAATCAATATATTTACGTACATCTGATACCATTAAATGAATATCCAATGGTATATTTGTAATACTGCTTAAATAATCGCAGTATTCTAACATTTTCTCGGTAGTATCATCTTTAACAAAAACGCCATCCATAACATCTATATGGAAATAATCTGTTTTTGCTGTTTCTAGATTATAAATAGTTTTAATTATTTTTTCCTTTTCCACACTTAACAATGATGTTGATACTTCTACCATTTGTGTTGCTCCTTTTCTTTTAATTCATTATATAATTTACAATATGCTTCATATCTTTGCTTACAAATTTTACCTTCTTCCAAAGCTTCTTTTATTCCACATTTTTCTTCTTTTATATGTGTGCATCCTACATATTCACACTTTTCAATATGTTCTGATAAATCTATAAAATAATGTGCTAAATCTTTGCTTTCAATTTCATATATGTCAAACGTTGAAAATCCCGGTGTATCAGCAATATATGATTTATCATTTATTTTATATAACTTTATTGAAGTTGTTGTGTTTTTTCCTCTTTTATTCTTGCTACTTACTTCACCTTCTGATGTTAATATGTCTTTAAAAATATTGTTAATTAATGTTGATTTTCCAACTCCAGAATTTCCAGAGAATGCTGTTATATTGTTTTCTAAGCACTTACGAACTTCTTCAACACCTTCGCCTGTTTTAGCATTTGTTTTAATAACTTTGTATCCAATATTTTTATAAATTTGAGCAATTTCATTTATAACATTTTCATCTTCCAAATCTATTTTGTTTAAACAAATTACTGATTTGATTTTGTTATATTCAGCAAATGTAAGCTGTTTATCCAATAAAAGCAAATCTGGTTTTGGCATTTTCATTGATATAACAAATATCATTTGTGTTATATTTGACATTTTTGGCCTTTTTATATAATTAATTCTATCATTAATAAGATTTATAATCCCAGTTCCATCTTGTTGATATTCAAATACAACTGTATCTCCTACAACTGGAGTTATTTCGTCTTTTTTGAATTTTCCTCTTGGAATACATTTGATTATTTCTTTATTTTCAATATTTTCTACTTCATACATATTAGAAATATTACTGATTATTAATCCGTTTGGCATACATTCTCCTTTAATTTTAAGTATTAATATTGACCTTTAACATTTAATACTGTATTACTACTATTCATATCCATTTGTTCATTAGCATATCTAACATCATTTACATATACTTTAATATTTACAACGCCTTTAGCTTTTATTGTTACATTCAAGTTTTCTACATTTTCCAGAACACTTTGTTCGTATACTTTTTCTTCATCAACTTTTACCATTACTGTAACATTTTTAGGTTTATTAATTTCAGTTGTAGCTGATTGTGTTCCTTCTTTTTTATCTTTTTCTGTACTTGTTTTTGAAGTATCTGATGTTTTTTCTTTGTATCCTGTTATAGATTTTACGTTAATATTAATTGTACCTTCTTTTAATTCTTGAATTTTATTTACAGTTATTGTTATAGCATTGCCTTCTTCAACAACTGTTCCAACATCTAAACTTTGTTTTAAAACTACCCCATTAGATTTGTTTGTATCCTCTTGGTATGTTACATTTACTTCAAGTTTCTTTTCAGTCAATTGTTTTTTTGCTTCTTCAACATCTAAATCTACTACATATGGTACAGTTACTTTGGCAAGTCCGGTTCCTATACTTACATATACTTTTACTGTTGTTCCAGCATTTATATCTTGATTTTCAGCTACATCTTGTTTTGTTACAATTCCTTCTTGAACTGTTTGGCTTGTTTCTTCTACTTTTTCAGCAACCAATTCATATTTTTCTAATTCTTCTACTGCTTCATCATAAGTTAATCCTTTAATTTTAGGCATTTTAACTACTTTGACACCTTTACTTACAACTAATTTTACAGGACTATTTTTTGCAGCATCATAATTGGTTCCTGCTCCAGGTTTTTGTGATATTACTTTACCAGCTTCAACATCATTACTATAAGCTTCTTCTATTTCATATTTAACACCAAGTTCCTCAAGTTTTTTCTTAGCATCATCTACTGAAATTGATGTAACTTCTGGTAATGAAATTCCTGATTGAGATGTTGATGAGTCTATTCCTAGTATTTTACTTGTAAGTTTCCAGCTTCCAACAAATATAAGCGCACAGAATATAATGATTCCTAATGCTATTCCTATAAACACAACTGGTTTCATTTTAGGATTTTCTTCTAAATATTTAGCAAGACCAGTTTTAGGTTTTTCCTCAGTTTTTGTGTCTTTAGATGTTCTATTAGAATTACTTCTATATTTATTTTCACTTACAATATTTTCAGAAATTGTAGGAATCACTCTTGTAAAGTCTCCTGCATTTTTTTCTTGTACAAAATTTCCTGTTGGATTTTTTAATGCCATACTTAAATCTTTCATCATATCTGTTGCTGAAGCATAACGTAGTCCTGTATCTTTTTTCATAGCTTTTAATATTATTTGATTAACTGCAGGTGGTACTTTTGAATTTAATTGTATTGGTTCTATTGGTTCTTCTTGCATGTGTTTCAACGCAACAGAAACAGGAGTATCAGCATCAAAAGGAACTTTTCCTGTTATCATTTCATACATTACAACACCTAATGAGTATAAGTCAGATTTAGCATCTGTATATCCGCCTCTTGCATGTTCAGGTGAGAAATAGTGAACTGATCCGATTGTCGTTCCGAATGCTGTAATAGTTGAATTTGAAACTGCTTTTGCAATTCCGAAATCAGTAACCTTTGCTATTCCATCTTCTGTAATTATTATATTATGTGGTTTTATATCTCTGTGAACTATACCATTTCTATGAGCCATTTCTAATGCTGAACAAATTTGAATTGCAATATTTACTGTCCATTTCCATGGTAAAGCCCCTTCTTCTGAAATTATTTGTTTTAATGTCTTTCCTTGAATTAATTCCATTACAATATAATATATGTTATATTCTTGACCAACATCAAATACTGATACAATATTGGGATGTGTTAATCTTGCAGCTGATTGTGCTTCTGTATTAAATCTTTTTATAAATTCTTCATCAGTTGTAAACTCATCTCTTAAAACTTTAACAGCTACATATCTGTTAAGAATTGTATCTCTTGCTTTATATACAGTAGCCATACCGCCGCTACCAACTTTTTCGATTATTTCATACCTATTACCTATTATTCTACCTTCTATATTCATATGTAATTCTCTCCTTATAAAATAATTACGGCTGTAATATTATCAAGTCCACCTTTTTCGTTTGCTTTATCTACTAGTCTATTACAAGCTTCATTTGGATTTTCATTAATTATTTCAACTATTTCTTCATCTCTTAACATATTTGTTAGTCCATCTGAACACATTAACAATACGTCATCTTTTAAGAATCCTTTAACCATTATATCTGGTTCTACAAGTGATGAACAACCTAATGCTTTTATTAACATATTTTTCTTTGGATGGTTATATGCCTCTTCTTTTGTAATTGTTCCGTCTGATACTAATTTTTGAACATAACTGTGATCAGTTGTCAGTTTTCTAAAAAAGTCTTTTCTTTTTCTATATACTCTACTATCACCAACATGTCCTATATATACTTTATTTGGTATTACAAGGCAAATATCTAATGTTGTTCCCATATTTTCTAATTCTGGGATTTCCTTTGATTTTTCAAATACTACCAAATTTGCATATTCCATCGCACTTTTTACAAGATTTAAAATACTTTCTCTATTATGTTCTATTGAGTCAAAATTATTTATTATATAATTCTTAGATGTTTCAACAGCTAATTTGCTAGCTATTTCTCCACCTTTATATCCTCCCATACCGTCGGCTACTATAAATAATTGAAGTTTATCTTCTGGAGTTGAAATATAGAAACTATCCTGATTCATATCACGTAATTTTCCTATATCTGATTTTGCGAATGCTCTCATATATCCTCCTATTTAAATTTTATTTATATTTTTGCAATTATATTTTATATTATTTTAATTATTTTTACAATGGGGACGGAGAAAATTTTAAAAATTTAAAATTTTCTCCGTCCCCAATTAAAATCAAAGATTTTTTCTTCTTAATTGCCCACAAGCAGCATCAATATCTGAACCCAGTTCTCTTCTGATTGTCGCAACAATACCATTATCATTTAGATAATCTCTGAATTTAATAATATTTTCATTTGTGCTTTTTGTAAATGTTCCATTTTCAATTTTATTGATTGGTATTAAATTTACATGGCATAACATACCTTTTAATAATTTTACAAGTCGTTTAGCATCTTCTAAATTGTCATTATTATCTTTAGCTAAAGCATATTCAAATGAAATTCTTCTGTTAGTTGTTTTTATATAGTCTTTACATGCTTGCAATAATTGAGAAATGTTATATGCATTATTTACAGGCATCATTTTGCTTCTTTGTTCATCAGTTGTAGCATGTAATGAAATTGATAATGTACATGGAATGTTTTCTTGGGCTAAGTCATATATTTTAGGAACTAGCCCGCTTGTAGATACACTTATATGACGGGCTCCTATATTTAATCCTTTTTGATTATTCATAATTCTGATTGATTTTATAACATTATCATAATTATCTAAAGGCTCTCCTATTCCCATATATACTATATTTGAAATGTTTTCCCCTATATCTTGTTCTACTGCAAGTATTTGCTCTACAATTTCTCCAGCAGAAAGATTTCTAATAAATTGAATTCCTGTTGATGCACAGAATTTACATCCCATTTTACATCCAATTTGAGTTGATACGCATACTGTTTTACCATGATGATATTGCATTAAAACTGTTTCAATAGCATTTCCATCTAAAACATCAAATAAATATTTTTTTGTTCCATCAGATGATTCTTGTTTTCTTAGTATATTATAATTGCACATTGTATAGTTTTTTTTAAGTTTTTCTCTTAGCTCTATAGATAAGTTTGTC
Organism: Clostridia bacterium; assembly: GCA_017528375.1. Classification (GTDB taxonomy): domain Bacteria; phylum Bacillota; class Clostridia; order TANB77; family CAG-508; genus CAG-492. The sequence continues at coordinate 29,466 of JAFXOY010000083.1, read as the reverse complement.
ATTTCATCAAAGCTTTTAACTTTTTCTACATATAGCCAATGAAAAATTTGACCTGCTCTATATTTTTTCTCTCCCATATTTTCGAATTCTAATTCTAAATCTTTTAAATCATAATCTTTAATATTTTTCATAATACAACTCTTTTCTTTTATTACATTTTATATCTTTTTATTAATTTGTTTTACAGTATTTTCAATTTCTGATACTCTTTTTTCAAATATTTGATTAGTCATATCAGCAATTTTATTATATTCCTGTAATTTTTCTAATTTTTTCATGTATGTAACATGATTCTTTTGTAATAATGCTAATTCTTCTTGCTGTTTAATTTGTATTTCATTAATTTTTCCATATATTTGTGCGATTTGTTGTTCAAGTGTTGGTTCAAAAATTTTAGATATTGGCATATCATCACCCCTCTATAACAAAATCGTTGTATATATTATATCATTGTAAACGCTCACAGTCAACAAAAAGCAAAACAAAAGTTTTGCTTTTTATCTTTTAAAATTATTATAATCTAATAAGAAATAAAGTTATAAATACATATGCGAATTTTAATATTTTCTTAGAAAAGATAGTTTCTAGATAGTGTCCACAACTCTCACCTAAAGCACAGTATTTATCTGCTATAGTAACAATGTAGCTTTCTGAATATTTAGGTAATTTAACTGTTAACGGCCACATATGTTTTAAAATTATATCTTCTTCTTTTTCATTTAATTCAAATATTTTTTTGGAATTTTCTAAAGCTGTTCTTGGGTGTGTAAAAGCATGCAGTCCTTTTCTTCCGTCTTGCCTTTTTCTCCAATCATATAAGAATAAATCATGTAACATTCCTGCTCTAGCAGCAGATTTATAATCTAAATTTAATTTTTTACATATTTTATAACTAATAAATGCAACATTTTTGCAATGTTCAAAACATGATGTATCATAATGTTGTCTAAATTCTTTCATTCTTTGAACAGTTTGATTTTGTACAATTTCTTCAATAATTAAATCAAACTCTTTATCTTCTTTTGACAAGGTTAATACCCCTTTCGTAACTAGTGTATACTTTTATTATATTATATATAAAAAGAAAAATAAATGCTTTTTTAAAAAATATTAACAATTTTCAATGAATCTTTTTCTTCAATGTGTTTTAAAATAAATATACATCTTTCAGCTTCATCTATAGCTTTATCATAATCTCCAACTTTAATATTGGCTTCTATAGAGATTAACTGTGTTTTTACTTTTTCTAACTCATCATGTTCTACATAACAGGCAAAATAATCATATTTTTTATTCCACTTATCTTGAATTTTATTAATGTCATTCTTTAACTTCTCACTATCAGGACTTTCACTAAATAGTTTATTTTCTATATTGCTTAAATCTTCACATACAGAATCAAAAAAATTTTGAGTATAGATTTGCGTTATTGCGTGAGCAACTATAATTGTAATTACAATAAAAAATATAATAATTATTTCTTTTTTCATTATTATTTCTCCTTTTTTTGTGAAAAAATTTGTCCCTTTCCATCAATAGTAACAACTAAAGCTTCCTCTGGCTTATATCCAAATTTTTTCACCTCTTTTTTCAACCATTCATAATCCTTTTCCAGAATTGATAGATTATCATACATTATATTTCCATCTATTACTAAATCATATGAAATACCTTCATATTCAGGTTCAATATTAAAATCTTCAGGAATTGTAGTTCTTTTATTAGGCTTTTGTATAACATTAATCTGTCCACTTGTTTCGAGTATTGCGTATTCCACATCACCAAGATTCATTATATTTTTATCTCTTAACCTTTCTTGTAATTCATTAATTGTAAATCTTTCCTTTCTTAAAACTTTTTCATTTATTTTTCCTCTATATATTAGAATAGATGGTTTTCCTGAAATAAACTGCCTAAATTTCATACTCTTCATATTTCCAATAGAAATTATTAAATCCATAACTAGTAATCCTAAAATTGGAATAATTCCATTGGTTAAAGGGATTCCACTATTACTTATTGGAATAGCAGCCAAATCTGCAATTATAATAGAAATAACTAATTCAAATGGCTGTAATTGCCCTATTTCTCTTTTTCCCATTAATCTCATAACAACTAATACTATTATGTATATTAAAATTGATCTAATAAACAAAACTAACATTTATAAAACTTCCTTTCCTTTTCTGAAACATTTCAAGACCGTCCCTTTTTGTGTCAAAAATGTCCCAAAATGAGTCCGTCCCCAAATGGGTCAATTATATTTTTTCAAAAAAATTTAAAATTATTCACATTTAAGCATAATAAAAATTTTTTTGTAAATAATAAAAATGAACGTAATTTTTTTAATTACGCCATTCTTTAAATTTAAGGAGGTTATTCATATGTCAGATAATCAAGTTAACACTAGATCAACAGGAGGTGCAAATACAGTTTGGCAAGTAGTTGGTAGACTGATTACTGCTGCTATAGTTCTTGCTATTACTGCATTTTTTACACCTGGATTTACAATAAATAATATCTGGGCACTAGCGGCTGCTACTGTAGTCCTAACAGTAATAGATTATTTAATAACTCGTTTTACAGGATTACATGCAAGTTCTTTTGGTAAAGGATTCGTTGGATTTGTACTAGCTGCTATTGTTTTATATGTAACACAATATTTTGTTGCAGGTTATACAATTTCTTGGATTGCAGCAATTATTGGTGCTTTAGTTTATGGAGTAGTTGATTACTTTTTACCCGGTGAACAATAAAAAAATAAGGTTCTAAAAATCAACATTTTTAATGATTTTTAGAACCACATATTTTATTAAATTCTCGCATTATAAAGTTTGATTGCAGTTTCAGGACTATCATTTCCTTCTGCATTCTTAATTGGTGCAAATTCCTCTTCTCTTTTTACTCTTAATATGCTAATATCATCAAAATTTGAAAAAGCATCAAATATGAATGATTCGAATTTATAAACATTTTTATCTTCTGGAACAACTAAATTTCCGTTTTCATCTAAATACTCTGACTTCTTTACTGCTATGTGATATGGCATTACCTTATCTGCCATTTTTCCTAAAGCATCAATATTATACAAATGACTTAAAATGTTTACATCTCCAAATACTAATTCTCCATTTTCATCAACTTCTTCAACCATTTCTTCTGGTAATTCTGAATATTCTATAATTCCAGGTTTTCCATCTATTTTGCAGAATACTCCTGCTCTTTCTCTTGGATTTGTTTTCACAACAGATTTTGATGCAATTTTATTATTTTGATTTACTGTTATCCCTACTAATAATGGATCTACAATTTTTAATAAAATATTATCAACTCCGCCAACAAAAATCCATTCAATGTTGTTGTTTTTCATATCATCAAGCATACCATCTACCTTTAAAGATTTATATATGCTTCCATTTCCATCAGAAGCTTCTTTTATTAATTTATCTTTTCCAATCAACAACTTTCCTTCTGTTGAAATTAATGGTGCCTTTCCTTGTTTAAATAATTTGACTTTTTCTTTTGGGTAACCAAAATAATTATGTTCTTCTAAAAATTCTAAAGTCTGATCATTGTTTTCTTCACTTGTCATTAGGTACCATGGAATTATTACTCCATATCTTTCATTTGCTTTTTGTAAGGATTCTACTATTATTTGAAATAAGTATTTATCTCCATCTTTTAAATCAACTTTAAATGTTCCTTTTGGCCCTTTATGTCCAAGTCTTGTTCCTTGACCACCAGCCATTGTTACTACTGCATATTTTCCATTTTTTATAATCTCGATTCCCTTGTTTTTGTGATTTTCAAAATCATCTTTTGATAACTTATCTATATCTGTTACTGAAATTTTTTCTATTTTTTTATCTCCAATTTCAAATTTCTTACTTAAATTGTTATATAAATCAACAACTTGCGAAATATTTAAATTTAACACTTGTTCTACTAATTTATTTTTTTCTTCATTATTTAATTTATTCATCCAATCAATTATGTGTTCTTGATTAAATTTCTTAAGTATTTCAACTGCCATTTCTTCCATAATCCTCTTTCCTTTTTATAAATTATCTACCTTATAATATGCTCATCTTAGCATAATTGATAAAAAAAAGCAAGATTTTGGTTTTCATAAAATTGAAACGTTTGGGGACGGTCTTGTTTTGTTTCATTTTTGAAACAAAACAAGACCATCCCCAAATGTTTCAAAGATTTAGTCATAAACTGATTCTTTCCCTAATATACATTAATAAAGTTTAAATAGACAAACATTTAAGGAGGAATTATAAATGGAAAATAATTTTAAACTATATGAGGATATTGCCAAACGTACAGATGGTGATATTTATGTTGGAGTAGTTGGCCCAGTTCGAACAGGAAAATCTACATTTATAAAAAGATTTATGGATTTACTTGTAATACCAAACATTGATAATTCATACAAACAAGAACGAGCTAGAGATGAACTACCTCAAAGTGCTGGTGGAAGAACAATTATGACCACCGAGCCAAAATTTATTCCTAATGAAGCAGTTGAAATAACAATAGGAAACAATATTTCATTAAAAACAAGACTTGTTGATTGTGTTGGATATTTAGTAAATAATGCAATTGGTTATTTAGAAGACGATATGCCAAGAATGGTAAAAACTCCATGGTCCGATGACGAAATTCCATTTGAACAAGCAGCTGAAATAGGAACAAAAAAAGTTATTCAAGAGCATTCAACAATTGGAATTTTGGTTACAACTGATGGCAGTATAACAGACATTCCAAGAGAAGATTATATTGACGCAGAAGAAAGAGTTGTCCATGAATTAAAAGAATTGAATAAACCATTTATAATTCTTCTAAACAGCGATTCACCTTATTCTGAATCCACAAAAAGCTTAGCCAGAAAACTTGAAGAAAAATACGAAACAACGGTTGTTCCTACAGATTGTTCGAATTTAGAATTAGATGATATTAACAATATTTTCAGTAAAATATTATACGAATTTCCTATAGAAAGAATTAACATCAATTTTCCTAAATGGGCTGATAGATTAGATGAAAACCACTGGCTAAAAAAAGAATTATTCTCTGAAATTAAAGATGCTTGTAATAATATAAGAATTTTAAAAAATGTTGATAACACCATAAGTAAACTTCAAAATACTGAAATTATTAATACTAGTGTTTTAAATGAAATTAAACTTGGTACAGGTGAAGTTAATATAACAATTAATTTACATGATGAATTATTCTACAAAATAATTACTGAAATTTCAGGCGTAGAAATTTCTAATGAAGGTGACTTATTTGCTACAATTGCGGAATTTTCTAAAACAAAAAAAGAATATGATAAAATTGCATACGCATTAGAAGAAGTTAAAGCAAAAGGCTATGGAATTGTCACACCTTCAATGGATGAACTAATTTTAGATGAGCCTGAAATGGTTAAACAAGGATCTAGATATGGAGTAAAACTAAAAGCGACAGCCCCTTCTATTCACCTAATAAAAGCTGATATTCAAACTGAAGTTTCCCCTATTGTCGGAAGTGAAAAACAGTCTGAAGAGCTTGTTAATTACTTACTTTCTGAATTTGAAAGTGACCCTAAAAAAATCTGGGAATCTAACATATTTGGAAAAAGTTTGCATGAACTTGTTAATGAAGGATTACAAAATAAACTTTCAAGAATGCCTGAAGATGCACAAGGAAAATTGCAAGAAACCTTGGAGAGAATTGTTAATGAAGGTAGTGGCGGATTGATTTGTATTATACTTTAAGAAACTGAAAAATTTTAAAATTTTGGACGGTCCTTTTTTCAAAAATTTGAAAAATAGGACCGTCCCCCAATTTTATTTTTTTAGTTACCGTTTTACAACCATTCCCCGTTTCTTTTTATATAGAACTTTTTATATACCTGAATAAATAGTACATAAACGACCATTAAAATAACCATCCATCCTAAATATACAAATGGTAATTTACTTAAATCAAACACAGTAGCAATATTAGTAAATGTGATAATTACCGTAATAACAACAATCACTGCCGTTGAAATTAATAATTGTTTAGAGGATTTACTTTTTATAAATGGTGTTTTGCTTGTTCTAATCATATGAATAATTAATGTTTGCGACAAAATTCCAAATGCAAACCAACCTGTTTGGAATAGATTTGCTTTTTCTACAGTGTTAAATCTAAGAACAAACCACATTATTACAAAGCATAATATATCTAAAATCATACTTATTGAACCAAATGCAAACATGAATTTTTTAAGCCCTTTTGTATTCCATGTTTTTGGTCTTTCCAAATATTCTTTATCAACATTATCAAATGGCATTCCAAGTTGTGCAAAATCATTTAGTAAGTTTTGAATTAAAATGTGAATTGGTAATAATGGTAAAAATGGTAAGAAAACACTTGCTACAATTACTGATAACATGTTTCCAAAGTTTCCGCTTGTAGCCATTTTTAAATATTTTTGTAAATTTGTAAATGTTTTTCTTCCATTTACAACACCTTCTTCTAATACATTTAAGTCTTTTTCTAAAAGAATAATATCTGCTGTTTCCTTAGCTATATCTACAGCTGTATCCACTGAAATTCCAACATCTGCCTGTTTTAGTGGTGGGCTATCATTAATTCCATCCCCCATATAGCCCACTGTATTTCCGTTTTCCTGATATATTCTAACAATTCTCTGTTTTTGTAAAGGCGATAATTTTGAATATAAGTGGCAATCTTTTACTCTTTCACTTAATTCCTCATCCGTAAGTTCTTCTACTTCTTTTCCTGTTAATCTGTTTCTTACTGTAATTCCAAGTTTTTTACATACATTTAAAGCAACTCCTTCACTATCTCCAGTTAAAACTATTGTCTCTACTCCATGTTCTTTTAGTGCAGTTATAGCTTGTTTTGCACTTGCTTTTGGTGGATCTAAAAATCCAACAAATCCAATTAATACCATATCACTTTCATCTTGAACTCCAAATGTTTCAACACCATGAATATTATTTTTCTGAGCAACAGCTAGAACTCTTAATCCTTCATGATTATGTTTTTCATATACTTCATATGCTTGCTTTCTTAATTCTTCTGTCATTTCTACTGCTTTTCCATCCATATCAATATATGAACAAATTGCCATTATTTCATCAACAGCACCTTTTGTAATTAACTGACGTTTTCCAGTATCATCTTTTAAAACCACACTCATTCTTCTTCTACTAAAATCAAAGGGAATCTCGTCTTCTCTAACATATTTTTCTTTTAGGATATTTAATTTTTCCTTTTCAGCTCTTGAAATAATTGCTACATCTATCAAATTCTTTAAACCTGTTTGAAAATAACTGTTTAAAAATGCATGTCTTAAGATTCTTAAGCTTTCATTTCCTAAAACATCCATGTATTTTTCTAATACAACTTCATCTTCAGTTAAAGTTCCTGTTTTATCAGTACACAAAATGTTCATTTGCCCAAAAGTTTGAATAGCACTTAATCTTTTTACAATAGTCTTCTTTTTAGACATCTCAACAGCACCTTTTGCAAGTGTTGAAGTCATTATTACAGGTAACATTTCTGGTGTTAATCCAACCGCAATAGTTATTGCGAAAATTATAGATGACCATATATCATTTTTAGTAAGCATATTTATAACTAATATAATTGGAAGCATTATAACCATAAATTTAATTAATAATTTAGAAATACTATCTATACCTTGTTCAAAACTGTTTTTCTCATTAACACTATATAAAGATTTAGCCATACTTCCAAAATAAGTATTGTTTCCTGTTGTTAAAACTACTGCTGTTGCTCTTCCACTTACTATGTTAGTTCCCATAAATCCAATGTTTGAAATATCTGTTATATTATCATCTTCCTTACAAACACTAAATTTCTCAACAGGATTAGATTCACCCGTTAAAGATGCTTGATCTATGAATAAATCCTTAACATCCAAAAATCTTACATCTCCGGGAATCATATCTCCTGATGAAAGTTTTACAATATCTCCAGGAACTATTTCTTCAACATCAACTGTAGACTGAACTTCATCTCTTATAACTTCCATTTTATTGGTTATCATCTTTTTTAGTTTTTTAGCAGCATTATCTGATTTAGTTTGTTGCATAAGTGATATTACTGCAGAAATTAATATTGTTCCAACAATTAAACAAAAAGTTGCATAATCTTTATTAGTTGCGATAATTACATCAGTTACAAATGTAATTGCAGCTACTAACATTAAAACAATATTAAATGGGTTTATAAAAGCTTCTTTTAATTTGTGTAATAAAGTATTCTCATTTTTTATTTCTATAGTATTCTTTCCATACTCGTCGAGTCTATCTTCAACCTCCACGATACTAACTCCAGCGTATGAAGTACCTAGTTTTTCAAATAATTTTTCTACTTCCAATTTGCTGTTCTCTCTTAAATTTTTTTCTACAAGTTTTTGTCTTTCATTGATATTTTCTTTTTTCATTTTTATCGCCTCCTTTATTTTGGTTTATATAATTTGTTTAAATTAATCTGTAATATCTGGATCTAAAATAATATTGTAATTATATTCTGGAAATTTTTCTTTTAATTTAACTATAATTTCTTCTTTAATTTTCATCTTATCTTTTGCACCAAAGTCAATAATTAAATCAAAGAAAACATTATTTTTTGATTTATCCACATAAAATCCATGTATTTGTAAAACTTCTTTATAGTCTTTTACTATATTTTCTAATTCTTCTTTTATTATTCCGAATTCTCCTTTGTCATTAGCTGCATAAATTCCAATTGTAACTGCTATTCCAAATTCTTCATAAACTTTATATGCAATTTCTCTTGTTAAAATATGTATTTCTCCTGCATTCATGTCATTTCTAACTTGTATATGGAGTGAAGCAACTGTATTTGATGGACCATAATTATGAAGATTTAAATCATATACTCCTTGTACTTCTTCAAATTTCAAAACCTCTTCCTTTATTTTCAATGAGAGCTCACTATCAGCCCTTTGACCTAACATTGAATTTGCTGATTCTTTTAACATTTCAATTGCAGATTTTATAATAAATAGCGAAATAATAACTCCTAAATAACCTTCCAAATTCCATTTCCAAATGTAATTTGTTATTCCAGCTACCAAAGTTGTAAATGATAAAACTGCATCCATAAATGCATCTTGCCCTGATGCCACTAAGCTTTGAGAATTTACTTCATGTCCTACTTTCTTAACATGTTTTCCTAAAAAGAACTTAACTAGTACTGCAACTGCTATAATTATTAATGAAATAAGTGAATAATCTGTTTCTGCTGGATTAATTATTTTCATAATTGATTCTTTAATTGCTGTAATACCTGCAAATAGTACTATTACTGCAATTATTACTGAAGTAAAATATTCTATTCTACCATGTCCATATGGATGTTTTTTGTCTGGTGCTTTATTTGCAAGTTTAGTTCCAACAATAGTTATAACCGAAGAAAGAACATCAGTTAAATTGTTCACCGCATCTAGTATTATTGCAATTGAGTTAGCCAAAAATCCAATCGTTGATTTAAATATAACTAAAACAATGTTTGCGAGTATCCCTAATATACTTGTTTTTACAATTTTTTTATTTCTCTCCATTTCAGTTACCTCCTTTTATTTCATACTATTTTATAATATCATATTAATATTTATTATTGCAATTATTATATAAAAATATTATAATCAACCATATAATGTAATTTGAAAGGACAAATAATATGACTAAGAAACCAGAATTAATTGTAATGTTAACACATAATGATTGCACAGTAGAAAATGCTAAACAAATATTTGAAGAATGCAAAAATTCAAAAGCACAGTTTTGGGGATTTAAAGAAAAACCTCTTCCTTTAGATCAAATGAAAGAATTATATACATATATGAAACAATGTGGTAAAACAACTTTTCTTGAAGTTGTAGAATATACAGAAACTGAATGTCTAAAAGGAGCAAAAATGGCTGTTGAATGTGGTTGCGATATTCTTATGGGTACTATATTTTTTGATTCTATTAACGAATTTTGTAAAAAACATAATCTTAAATATATGCCTTTTGTTGGAGAAATTACAGGACGTCCTTCAATTTTAGAAGGTTCTATTGAAGACATGATAGATGAAGCTAATAGTTACATAGAAAAAGGTGCTTATGGAATAGATTTGCTTGGCTATAGATACACTGGTGATGCTACAAAATTAAATAAAATGTTTGTATCACATGTAAATGCACCTGTATGTATTGCAGGAAGTATAAATAGCTATCAAAAGCTTGATGAATTAAAAGATGCAGCTCCTTGGACTTTCACTATTGGCGGAGCATTTTTTGAAAATAAATTTGATGGAACATTTAGTGAACAAATTAATAAAGTATGTGATTATATGAACAAATAAAGACAAGAGTTTTTTGCTCTTGTCTTTTATTTTATAATCTTATTTGTTCTTTTGGAATTAGAGAATAATCATACATTACTTCTGAATGATTGTCTAAAACAAGTTGTTTTTCTAATACATTTCCAGTTGCTTTATCACTAATTTCTCTATATATTTTAGAATTTCTGTAATACTTATCTCCTTCTTTTTCGAAACGATGGTCTTCTTCAACCAATTTATAGGCCCATGGAAACTCTTTCATACTTCTTAATTCTCCATGTAATTTTCCATCTTCACACCATACAAGAAGTTGAATATCTTGGTTTGTATTATTTTTAAATCTATAATCCAAACTATTATAACAAATTGATGTTCCCGAACTAAAAGGAACTCTTTTTCCTTCATCTGGTGCCAAAGCATCTGAATGATTATGAAATTCTACAACATCAAGTGGACTATGTAAAACAAGCCAATGTATTGTATTTCCTAAATTACAAAGACCCCCTCCTAGTCCCGCTTCTATTTTATCACCAGTAATAACACGTCCAGCTTTATATCCTTTTTTCTTAGTAGTTTTTCCTACTGTATTCCAAAATGAAAATACTTCTCCTGGACGAATTATTGTACCATTAATTTTGTTACATGCTAATTGTATATTAACAGCTTTATTTTCTTGTAAAACAGGATCTATTCCTTTTCCCTTTTTTATTAAATTTGAGCTGCGGCTTGTTATAACATTATCCATTTTTTCTTTATTAATTGTTCTTGTGAACTTTTCATTACTCAAGAAATTTTTTATATGACGTTTGCAAATTTCTTTTTGTTCTGAAATTGCATAACATACAGGGTTTAACTCGCAAAAATGTTTCTTTTTATTCCATAACATATTATTTATTTTCCTCCAATTTTTCTATGTTTCCTAATCTATTTCTATATTTCCTATTTAACTCATATAATTTTAAAACTATTTTTTCAATATTTCTTTTTATACCTTTTTTACCATTTTCATAGTAACCTATATATTTTACTAATATACTAGCTATATCGCTTTTATTAGCACCATAAATATCTGTAAATATTTGATCACCAACATATATTACTTCTTCTTTTTTTACATTTAGCATTTCAATTGCTTTTAGATAATTTTCTACTTTTGGTTTTTCAGCATCACAAATATATAATGAATTAATATTTTTTAAAAATCTTTTTACTCGTTCTTCTGTATTATTTGAAAATAAAAGTGTTTTGAATCCAACATTTTGTATAGTCTTAAACAATTTATCAACCTGTTTTGTTGAATCTTTTCCATGAGGTACTAAAGTATTATCTATATCAAAAATTATTGCTTTATATCCTTTTTTATATAACTCGTTATAATCAATTGAAAAGACACTTTCAACATATTGATAAGGATATAGTTTTTTTAACATTTTATTCACCTACTTAATTTGCATTTCTTTTTTATAATACTACAACCAATCTTTTGTGTCAACATTAGATACGGCTTAGCATTATATTTACATTTTTTATAACATTTACATATTTTCTTACATTTTGTTAATAATAAATTTAAAGTGTAACATGAAAGGATGCTTTAATGAAAAAATATAATTTTCTTAATCAATTTTATAACAAATTTTTAAAATATACTCCATCACAAAAAAATAATTTCTTTTTAACAACAGAAAATGCAAAAGATATTGAAAAAAAACCTGTCTCTCCTGCTAAGAGTTTAGAGCCAAAAAAACTATCTAAAAATTTAAATGAAAATTTAATGTTTATAAAAACAAAATATAATAGCTTAATAAACAGTGATATTGTAATTCGAAATTTTACTTTAATTGCAAATAATCATGAATATAATGCTTCTTTGATTTTTATTGATGGTTTAGCTGACACACAAATTATTAATAGTTCAGTGTTAAAACCCTTAATGTTAAGAAACAAAGCTAACACATATATAGAAAACAAAACTAATTCCGAAGAAAAACAAATAATATCAGAATTTAATAATAATGACGTGATTATTAGAAAAATTAAAAAATTCAATCTGAAGAATTATATATATAATCATCTCATACCTCAAAATAGTGTAACAACGCTAGAAAAGTTTGAAAATATTTTTGTAAATATTAATATTGGAAATAGCGTTCTTTTGGTTGATACTATTGATGTAGCATATAGCATTGACGCCAAAGGATTTAAACAAAGAAGTATAAGTTCACCACAAAACGAAATTGTTGTTAGAGGTTCTCAGGAAGCTTTTGTTGAAAATATAAGAACTAACACTTCCATGTTAAGAAGATTTGTCAATAGTGAAAATCTTGTTATTGAAAGCTCTACTGCCGGAAAAATTAGTAAAACACAAATTGCAGTTTGTTATTTAAAAGATATAGCAAATAATGATTTAGTTGCAGAAGTTAAATATAGAATAAACAATCTTGACATAGATTATTTAACTTCTTCAGGTCAGCTTGAACAATTAATTCAAGATAATGGTTCTAGCTTATATCCACAATTAATTGCAACAGAAAGGCCTGATAAAGTTGCCATTCACTTACTTGAAGGAAGAGTTGCCATAATAGTAAATGATACTCCATATGTTCTTGTAGCTCCAGGAGTTCTCTCTGATTTTATGTCATCACCAGAAGATGCAAATTATAAGTTTCAATTTTCTAATATGTTGAAATTTATAAGATTAATAGCTGTTTTTTTTGCTTTATTTTTACCTGGAATTTACGTGGCAGTTACATCATACCATCATGAACTTTTACCAACAGAATTATTATTTACTATTGAAGCAGCTAGAGAAACCGTTCCTTTTCCTGTTATTTTTGAAATATTATTAATGGAAATTTCTTTTGAATTAATAAGAGAAGCTGGTGTTAGAGTCCCCTCTCCTATTGGCCCCACAATAGGAATTGTTGGAGGTCTAATTCTTGGAGAAGCTGCTGTTAGCGCTAATTTAGTAAGTCCTATACTTATTATAATTGTTGCAATTACAGCAATATGTTCATTTAGTATTCCTGATTTTTCTTTAAACTTTACAATTAGAATAAGTAGATTTATATACATTTTATTGGGATACATGGCTGGTTTTCTTGGAATTGCAGTTGGAATGTTTATACAAATTGTATTGTTATGTAGATTAAAATCTTTTGGATGTCCTTACATTACTCCTTTTATTTTAAATAATAATAAAAGAAGTTTAACATCATACTTTTTACCTCCTATTTGGAAGCGTGAAAACCGTTCAAATACTGTTAGTCCAAAGAAAAAATATTCCCAAGGTAAAATTAGCATGCTTTGGAAAAATTCTTAGATTTTAAAAATCAGATATATACTGCTATTTTTATAGAAAGCGAGGAAAAAATGAATACAGAAAAAATTGGTTATGTTGAAGCAATAGCTTTAATTACAATTGTAATGATAAATAAAATTATTTTAAATACTCCAAAAGATATTATCGCAAACACCCGGACCATCTTCATGGTTAAATGTTATTTATATTTCAATAATTTCGATTATTGTTGTTTGTTTAATATCTAGCTTATTAAAAAAATTTCCTGGGTATGATATTTTAGATATAAGCGAATTCCTTGGAGGAAAATATTTAAAAATAATTATAGGCGTTTCATATATATTACTCCTTATATTTCTTACTACTTGCATTATAAAAAATCTTTCTGAAACTCTTAGAATTATTTATTTTAGAACATCTCCTATCCTATTTATAACCTTATTTTTTATCGGGAGCAGTATAATATGTAATAGGTATAGAATTAAAGTAATAGCGAAAGCAAATTTAATCATTTCACCTATTATATTTTTAAGTATTGTAATTATACTAGCATCTTCAATAAAAAACTTTATGCCTCAACGTATCTTTCCTATTTTAGGATATGGAATTGACAAAACTTTCTTTTCTGGTCTTAGTAATATATTTAGCTTTTCAGGCATTCTATATCTTCTTTTTCTACCACCTTTGCTTGATAAGCCAAACAAATTGAAAAGAATGTCTATTGTTGCAGTTATAATATCTGGAGTATATTTGTTCTTAAGTGTAACATGTTTATTATTGTCACTTTCATTTACTATGCATAGCGATGAATCATTTTCGTTATATGTATTAACAAGAAATTTGGACTATGGAAGATTTATTCAAAGAGTTGATGCAATATTTATATTAGTTTGGATTATTTCAATAATATCTTATATAAATATTCCTATATCACTGTGTATACACATTTTCAAAAAACTAACTAATATTAGCGATATTAATTCATTTAATTATAGTCTTAATTTATTTATATTAGCATTAGCTATTATTCCAATTGAGTATGCTATTTTTACCAATATATTTGCAAAAATTGTTCAACATTCGTTTTTAATATTATTTTTTGGAATAAGTCTACCAATATTAATTATTTCAAATTTAAAATTGAAATTTATTAATAAACCAAGAAAGGAACAATATGAAAATTGAATTTAAAAAAATATTACTAATTCTATGTATTTTACTTATAAACCTTATATCACTTTCAGGTTGCTATGATGCACGTGGAATTGAAGATTTAGCATATGTTACAGCACTTGGTATAGATATTAATGATAATAATACATTGTCTTTAACATTTCAAATTTCAATTCCTGGTACTAATTCTGAATCTGGAAGCAGTCAATCTAGTAAAACTGAAAACACTACTGTTCAATGTACAAGTATAGATTCTGGAATAAGTTTGGTTAATAGTTATATAAGCAAACAAATTAATTTATCACATTGTAAAGCTTTAGTTTTTTCAGAAAAAATAGCAAAGCAAGGATTAAATAAATATATAGATACACTTTCAAACAATGTTGAAATAAGGCCAGATTGCAATGTCATAATAACAAGATGTACTGCAAAAGATTTTATTGAAAATGCTACCCCTTCAATTGAAACTTTGACTGCACGATATTATGAAGTTGCATTGAAATCTAGTGAATATACTGGATATACAACTTCAACTGAATTTGCAACTTTTGTAAATGATATTAAAAATTCTTTTATTCAGGCTAGTGCTATTTTAGGAGGAATTAATAACGGAGATAATAAAATTGAAAATCCTCCATATATTGGAGTTGATTCATCTTACAAAGCAAATGAATCTCCTATTGACGATGTAAATAACGTGGAAACTTTTGGTACTGCAGTTTTTCATGATGACAAATTAGTTGGGGAATTGTCTGGATTTGAAACAGTTTGTTTTTTACTAATTTCAGATAAAATAGAAATCTGCACAATTTCAGTTCCAAGTCCTTTTGAAACAAATGCTGAAATTGATTTATCTATACGAAAAAGCAAAAAGCCAAAAATAGACGTTGAATTAATAAATGGTTCCCCTTATATTACTGTTGATTTATATTTGGAAGCTCATGGTTTAACCTTAAATGAAACAATTGATTATACTTCTATTAGCGACACTGAACTTTTAGAGAACTCTGCTAATAAGTTTTTAGAATCAGAAATTACTAACTTTTTATATAAAACATCTTCAAAATTTAATTCAGATATTTTTGGTTTTGGTAAACATGTACTATCTAAATATCTAACCTGGGAAGAATGGGAAAATTCTAACTGGAATAATAATTATAAAAATTCCTTTTTTAAAGTTAATGTACATGTAAGTATCATTTCAGGTTCAGAATTTGATAAATCACCTTAAATTATAATTAGGAGTTTGATAATTATGTTTTTGAAATTAATAATTTGTGTTTTTAGTATCTTAGTTTTTGTAAAAAACATTTCTTATTCTATGTATGAATATCAAAACAATAAAAATATTATTGGGGCTATTAGTGTTACTCTCTTTAGCTTAGTGGCAGTTATTGTTCTTAATGTAGTTCTGTTTTTTATTAAATTTTAAAATTTGTGACGGTTCTAAAAATGTGAAAATGACGGATAGATAGGTCGAACCTTATCGAAAAAAGCATTGAGGAGCAACATATTAAAATGTAGCACAGAGCGCGCAGTTTGGCGAGATTGGCAAAAGAAGCAAAAAGAATTAAATAATCTAAAATTTTTAAATTACTCAAATTCTTTTTGCCTTTTGTCAAGTACGAGCCAGTAAGCCTGCGGAATTTAATATATTGCTCCTCAATGCTTTTTTCGATAAGGTTCGACCTATCTATCCGTCATTTTCGCATTTTTTAGAACCGTCCCCATTTTCACACTCTTGCAAATGAAATTCTTCTTAACTCTTTATTAGCTTCAATAACTTGAATTCTTATTGAATCTCCAATTTTAAATACTGTACCAGTATTTTCTCCTATTAATTGTTTATGATCTTCATCATATATAAAATATTCAAATCCAAGATTTTCAAATCTGATTAATCCTTCAACTGTATTTTCTAATTCCACAAAAACACCAAAAGAAGTGATATTTGAAATAATTCCTTCATATTGTTCTCCAATTTTATTTTGCATAAACTCGGCTTTTTTAATATCAACACTATCTCTTTCAACTTTTTGAGCAATTTTTTCTCTTTCAGATGAAGTTTTTGCATATTTAGTTGCTTCTTCTGAATATTTTTCTATTTCCTCATTTGATAAACTGTAGTTTTTCTCAATATATTTTGAAATAATTCTGTGTATAAATAAATCTGGATATCTTCTAATTGGAGAAGTAAAATGACAATAATATTTACTTGCAATTCCAAAATGTCCACGATTTTCACTTTCATATTGAGCAATTTTTAATGTTCTTAAAATAAGATTTGAAACAACCCTTTCTTCTGGTTTTCCTTTTACTTCCTCTAATACTTCAGCAAAAGCTTTTGGATGAATATTTTCCTTATTTGCTTTTATTCTATATCCTAAATTCCAAATAAAAGTATTTAATTCTTTTATTTTATCAATATCTGGAACTGGGTGTACTCTATAAATAAATGGTGCCTCTAACCAATAAAATTTTTCAGCTACAGTTTCATTTGCTATAAGCATAAATTGTTCAATTATCTCATTTGCAAATGTTATTTCATATTTTTTTACATCAACTGCAACTCCATTTTCATCTAAAATAATTTTGCTTTCTGGTATGTCAAGTTCAAGACTTCCATCTTTTTCTCTTTTACTTTTTAAAATTTTTGCAAGTTCAGCCATCATTTTAAAATGGTCAAAATATTGCTCATATTCCTTAACTGTTTTAATATCTTGCTTACTCAATTCTTCTGAGTCAATATATTTTAAAATTTTATATACATTTGCATAAGACATTCTTCTTGTGACTTTAATTATACTTTTACGAATATCTGAAGAGACCACTTGTCCTTTATCATTAATTTCCATTATAACTGATAATGCAAATCTATCTTGTCCTTCATTTAAACTACAAATGCCATTTGATAATTCTTTTGGAAGCATTGGAATTACTCTATCCATCATATATACGCTTGTTCCCCTTATAATTGCCTCATTATCTAATGCACTTCCTTCTTTAACATAGTTACTAACATCAGCAATATGAACACCTAAAACATAATTACCATCTTTATTTTTTTCAACACAAACTGCATCATCTAAATCTTTTGCATCTTCTCCATCAATTGTGAATAATTCTTTTTCTCTTAAATCTAATCTGAATTTTAAATCCTTTTCAGTAATATTTATTTCTAATGATTTAGCTTCTTTTAAAACAGGCTCTGGAAATTCATAAGGTAAATTATATTCTTTCACCAAAGATAACATATCAATTCCTGCTTCATCTCTATTACCTAAAACTTCAATAACTTTACCTTCAGCTTTCTTCCCTTTTTGTGCATATTTAGTTATTTTAACTACTACTTTTTGATTATTTTTTGCTTTTCCAAAATCTTTTTTAGAAATAAAAATATCTGTTCCAAATTTTTTGTCATCTGGAACAACAAAGCCAAAACTTCTGCTATTTTGAAAAGTTCCTACCAAGGTATCTTTCTCATGTTTTAAAATTTTAATAATAGTTCCTTCTTTATGTTGTGAATCATTATTATTACCTTCTATTATTTTAACCAATACTTCATCTTCATTTAAAGCATTTTTCAAATTACTACTCCCTATAAATATTTCCTCTTCAGAATCTTGTAATTTAACAAAACCAAATCCTTTAGGATTTAATCTTAAAATACCTGTTTTATATTCACCACTATCAACCAACATATACTTTCCTTTTTTGGTTGATTGTATTTTAAACTCATCTTCTAAACTTTTTAATACCTGATGAAATTCAGTATACTTTTGTTTAGGAACTCCAAGAATGAAAGCCATTTCCTTTGCCTTCATTGGAACATATTTATCATCAGACATAAATTTTAAAATTATTTCTTTGTTTTCTTCCATAATTCTCCTCTACTTTATTTAACTAAACTCAAAAATGCCTCAAAATTTGTAATAGTACAATTTTGAGGCATTCAAAAATCTTTGTTTTAATTACATTACGTATAATACACCTAGTACTACTGTAAGAACTATGAATGCAATACCTAACATAATAGTTGTTCTTTTCATTTTTCCTTCTTTAGTTCTTCCTTTGTTTTTTTCATAGAAATTATTTGTAGAAGAACCCATTATTGCTTCAGAAGCTCCATTTGAATCCTTAGTTTGTATTGTAGCTATTACTATTAAAGCAATACAAATTATCATATAAATTGCTAATACTATATATTTTAATACTGACATTTTAATCTCTCCATTCTTATGTTTTTCTTTGCATATTGTAGCATATCTTTCTTTAAATTGCAAACAATTTATTATAATTCTGCATTTTTATTTTAAAAATATTTATTATGCAGTCTCAACTCCATTATCAGTTTTCGTTCTTACTCTTCTATTGACCTTACTAGAAGTCTTTTTGTTATTAATAAAGATTTGTGGTTCTTCACCATTTTCAACAGTTGCCTTTGTTATTACACATCTTTCTATTTTAGGATTTGATGGGATTTCAAACATTATATCCCTCATTATTTCTTCTAAAATTGAACGTAAACCTCTAGCCCCTGTTTTTCTTTCAATTGCTTTATCAACTATTGCTTCTAAAGCTTCATGTTCAAATTCAAGTTCAACATCATCTAATTCAAATAATTTTTTATATTGCTTAACTAAAGCATTCTTAGGTTCTGTAACGATTTTTATTAAGGCTTCTCTATCTAAATCTTGTAAAGTAGCTACTATAGGTAATCTACCTACAAATTCAGGAATCAAACCAAATTTCAATAAATCTTGTGGTAATAATTCAGCAAATACTTTTGTTTTATCAATTTCTTTTGGACTTTCTATTTTAGCGCCAAATCCAATTGTTTTCTTACCAATTCTATCATTTATTAATTTATCCAAACCTTCGAAAGCACCACCACAAATAAATAAAATATTTGATGTATTTATTTGTATAAATTCTTGATGTGGATGTTTTCTACCTCCTTGAGGTGGAACTGAAGCAATTGTTCCTTCAACAATCTTTAATAATGCTTGTTGAACACCTTCACCGCTTACATCTCTTGTTATTGAAGGATTTTCAGATTTTCTTGTTATTTTATCAATTTCATCTATATAGATAATTCCTCTTTCTGCTTTTGCCACATCATAATCAGCAGCTTGTATTAATTTAAGAAGAATATTTTCAACATCTTCACCAACATATCCTGCTTCGGTTAATGTTGTTGCATCTGCTATTGCAAATGGAACATTTAAAACTTTTGCTAGTGTTTGTGCTAGCAATGTTTTTCCACAACCTGTTGGACCTAACAATAAAATATTGCTTTTTTGAATTTCAATTCTGTTTGCATCATTATTTTGTTCCATTATATATTCGTTATTATTAATTCTTTTATAATGGTTATAAACTGCAACAGAAAGTGTTTTTTTAGCATCTTCTTGACCAATTACATATTCATCTAAAACACTTTTTATTTGTGCAGGTGTAGGTAATTGTTCGCCTTCATTTACTGTATATGTCATATCTGGATCTTCATATAAATCTTCTTCGATTATATTGTTGCAAACACCTATACATTCATTACAAATATATACCCCTGGTCCAGCTATAATTCTTTGTACAGCCTCTTGTGTTTTACCACAAAAAGAGCATCTAATAGTTTTATTACTTTGATCTCTACTTGGCATTTCTACTTTGCATGGCATATTTAAACCATGCTCTCCTTTCTTCGTTTATTTTATTTTCTTTAGTTCTATTTTAAAAGCTTATGGTCTTTTTTCCATAATACCGTCAATTAAACCGTATTTTAAAGCTTCTTCAGCAGTCATGTAATTATCTCTTTCAGTATCTCTGTTAATTACTTCTAATGGTTGACCTGTTCTTTCGCTTAATAATTTGTTTAATTTTTCACGAGTTTTTACCATGTGATCAGCATGAATTTTAATTTCAGTTGTTTGACCAGAAAGTCCTCCACCACCAATTAATGGTTGGTGAATTAAAATCTCTGCATTTGGAGTTGCATAACGTTTTCCTTTTTCACCTGATGCTAAAAGTACAGCACCCATACTTGCAGCCATACCAATACAAATTGTAGTTACTGGACATTTAATATAATTCATTGTATCTACAATTCCCATACCATCTGTTATTGAGCCACCAGGACTGTTTATATATAATGAAATTTCCTTATCTGGATCTTCTGATTCTAAGAATAATAATTGAGCAATTACTAAACTTGCTGATGTTGGATTAACATCCTCTCCTAAAAATATAATTCTGTCTTTTAATAATCTTGAAAAGATGTCATATGATCTTTCCCCTTTTGATGTTTGTTCTATTACGTATGGAACTAAACTATTTTTTTCTAACATATTAATCCTCCTATATTTATATTTAAAATTATACAAGAATGTTCATATAATTAAAATCATATTACTATAATTATTCACAAATAAAATTTTTATATAACATCTCGTACATGTTATTTTACCAATACTTAACATTAACTGCATTTTATAATATATTTACCTTTTTTTCAATACTTATTTTCAATTATTTAGAATTATTGATTAATGCTTATAGTGACAAAAAATTAGGGATTAAAAAACCCCTAATTTCTACAATAATTACTATTTTATTTTTGCATTATCTACAACAAATTTTATTGCTTTTTCTGCTGTCATATTCTCTTTTATGTAATTAATTAAATGTTCATTATTTTCTAAATCTTCAACTTTTCTTCCATAATTGTCAGCCATTTCTTTGATTTTTTCTGAAATTTCATCTATTGAAGCTTCTATTTTTTCAGCTTTAACTATAGCTTCTAAAACTAATCTACTTTTTACAGATGTTTTTGCTTGTTCTTCATATTCTTTTCTCATATCTTCTTCAGATTTTCCTATCATTTGTAAATATTGTTTCATATTTAAACCTTGGTAAGATAATCTTGTTTCGATATCTTTCATCATATTATCAATTTCAGTTTCAATCATTCCTGATGGAATTTCGATGTCTGTTGCATCACAAACAGCTTTAATAGCTTTTTCCTCTGTTTCATATTTTGCTTTGTTTTCATTTTCTGTTTTTAGCTTTTCTTTAATGCTGTCTTTTAATTCTTTAAGTGTATCAAATTCACTAACATCTTTAGCAAATTCATCATCTAAAGTTGGTAATTCTTTTCTTTTAATTTCATGTAATTTTACTTTGAATGTAGCATCTTTTCCAGCTAATTCTTTTGAGAAGTATTCTTCTGGGAATTTAACATTGATATCTTTTTCTTCATCAACTTTCATTCCTATAATTTGATCTTCAAATCCTGGAATAAATGTTTTACTTCCAATTTCTAATTCATGATTTTCAGCCTTTCCACCTTCAAAAGCAACACCATCAACGAATCCTTCAAAATCAATAACAGCTATATCTTTTTCTTTAACAACTTCGTTTTCAACACTTATTAATCTAGCATTTTTCTCAGCCATTGCTTCTAATTCTTTGTTAACATCTTTAGCCATTACTTTATATTCAACTTTTTCTAATTCAATTCCTTTATATTTTCCTAATTTAACTTCTGGTTTAGTTTGTACAACTGCTGTAAAGATTAATTCTTTACCTTTTCCAATTTGTACTATATCTATTTCTGGTTTACTTACAACTTCTAATTTATTTTCTTCAATTTCTTTTTCAAAGATTTCTGGAACTATTTCGTTGAAAGTATCTTCATAAAAGATTTCAGAACCATATGTTCTTTCAACTAAAGACATAGGTGCTTTACCTTTTCTGAATCCTGGTATATTGAAGTATTTTGCTGTTTTAGCATATACTTTTTTCATTCCTGCATCAAATGTTTCTGCTGGTACATTAAATGTTAATTTTAATTCATTTGTATTTTCTGTTTTTTCTACTTTCATACTCATTTTTAATTACATCCTTTCAAATTTATCAATTCTCTTTTATGTTACTTTGTTGAAAATCAACTAGCTTTCTTATTATACCACATTTTTCCAATTTTGCAACACCTTTTTTCATATTAGCAAATCTTTTGTAATTTAAAATCCAAATAATCTGCACTTATTAGATGAAAATCAATTCCACCAACTTCGCCTTCTATGGCATCTTTATGTGAATTACCATGTAAATGTCCATAGTAACAATCTTTAACACCATATTGTTTCATTGTTCTATAAAAATCAAGGAAACTATTTCCTAATAATTCTTTTGAAGAAATTGGCGGATAATGCATAAATGCTATTATTTCTTTATTTTCACCATAGTTCTCAATTCCGTTTTTAAATGATAACTTCAATCTTTCATTTTCTCTATTTATCATTTTTCTATTTTCTTCACCATCTTGCAAAGCCCAACCTCTTGAGCCAACAATTATTTTGTCTTCAACAAGATATGCATTATTATATAAAAAATCTATGTTTTCAAAACCATTTTCTTTAACGAATTCTCTCATTTTTGTTAAAGTAGTCCACCAATAATCATGATTTCCTTTTAATAATATTTTTTTGCCTGGTAATGAATTTAAAAATTCAAAATCAGGTTTAGCATCTTCTATATATGTAGCCCATGAAAAATCTCCTGGAAGTATTACTGTATCTTCTGGTTTTACATTTTCAAGCCAGCTTTTCTTTATTTTTTCAGGATGATTATCCCAATTATCACCAAATATATCCATTGGTTTATTTACTTTAAAAGATAAATGCAAGTCTGCTATTACGTATATTGACATATATCATCCTCCTTTCTACTACTTTTATTCTTCTCCTAATTTTAAATTTGGAATTGCATTTAAATATAAATCTGATCTTTTTCCATTGATATAATTATA
Source organism: Clostridia bacterium (assembly GCA_017528375.1). GTDB lineage: Bacteria > Bacillota > Clostridia > TANB77 > CAG-508 > CAG-492. The sequence goes on along the minus strand of JAFXOY010000083.1, from coordinate 5,797 downwards.
ATATCCTGCACTAGCAATCATTGCTGCATTATCTGTACATAATATAGGTTCTGGATAATAAATTTTAAATCCATGAGTTTTTTCTAAATTCATAAATTGTTCTCTAATATATGAATTTGCTGAAACTCCTCCAGCTAACGCAATTTTTGTTATTCCTAGTTGCTCTGCTGCTTTTAATACATTATCTATTAATACTTCTGTAACGTTCTTTTCAAAACTTGCACATAAATCTGCTCTATTAATATCCGGATTTTTGTGATGTAAATTGATTACTGCTGTTTTTATACCACTAAAACTAAAATCTAAGTTATCAAAATGTGTTTTGGGTAATTCAATATTTGGAGTACCTTCTTTTGCAAGCTTATCAATTTTAGGCCCTCCTGGATAACCAAGTCCAACTACTCTTGCTACTTTATCAAAAGCCTCGCCAATAGCATCATCTCTTGTTTTTCCTAATATTTCAAATTCTTCATAGCTTTTAATATGTACTAGATGTGTATGACCCCCTGAAACAATCATACATAAAAAAGGTGGTTCTAAATCTTTATGGGTTATATAATTTGCAGCTATATGACCTTGAATATGATTTGTTCCAACAAGTGGAATGTTTAATGTGTAGCTTAATGCTTTTGCATAAGATACGCCTACTAATAAAGCACCAACTAATCCTGGTCCATATGTACATGCAATATGGTCAATATCTTCAAAAGTAACATTTGCTTCTTTTAGTGCTTGTTTGGTTACTTCTGATATAGCTTCAACATGATTTCTTGATGCTATTTCTGGAACTACTCCACCATATTGCTCATGTATTTTAATTTGTGAATTTATAACATTAGAAAGCACTTCTCTACCATTTTTTACAACTGATACAGAAGTTTCATCACAACTTGATTCGATTCCTAAAGTTAATATATCTTTCATTTATTTCCCCTATCTTTCTATATTTTATATTCCAAATAATTGTAAAATTACTTTTAAATTAATGCTAAATATGTTTCCTACTAATGTAAATAAACCTTTTACTACTCCTTGAATACATGGTGAAATTATTAAACTTGCAATTCCAGTTATCCAAATTACTACAAAAATAATGTATAAAACAAATTGATTTTGTTGTAACCAATTTCGTGCATTAGTTGGTAAAAAATGATTTAAAATTTTTGAACCATCTAATGGTGGAAGTGGTATTAAGTTAAATAAGCCTAACCCAACATTTATTAATACTAGCTCCATAATAAATACAAGAATTATCCACATTGCTCTTGTAGATAGACTAACTAATAATTCATATTTCAACAAAACTGCTAAAATTATTGTTGATATTATTGCTAAAACAAAATTCATTAAAGGTCCTGCAAACGCGACTATTGCATCTGCTTTTGTCATTGAGATATTTCTTTTATAATTAGTTGGATTTACCTCAACAGGTTTACCCCATCCAAATCCTGCAACAATTAATAATGCAAAGCCTACAGGATCAATGTGTTTTAATGGATTCAAAGTTAATCTTCCTTGAGAACGTGGTGTATTGTCCCCTAACTTGTCCGCAGCAAATGCGTGTGCAAATTCATGAAAAGTTATTGCAATTAAAATTGCTGGTAATGTTATTATTAACATTAATAAACTATCAGTATTTGTAAGTCTAGTAACAATATTTCTAAGAACAAATATTGCTAAAATAACATACAATATTCTTTTGTCAAAATTAAACATATTATTCATTCCATTCCTTTTAAAATAACTTTTAATATTTTACCATATTTTATTTATTTTTTCAATTGTTTGTTATATCTTTTTTAAATACATTTTTCTACATATTTTTCAATAAAAAGAACACTTGCCCGTTTTATTTAACAAGTGTTCAAAAGATTTAAAAATTAATAATTATATTCATTTATTGCATTCTGAGTTTCTGTTTTAATTCTACGGCTAGAATCACTATTCGTTTTACTATTTAAATCCATATGAATCCCTTTAACTGTAAAATCGATATTTCCATGAATATCATTTTCTTCCATAAAAGTACCTGCTGCTGCAACTACAAATGAGAATGCCAATATTGCTAAAATAGCAATTGGAATAGCTATCCATAAAGAATTATCTTTTGCTTCTTGTTCTCCAACAGTTTTTATATGAATATTTTTAGATTGCCATTTTAACATTTTTATTTCTAGCCACCATCCATAAATGCCAAATGTTATTATTGTTAAGAAACACCATAATAAATATTTTCCAAATAAATTAATTGCTTTACCTGTAAATACTAATTTCTTTTTATTAATTACTGTATGTTTATTAATCCATCTTAATTTAAAACATACTGTAAAAGGATATAATAATCCGAAACTTACTAAATTAAGTAATCCACTTAATAAATTTACACCTATTAATTGAATTGTTGATCCATCAAAGAAACTTTCTCCTTTAACAAATTCTTCATCTTCATAATGTAAATTTGAAATAATCCATTTTGTTTTCTTTATTGGTACAAATAACAAATAAATTCCTAAAGTTATTATTGTAAAAAATATCCATTTGAAATAATTTACAAATAAGTCTCCACCTGTACCTTCAAATTTTAATCTTTTTCCGTTATATACTGTGTGCTTAAATTGATATGAATATAGCATACATTTAGCCCATGGTGTTGCTATACCAAATGTTATACCAATAATCAAAAATGCTAAGATTCTCCATCCTATTAATTCTAGTAATCCTCCATCAAAATATGAATCTGTTCTTACTTGTTTTTTTGCTGTTTCATTATTTGCAACTTTTACTTCTTCAAAATTGTTAACTGATGCTACAACTTCTTTTACTTCTTGATTTTCATTCTTTTGTTCTTTTATTTCTTCGCTCATTTGTATCCTCCCTTTTATTTATATTAACTAAATTATATCATAAGTATTATATAATTCAATACCTAAAATTGCCCTTCAAAACCAGCATAATTTGAAAAAAAAGCCAAAATATGGTATAATATAAGTTGATAGCAGACAGCTATCATAATAAAATTCTATAATGTCATAACGGAGGTACATCATTATGAAAAAAGCAACTATTTTTATGACAGCCCTTGCGACACTTATGTGTGCAACATCACTGGCTACGCCCAAGACAACACAGGCTGCAGAAGCAGTACAAAGCGACGATTTAACAAAGTACTACGATCTTAACGATGATGGTGAGTTTAGCATCACAGATGCAGTTCTCGCTAATCAGTTATTAGACGAAGGAAGCTTCAGTAAGAATGACTTCTTGAATGTCTGCAATTTAGTAGTAGGAAATGAAGTAAACATGAACTTTGAGGAATTTGATCTTGACGGAATGGAAAACAACAGAGATTCTATCTTCAAACTCCAATCCTTAGCATCATCTTACTGTGTTGGTTATGAGTTCGACGGCATTACCGTAACATATCGTTTTCTTAATGATGGTGTTGTATCGGAAATGCATTGCTCTGACATTGATATCACAGAAACAGCTGTTGCTGTTCTTACCTTTGACGGTAAGCCAAATATTGTAGGAATAACACCAGACGGCAGACTTGCTCTTGACGTTGCTCAATTCTACAGTCGTGACATGGAAATCAAACCTTTCAAAGTTATTGTATTAGATGATTTATACTATATGGAGGCAAATAGCCTCATGTATACATCTGGCAAATACGAAAACTTTCTTGTTACTCCCTATTCCGGGAATGTACAGATTTGGTTTGACAATGGCCTGACAATTACTGAGCTCAGAGTAAACCGCGTAGCACCTATCGTAAAAGAACTCAAATCATTCGTTTATGAAAACGAAAAGATAACTGTCGGCGTAACAGCTGATGGCAAGGTGGCAGTAGATACATATTCATTCGACCTTGTTGAATAATATATACTACTGTAAGAATTTTAAAAGCAGAGGAAAACTTCCTCTGCTTTTTATTTTTAATTACTTACGCTAATGGTTTCATTGTTGGGAATAATAATACATCTCTAATTGATGCTGAATCTGTTAATAACATTATCATTCTATCGATTCCTATTCCTAATCCACCTGTTGGAGGCATACCATATTCTAAGGCTTGAACATAGTCTTCATCCATCATTCCAGCTTCTTCATCTCCAGCTTCTCTTGCTTCAACTTGTTTTTTGAATCTTTCATATTGGTCAATTGGATCATTTAATTCTGAGAATGCATTTCCATATTCACGTCCACCGATGAACAACTCAAATCTTTCAGTCATACGTGGATCAGCTGCTTTTCTTTTAGCAAGTGGTGATATTTCAACTGGATATTCATAAACAAATGTTGGTTGAATTAAAGTTTCTTCAACATATTCTTCGAAGAATAAACTAATTACATCTCCTCTTGTTTCTTTTGTTGGATCTGGAATTACAATATTTCTTTCTTTAGCTAATGCTACAGCTTCTTCATCTGTATTTATTGTATTAAAATCAATACCTGTAACTTCTTTAATTGCATCAACCATAGTAATTCTTTTCCAAGCTGGTGTTAAATCTATATCTTGACCTTGATATGTAATTTTTGTTGTTCCTAAAACTTTCTTAGCACATCTTGAGAATATTTCTTCTGTTATATCCATCATATCATTGAAATCCATATATGCTGCATATAATTCCATTGATGTAAATTCTGGATTGTGTTTAATATCCATTCCTTCATTTCTAAATAATCTACCTATTTCAAATACTCTGTCAAATCCACCAACTATTAATCTTTTTAAATATAATTCTGGAGCAACTCTTAAATACATATCTAAATCTAATGAATTGTGATGAGTAATGAATGGCTTAGCATTGGCTCCACCCATAATTGTATTTAATATTGGTGTTTCAACTTCTAAGAATCCTTTTTCATCTAATATCTTACGAATTTCTTTTATGATTTTACTTCTTGTTTCAAAGCTTTTCTTAACTTCTGGATTTACTATTAAATCAACATATCTTTGTCTATAACGTAAATCTGGATCTTTTAATCCATGGAATTTTTCTGGTAATGGACGTAGTGATTTTGAAAGTAATGTAACTTCTTTAGCATGTACAGAAATTTCTTCAGTTCTTGTTTTGAAAACAAAACCTGTTATTCCAATGAAATCTCCTATATCATAAGTTTTGAACGCTTTATAGCTTTCTTCTCCTAAATCATTTATACTTACATAACTTTGAATTCTTTCATCACAATCTTGAATTGTGCAGAATGAAGCTTTTCCCATTATTCTTTTTGCAATTATTCTACCAGCAACGGTTACTGTTTTTTCTTCAAATTTCTCATAATTTGCTTTAATTTCACCTGCTGTATTTGTTCTATTAAATTTTGTTATTTCGTAAGGATTTTTTCCTTGTTCTTGTAGTTCTTTTAATTTTTCTCTTCTAACCATCATTAACTGGTTTAAATCAACTTCTTGTTCTTCAACATTGTTTACTTCATTTTCACTCATAAACTATTCCTCCCTTTTTATTACTAAGCTTTCAGTATTATATATTAAAATGCTTGAAAAGTAAATAGTTTTACGTGTTTTTATTAATTCTTTTTAACTTGCTTTTCTCAATTCTAAAGCATGATTTATTGAGCTTACAGTTATATCTCCACTTGAAATTCTTGCAATTTCATTTATAACTTCTTGTTCATTAAGCAATTTAATGTCTGTTACTGTTTTTCCCTCTTTAACTTTTTTATTTATATAATAGTTGTAATCACCTTTTGCAGCAATACTTGGCTGATGTGTTACACATAACACTTGATGTTTTCTAGAAATTATTTTAATCTTTTCTCCAACTGATTTCGC
>JAFXOY010000082.1 GCA_017528375.1 Clostridia bacterium | reverse complement strand
AGAGCTATTTTGTGGAAGCAGCTGTTGTAATATAAATACATATCTAGATGCAAAAAATGTATGTAATTCGCTAGGAATTCCTCATTTTACATACGATTACAAAGGTGATTTTAGAAAATATGTTATTGATGATTTCATTAACTGCTATGCTAATTGCAAAACTCCAAATCCATGTATTGAATGTAATAAGTACATGAAATTTGGTTTTATGTATGAAAAAGCAAAAGAACTTGGATGCAATTTTATTGCAACAGGTCATTATGCCAAAACTGAATATAGCGAAAAATATGGTCGTTGGGTTTTGAAAAAATCAAATGCTGGTAAAAAAGATCAAAGCTATGTTTTATGGAACATTCCAAAAGACTTAATTGAACATGTATTGTTTCCGCTAGCTGATTTTGAAAGCAAAGATGAAATCCGTCAAATTGCACGAGAAAACAATTTAAAAGTAGCAAACAAGCCTGATAGCGAAGATATATGTTTTATTCCTGACGGAAATTATAAAAGATTCTTAGAAGAAAATTCAGACATTAAGCCAAATCCAGGAAATATTGTTAACGCTAAAGGAGAAGTTTTAGGCAGACACACAGGATTATACAATTACACAATAGGACAAAGAAAGGGACTTGGAATTTCATACAAAGTACCATTATTTGTTCTTGGATTTAACAAAGAAAGAAATGAAGTAATTGTCGGCGAAGAGCATGAATTATATAGCAAAGAAATATTAGTTGGAGACATTAATTTATTATTATTAGATAAAATAAAAGAGCCAATGCAAGTTGACGTTAAAACGAGATATACAAGCAAAGTTGCAAAAGCAACTATTGAACAAATTGACGGTGATAAGATTAAGGTTATATTTGATGAACCACAAAGAGCAATAACACCAGGACAATCAGCAGTATTCTATGTCGATGATATAGTCTTAGGTGGAGGAAAAATATTATAAAATGAGACAATTCGGGACGGTCATAAAATGTTTCAAAAATGAAACAAATTAAGACCGTCCCACGTTGTGTCATTTTTGACCCAATCCGGGACGGACTCATTTTGTGTCAAAAATGTCCCAAAATGAGTCCGTCCCCAAGTGTGTCAAAAAATCATTGACAAAACCTAAAACTTAATAGATAATAAATATATAAAATAGAGAGGAATAAAACAAAAGATAAAGCTATAAGAAAAACAAAGGAGGAAATGTAATAATGTATGTTTTTAACAAGATTACAGTAACACCACAATTACCAGAAAGAATAAAAGATTTATCAAAAATTGCCAATAATTTATGGTGGTCTTGGAATTCAGAATTTCTAAGATTATTCAAACAAATAGATATAGATTTATGGGAGAGAGTAGAAAAAAATCCTGTTAAATTTTTAAAATTAGTTTCTCAAGAAAAATTAAATGGAATTTTGCAAGATAATAGTTTTTTAAAGCAATATGATGAAATGGTTGAAAACTTCAATAATTATATGAACAGCAAAAACACATGGTTTTCTAAAAAATATCCAAATAATAAAAATGATTTAATTGCATATTTTTCTGCTGAATATGGATTGGATGAAATTGTTCAAATTTATTCAGGAGGACTAGGAATTTTATCAGGTGATCATTTAAAATCAGCGAGTGATTTGGGAATCCCTTTAGTTGCTGTTGGTTTATTATATAAAAATGGTTATTTCCATCAAAAAATAAATGCTTATGGTGAACAAGAGACAGAATACAGAAATTTAGATATATCATCTTTACCAATCAAAGAATTAAAAGATGATAAAAACGAAAATATAATAATAGATGTAAAACTACCAAAAGGAACTTTGTATTTAAAAGTATGGAAAATTAACGTTGGAAGAGTAAATCTATATTTAATGGATTCTGATATTGATAAAAACGATGAGGAATATAGAACAATAACATCAACTTTATATGGAGGAAATCAAGAAACAAGAATTCAGCAAGAAATTGTACTAGGAATGGCAGGTACAAAGTTATTAAAAGTGCTAGGGTTAAACCCAACGGTTTATCACATGAACGAAGGGCATTCATCATTCTTAATTTTAGAATTGATAAACGAAATTATGCAAGAAAAACAAGTTTCATTTAATATTGCAAAAGATATCGTATCTTCAAAAACTGTATTTACAACACATACACCAGTTCCAGCAGGTAATGATATATTCCCAACAAGTTTAGTTGAAACATATTTTAATAAAATGTGGGAAAAATTTGGAATTACAAAAGAAGAATTCCTAAAACTAGGAATGGCTCCAAAGGCTGATATCGAAGAAAGTGGCTTCAACATGGGGATTTTAGCATTAAAAATTGCAGGAAAGAAAAACGGTGTTAGTAAATTACACGGAGCGGTTTCAAGAGAATTATTTGCAGAAGTATGGCCAAACATTATAGCACACGAGTCACCAATTACATATGTTACAAATGGAATTCATACATGTAGCTGGCTAGCTCCAAACTTAAAAAGATTGTATAATAAATACTTGATTCCATTCTGGCAAGATATGATTCAAGACGATAGTGTATGGAAAAATATAAAAAATATCCCAGATAAAGAACTTTGGGATGCACACATAGATAGAAAAAGAAAATTATTATCATTAGTTAAAGACAACACAGCCGAAAGACTAAAAAGAAATGGATATACTTATGATGAAATTTCGAAAGTTGTGTCAGGATTAAATCCAAATGCTTTAACAATAGGATTTGCAAGACGTTTTGCGACATATAAACGCGCAACACTTATTTTTAGAGATTTAGAAAGAATAACACAAATTTTGAATGATGCAAATAGACCAGTTCAAATAATATTTGCTGGAAAAGCACACCCAGCGGATCAAGAAGGAGCAGAATTAATCAAATTTATAAATGAAATTTCAATGAAGCCACAATTTAAAGGAAAAGTATTTTTTCTCGAAGATTATAGCATTGGAATGTCAAGATATTTAATAAGTGGTGTTGATGTATGGCTAAATAATCCAAGAAGACCAATGGAAGCATCAGGAACAAGTGGACAAAAAGCATCTGTAAATGGAGTATTAAACTTTAGTATTCTAGATGGATGGTGGGCTGAAGGTTATACAGCAACTAATGGATGGAAAATAGGTGTAAATTCTAATTACGACAATTATGAAGTTCAAGACAACGATGATAGCGAAAGCATTTACACAACATTAGAGAAAAAAATAATTCCAAGTTATTATGATAAAAACGAAAATGGATATTCTGATTCATGGTTAAACATGATGAAAGAATCAATAATAACAACAGGTGGAAAATTCAGTACATCAAGAATGCTTACAGACTATGTTGATAAATTATACATACCATTATGCAATTTAACTAATAAATATTATAATGACTTAGAAAGTGTCACAAAATTTAATGAATGGAAAAAACTAGTTATAGAAAGATTTAATAGAATAAAAATAACTCAAGAAAACAATATCGACAATGAAACAATTGATGCAGGAAAAATAATAAAAGTTAGATGTTCTGTTAAATTACCAAATATTAATCCAGACAATATACAAGTTGAAGTTTATTATGGAGAAATTACTGAAAATGGAATTGTAGATAATGTTACAATTATTCCAATGAAATTGAAAGAATCTAACGAAGAAGCAAAGACATATTTATATGAAGCACAAGTTGAATTAACAACAGGCGGAGATTATGGATATACATTTAGAGTTATGCCTAAACATGAGATGTTGTTGGATGCAGAGAATTTAGATTTAGTAAAGTGGATAGAGAAGTAAGTAATTACGGTGTGGACAATTAGGACATGAATTGTCCACACTGAATTGCTTCTTTTTTTGCAAAAAATGTTGAAAAATCCTTGTAAATCTTAATAATCAATGATATAATATTTAACGTTGGTTTAAAAAGGTATATGTGGCAAAAAATTAAGTTTGCATATACTATAATAATGGGAGGAATAGAAATGAAAAGAACAAAAATTGTATGTACTATAGGTCCAGCAACAATGGATAAAGAAATCTTAAAGAAAATGATGTTAGCAGGAATGAATGTAGGAAGATTCAATTTTTCACATGGTTCTTATGAAGATCAAGAGAAATTTTATACACCTTTTTTAGAGGCTAGAAAAGAAGTTGGATTACCAGTAGCTGCATTATTAGATACACAAGGTCCTGAAATTAGAACAGGAAAATTAGTTGAAAATCCAGTAGTTTTAGAAGCAGGAAATGAATTTACATTAGTAAATGAAGAAATAATAGGAGATGCAACAAAAACTACAGTAACATATAAAGAATTATACAATGATGTAAAACCAGGAACAACAATTTTAATTGATGACGGAAAAATTGAACTTGAAGTAATTAGAATAGATGGAAAAGATGTTGTTTGTAAAATAATAAATGGTGGAGAATTAGGAAATAAAAAAAGTATTAATATTCCAGGAACACACATTAATTTACCAGCATTAAAAGAAAAAGATATCCAAGATTTAATTGCAGGATGTAAACATGGTTTTGATTATATAGCAGCATCTTTCATTAGATGTAAAGAAGATGTTTTAGCTATACGTAAAGTATTAGATGAGAACGGTGGAAATAACATAAAAATTATTTCTAAAATAGAAAGTACAGAAGGAATTGAAAACTTTGATTCAATTCTAGAAGTAACAGATGGCATTATGGTAGCTCGTGGAGATATGGGTGTTGAAATTCCAATGGAACAAGTTCCAGTTGTACAAAAAGAAATGATAAAAAAATGTAACAACGCAGGTAAAATTGTTATTACAGCAACTCAAATGATGGAATCAATGACAAACAATCCACGTCCAACAAGAGCTGAAGTTTCAGACGTAGCTAACGCAGTATTTGATGTAACTGGAGCAATAATGCTTTCTGGAGAAAGTGCTATGGGAAAATATCCAGTAGAATGTGTTGAAACAATGGCTAAAATTGCTAAAGCAGCAGAAAGCGATATCAACTATGAAAAACGTTTAGGTTTAAGAGATTCAGATTTAGAGTATGGAAATTATGAATTTTACTTAGATAGAGCAATTTGTGTAACAGCAAAAAGAGTAGGTGCAAAAGGAATTTTTGCATATAGTGAATGTGGAGACACACCAAAAACATTAGCAAGCTTTATGCCATATTGCCCTATATTTGCAGTAACAAGAAATCCAAAAACATATAGACAACTTGCATTAGTAAATAATGTTGTTCCATTATTGGTTGAAGAAAGTGGATTATCAGCTAAAGAAGTAATTGCAAAAGGAATTGAAATTGCTAAAGAAAAAGGTATTGTAAATGCAGGAGATGTTTTGGCAATTGCAGGTGGAGAAAAAATCCTTGAAGGTTATGATAATAGCGATATGAACAGAACTTTAGGTGGAGTAATTAGAGTATAATAAATAAAATCTAGGTAAGAGGAAATCTTATCTAGATTTTTTTGTTTTCAAAAGTCCAAAAAAGGTTCCAAATTTGAAAGATTATGTAAAATATGGTATAATTATTATATATACGTATAGTATATATTAAAACTAAATATTTTAGTTTTAAAAATCTCATTAAGCAATTAAACGGTACGGCATGTACCCAAAAATAATTACATTTAAAGGAGAAAAAATTATGAGAAGTACATTGAAAAAAGCAATAGGAATGTTCGCTATGATGACAATTGGTGTTTGCTGCTATTCATGCAGTGAAAACAATATCCCAACCCCAGCAGAAGGTGAAACAGTTGTTATTAACCACAAGGCTAATATACAAATTGTATCTGGTACTATTCCAGCACCAACTGAGCCCACAACAGTAACCGAGGCTATATGTACTGATGATTTCGTACAGCGGCTTGCAAACCATGGAACAATATCTACAGAAATCGTAAATTCAGTACAAACAACAACCACAAAGGCTGCTGAGAAACCTGTAGTAACAAATGTTACAACGGTTAATAACACAGCTATGTGGAATCAAACAACTAATACAGCATATCAGGTTGAGTACAATGAAGTAGGCAATAGTTCTATAATTTGGAAAAACGGATATCAGTATTACGTAGTACAGCTTGGTGACTCATGGTCATCAATTGCCGGATACCTGGATGTGGATATGGTACAGTTAGCAGCAGCTAACAATTCTACCATATATGATGTAATCTGTGTTGGGGATGAGTTGTTCATACCTAACGAATATGTAGATTATACTCAGCAGAGCAATAACTACGTACCGGTTTCATCATATTCACAGGAATACACATATAACAATAATTACCAAAAATCAAAGAGTGGAACTTGTTTATCAAGTGTTACTCTTTGGTCAGCTCCAGATGCCGCAAGTTGGAATAACATTGAAGTTTCTTTAGGAACATTAAATGGTATGACACTTGCTCCAGGAGAAACATTCAACTGGGATAGTTACATTGGTTGGCAGACAATTAATGAAAATTATGGATATATGGATGCGCCTGTATTTGTTGGCACCGATGTTGGTTCTTCAACAGGTGGAGGTATATGTGTTACATCAACGGCACTGTTCCAGGCAGCACGTGACGCAGGAATGAACATTGTCGAGAGACATGATCATTCAAGAAACGTAAGTTATGCAACACCCGGTAATGAAGCAGCAGTTTCATACGGTTGCATGAACCTTGTTTTTTCAAACCCGACAAACGAAACAGTGGTATTTTATACATCATGCTACTATGGTAGCGTGACAGTTAGTTGCTATGTAGCTTAATGAGAAGAAAGAGTCTAGTATTACTAGACTCTTTTCTTTTTATGTTTTAGGATATTTTAAATCATAATTTATGAATAATTGTCTTGATAATAGTTTTTTATTTGATTATAATAATAATATAAATAAAAAGAGAATGGGGAAAATATATGTATACCACTACTGTTAAAATAAGAAAAATTTTAGGAGGCAAACCTGCATTAAAAATGCTTGTACCTTTAGGAATTTGGGTTATATTAATACTAACTAGTTTTATTATTGGAGTAAAAGTTACGCCATTAGCACTTCTAATTATGATTATCATATTTTTTATGATAATACCTATTACATATTATATGCGTAAAAGTACAGATGAATTTAGAGGAGAAGAATCATTTATAAATAAAAAAATAACGTTTAATGTTATTAATGGAGAATTATATGCTGATAATATAAAATTAAATGTTACTCAAAATAAAGCTAGAACTAAAATAATTGTCGATAATATTTCTATAATAACTACACCGAGATATAAAGCAAAAACATATATGGTTAGGTTTTTAGGAATTGTAGAGGAACCATATGTGGATGGTTTTGTTAAATTTTTAATTGATAATGGTGTAAAGATAAAAAATAGGTAGTTTAGATATGCTGTTGAAATATAAAACAAAATATGATATAAATACAAAGAAAAATTGTAATTAATAAGGAGGCAATAAATATGGGAATGATAATGTATGGAACAAAGGTATTTACAAAATTTAAAGGATATTTTGGAGAAAGGGAGGAGTGTCCATGTTGCCACAAAACATATAAAAAGTCATATGTTAAATATACAACATGGTTTCATTTAAATGAAATACCACTATTTCCATTTAAAAGCACATATTATAAAATGTGCCCAATATGTGGAGATAGCGTAGAAGTGAAAGGAAAACAAGCAAAAGCTGAAATGGTAGTTACAGGACAACCAGAAACACAAAAACTTGAAGCATATGCTAAACATATTTTAGCAAACAAACCAAAGGGATTCTTGGCATTAGATACAAGTTATGAATTCTGGGTAAAAGATGTAACAACTGGGGAAGATATATGTGTTGCAACTGGATTATCAAAAGATGTAGTTAAAAATATGAAAAAAGAGAGAGGATTAAAAAATTTCAATTTCTTTGATGTTTAAATAACAATAAAAAGGAGTGTTATTATAAATAATGGAAGATGGTTATTTTGAAGGTGCAATAGTTGGAGTTCTTATTTGTATATTAATTACTATAATTGTAATAATTGCGAATAAAAAAGCAAAAAATAAAATAGAAAAAATTAAGTCACAAGTTCCAAAGGATATTATTAATATATTAAGTGTTTCTGAGTTTTATATGTATGAACCAAATAATAATTTTTTGATTGGTAAAAGTTATATATATGAAATAGAAGAAGAGTCAGAAAGAGTAAAAATTAAGTTGTTATATCATAAAATACCTTTTAATAAACATGATATTGATTTTGATATAGGAGAAGTGTATATCAGTAAAGAAGAATGTGAAAAACATGGCTTACGTGTTGGTAAATGTGTGACGACACTTCATAATACGGCTCCAGAAGTTAGATTTAAAATAAAAGAGATATTGTATGATGAAGACAAAAAATAAAAAAGAAATAGAAAAAACCGATTCCAATTTTGAACCGGTTTTTATTTATTATTGATTATTTATTATCTATTGCATCCACAATCATTATCCATTTCGCCTAAAACTTCGCTTTTCATACATCCAGCGCTACTGTTCATACAAGATTTAGTAGCAGTATAAAATTTCTTTTGAGCTAATTTATCTTGAATTCCACGTAGAGCTTCACCAAATCTTTGGAAGTGAACAACTTCTCTTTCTCTTAAGAAACGAAGTGGGTCAATTACATCTGGGTCATCTTTACATAGGTCAATTAATTTTTCATAAGTTGCTCTCGCTTTTTGCTCAGCAGCTAAGTCTTCTTGTAAATCTGCAATTGGGTCGCCTTTTACAGCTATTGTTGCAGCTGTCCATGGATATCCAGCGGCAGCTTGTGGGTAAACACCCCAGCCATGGTCTGTATAGTAATCACCTAATCCGGCTTTTTTTAATTCTTCTGGGCACACACCATCAGTTAATTGATGCACTATAGTTCCAACCATTTCCAAGTGAGCTAATTCCTCAGTACCAATATCATTTAAAATAGCTTTAGCTTTTTCATCAGGCATACCAAATCTTTGAGATAAATATCTTAAAGAAGCGGCTAATTCACCGTCAGGACCACCATATTGACTAATGATGAACTTAGCTAATTGAGGATTTTTACATTTTATTTTAATAGGATATTCTAAAACTTTATTATAAGTCCACATATTATTTGCACTCTCCTTCCCAAGGCCAAGGACCTTCTAGCCATCTCCATTTTTTACATGGATACATTATAGACAATGGTCCATATACTTTTTGATATTGCTCTTCTAAAGCTTTGAATCTTCTTGCATATTCTCTATGCAAACAAAGAGCTTTTTCATCATCTGGATGAGTGTCTAAATATAATCCTAATTCAATAATAGCAAATCTATAACATTTTAATTGTTCTTTTAATTCCTCCATAGTAGCTTCATTTGCGTTGTTATCAGGCATATTATTTAATTCAAATTCATATTTACACGTACATGCACAATCCCTTTGGTTTGGACACATATCACAGTTACATTTTTCATTACAATCCATTATCTATTGCACCCCTTTCCAATTTTATTTGTAGCTTTTATAAACTCTATTTCTTCAATACTTTGACATGGAACATAAGGGCTAACAAGTTCAGGGAAGATAGTTCCCATTTTTAGTCCAACACAAGGTTTAAATGTTTCATTCATAAATTGATAAGGAACATAGCTTTGTGCTAAAGTTGGGTTTTCAGGGAAAACAGACATTCCTTGATCAAAACCACAACTACATTCATTTTCATCATCATTAAATGCTGATAATGTGTCTACATCATCACATACGTCTTCTAAGATATCAGATATATCAGAATTGTTCATATTTGAGCATTTATTACAATGACAACATTTATGATTTCTTCTATACATACATTTTCCTCCTTTTTTGTATTGTATAGTACATAATATGATTTACTTTTACAAAATGACACAATTGGGGACGGACTCATTTTGGGACATTTTTGACACATTTGGGGACGGTCTTAAAATTATAGAGTTCACAAAACTTTCACAAAAAAACTATATTTTGGAAATAAAACTTGCATAAAATAGAATTGTAAAGAAGGGATACAACCTCACAATATTTAGTTACATATGTTTTTAGTAATTCGCAACGCTCGAACAGATAACTTAAAAGGAGGAGATTATTATAAGTATTATAAATTATGAAAATGAACTTTCTGTAAATGGTTTAGTGCCAATTAGGGTTAAAGATCAAGAGTTTAATGTACTTATGAGCATCTACGAAAAGGCGTCAAATCAGGTTTTAGAGGCTCTAAAAGGAGTTCAATTAGAATATAAAAATATTTTTAACAAAAATATCGTTAATTATTTTGAAACAAGAATAAAAGAGCCAAAAAGTATTATTAATAAAATGAAAAAGAAAGATTTAGAATTAAATTACAAAAATATGATTGATAGAGTAAATGACATAGCAGGGGTAAGAGCAATTTGTAATAATAAAGAAGATATTTATAATATGGCGAGTATAATTGAGAAAGTTCCAAATTGGAACTTGATTTTAGAAAAAGATTATATTAAGAATCCAAAAAAAAGCGGTTATTCAGGATATCATATTATAGTTGAAGTTCCGGTTAAAATATATGAAGATAGTAATTTACTTAAAAATCAAATTTTTGTAAAAGTCGAAATTCAACTGCGCACAATGGCAATGGATTTTTGGGCAACAAATGAACACAAAATGAAGTACAAAACAGAGAAAAAGATATCTTTTTGGGATTCAAAAAGATTGGCTATGTATGCAAAAATATTGAACATTATGGAGGAGAGGTTCTCTAATATTAATAAAAAAATTGAAAAGTGTATTTAGAAGAAGAAAGCAATTACATATAAAGTAATTGCTTTTTTATTGATTAGAATATCCCATATAAACCAGTTAAAGGATCTTGGAAAAGCGCAATTTTAGGTGGATTGTAGGTGAAAAATATAAATAAGAAAAAGAGGACGGTGAGCAAAATTAGGGATATATTATTATTACAATCAGTATTTGACACTATTCTTTTAAAACTTATATATTCCCCCAATATAATTGCAAAAACAAATGAAAGGATATCTATTATTGATAAATTTCTTCCTAAAATACCTGTATATGTATAAAAGAAAATTATTATAAAGCTTATTGTAGTTATAATTCCAATTGCCTTTGAGCAAAAGAAATTTTTATTCTTATCAAAAATAAAAAATCCAATAATTGCAGTCAATAGCATAGGAAAAAATGCTAATTTTAAATGCTCCCATGTACTTTCATTCACACTGCTAAATGCGCCCATTAAGATGTTTTTGTTAGACCATTCAAATGTAAAATGAAATAGAGTACCTAGAATAATTTCTAAAATGATAGAGAAAATTTGAAAATTTACTAATTTCTTTTTTTCCATTAAAGCACCTCCAAAATTGATTAATTTGTATAAATATATTCAAATTTGGGAAAATTATTTATAATCAGGCGCACAACTGGGGACGTGCACAGTTGGGGACGCGTCCCCGCTGTGCAAAATGCACAGCTAGGGACAGGTCAACTATGCAAAAGGGGGAAAAATATGTTTTTACCACAAGGAGTTTATTACGAAAAAAATGCTGAAAACTACGAACTAGGGAAGAAGCTATTACAACAGTACAGGGAAAATAATGTACCATGTTATGAAATAGAAAATCACAATAATATAGAAGAGATGCGAACCAAACAAAATTCTGAGTTTAAAAATATGAAGCAAAATATTATTATAGGAGTACGTAAAACTCATAAATTTGTTGAAAACCATAAAGTTTCAGATTACTTAGTACCATATACATCATCAGGGTGTATTGCCATGTGTTTATATTGTTATTTAGTATGTAATTTCAATAAATGTTCATATTTACGATTATTTGTAAATAGAGAAGAAATGCTTGATAAAATAATAAAAACAGCTAATAAATCCGATAAAGATTTAGTATTTGAAATAGGAAGCAATAGTGACTTGATTTTGGAAAATATGATAACTCGGAAATTTGGTATGGACCATAGAAAATTTTGTCGCAAAAGCTGAAAAGGGAATGCTTACTTTTCCAACTAAGTTTGATATGGTAGACCCTATATTAAATTTAGATCATCAAGGAAAAATAATAGTAAGAATGAGTGTGAATCCACAAGAAATTATAAGTCAAATTGAAATAGGTACTTCTCCATTAAAAAATAGAATTCAGGCTATTAATAAGCTAAAAAAAGCAGAATATAAAGTGGGAATTTTAATTGCACCAGTTGTTTTAGTAGATGATTGGAAAGAAAAATATACTGAATTAGTAAAATATTTATATGAGAATTTGGATGAAGAGGTTAAGAAAGATGTATTCTTTGAAATAATCTTTATGACTTATAGTTATATTCATAAAGCAATTAATCAAGAGGCATTTCCTAATGCAATGAATTTATATAACAAAGATTTAATGACAGTAAGAGGTAGAGGAAGATATACGTATAAAAAAGAGGTTAAAGAAGAAGGAAGCAAGTTTTTTAAGGAATTGATGAGAAATAATTTTAAAGATAATGAGATTAAATATATTGTGTGAAATACAGTACTTGCAAATTATGTCAATTTATGGTATTATGTATATTAGTATATGGCAAACGGTCATATTTATAAACACTTTTATCGCCAATTGGCAGAAAGGAAGAAGTTATGATTATATTAAAAGACAATGGCAGGAATATCCGGATAAAAAAGATAATTCCCTGCAATGTGGAACCTGAAGACGTAATCTGCATTTTCTCGAAGTATGTAGATAAGGCTTTAGCAACAGGCTTATCATCTATATATAAGAGTGCTATCGGCGACGAAGAATTCGTTATACTTGAAAAAGAATCAAAGATATACGAATTGAACTTGAGAAATAGTTCGCCAGATTTCAAGGAGAGCGAAAAGTTTAAAAAGATGATGACAGTACTCGAAACAAGCGGCTTAAACCCAAATGATTCGCTTAAATGTATTTCTGAGGTGTTTTTTGCAGATGAAAATGCCGAAGCTGACAGAAAGAAGAAGTTAGAAGAAAGAGCAAGAATCGAGAAAATAGCAAAGGAACTACCAACATGGTTGCCAAAGGGGTATAAGTATCTGACAGGCAACATGTATACAGGAATTGTTATTGTCGACAAATATGGCAACGAATTTACTTATGTCCCATATCTTGAGATATATGTATCAAGATATGAAATTTCTTTGGATAAGGATGGTTATGCATCATCAATTCCGGACAGAAAAGCATGGGTAAACGTAAAGTACAAAGATGCACTTGCTGCTGCTGAAAACTTTGACCCAGAGAACAAGTCTGGTTTACTCAAAAGTGTGAAGGAGATCAGAGAGTCAATAATCAGGAAAACCGGAAAGGAATATCCTGAAGTTGTGTATACGGGAATTACAGAGTTAAGAACAGGTGCAATGAAAGAAAATATGATTTACAACATTGATTGTCTTGTTGGAAATCACTATTGTATGCTTAAATCCACAGATTCTCGCAAATATACAACTGCATATGGAGCATCTTACACAGAAAAAGAGATATGGGGTCTTAAGTTTTTTCCAGAAAGCTTTACAGTTAGTAAACCTCAACCAGACATAGGATTCCGCATCTGTTTAAGAAGATGAAATCTAACAAAGAGACTTGCTTTTGCAGGTCTCTTTAAATTTGTTTTGTTCAAAAATTGTCCAAATTAAATTTTCGAATACACAGTCTAAATATTGAATAATTTTATATCTTGTGAGATAATACAAACAGTTGAAAATATGAAGGGTGGTTTCGCAATGAATTTAAAGAAAATTTATAAGGCTGAAAGATTTAATAATATTAGAGAAATAATGTATAATACAGTTAAATTATATCCAAACAATATAGCTTTTAAAATTAAACACAAGGACGGTAAAAATATTTCGTATACAGATATTACTTATTCAGAATTCCAAAAAGAGATAAATGAATTTGGAACAGGATTAATGTCATTAGGTTATAAAGACAAAAGAGTAGCTGTAATTGGAAAAAACAGTTATCCATGGGCACTTACTTATTGTGCTGTTTTAGAAGGGCTTGGTGTGCTAGTTCCTTTAGATAAAGGATTACCAGAAGCTGAAATAGAATTATCATTGAAAAGAAGTAAAGCTGAAGTAATAGTATTTGATAAAGAATATGAAGAAATAATTAAAAGAATTGTAGATAATGGTCAAACTTCATTAACTAAATGTATTTGTATGACAGATACAGTAGTTGAAGAATTTACAACAATTGATGCAGTTGAGAAAATAGGAAAAGAAGAGTTGGCAAAAGGAAATACAGAATATTTAAATGCAGAAATCGATAATAAAAAAATGGCAGCAATTATTTTTACATCTGGAACAACTTCAATGGCAAAAGCTGTAATGCTTTCACAAGATAATATAGCAAGTAATATTTATGGATTGAACTGTGTTGAATATATTGATCCAACAGATATAAATATGGCATTTTTACCATTCCATCATACATTTGGTTCAACAGGATTACTATTATTTATGTCTAGAGGTGCTACAAACGTATTTTGTGATGGCTTAAGATATATTCAAGATAACTTAAAGGAATATCATGTTTCATGCTTTGTATGTGTGCCACTTTTAATTGAAGCAATTTATAAAAAAGTTATGCATCAAATCGAAAAACAAGGAAAAATGAAAACATTCCAAAAAGGAATGAAGATTAGCAAATTTTTATTGAAATTCAAAATAGATATTCGTAAAAAACTATTCAAAGAAATTTATGATAACCTAGGTGGAAACTTAAGATTTGTTGTAAGTGGTGCATCTGCAATTGATAGAACTGTTGCTGAAGGATTCAATGATTTAGGATTCTTAACAGTTCAGGGTTATGGATTAACAGAAACAGCACCAGTTTTAGTAGCCGAAAATGTTAATAATATTAGATATGGTTCAATAGGATTACCATTGCCAGATATTGAAATTAAAATAGATAATCCAAATGAAGAGGGAATAGGTGAAATTATTGCCAAAGGTCCTAATGTAATGCTTGGATATTATGAAGATGAAGAATCTACAAACGCAGTTATAGACAATGATGGATGGTTCCATACTGGAGATTTAGCTTACATGGATAAAGATGGATTTATTTTCATAGCAGGTAGAAAAAAGAATGTTATAGTTCTAAAAAATGGTAAAAATGTTTATCCAGAAGAGTTGGAACAATTGATTAGTGAACTTCCATATGTAGCAGAAAACATGGTGTTTGGAATGCCTAAAGATGATGATTTAGTTGTTTCAGTTAAAATTGTTTATAATGAAATATATGTTAAACAAAAATACGGTAATATAAGTGAAGATGAATTAAAAGAAATAATTTGGAAAGATGTTAAAGAAATTAACAGCAAGCTTACTACATATAAACATATTAAGAATCTAGTTATTACAAATGAGCCTATGGTAAAGACTACAACTGCTAAAGTTAAGAGATTTGAGGAAATGAAGAAAATGAATGAGAAATAAAAAAAGACGCTTTAAAAGCGTCTTTTTTATATTAATCTAAATTATCTAAAATTCCTGGTAACATTTGTTTCTTTCTTGAAACAACGTTTTCTAATAAAGCTGTGTTATTATCAAGAGTAACACCATAAGCTTTTTCTACAACAGCTGAATCATTTCCTAAAGAAATAATCTTTGAATTTGAATTAATAATATCTGTTGCAGCAAACATGTATAAGTCTAAGTTATCTTTTTGGATTTCTTCATTAATAGCAGCTTCAAAATAAACTTTATCTTTGAAAATACTGTCTAAGTCAGCAGTATTTACTTGAGCTATTTTAAATCTTTTTCCACCTTTTTCAAATAGTTTACTATCTATGTTAATAATTTCAGCAGGTGTATATTCACTTAAGTCTGTACCAGCTTTTAATAAGTCTGTACCATATACTTCAACATCAACACCAGCTATGTTAGCTAATTTTTCAGCTATAGCTTTATCTTCAGCTGTACATGTTGGTGATTTGAATAATAATGTATCAGAAATGATAGCACTAAGCATCATTGTAGCGATTTCTTTTGAGATTTCTACGTCATTTTCTTTATACATTTTATATAAAACTGTTGATGTACATCCAACTGGTTCTGCTCTGTAATATAATGGAGCAGATGTAGTAAAGTTTATTGCGTGGTGATCAACAACTTTTTGAACTTTTGCATTTGCTAAGTTGTTAACACTTTGTGTTGATTCGTTGTGGTCAACTAATATAATGTTTTGACCATCAGCAATATCTTCAATTAATTCTGGTCTTTCAATTCCTAAATAATTAAATACATATTCTGTTTCTTTATTAATGTTTCCTAAACGAACAGCTTTTGCATTGTTTCCTAATTTGTTTTCTAAGTTTGCCATTACCATTGCTGACATAATAGCGTCTGTGTCTGGATTTTTGTGTCCAAATACTAAAGTTTCATTAATTAAATTTTCCATTTTGTTTTCTCTCCTTTTTTCTTTATAAATGAGTAGATTTAGTAGCTAGCTTCATTTACTATTTTTATTTATTATATTATTTATTTCTTTTAAAATATCACTTTTTAATTATAGCATATTTTGGCAAAATAGTCAACAATTCACATAAATCGACAACACTAATACTTGACGTTTGTTGTTTAAAGTGTTAAAATAATAAACATTCACTTTGAAAATAAATTATGAAAGGATGAACTTAATGAAGGTAAAAGTGGGTATGAGAGTTCTCAATAGTTTTTATGGAGTAGGGGGTAATAAGACACGGATTTTATTTTCAGAAATCTTAGGATCTGATGCACTTTCCGAATTTACAGAAAAGTATGGAACACTCGAAAGGCTGGCAGAGGCAAGAGACGCAGACTTGTTAAATATGCCTGGAATAAGTGATGAGGTTTTAGCTCAGATAAAAAGCACCGTACAGGCTTATTATAACCGTCTTATTAAGTGGGATACCTTAACAGGTATGCCTGAAGATGTCTGCCCTGCAGAGAGAATTTGCTGGGGAAAACTTATGGAGGCTTCAACAATTTATGGAGTATCTATTAAGAAACTCAGCAACGGTTTAAGCAAATTGTCTAAAAAAGAAAGAAAATATTTAAAGCTTAGGTTTGGACTTAATGAAAAACGGAAATTCTTCTCACTCGCTAGAATATCAAAGGAACTGGATATGCCGGTTTCTGAGCTTGATGATTTTGAGGTAAAGTCATTGAACAATTTTACTCAGATTATGTTGAGCAATAAATAACATCCTTAAAGACTCTGCAAAATTGTGGAGTCTTTTTTCTTCTTGATTTTTAATGAATTTTGAAGTATAATACTGCATAAGTATCAAATACTAAAATAACAATATATAAAAAAGGAGGAGTCTTAATGAAAATTTACAATTCATTAACAAGAAAAAAAGAAGAATTTATACCAATTGAAAAGGAAATAGTGAAGATGTATGCATGTGGAATTACTGTATATGATGATTCACATATTGGCCATGCAAGAGCGTCAATTACATATGATATGATATGTTGTTATTTAAGATTTTTAGGATACAATGTTAAATATGTTAGAAATTATACAGATGTTGATGATAAGATTATTGCAAGGGCAAATGCACTTAATATGAATGCTTTAGATTATTCTGAAGATAGAATTAAAGCTGCTGAAGCAGTTTTTGAAGAACTTGGTGCAGATTTCCCAGACATTAAATGTAAAGC
The DNA here is from genome assembly GCA_017528375.1 of Clostridia bacterium. Classification (GTDB taxonomy): domain Bacteria; phylum Bacillota; class Clostridia; order TANB77; family CAG-508; genus CAG-492. Next base: position 13,859 of record JAFXOY010000082.1, on the reverse strand, counting down.
ATCTGAAAATATTGATAATATTATAGATTTCGTAAGTAAATTAATTGAAAAAGGATATGCATACCCAACAGAAAAAGGTGATGTATATTATAGTGTAAAGAAGTTTAAAGACTATGGAAAATTATCAAATATAAATACTGATGATTTATTAAATGGTGTTAGAAAAGATGTTGAAGAAGGAAAACTAGATCCGTTAGATTTTGCTGTATGGAAAGCTGCTAAACCAGGAGAGATTTCTTGGAAATCACCATGGGGAGAAGGAAGACCAGGATGGCATATTGAATGCTCATGCATGGTATTACATAATTTAGGAGAAACAATTGATATTCACGGTGGAGGAAAAGATTTAATATTCCCACATCATGAAAATGAAATTGCGCAAAGCGAGGCTTTAACAGGTAAACCACTTGCAAATTATTGGATTCATAATGGATTAATAAAAATAAATGGTCAAAAAATGAGTAAATCTTTAGGAAATTCATTAACAATTAAACAAGCACTAGAACTATATAATCCTGAAGTTATAAGATACGCAATAGTTTCAAAAAGTTATGCTTCAGATATTGATTTAGGAGAAAGTGAATTCGCATTAGCTGAAAAACATTTATATTATTTCTATAATACAATAAATGCTATAGATAAGTTTTTAGCACAAAATACAGAAATGAAAGAAGTTTCAAATGAAGTAGCAGATGGAATTGAAACTAAATTCAGAGAAGCAATGGATGATGATTTTAATACACCAGTTGCTGTCGCTGAATTATTTGCAGATTTTAAATATGTTAATAATTTATTAAAAGACAACAAAGTTTCTGCTGAAGAAAAAGCATACATATTAAATAAAATTAAAACAGAAATAGTTAGATGCTATAATGTAATTGGATTATTTAAAGAAGATGTTCAAGGATTAATAGATGATTTGAAAAACAAATATATTAACAAATTAGGATTAAATGTTGCCGATATTGAAGATAAAATTCAAGAAAGAGCAACAGCTAAAGCAGAAAAAAAATACGAAGTTGCAGATAAAATCAGAAGTGAATTAGATGAACAAGGAATTAGTTTAAATGATTCAAAAGAGGGAACAACTTGGGATATCAAAGAATTATATAATTTATAATTAAAAGGACAATTTGGGGACGTGTACCAAATTGTCTTTTTTTAATTGTAGAAATAAAATAATAAAAAAAGCTAGACAATATAATTATTTATTTGTATAATAAAAACATCAGGAAACGTGGGAGGTGAAACGAATGAAAAAATTAGTAAAAGGATCTTTATTATTAATGGTTGTTGCTATTATGCTTATGGCTTTAACAGGTTGTGGTAAAAATAAACTTGTTGCTACTAAATCAAATAGTTCTGAAAACAGTTTATTAGGTGCTTACGACGAAAAAATTGAAATAACATTCAAAAAAGACAAAGCTGACAAAATAGTATGGACAATGGAATTTGAAGACGAAAGCAAAGCAAAATCTGCTGCTGGATTATACCAAATGGCTTCTTCTGAAATTGAAGGTTTAGAAGTTAAACAAGATGGTAAAAAAGTAGTTTTAAATATGAGTGTTGAGGCTTATGCTAAAACAGCTGATATGAAAGATGAAGATTTATCAAGAGATGCTTTCAAAAAAGAATTAGAAGACGAAGGTTACACAGTTAAATAATTTTTATAAAGAGAAGACATTGAATTTAAGTTCGATGTCTTTTTTTGTGCTGATGGGATTTGAAAATTTTGCATTGTTTCAGTAAAATTTACTACAAACTATTGACATAATTCTGAGCAACAATTATAATATCATCTTATAGAGAGATACCTGTTCCCATTCCGAACACAGAAGCCAAACTCTAAATTTAAGTAGAGGAGGATTAAGCATGGATAAGGAAACATTTTTAGAAGAGGAAAAAAAGCTAAAAAGTACGGTAGCTAAAATTACAGAAGAAGAATCGTCCATTGAAGATACATTAAGTATGGCAGACATGAATTACGACATGGAAAACTTAGCAAAAGGTCAAGTTTTACAAATGTATGTTAACAAACTGGCAAATATGAAAAAGCTAAAAAACACACCATATTTTGCAAGAATGGATTTTAAAGAAAAAGATAAAAACAAAGAAACATTTTACATTGGTAAGCTATCTGTTCTAGATAGCAAAACACTGGAGCCAATAGTAGTTGACTGGAGAGCTCCGATTTCAAATCTTTATTACGAAGGTAAAATTGGAAAAGCAAGTTACAAAGCACTAGGCGAGAAAATTGAAGGTGAGATATTTCTTAAAAGACAGTATATCATTGAAAAACAAAAGCTTAAGAAATATGTAGACATCAATGTTACAGGAAACGACGAATTACTTCAAAATGCCTTAGAAGAAAAAGCAGATGACAGATTAAAAAACATAGTAGCAACAATTCAAGATGAGCAAAACAGAATTATAAGAGCGCCAATTAATTCACCTTTAATAGTTCAAGGTGTTGCCGGTAGCCGGAAAAACTACCATTGCACTTCACAGAATAGCGTATTTAATCTATAATTATGAAAAACAATTTAGACCTGATGAATTCATGATTATAGCACCAACGAAATTTTTTCTAAATTATATTTCCAACATACTTCCTGATTTAGGAGTAAATGATGTAAAACAATATACATTCGAAGATTTTGCATATGATGTTATTGGCAAAAGATTAAAGATTTCAGACAATAATGAGAAATTGGTTATGATTGTAAATAACGATATTGCCAAGGAATATCAAGGAAAAGTAGATATTATTCTACAAGAATCAAAATTCAAATCATCAATTATGTTTAAGAAGGTTATTGATGATTATTTAAAGTACATTGAAGTTAATTTTATACCAAAGGAAGATTTTAGTTATTGTGATAAAACAATAATGAGTTATGAAGATATTAATGAATTGTTTGTTAATACCTATAATATGTATAATTTTACATCAAGAATAAATGAAATTGAGAAAAATCTAATTTATGAGTTTAGAAAAAAATCAGAAGAGATTGTAGATGATTTGAAACTGAAGAGAAGTTTAGCGGTAGAAGGACTTTCAGGAGCGGAGCGTGTTGAAGCTTATGAGCGATTTGAAAAAGAAATTAAGCTGATTGAAAAAGATTATAAGAAAATAGTTAAAGAATATTTGAAAAAAATTCCAAATAAGAGTTGCGTGGATTATTATAGAGAATTTCTAACGCGTTTGACACATTTGGGGACGGACTCATTTTGTGTCAAAAATGACACATTTTGGGACGGTCTTGAAGATTTTAACAATGAGAATAAAAAATTGATGGGAATGTGTAAAGATGTTCCATTTGAAGTTATAGAATATCTAAAAAAATCAACGCTTGAAAATATAAATAAAAACGAGATAGCTTTCGAAGATTTAGCACCATTAATGTATCTTCAATATAAAATCAATGGAATAAAAGAAAAAGCAAGAGTAAAGCATGTTGTAATTGATGAGGCTCAGGATTATGGAGAATTCCAGTTTGATGTTTTAAAAACAATTTTAAATAGTAATTCAATGACAATTTTAGGAGATATAGCACAAGGGGTACATTATTACAGAGGGATTGAAAATTGGCAGAGATTTATAGATGTTGAGTTTTCAGATGTTGATACAACATATACTACTTTAAAGAAAACTTATAGAACAACAAAGGAAATTATGGATGTTGCAAATTCAGTAATAAGCAAATTGCCGGATTACGAGAAAGAATTTATCGTTCTTGGTGAGCCAGTTATTGATAGAAAAAATTCAATTAATATTCAGAAAAAAGAGAATATGAAAGAGCTGATAGAAGCCATGAATGAGAGAATTAATGAGTATCTAAACAGTAATTATAAATCAATAGCAATAATTGGAAAAGATATGAGTGAATGTAAGGAACTTGAAAAAAATCTTAGTAAAATAAGAGATGACGTAAAATTAATCCAAGGAAAAGACTCTGAATATAATGCTGGAATTTCAATTGTTCCATCATATTTGGCAAAGGGACTGGAGTTTGATTGTGTAATTATTTCAAATGCTAATAATGAAAAATATGAAGATAACAGTCTGGATAAAAAATTGCTGTATGTTACTATTACAAGGGCTATGAGTAAGTTGGATGTGTTTTATGTTGGAGAAATGACAGAGTTACTTAAGTAGATGGGGGTAAATGAAGAATGAATAAAGAAGAGCTTTTAAAATTAGTAGAAAGTCTAAATCTACCTAAAGATGAGTATTACATTTTAGGTGGAGGAAGCTTGGTTATGTTTGGAATAAAAGATACAACAGCTGATTTGGATTTGTGTGTATCTGAGGAATTATTCAAAAGATTGAAAGAAGAGTATAATCTTAAAGAGAAAAATGAATGTGGTTTTTATAGTATATCAGATATTATTGAGATCATACCAAATCCTAAAGATGAGTTTACTTGTGAAATGATTGAGGGGTATCAAGTTGAAGAGTTAAAAAGAATATTGGAGTTTAAGAAGAAGAGAAATGCACCTAAGGACAGGCCTTATGTTGAGAAAATTGAGGAGTATTTGAGGGAACATCGAAAGAAACAAAACGTTTGAAATTTACCTGGTGATGTAACAGCATAGCTTGAAACATTTAACATAATATGGTATAATTACAATATGCGTGAGAAAGTCTCACCACACACTCACAAGAGTGTCTACATTGAAAACCAAAGAAATATGTGGGAGGTACATCATGAACAAGTACGAAGCTTTAATTTGCACAGGTAAGCTGGAAATTTTGCTTCAGGACCAAGAACAGATGCTCAAGGAAATCCATCAATTACAAAGCTGTATTGTGGGAAATGACTATGTTAATGCTGGGATATGTTTTTATGAGCTGTGGAAGCATTCTGAATGGTCAGAAGAGGTATTTCAGAATCTTAAGGAACTTTCAAAATTTGTTACTACAGAGAATAGAAAGGTTGCTGCTGGCGAATCAAAAGATATCGTTACGAAAAGAAGTATTGAAGATTTAAATCTTTCTGTTCGAGCATACAACTGCCTAATGAGAGCAGGAGTAAGAACAGTTGGTGATTACTTAAATCTTAATTCAGATGAAAAACAAAAAATGGTAGGCAAGAATAAGAAAATAATTCCGGAAGTAAACGAAAAGTTAAAAAGATTCGGTTTTGGAATTTAAGCCCCCATAAATACCTTCTGTCATATACAGAGGTTTTAAAAACGCACCTTTCATTAGGGTGCGTTTTTATATACTGAATAATTAAAAAAGAAGTTATCATTTTTGATAACTTCTTTTTTGGTGCGGATGAAGGGACTTGAACCCCCACGTCGTTGACACTGGTTCCTAAGACCAGCGCGTCTGCCAATTCCGCCACATCCGCATTACAAAATTAATATTACCATAAAAAGAGATAGATTGTCAATAGTTTAAAAGATAAAAAAGATAAAAAAATAAAATATTGAATTTCAAAATAAATCATGTTAATATAAACTCAATATTACAGTAAAAGAGGATGTTGAAATGACTTTATTAGACGAAAAAAATTTTGTGAAAATTCTTGAACATGAAAAAAATACTGAGCCAGACGTATATGCTAATAAGCAATCTAGGGAATACATAGATATTGAAAAGGCCAAAAGTATAATAAAGCTACTTTTAAAAAATGAAAAACTAAATGAATTCTTAATAAGTGGTTTCTTAGAAAAGTATGTTGAATATGTTTACAAAAATAAGGAACAAATTGAAAGTATTCCAATAAATAAAGATAACATAGGAATTGATCAAAACGAGTATAGCTTTGATTTTTCAGATGAAGATTTTCGTAAAATGATTTCAAAAATTACTATAGATGAAAAACATTTACCAGATGAGGAAATACAAGCAGGATGTGATGCATATAAGGCGCTAAAGGAAAGAAGAAACTTGCATGACATGATTACTAAAAAGTTTTTAAATAAATATGCATTATTTGTATATCATAATAGGTATCAAATCAGGAAGTTAGTAAGTAAAGATTTATGTAATATAAAGATTGATAACGAGGGAAATTATATTTTAAATGATAATGATTTTCTTGAAAAAATAAATAATGATGGAGGACATAATTCGCCTTTATGGATTTGTATTAATATTTCTCAAGTGAATAACGATAAAGGTGAAAAAAATTTTAAAGATATACTAGAAAGAAGAATAAACAGAATAATTAATTTGCCAGAGAATATTGCTAATATCATTGTAGATAAAGAGGAAGATAAAATCCTAAAACAGCAATTTGAAGAACAGAGCGAAGATGGAGTTAAAGTAGTAAAAAATGATAAAATACAAAATGATATTGTAGTAAAAAATATGTTACCAGAAAATGAGAGGGAAACAGCTCTTATTGCAGAAGAAATTGCAAGACAACTAGGACTTTCAGTTGCTCAATATTATCCTGCAAAATATATTGGAAGTAAGTATTCAAAGGAAATGGCTCAAAAAAATCAGCAAGAAAATGGCCTTGATAAAAATAAAGAGCTTGTCTATATGACACCTAATATAGTTTTGACGCCAAATTTTCTAGAGTCAGAAGAAGAATTAATTACAGGAGACAGAATTGCTAAATATGAAATGGATATTTCAAAGGTTCCAGATTTAATACGAAAATTCTTAAGAAAAGATGGAGTAAGCAATAGCAAAATAGAAGACTTAATTTCTGATTATAGAATCATTATGGCCTATAATTGTTTTATAAATCATAGAGATGGTCATAATGGTAACTGGGGTTTTGTAAAAAATAAAAATGGAGATTATAAAATTGCACCGATTTTCGATTTGGAAGGTAGCTTAGATGAGAATGTTAACAATATCAGAGCGGTTTATATTGGTGATATTTTTAGTGGAATGGGAGTAAATATTGATAAACATTTATTTATGCATTTGTTACAGGATAAAAAATGTAAAGAAAAAGTCCAAGATTTTTTTACTTTAAGTATGTCAAAAGTGTTTGATAATGTTAGTATTTCAAAAGGAATAACGATATCTGATAATAAAAAACAAAGAGTAACAAGAGTGATTAGAAAAGAACAGGAAATATTGTTTAAAGTTTTAAAGCAAATAAATAAAAGTAAAAAGAAAGTCAAAAATAAGGTTAGAAATTTAGAAATTGACACTGAAGCTGATCTTATAAAATAATCATATCATGACAAATTTACATAAATTTGACGAAATGCACAAAAATATGGTAAAATTAGTATATATAGTTTTTACATGGAGGTGTAAAAAATGAGAGTAAAAAATAGAATTATAACAATATCTGGTGAACCAGTTACTGGAAAGGGTACAAATGTTAAAGCAATTGAAGAAAAATTGCTTAATAGAGGCTATAAAAAAGATAATATACATATTATAACTACAGGACATGAATTCAGAAAATATTTTGAGATTATAATTGAATTGGTAAGGAATATTGATAATGATGATGTATTGAAAAAACTACAAGAAAATGAAGAAATTAAATCAATATTTAATAATGCTGAATATAGAAACAGGTTTACAAAGGAATTAGCTAAATTAAAAAAATCTGGTAAAGATTTTTCACAAACTTTATCAATTGAACAAGCTAATAATACGCCAGAATTAGCTGGTATCAGAGAAATTGTAGATACAATAATTGACAAGAATATTGAAAAATTAGGTATTGAAATTAATAAAAAAGAAAGAAAAAATGAAGTTTGGATTATAGATTCTAGATTAGCTTTTAGTAATATTCCAGATTCTTTTAAAGTTCGTTTAACTTGTTTACCACATGTTGCAGGTCAAAGGTTATTAGGTGATAATACAAGAGGTAAAGAAGACAGAGAATACAAAGACTTGCAGGATGCTATTAATCAAAGGGAAAAAAGAAGAATTGGTGAGATAGAAAGATATAAGCAAAGATACAACGTAGATTTATCTGATGAAAAAAATTATGATTTAATTATAGATACATCTTTTGCTTCTATAAATGATATATCTGATACAATTTTAACATGTTTAGATAGATACCAAAATGGGGAGTATGTCGCAAAAAGATGGACCAGCCCAAAAATGTTGATACCAGCACAACATCCTTGTATGACATTTACACCACGATGCGAAGATTTTAAAGAAGTTAAAAAAAGTATTGCTAAAAACGGATTTGACCAATCTTATGATGTAGAGGCTGTAAGAATAGATGGCATTCTTTATCTAGATAATGGACATAAAAGAACTTTTAGTAGTGGTATGGCTGGGAAGACACTTGTTCCATACTATCTTCTTAATGAAAATGTTAAAGGTGGAAAAGGAATAGATAAGAAAGATGTAGAATCTGCAAGAAAGGCAGAAGAAAGAGTAAAAAGAGAAGTTGCTGCAACTCCAATTCAATATTTGTATGATCATGAAGATGCATTTGGAGGAGGATTTAGATATACAACAGTTTATCCAGATTTAATGAAAAAATTGGAAAAGATAAAAGAAGATGTAAAAAAACTAAATGAAAAGAAAAAAGCTGCCAAAACAGATGATTATATGGAAAGATAAAAATAATTAAATTGGGGACGGAGATAATTTAAAAAATTTAAATTAATCTCCGTCCCCGATTTTCATTTTATTCAAAATATGATATAATATAAAATAATCAATCAAATAAAGGAGATATAATGAAAAAAGTTGGAATTATTGTTAGTATATATATATTAATTATATTAATATCAATTGGAGTTATTTTTGCAATAAAGAATACATCTTTGATAGATAATATTATATATAAAAATGAGCCAGTAGTTGAAAATAAAGTTTCAATAAAAGCAAAAGAAATTCATGATTATATGAGAGAGAATAATTATGGATATTGTACATATGATAATAGATGTAATCATGATGGAGATTGTGGTTTAAATGTAACTTTTGAAGCATCAAAAAATGGGTATCATAACACATGTTGTGCTACATATGTTTCATGGGTTTTACAGGAGTTAGGATATATAACTAAACAGGAACATATAGATAATTATTTAAATGGAGCAAATAATTTAACAAGATTTTTAACCAATAAAGGTTGGAAAGAGGTTGATAAAGAAGATATTCAACCAGGAGACATAGTATGTTATAATGGACATATAGCAATTTATGGAGGAAGAGGAAGGCAATATGATGCTGGTAACAGGCCTTTGTTACAACAATCTGCACCAGCTAGAGTTTATTGGCCAATGAGCGTTCAAAAAGTATTAAGAGCTCCAGATTTATAAAGTAGAGGGGATTTAAATGGATATACCAATTAAGAAAAATGAAGAGTATATAGTAGAAATAATTGATAATGGATTTGAAGGAGAAGGAATTGCAAAGATTAATAACTATACTGTGTTTGTTGAAGGCGCAATAAAAGGAGAGAAGTGTAAGATTTTAATTTTGAAAACAACAGCATCTCACGCATTTGCAAAGATTCTTGAAATAATTGAAAAGTCTGAATTTAGATGTGAACCAGATTGTGATACCTATAAAAGATGTGGTGGATGCAGTATGCGTCACATTGATTATGATAAAACATTAGATATTAAACAAGAAAAGGTTCAAAATTTAATAAATAAAACTCTAGAAAACAAGGTAAAAGTGCAAAAGGTTTTAGGAATGGGTAACCCTTATAATTACAGAAATAAAGCACAATATCCAGTTGGAACAGATAAAAATGGAAGGCCAATATTTGGAGTATTTGCAAAAAGAACTCATGAGATAATTCCAGTAAAAGAATGTCAAATTCAAAAGAAAATCTCATCAGAGATTGCTGAATTTATATTAAGCGAAATGGCTAAATTTCAAATAAGTGTTTATAATGAAAAAACAGGAAAAGGCCTAGTTAGACATATAATAACAAAAGTTGGAATTCAAACTAATGAAATAATGGTTATAATCGTCATAAATGGCAAAGAAATGCCTCATGAACTAACACTTGCTAACAATATTATAGATAAGTACCCAGAGGTTAGAACAGTTGTTAAAAGTATAAATACTAAAAACACAAATGTAATTATGGGGACAAAAAATGAAGCAATTGTTGGAAGAGGATATATTACAGATAGATTAGGAGATTATATCTTTAAAATTTCACCTATGTCATTCTATCAAGTAAATCCAATTCAAGCAGAAGCATTATATAATATTGCAATTGAAAAGGCTGAGATTACTGAAAATGACGTAGTATGTGATTTATACTGTGGAGTTGGCACAATAGGAATTTTTGCATCTAAATATGCTAAAAAAGTTTATGGAATTGAGATTGTACCACAAGCAATAGAAGATGCAAAAATTAATGCTAATTTAAATAATATTAACAATGTAGAATTTATTTGCGGAGATGTTGAAGACGCATTCGATGAGTTAATCAAAAAAGAAAAGATTAAACCAGATGTTATTATAGTTGATCCACCAAGAAGGGGATTAGATGAGAAAACAATTGAAAATATAATGAAGTTAAAAACAGAGAGAGTTGTTTACATCAGTTGTAATGCTGCTACGATGGTTAGAGATTTGAAGATGATGGAGGATATGTATGAAGTGGTAGAAGTGCACCCAGTGGATATGTTTCCATTTACGAGCCATTGTGAGGTAATCGCTGTTTTAAAATTTAAATAAACATAAATAGTAATTTCTAGAAATAATAATTATTAAATATAGAGGAGTGAAGAATAAATGAATAAAATAGCAATTTTAACTGGTGCAACTGGAGGATTAGGAAAGGCTTTCTTAAAAGAATTATTAAAAGAAGATATTGACCAAATATGGGCTGTTGGAAGAAATAAAAACAAATTAGATGAGTTATGTAGTAAATATGGGGATAAAATTTTTCCGGTACAATGTGATTTGTGTGACGAATCTGAAGTAAAAAAAATACTTGCGTTAATAGAAGAAAAAAAGCCAAATGTTAAATTTTTAATTAATAATGCAGGAATGGCAAAGATGAGTAAAATGATTAATTTTACTGAAGATGAAATATCAAAAACGATTGAAATAAACTGCAAAACTCCAACTATAATTTGTCAATATGTAATACCATATATGAGTAAGGGATCAAGAATCTTAAATATATCTTCAGCATCTTCATTTCAACCAAATCCATATATTGCACTATATTCAGCAACAAAAGTTTATTTGAGGTCATATTCAAGAAGTTTGAATTATGAGTTGAAAGAAAAAGGAATAACATGTACAGCAGTGTGTCCTGGATGGATTGATACGGAAATGCTAAAAAAAGAGCAGAATGGTAAGAAAATTAAATTTCCTGGATTAGTTTCAGCTGAAAAAGTAGCTAAGAAAGCTATAAAAGATGCCAAAAAAGAAAAAGATATGTCAGTATGTACATTATTTGTAAAAAATGAACATATTTGTAGTAAGTTTTTCCCTCAAAAATGGATCATGAATATCTGGGGAAAAGGAGTAAAAAAGTATGTGGAAGATTGAAACCGAACGAGCAGATTTATTTGATGTAAATATGATGATTTCAATGGAAGTAAAGGCAACAGGAGAGTTTATACAAGATGAGATAGTTGAAGCTTTTAATAATGCAGTTAAGTTATTTGAAATATTAAATACAAAAGTATTTATTGATAATGATGGCAATGCTTATTACAAAGAGAACGATAAAAATAATAATAAAGTATGGTTTTCTCCTAAAACTCTAAATGAGTTGATCAACGAACAAGAAAAAATTAGATTTCATATAGAAAAAGGAGAGTTTTTAAGACTTTTTGTTTCTTTAAATAATACTGAAAACCGATTTGTCTTTATGCTTCATCATTTGGGTGGCGATGGAAAGTCATTACTATATTTTATAGAAGCCTTTTTCAAAAGTTTAAATAATGAATCATTAGAGTTTAATAAAATTAGTGTATTAAACAAAGACACTTTACCACAAAACAGCAAAATGCCATTAGTTGCGAATGCTTTCATTAATTATTTTAATAAAAAGTGGCAAAAGGAGAAAAAGTTTTTTTCTTTTGAGGATATGGATAAGGCTTTTAATGATTATTGGAAGAATCATAAAACAAATGTTGAAATACAAATTATTGGGCAAAAAGAATTAAGTGAAGAGTTAAAAGAGTGTAAAGATAATGGGATAGGTTATACATCCTATTTTATAGCAAATAAAATTAAGAATATAGAAAAAATACAAGATATAGGGCTTGCTGTTGATGGAAGAGAAGACAAAAATAGAACAATGAGTAATCAGGCAACAGGTATTTCAATAAAATACAAATATGATAATAGAAAATCTATTGTAGATAATGCTAAAAGAATAAATAGTTTAATGAGAAAAAAATTAAACAATTTGAAATACAAGTATTTTATACTTCATTTTATGGCTACGTTTGATTCGACTTTAGTAGATGCAATTAATTTAGAACATGCAAATTATTTTCATAGTAAAACATCAGAAAAACTAGCTGAAATGCTTGGATATGGTTCAAAAACAAAAGATTTAAGTGTTACTAATTTAACAAAAGCAGATATTCCAATTCAATATGGTAATTATAAAATTGATGAAATAACATTCGTTCCACCAGTTGTATCTTATGGTAAAAATATAATTGGGATGATAACAACTAATGATAAATTAATAGTTACTACGCACTATTATGATAATTAATGTTAAGAAATTACAATTCTGTGCTATGTATGTGGAGTGTGGACATGTTCTTTGTACCGCATATATGGTAAAATTATATTGCAACCGCCCGTACACAACCCATATAGAAAATATTTCGATTTTAAGGTTAAAATAATAATTTGCGGTGACAAATTGGCACCGCATATAAATAAAAGAAATAAAAATAAGCTACCATATGTTTTTACTGAACAAGGGGGGTAATGCTTTCTGCTTTATTAAAAAGTGAAATTGCTGGTTTAAAATATTATAAAAATAGAGGTAGAGAATGAAAAATAAAGTAATTATATTAATAAGTTTTATTGCAATAATAGTTGTAGGATTATTATTAGTAGTAGGAATTGGTTTATTTAATAAATCCAACAAGATAAAAGATTTGTTGAATGAAAAATATGGAGAAGATTTTAAAATTGTACATGATAATGGAAATGAATATGAAGGTGGTGTGATTCCTTCGTTCAAAAAGACAGGTTATAAAAATGTAATTGCGTCACCAGAAGATAATAAAGAAATAAAATTTAATGTTAGATTAAAACTAAAACCTTTAGAGATAGTCAAAGATGATTATATCCCTGCGAGTATAGCATATAATACATCTAAAAAAATAGAAAATAACTATAAAATAGGTAATAAAATGTATGTATATACATCTGCATCAGAATATGAATGTGACGGAAAAATAACAAATAGCTTTTTTGATAATATAAAAGGAAAAGGTTCTATAAGTATAAGCATTTATGTGGAAGGATTAGATAAAAAGTTCAATTATACAGAGTATTTAAATAAAATAGTAAAAGATTTAAAATTTGATAGTAATACAACTGGTACAATAAGGTTATATTCAATTAAAGAAAATGGTGTTGAAAAGATTAAAGATTATTATAAAAACAGTAAGGATACGGTTAAAATAGAAAATAGTGCTGTTAATATTAAAAAGAAATATTTCGAAACTCAAAATAAAGATTATTTTATTAAATTTTAGGTATAGAAAAGATATGATATAATTTAAATGACAATATATACAAAACATTTTATAATGGAGGATGGTATTATGCAAATAATAGAAATAATTGTAGATACTAAAAAATATCAAATTGAATGGGCTTTATCAGAACACTTTGATGAACTAAAAGGGATGAAGTTTATGCTAAATGAAGTAGCAGCAGATCAAATTGTAAAGATTAATAATTTATCAGAAATAGCAAAAATATTATTGTCAGCAGT
>JAFXOY010000081.1 GCA_017528375.1 Clostridia bacterium | reverse complement strand
TTAGAAGAATATTGTAAAGAAATTCATAAAGAATATTTGTTAAAAGAATGGGATTATGAAGAAAATAAAATATCTCCTGCTGATATATCATATGGTAGTCATAAAATTGTTTCTTGGAAATGTACAAAAGGGCACAAATATGTTAAATCAATATGTAATAAGATTAAGGGTGATGATTGCCCAATTTGTTTAAACAAACAGGTTTTAAAAGGATATAATGACCTCGAGACATGGTGTAAGAATAATAATGAAGATATTATTCTAGATTGGGATTATTCAAAGAATAAAATAAAACCAAACGAAATAGTAATTGGCTCAGCTGAAAAAATATTCTTTAAATGCCATGTATGTGGACATGAGTGGAGAGCAAAATTATATTCAAGGACAAAGCAAAAATCAGATTGTCCTAGATGTAAGATTAGATCTAAAACTTCATTTCCAGAACAAGCTATTTTTTATTACATGAAGAAATATTTTTCAGATGCAATTAGTGGTGATCGAAAGGAATTAAATGGTAGAGAATTAGATATCTATATTCCTTCGAAAAAAGTTGGTATTGAGTATGATGGAAAACTATGGCATCAGGATAAACAAAAAGATTTAGAAAAAGAAAAAATGTGTAAGAAACAAGGAATAAGACTAATTAAGATTGTTGAAAATAATACACATCGAAAAGATTATAATATTTATAGTTATACATATCCAAATTGGGAAGAATTAAGTGATATCATAACTAAGATACTGATTAGTTTAGGAATGTCAAAATTAAATATTGATATTGATAAAGATCAATATAAAATAAAAGAACAATATTTTTCAATCATGAAAGATAATTCACTAGCTGTATTATATCCAGACATCGCAAAAGAATGGCATCCAACAAAAAATGGGAATATTACTCCAGATCAAATATCATCTGAAACACATGATTCATATTATTGGATATGTTCTAAATGTGGAAAAGAATATAAGGCGATGGTTAAGAATAGGGTAAGAGTTGGTTCGGGATGTAAGGATTGCGGACAAAAAACAACTGCAAAAAAGCAAATGATAAAAGTAATAAATCTTGATACTAATGAAGTTTTTGAAAGCGTTAAAGAAATAGAAAAAAAATACAATTTCCGTAGAGGTGGAATTATAAATTGTTGTAGAGGTGTAACTAAAACATCTAATGGATATCATTGGGCATATCTTGATAGAGAAAATGCAGTAAGAAAAAAGAGATTAAAACTAAAAAACCAAAAGAAAGTAATGAATACTGATACTGGCGAAATTTATGATTCATTGTGTGAAGCAGTTGAAAAAACTAAAATAGTTAATATTCAAGCTGTTTGTAGTGGAAGAAGAGAAAAAGCTGGGGGTTATCATTGGAAGTATTTAGATGATGAGAAGTAGCAATACTTCTTTTTATGTTTTATAAAAATATCACAACACTTTGAGTTGAGAGAAAATACGATGTGGACATTGTCTATTTAATCAATATGTAGTATAATATCCTTGTAAACAAAGGATAAATTGGATGATGAC
>JAFXOY010000080.1 GCA_017528375.1 Clostridia bacterium | reverse complement strand
TTGAACATATTTCCCCTAAATACAATATAGTGCTTGAAGAGTGGAATCATGATGAAGATCATGTACATATACTGTTTAGAGCGCACCCAAAAACTGAAATAAGTAAGTTCATAAACGCTTACAAAAGTGCGAGTAGTAGATTATTGAAAAAAGAATTTCCAAGTATACGAAAAAAGTTATGGAAAGAACACTTTTGGAGTCAAAGTTTTTGTTTACTAACAACAGGAGGGGCATCGATAGATGTAATAAAAAAATATATAGAAAGCCAAGGAGATAAGTCTACAAAAAAGGGGTGAGAGTTTTGGCAAACGTAGCATATAAATTTAGAATATATCCAAATAGAGAGCAGAATACTATGTTTGCTAAAACTTTTGGTTGCGCAAGACTTGTGTACAATAAATTTCTAAATAGAAGAATAGAACAGTATAAGGAAGATAAGACAACAGTTTCCTATACTACATGTGCGAAAGAGATGGCAGAGATGAAAAAATCAGATGATTATTCATTTTTGAAGGAAGTGGATAGCATAGCATTACAACAATCATTACGCCATTTAGATACAGCTTTTTGTAATTTTTTCAAATTACCTAACAATGGTTTTCCAAGATTTAAATCCAAGAAAGATACAAAGAGAAGTTATTCGACTGTTTTAGTAAATGGCAATATTAGTCTAACTAATAATTATTTAAAATTACCTAAAGTTGGGAATGTAAAAGTAAAACAACATAGAAATATTCCATTACATTATAAATTAAAATCAGTTACAGTAAGTCAAAATGCAAGTGGAAAATATTATGCGAGTATTTTGTTTGAATACGAAAAACAAGTATCAAATAATGTGGCGTATAATTTTTTAGGGTTAGACTTTTCAATGCATGGATTATATAAAGATAGTAATGGAGAAGAAGCAGAGTATCCAAGATATTATAGAAAAAAAGAGGCAAGATTAAAAAAAGAACAGAGAAGATTATCACTAATGGTAAAAGGTTCAAAGCATAGGGATAAGCAAAGGAGAAAATTAGCTAAAGTACATGAGAAAGTGGCAAATTGTCGAAAAGATTTTTTGCACAAATTATCAAGGAAGTTAGCAAATGCGTATGATTGTATATGTATAGAAGACCTAAACATGAAAGCAATGTCACAAGCTTTGAATTTTGGAAAATCAGTATGTGATAATGGCTGGGGGATGTTTACTACATTTCTAAAATACAAGTTAGAAGAGATGGGCAAAAGATTAGTGAAGGTTGATAGATTTTTTGCAAGCTCTCAAACTTGTTCGGAATGTGGATGCAAAAATAGTGAAATAAAAAATCTTGCTGTTAGGTCGTGGACTTGTCCTGACTGTGGTAAGTATCATGATAGGGATACAAATGCTGCGATAAATATTAGAAATGAGGGCATGAGAATAGTAAATGCCTTAACATAGGAAATAAAGAACCGCAGGGCTTGCGGGGTTAGCTCGTACTGTCTTAGCACATTAGTGCTATCGAAGGAGAACCGACTGTTTGCATGAGTAAGTGCAAAAGGAAGCCCCCACCTCCACACCGAGAATTTTATGACAAAAATTTGAGGTGTAGGTGGGGGAGGATGTCACATGTATCTAAACTGTTGAAAATTACTCATTGTTGCCCATATCTTTCTCTGGATCTTGTTTTTTAGGAGTATTTTGTGGTATATTTTCTTCTCTTGGCACAACTTTTTTCTTTGCTTCTGCTTCAGCAATATTATTTCTTTCTTGTTCTTTTGGCTTATTAAAATTATTTTCTTGTACATTAGAATAACTGTCACTGTTGTAATATTTAGGACTTTCTAAAATCTTTTCATCACTACAATAAGCATGTGCAAGCAACTTAAGTTTTGAAATAGCCTTAACCAAATTACTAGGTTCAAAATTATTTATATCATCAGTTTTTAACTTCTTTAAAACTATCAATTCTTTTCCTAAGTTTATTA
>JAFXOY010000079.1 GCA_017528375.1 Clostridia bacterium | reverse complement strand
TTCATCCGGAGTTAATAATTCCCTACCACTTATTTGATAATTAGTAGAGTAATTTCCACTTCTACCACTTGATTTTCCATAGGTATTAGTGTCAATAGTTTCTTTACCTAATAACTCTGATACGTACTTATGCGTTGATTGTTCATTACCACCAAGATATAAAAACTCATCACAGTTTCCTATAATACTTCCCCATTGTTTTTCAAATAAGGCTTTTAATTGTGCTAGGTTTTGTAAAATGATAGATACTGATACTTCTCTTGAACGCATAACAGAAAGTATCTTATCAAAATCATCTGGCAAACTTACATTAGCAAACTCGTCCATAACAAAATGAACGTGAACAGGAAGACTTCCTCCATACTTATGGTCTGCTAAAAAAAACAACTGTTGAAACAGTTGCGTGTATAAAATACTAACTAGGAAATTAAAACTTGTATCGTTATCTGGTATAAGTGCAAATAATGCAGTTTTCTTTTCTCCTAATGATGGCAAATCTAATTCATCAGTTGCAGTTAAAGACGCAAGACTTTCAAGATTGAACTTTTCTAATCTTGCTGCAAGTGTAATTTGAATAGATTTAAGAGTTTTAGCACTACCAGAGTGATAATCTCTATAATACTTAACTGCAATATGCTCTGGCTCTCTTTCTTCTAATCTATTAAATAATACATCTAATGGACTTACATAAGTGTCATCATCTTCGTGTACTTCTCCTGCTCTTAATAATTCCATTACCATTGGGAAGTTCTGCTCATCATCTGGTGCTTCATATTTCAAATAAAAAACAAGTGCTAATAATAGCATACTTGCAGCAGTGTCCCAGAATGGATCATTGCTTTGACTTCCTTTTGGTGTAGTTGCTTTAAAAAGGTTTGTGACTAACTTTTGAACATCATTATCACTCTTTAAATAAACAAAAGGATTATAACAATGTGATTTTTCCATATTGATTAAATCCAATACTTTAACTTCATAACCTTTCTTTTTTAGCAATGCACCTGTATCTCTTACAATTTCTCCTTTTGGATCAAGAATTACCATTGAAGTATTACATTGCATAACATTAGGCTTACAATAAAATCTTGTTTTACCTGCACCACTACCACCACATACTAATACATTTAAGTTTCTTCTATGCTTTTTACCATTAAGTCCTAAACATACATTTTGAGTTAGTAATTTATTGTTTTCCATTGGGGTTTGTTTGTACTTTTTATTTATCTCGGTTGCATTACCCCACTTTGCAGAGCCGTGTTCTTCTCTCCTACGATAGTTTTTTCTAGTAGATAAATAAATTGTAATAGCCATTACATAAGCGATTATCAATACTATTATTGTCTTTAATGAATCTCCACACCAAGTAATATGAAAAGGATTACCAAGTATATCAGAAAAATCCTTTATAACTTTTGGCAATCCTCCATTTACTGACGGTGCAATTAAAAGTGCTAACCATATCGTAGGTATTAGTCCAATACAATACACCCACTTTGGATATTTAGTATCTGTGTTCATCTCTCCTCAAACACCTTGTGAGAACTTTTTTTTTTGGTGGGGCATCTATGGCTCTTAATAAAACTTCATCTACATATTCTGTTTCCTTTCCCTCTTTAATAAGTTTATTTCTAAACTCGTTTAAAGCATTGATTAGAATACCTAATTCGTATTTATCAAGTTCCAACACTTTAATCTCGTCTTTCATAAGTTCCTCCTATCTCTCGTGTTCTTTATTTTTTGGTGTCTTTGAAATAGTTTCAAAGTATGCACTCATTCTAGTATTTATATCTTCCATAGCACTACGCATAGAAGTTAATTCATTTCTTACTTCACTAGCACTCATATTCTTAAATGCTTCTGGAATAGAATTGATGTTAATATTTGATACATCTATTCCATATTTTTTACAAAGCATATATGCAGTAGAAGAACATTTAAAATTATCTAATTCACTATTTCCTGTTTCTTCTAATCCAACTCTTGTCAATTCTTTTGCAAGTTGTTTGAATATTTCTGTTTCTCCTCCTCCTCGTTGAACATATAAAGCATTATCTTCTTTATTCCACTCTACAACATTATTACTGTTAGGTATTTCATCTACTGCTTTAATATCAACAGGACAATCTTTTAACAGAGCAGTCAATTTAACTCTGTCATCATAACTTATAGTTCTAGGTTTTTGATTAGAAGTTGTTTGTGATATATCAAACATTTTCTTAACATTATAAGAAATACCAGAACTTCCATCTGCTCTTGTATAAGGGTCGCCCGGCTCTAATATTTTAATTCCGTTTTCTCCCTTTTTAATGAAAGCACCTGCTTCTTTCCAATCAGTAAACTCCTTTAATTGTGTAGCAGTAGGAAGACTTGCAGATATAACAAGTGCATTACCAACAGAGTATTTATCAAATCTACCTTGAACATCTAAATATTGTTTGTACTTATCAATATCTACCTTAACTTCATCTGCTGTTTTATCCATTAAATCATATACTTCTTGTCTTTCTTGTTGTTTCTTTTCTACCCAAGCATTTTTATCAAAAGGCTTTTTCGTTTGAGTATCATTCCCATTGGCTTTTGCCATAATATCATCAAAATCATTCATATTCTTTTACCCTCTTTCCTTTGATTTTTTCTTTTTTGATTTTGGTTGTTTGTGTTTTGTTGTTCTATTAGGTTGAGTCTTTTCATTTTTAAGTTCAGACTTATCTAAATCTCTCTCTTTCTTTTGTTCTTCTTTAATAGATTTTATTTCTTCTCTAACAGATGGTTTTTCTGATTTAGTACCCTTGTCTGACTTGTTTTTGTTGTTTAAGATAGGCTCTGACGGAGGGTTTTTTTCCGTCTTTGCCACTTGGGGGTTTGACATATCATTTTCCTCCTTACTTATTGGTTTAGATAAAATATCATCAACAAGTCTTTCCTCAACACTTTTAATAACAACACCTTTGTCTTTACTGTCTTTTGATTTTTGAATTTCACTTTTAATAGAAGCCGTATCAACAGTAGCAAGATTAAATCTTTCAACAATACGATTTATTTTACTTGCGTCTTCTGCTCTTACCATAATATCAACTATTCCATCAAGGCTTTTTCCTTTGCCTTTTAAGGCACAAAATAGTACACCATATCGTTTTGCTTCCTCTGTGAACTTTCTTAAATCTTCTTCTTTAACAGTAAATACTTTTAATTCTTTTCCGGATTTAAGCATATTAGTAAGTCTAGTCTTACCTTTTGTTTGCTTTTGGTCTTTTAACATTGCTATCATTATTGCAGCAACATTTTTTGCACCACTTCCAGAAAGTTTTACTGCCACTTCTAAACCTTGCAAACTCATTCTTACAATAGATTCAGCAGCGTCACCTGATGTGTTCATTTTTCTCTACCTCCTTTGTTTGGTCTTTTTCATCAGATAATTCTTGAAGATTTTGTTCCATCTTCTTACTTCTCTCTATAATATCTTTACATAGCACCACCTCCTTTCGTATTGGCTCTATTTCTTTATTTAATTCATCTATTTGTTTCTTAATTTCTTCCTTTTCTTGTTTGGACTTTGACTTCTTATGCTTGTACCAGAGTTTACTTCTCTGATCCATAATGTCATTAAGTCTTTTTTCTTTATCTTCTTTAAACAAAAAAAACTGCTCGTCAGTTTTTAAATTATTTCTGACAAGCAGTCTTGTTTCATTTGATATTTGCTCCATCTTTCGTACATCAGCACGAATTGCAGGAGATAATTTTTGATAAGGATATTTTTTGGGGAATACTCTTAATAGATAACAATAGTGAATATATAAAGCATAAAATCCTTTCGGCTTTCGCCTTTTATAATGATTAGCATTATATCTTTTTTTGTTTCCATATTCTTCTATAAAAGGTACTCGTTTGATATATTCTTCATCAATTCTTTGTTTTATTCTTTCAATAGAATATTCATTACCGAAGTATCTTTCAATACGAATATTTTTCTTATATGGACTTCTTCTTATACTTAACTTATCTCCTCTATAAATAAGTTCATAATCCATTGCTTTCATTAAATCTTCAAAGTCATAATAAGAAGTAGCCATACCTATTGCTCTATCTAAATCTTCTTTTGCAATAGAATAATAATTAACTTTATTATTAAAATCTTTTTGATAATTAGCAAAGTTAATCTTACTATTTCTACAAGGCTTTTCTTGTATAACTGATAATCCATATTCTTCGCATAAAGAATCTGATATTCTTCTTAACTCTGCATAAGTATCTCGCTTATCATAATACCTTTTACCGTCTTTAAACGATACAGAGTTTATTACAAAGTGATTATGATAATGATTAGTATTAAGATGTGTACTGACAACAACTTCAAATCTATCTCCCCACATTTCTTCGGCTAATTTAACACCTATTGCGTGGCATTGTTCTGGTGTGACTTCTCCCTCTGCAAAAGATTGAAATGCGTGAAAGCCAAGTATTCCACCTGTCTTTCCAAATTGTTCTTTTGTAATAGTCATTTCTTCAAGTGCAGTTTTAGGATTACAATTAACACCAGACACATAAAATTGTTTTTCAGTTTTATAATCTGCTTCTACATAATCAATAACATTATGCAAATCATAATAACTATCTTTACCATATTCACTATTTATTGTTTTTTCAATATTAGTTGTATAGTCTAAAACATTATCTAATCTTTTTTCAATTTTCCATATTCCTGTTGTTGCCATTTCACACTCCTTTATTCTTCTCTGTCTGGACGAAGATATTTATTTTTTATTTCAATAATAAGTTGGTCTAACTTATCAATTTCTTTCTTTAAATGTGGCACATCAATAATTCCTTTTGCATTTGCAATTCTGGCTATTTGATTTATATTATTTCCTATATTGCGAATACCTTTTATATCTTCATAAAATTGTTCTGATGGTTTTTCTTTTGGCTTATAACCCACAATTAAATGTCTAATATAATCTGAACTATTCATACCTACTGCTTGTGATTTACATTTCATAATATAATCTTCGTCATCATTAAGCCAGATTTGTTTTTTTATTCTTCTACTTCGCATTCAACCACCTCCGAATTATCTTCGTTAGTGTCTGGTCTTAATACTATTTGTCTTTCAAGTTCATTAACACGATTCACTTGTAAGCAACACATTAAAGTTGTCATACCAAGTCCTCCTATAATTAAACCTAAAATAAAAAATAATAATTCACTCATTTCTATCATCTTCCTTTCTTTAATATCAAGTTTTGTCTAGCAAGGGGATTGGGGATTTCCCCACAAACGAATTCGTACGGGAGTATGAATTCAGTGCTGGCTAGACATAAGTTCTATTCCCCAAAAGTACACTCGCCACAATATGGACAATAATATTCGCAATTTTCACATTGCATTTTCATAAAAGATTCTGCGTCTAATTCTTTATCTTTATCAGAATTTTCATCGTCAATTTCTTCTTGTATTTCTTCAACTTCAAAGTCAATAGGCTTATCTGTATTTATTTCAATGATGTCATTATTGATAATAAAATTTCCTACAATCGTTGCTGCTTCTTTTTCATTTCTTGCTTCAATTTCAAAAAAATCATCATCAACATTTGTGACTTTTACTATATATTTTTTATCAGTTGTTTCATCTAAAAGTCCAACTTCAATTAACAAATCCATAAGGTCTAAATCTAATTCCTTACACATTTTTACAAACGGAATGAAATAAAAACTTGGTTTTAATCCATTCTCAAATCTTGATATTTCGGCGTGACTTATACCTATTTTTTCAGCAAGTTTTCTTGTTGAAATACCCAATTCATTTCTTCTTGTTTTAATAATTTCTGCTAACTTTAAATAATTAAATTTCATAATTTTCATCTCTCTCTTTCATATCTTTTTTTATAATTTATTCCTAATTTGGCACATAAAAAGTCATTGAAATCCTTTCCAACTTTTGGTGGATCATCAATGACTTCATATTGTTTTGGGAGAACAGTTTTAAGTGCCATCGTTGCTATTCTTCCTGCACTATCATTATCAAAATGAAGATATATTTTTTTAATATTCTGATTCTGATTTAGATAGTAATTTAATGCTAATGGTATCTTACTTTCATCTATTTTTTTAGCCGGTTGATATACTCCGGCAAGTGAAAGTAAATTATCATTATACCATTCTTTGTTATCTAATTTATTAAGTGTAGCGTATGATAATAAATCAATAGCACTCTCAAATAAGTGTACTGTATCACTTTGTATTATTGAATCTAATTTAAAAGAAAAAGCCTTATGACTTCCATAGGCGTCTTTCATATACCTACTATCATTTGTTGCTCTTACTCCTGCATATCTTGGAATTTTGTTTTTATCATAACCAACAAATACAACATTATGATTAGGCAAATCTTCATAAATCAAATGATTATCTATACACTCACTAATAATATCTTTATCAATTCCACGACTTGTTAGATAGTTAATAACTCTATCAGTTGAGTCTGATTTTTTTGGCAAAATAAGTCTTATATTTTGTACTTTTTTAGGTTGTTGATATGTTATTGGTGGTCTTTCGTTTGAATAACCTAAAATTGTTTCTACTGCCTGAATAAAAGAATAATCTCTTACTTGGATTAAATATTCTAATGCAGTTTTTCCTCCTATTCCTCTTGAAAACCAATACCACATACCATTACTTATCTTTAAACTATCGTGTGTTCTAGTCATATAAGTTCCTCTACTAAAATGCACTAATTCATCTGGCTCATAGTTTTGTAGATAAGTTAACAAATCCATTTCTTTTGCCTTTTGTATTTCTTCGGGTTGATAATAAGCCATAATTTATTACCTACCTTTCTAAATCTTTATTCTTACTTTTTTGTTCTTTTTTTAAGAAATCTATTGTTGTTTCAACACTACTTTCAAGTGCTTGATGAATACCACTATCTTCATCCATCCAACCTTGATATAATTCTTCAAGAGGACTTTCACTTTTATTAAGTGCTTTAATATCACTAATGTCATATTGTTCACTTTCCGGATAAAACATTGAAACTAATTCTTCTTTCATAACTTTTTCATAAGATTTATCAATGATTTTTTCTGGTGATAGTTTTTTAACTTCTTCAATAAAAGTATCATATTCTAGTGATAATTTTTCATACAATTCTTCTCTTATTTTTTCTTCCATAGTATCAATCCTTTCTATAAAATAAAAAAAAGAGTGATAATAGTTTTACCTAAAATCACTCTCATACTTTAATAATTATCTTTCATATTCTTTTTTTGGAACTTGATTATCACTCACATCTTCACCACCATCGTCAACAATTTCTTTATCCTTTTCATTAAGATTTAACTTGATATTAAGTTCATCTAATCGTTTAGATTTGGCTTTTAATTCTTCTTCCTGTGGGAATGGTCTTTCAATTTCTATCTTGGCATTTTCATAGTTCTTTTTTGTATCTTCTAAATTATTTTTTGTATTTGATAGTTTATTTTCAATACCATTTAACACATTATCAATACGAGTAATATTACCACTAGGGTCACTACCAAGTTCTACTTTGTATGATAGATTATTCTTCATACCCATATAAAACTTTCTATCCATAGTATCAAAAGATAACATCATTTTAAAGCCTTTATATTCCCCAATTTCTATTGGCTCTGGATTAGTCATTGACTTACATATTTCAATGATTTTTTCTCCTGCGTCTTTTCTTTCTGTGAAAATTTCTCCTTTAATAATCATTTTTACGAATGAATTATCTGGTGTTTCATTGGCTTTAAATATTTCTAAATCTTCTTTCATATCTTCTATTCTATTTTCTAATCTTTTGATTTCATTTGGATAAAATTTTATAACTTTATCTTCTAAATCATATTTTTCACTTAAATAAGTTTGCTTTAATAATTTAAGTTTTGCTACTTGTGTATCAAGTTCTGTTTTTTCAATAATATCTGGATTACCGGCTGCAAGTGCTTTAATTTCTGCATAAGATAATGCTGTTTCATCTATGTCTTCTGCAAATCTTACAGGAGTTTTAGAAGTCATTATTTGAGAAATAAATCTTTGTTTATTTTCTACTAACTGATATAAATATGCGTCAAAAGTTCCCTCTGTGACATACCTATAAATATCTACTTCTGGATTCTTATTTCCTTGTCTAATTATTCTTCCACTTCGTTGTATTAAATCACTTGGTCGCCAAGGACAATCTAAATCGTGTAGAGCAATTAGTCGGTCTTGACAGTTTGTTCCTGCACCCATTTTCTGTGTACTTCCCATTAAAACTCTTACTTGTCCTCGTCTAACTTTATTGAATAATTCTTGCTTTCTTGCGTCTGTATTTGCGTCGTGTATGAAAGCAATTTCTTCTTCTGGTATTCCTCTGTCTATTAGTTTTGTTTTCAAATCATTATAGACATTAAACTTACCATCATTGTGTGGTGTTGATAAATCACAGAACACTAATTGTGCCGATTTATCATCACTCGTTTTATTCCATATATCATAAATATTTTCTGCACAAGTTGCTACCTTACTATGCTCAAAGTCATCTAACATATCATTAGATAATCTCTGATCTAGTGCTAATTTTCTTCCGTCATTTGTAATCTTTAACATATTATCAACTGACGCATCTACCATTTTATTTCTTATCTTTTCTGCTCTTTCAGATAAGTCTTTAACTAATTCTTTTTGTATCTCACTAGGCTCAATAACTACATTATGATAGTTTGCTTTTGGGACAGGAAGATTTAGCATATCAGAGGTTTGTATATCTGCAACTTCCTTAAACATTGCCATAAGTTCTGGTAGATTAAAGAACTTTGCAAATCTAGTTTTTGCTCTATAACCTGTTCCCTCTGGACTTAATTCTATGGCAGTCACAGTTTCTCCAAAAGTTGAAGCCCAAGCGTCAAATTGTTGGAGATGTCTTTTTTCTAGTTCTCCATATTGCAAATATCTTTGCATAGTATATAACTCTACCATTGAATTAGAAACCGGAGTTCCTGTTGCAAACACTACACCTTTTCCGTCAGTAAGTTCATCTAAATATCTACATTTCATAAATAAATCTGATGACTTTTGTGCCTCTGTTTGTGCTATTCCTCCTACATTTCTCATCTTGGTATAAAGGAATAAGTTTTTATAATAATGTGCTTCATCTACAAATATTCTATCAACACCTAATTCTTCAAAAGTGATAACATCATCTTTTCTTGAAGTATCATTAAGTTTAGCAAGTCTTGTTTCTAAACTTTTTTTAGTTTTCTCCATTTGTTTAATAGAAAATCTTTCACCATTACTATTCTTTAAATCTTGAATACCAAAAGTTATATCATCTATTTGCTTTTGAATTATTGCAATTTGTCTTTCAACTGACATTGGTATCTTTTCAAATTGTGAATGAGAAATTATAACTGCGTCATAATCTCCTGTTGCAATTCTTGAACAAAACTTTTTACGATTAGCAGTTTCAAAATCTTTTTTAGTTGTGACTAAAATATTTGCACTAGGATATAATTGTAAGAACTCTTGACCGAATTGTTCTACTATATGATTAGGAACTACAAATAAAGATTTATTACATAATCCTAATCTTTTTGACTCCATTGCTGCTGCTACCATTTCATAAGTTTTACCTGCACCAACTTCGTGAGCAAGTAAAGTATTACCCCCATAAAGTATTCTTGCTATCGCATTTACTTGATGAGTTCTTAAAGTTATTTCTGGATTCATTCCATCAAAAGTGATATGACTTCCATCATATTCACGAGGTCTAATAGAATTAAATCTTTCATTATATGATTGGACTAATCTTTCTCTGCGTTCTGGGTCTTTCCATATCCATTCTTCAAAAGCAAGTTTAATTTGTTCTTGCTTTGCCTGTGCTATTGCAGTTTCTTTTTTATTTAATTCTGCGACTTTCTTACCATTTTCGTCCTCATAATAATCATAAATTCTTGTGTCTTTCAAATTCAAACTATCTTCAATAATCTTATAAGCATTGGCTCTACTTGTACCATAAGTGTTAGTTGCTTTTACATTATACTTGTCATAGTTTTTACCATCTATATACCATTCAGAAGTAGATTCCATATAATGAACTCTAATATTCTGACTAGCATAATAGTTAGGATTTAATAAGTATTCTATAAATACTTTTATATCTTCTGGTGGTATCCAAGTTGATCCAAGTCTAACACTTATTTCACTAGCACTTAAATCCTTTGGTTGAACTTCTTTAAGATATTTCACATTAACATTAAATCTATCATCAGTTTCTGCAAACTTTTCTGCTATTCTTAACTTTTCTCTAACATTTCCAGATAAATATTCATCAGCAGTCACCCAATGATTAGGCTCTCCATATTCTGGAACATTGAATATTTCTCCCTCTAAATCTTTAAGCATTTCGTCCATATCTTTACCACATAATTGTTGCATAAAGTTTATATCAACTCTTGCTTTTTCAGATAGCGAAACAATTAAGGCGTCATTTGCATTATCAACTGATGTTATTTCTGTTTTAGGTTTGATAGTTCTTTTTGTGAACATATCTGCTTTTCTTGCAAGGTTTCCATTTTCATCTAATATTTCAAGAGAACATAATAAATAATAACTTGAATCGTTAGAAAAAGCAGAGTTATTACCTCTGCTATTGATTAGTCCATATTTCTTTGTAAAAGCGTCATATAAGCGATTTAATTTAGCCTGTTCTCTCTTTATATCTTCATCTGGATAATCTTCTGTTTGATACTCTAAAAGAGTTCTCACACAGTCCCTTATTTCAATAAGTCCTCTTACTCTATTTTCAGTAGTCATAGCAAGTTCTTGTGGATACATTCTACTATTTTCTCTAAAATAGATTTGGTCATCTACAATGGTATATGAGAAGTTTCTAACAGTTAAATCTGCTTCAATAGAATTATCTTCTTCTCCTATATCATCTAGTTCATATTCTTTTACTTCGGCGTGTATATTTGAAATTGCTTCTTCTAGTTTTTCTTCTAAATTACCACCATCAGATATACAAGCAGAGTCATAACCAAACCTAGTAGAAATCATTTCCATATTACCCATTATCATATCTGGATTATCTATGAAATATTGATTCATCTTTATTCCATTTTCATTTTCTCCAAGATATACCCAATCTGGCTCAATGTCAGTTATTGAATCTCTTTTCTGTAAGAAAATAATGTCTGATGTGACTTCTGTACCGGCATTTGCTTTAAAGGTATCATTAGGTAGTCTAATTGCTCCTAATAAGTCTGCTCGTTGTGCAATATATCTTCTAACACTAGGATTTTCTTTATCTAGTGTACCTTTTGAAGTTATAAATGCTACAACTCCTCCCGGTCTTACTTTATCAAGTGTTTTAGCAAAGAAATAATCGTGAATTAAAAACTTATTCTTATCATATTTCTTATCTAATACTTTGAAATCTCCAAAAGGAACATTTCCTACTGCAACATCAAAGAAAGAATTAGGAAGATTAGTATCTTCATAACCTTGAACTGCGACAGTGGATTTTTGATATAGTTGTCTTGCTATTCTACCACTTATAGAATCAAGTTCTACACCATATAACTTACAATCTTTTAATGAGTCTGGAAGCATACCTATAAAGTTTCCTGTTCCACAACTAGGCTCTAATATATTACCGGTTTTAAGTCCCATATTTTCTAATGCTTTATACATTGATCTAATTACTACCGGTGGTGTATAAAAAGCCGTTAAAGTTGATTCTCGTGCTTGTGAATACTCTGTTTCATCAAGTAAGTTCTTTAAAATGTTGTATTCATTACTCCAAGAAGAATCCATTTCATCAAATGCTTGTGGAAGTCCTCCCCAACCTACATATTGAGATAATATTTTTTGTTCTTCTGGGGTAGCAAATCTATCTTCTTCTTCACATTTTTTTAGAACTTTAATTGCTTCTACATTACGATTAAACTTTTCTCTTGGTGTTCCCTCTCCAAGACTATCGTTTTCAATTCTAAATTGACTACGATCAGAACTTGGTATATCTGGGTGTATATCAAAACTTCTAATCTTATTACTTTTTTTCTTTTCAAACTCTGGAATAATGATTTCTTCTTTTACTTCTACATCATCAATTTCAGCAGGAACTGATATTTCTTCTTTTGTTTCTATTACTTCACTTTTTTCTTCTTGTTTTTGCTCTACAATATCATTTATTTTAACTTTAAGGTGGTCATTTGCAGGATTTTCTTTTACTTTCCTATCAAATTCTTCTTTTGACATTTCACGATTAAATAATGGATATTGATAATCATATAAGACTACATTAAAATCTCCAATACTTAATATTTCATATTCATCTGCACCAATATAAACTTTATCTCCTAAATGATATTGATAGTCATATTCTTCTTCGGCTAGTTCTGGAACAATACTTTCTGCCATATTATTTTCTGCCTCTGCAAACTCTCTTTCTTGTTCTTGTTTTTCTAACCAATTAGGATATTCTTCTAATTCCTTTGAATTAAGGTATCTATCTTCGTGTATAAGCGTCTTTATTCTCTTTTCAATATAATTCCACTTAAATAGTTGTTCTGTCGCACTAGCGTCAAAATAACCACGATAAAAGCGAATACCTTTTGAATCATAATTTATTCCTATACCAGAGCCTTTGATAGTTCCACTTGCTCCACCTATACCATAAAGATTTTTAAGATAATTGATATTATCATCTGTTGATAGACTTTTTTGGAACATTTCATAAATAGCATATTTAGTTTCTGTTCCACTTTCAGTTAAGTATCTATCAACAAACTCTTGTGTAAACTCTAAATCTGATACAGTCTTTTCACTATTATCATCAATCAAAGATAATTGGTCTGTCATACTTGGCAAAGGCTTAATTCTATCATTTAATTGATTTAATAATATCATTGCCTCATAATGATAAGTTAAATCTTCCCAACTAACAAAACTTTCTGTATCTCTTGATAAAAAATTACCTTTCCAAAATAAAATACCGTTGTCATAAGTTTTATAACCATACATTTGGTCATCAACTATAACACCGGTATAATCCGAATTAAATATTCCTTTAAGGAACTCTGCTCTTTTGCTAATATCTTTTTCATTGTTAATAAAATCTTTAATTTCTTTATTTGATTTTCTTAAATGTGGATTTGTACTTAATATTTGATTTATCTTTTCATCTAATACAACATAAGAAGTTTTAGACTTATCTGGCTCATAGATATTTAGGCGTATATCAACTCGTTCGCTACTATCTCCTCTGCTGACTTCTTCAAGTTGTTCATTAAGCCTGTCCATTTCATTGGGTCTTGTTGTTTCATCTTCTCTGTTATCTTCTCTTTCTCTTTCAACTCTGATACTATCTGTTCTATTCTCTCCATCGCTGTTTCTTGAATACTCATCAAGTGGTCTGGAAGTTGATTGCTCATTAGTAGAGTTGTGTATAGAGATTTCTTGTTCTCTTTCAAGTACCTTAATCTCATCATTGCGTATTTGCCCTCCACTTGTATCTTGTTCTCTGGCATTGATAGATCTGGAATTTGATAATCCCCTTGACGTGTGTAAGTTATCATAATTATTCCTCCTTTCAGCAGTATTACTGCTTTCGCTTACATCATAAGACAAATCATTATTTATATCAAATGTGCGAATTTTATTTATTTCGTTAATTCGCAGATTTTTAATTGTATTATAAATCTCACGAAGTCCCATTTCTGATATTTCACTTGTTGCAACACCTATTCTTGTTATAGTGTCATAACTATTAAAACTTAATATTTCTACAAAGTCTTTATGAGTAAAATATTCATTTGGATTTAATCCACACCTTTTAATCATTGAAAATGCAATACTATTTGAAAGTGCATTTTGAAATAATGTTTTTACACTTTCTTCATCTAGTGATTCAAGAGAACTATTTTCTCTATAAAACATTAAATCTTCTAAATAGTCTTGTATATTGTCTTCAACAATTATCTTTGATACTGACTTAATTGCAAGTCCCAGAGAACTTTTATCTTCAAGTTCTCCGTACTTGTTTTCTAATGACTCAATAATGTCTAATTCATAAGGTTTAGAAACTGACCATAATCTAAAACTTTTACCATATTTACTATTGGTATCTGCAATATCAAATACATATCGCAAGTTAGTATAGCCATTATCTTCTGAAAGAAGTGCTATTCCTTTTGCACCACGATTAACCCATCTACCTACTTGTTTATTCCAAGCCTCTATTTTAGCACAGGCAACTGCTTGTGGTCTTTGTGCATAAATTAAAACTTGGTCATTAAAAGGGTATTTGTAGTTCATTGCAGCACATTCCAAAAAGGACATCCATTCATCTGGATTATTGCTTATTTGAGTTAAGGTTTCTCCATAAAGGTCTGTAATTAGTCTTAATTTACTCGCCATATTGCACCTCCTATTCTAAATTAGACTATTCATTATTTGTTTTATCTTCTTTGATTTTTTCTCTTACTCTAACTAAAACATCATAGAAGTTTGTGTGAATATCAATATCTCCAACTCCAAAAAAGAAAATCATAAATAAATCTACCATTTCATTGTTGTAAAATCTCATATCCACTAATTCTGTTCCATCTTCTTCTTTTAAAGGAACACTATACCTTAATAACTTGTCTTTCATTTTAGAACATTTACTAGAATAATATTCATTTCCACAATCAATCATATTGTCTAATATTTGAACAAGTTTATTATAGTCATCTACATTTAATTTAATTTTAATTGGTGGTATTCTCTTTGAATATGCCATTATAATTCCTCCTATCTTTCCCTATCTTTTTCTTGTTTTACTTTTTCATTTAAAACAATATTATTTCTATAATTTGCTAATGCTTCCTTAACAGAAGTATTACTTAAAATGTCATCAACTTTTGCTTGTGCCTCTTGTTTGTTTTTAGCCTCTACTTCAAAAGTGATAGTTCCATTTATATCTACATCAATTTCAAATTTTTTCATTTGCGCTCATTTCCTTTCTCTTTATATCCACTTAAAAAAGCAGTTATTTGTTTGTTTTTAACTGCTGTTCTAAAATCAATTATTATTGATATTTCAGAAGATGTTAGAGTTCCCATCTTAACTAAATCTTCTAGTTTCATTGCTAGAATTTTCTTATCAGTATTAAATCCTGCACCAAATAACTTTTCTAATGCTTTTGTTATTTGATTAAGATTATATTTGTTATCCATAGTCTAACCCTCCTATACTGTTTCAACTAATTCACAGATAACAACAATTTGTTTATTTGTATTATGCCTACGAGTAATTAAAGTTAGAGTTGTTTTTTCTTTGTTTCTAATGATATTAGCAGTACCTGTCTTTTCAATATCATACATATTAACAACTTTATACTTGTACTCTTTTCCTTGATAGAAAATGCTTACTTCATCATCTTGTGATAATTTATTAAGATTTCTAAAATAAGATACTCTACCTGTTCCAGAGTGTCCGGCTAATATAAAATTACCATTTGCTATATCTGGATAAGTTGATTCTTTTAATATTTGAATATTTCTATTCACATTATTGCAATAACTACCTTTTTCACATAAACCTTTTTCAAGTCCTATTTTTGGTATTTTAATTACTGCAATATAATTAGTGTTATCTTGTTTAGTTTCTTCTTGTTTTTCTTTGGTTGGTGTTTCATCAACAATAGTTTCATCATCTATTGTTTCTTGTATTTCATAAAATTCTTCAATTTTAATATCTTCTGCTCTATCTAAAAGATAGTTATAAAGATACTTACCTCCTACAACTGATATTCCTAATAAGATAAGAAAAGAGCCAACTATTATAAGTTGACCCTTTCTACTTTTACTATTATTATTTTCTTTTCTTTTTAACATAAACAATAACTCCTATTCCACTTAAAATTAGTAATGATCCAAATATCTCTGCAATATGATTATCATCTACTCCTGTATTTGGAACTTCTATAATAACTTTCTCATCTACCATAGTACACTTAACAATTTCTCCTTCTTCAAGTATTTCAAAATACATTTTTTCTGGGTTTAAAGTGTACCCCTCTGGTGCTTCTTTTTCAACGAAATAGTATTTTCCATATCTTAAATCTTCAATTATGATTTTACCATTCTCGTCTGTTCTACCACTAAATACTAACTCATCTTTATCGTTATAAACTTCTATAAGAGTATTTGGTAGTGGTTCACTTGTAGATACATCTTGTTTAGTTATTTCTACCGTTCCTGTGATAGGTTTATTTTTCATTTCTGCTTTTACAATTTCTCCATTGTCTTTAATTTCAAAATAAACTTTCTCATCAGTAATAACATAACCTGTTGCTGCTTCTTTTTCTAAAACATAGTATTTTACTACTTTTAATTCATCTACAACAACTTTACCATTTTTATCAGTAGTTCCTGTAAATATTAGTTCATTGTTTTCGGTATAGATTTCTATAATAGTATTTGGTATTACTTCGCCATTTACTAAATCTGTTTTAGTAAACTCAATTTTACCTTTCTTTAAAATATTGGTCATTTCAAGTGAATCATAAACCACTGCTGTTTTGTTATCTATTTCTGTTAATTCAATATGATACTCTGTTTCATCAAGTACATATTCATCATCTGTTTGAACTTCTTTAACAATATACTTTCCAAGAGGTAGTTTTTCACTTATCGCATACCCATCTTCATTAGTTGTCATAGTTCCTACTAAATCGCCTTTTTCATAGTAAATATGATTACCATCTGGTGATTTAATATCTTCTTCTGCATAGATATTATAAACAATTCCTTTTAATGATTTTTTACCATTATAGTTGAAAGTATCATCTTCTATTTCAAATAACTCTCCACTTTTAGAGATTTCTATTTGTCCTTTTATTGGTGTGTTTTTATAATACACCGTAATAAATGGACCATAAGTTGTATAAGCATAATGAGTATTATCTCCAATAGTAAAATTCAAACCTTTTGTATCTAACAAATACCCTTGTGGGCTTTCTGTTTCAATTAGTTTATAGTTTCCTGCAACTAATTTTAAATAAGATATAAATCTACCATTTTCATCAGTTTAAAACTCGCTATAAACCTTTCCACCAACATATTGACTAACATATTGATTAGTATCAGTATTTAAAATCTTGAAAGTAGTATTTGCTAATGCAATAGTTTTACCTGTTTCTATATCTGTTTTAAATACCTGTAAATATGCTGATAAAGCATTATTTAAAATATTATAATATTGTTCTTTTTCAGAATTATAATCAACTGTTATAAAGAAATCATAAATTTTTTCATAACCTGTTGTTGAATTAACTTGATGGAACTTCCATATACCATAAGGAAGATTTATTGTTGCATAACCATTTTTATCAGTAGTTATTTCATCAAACTTCTCTCCATTTGGATAATAAATCTCAAATGTTATTCCTTTTTCTGCATTTAAGAAAGTTGTTTCTCCATCTACAAATTCATATTGTTTTAAAATACTTATATAATTCTTAACTACTGTTTCAAATACATCTAATTTTTCATTTTCTTTACCTTTTAAATCAAAATTATATTTTGTATTATCAAGTAAATAACCCTCACTAGGATTTATTTCTTGTAAGTAATAAGAATTATAAGGTAGAACTTTTGGACTTTTACCATATCCATTTTCATCTGTTTTAATTGTTGTCACAAGTTTTCCTGTGGCTTGTTCATAAACACCATATTCAGCATTTTTTAGAGTTGCTTGTCCTTGTGGAGTTGTTTGATTAGTTTCTTTATCTTTCTTTGTTATTTCAGCCTCTCCATAATAACTATTAACTCGTATTTTTGCTATAACCGGATCAGTAGTTCCCGGTACATACATATTTTGAATACCATCTCCAACAAATAGTTTATAAGCAGAGTTATAAGGCATTTTCTTACTTAAAGTAATATCAATAGCACCATCTCTTGTTGGCTTTATGGTTAAATTATTTCCATCAACATTATAATCTGCTCCATTAACACTTATGTCATAATTTCCTAATACTCCATTAGTGTCAGTAAGTGTTAAAGTTTCTCCTACTTGTAATCTATAAACTCCACCATTAAATGATGGTCTATCGTAATGGTGTGAGATAAGTCTTTCTATTTCTGCTTGTTGTGCAGATACATCAAATTGACTTCCATTTGCATATCTTGCAGTCCAAAAAGTTGTATGCGCACCGTGTCCAACAATAGTGTCCCATATTAACCCTTGCGTTGCTGCTCTATATTCAAGTGTTTGATGTCCCGGATAAGTATATCCATAATATCCAATTAAAAGTATTCTTTCTTTAATTGAATTAGATAATCCGGTTTGTTCCCAACTACCTTGTGAATAAGTTGTTCCTTCTGGTATATTTGGCTCTATACAATATGCTACTTCGCCATCTACTTCATATAGAGTAAAATGCCAAGAATGAACATCACTTCCATCACCGTGGGCTCTATAATACCAATAATCAGAATAATTCATACTTAAAGTTGCTGCTTGAACAGCGTGTGCATTAACAGTAAATCCTATTAGTAATCCAAACATTACTAAAAAATATTTAACGCATTTTTTCATTGTTTTTTTCCTCCTCTCGTGAACATCTGCCCGAAACAACACAGGCAGAATAACAAAAAAGCACTATCAAAATTAGTAGTGCTATTCCTATATTTTTTAACATTTCTGTTCCTTTCCATAAAAAAATGACTCTTTATGAGTCATTTTAATATTTTGATTTTAGTGTTGAATCTAATCCCTCTCCACTTCTGCAAAAGAAATGAAGATACCAACCCTCTCCTTGTTCATCAATAACCGGATAACATCTAAAATAGTTTATTTCTGGTTGTATTGGTGCTTCTGGATGTTGTTCATTGTAATTAAGAACATAATCTAGTTCTGCATTTTGTATTTGTGTACCTCTTGCAAAACAAGCACTTTCAGAACTAAACTCTTTTTTTCCACCTGTTATTGAATCGTAAAATGATGTTGATACTTTGTTCGTTTGTCCAGAAGTATTACTCTGTGTATTAGAACTTGGTTGTGGTGTTTGTGTAGTATTTTGTGTAGGTTGTTGTGGTGTAGAAGCAACATTTGAATTGCTACTACTTTCTTGCTTTTGTGGTGTTTCTTGTTTAGGAACATTACTAACCGAAGAACTAGGTTTATTCGTTGATTTTGATTTAGTTTCTAATTTTTCATTTTTTTCAGTTTCACTTGGTTTTTCAACAATTCCATCTTGATTTTCCTCGTCTTTAACTGCGATATCTTCTGTATCTATTTTCTCATCAACTTGCTCAATTTTGGTTTCTTGTTTTAGTTGTTCCTTAGGTTGCTCTTTTGGTGTTGTGTTAAGCAAAGAATTAACTCCTACTATTGCACTTGCTATTACTGTGCATAAAATACTAAAAACTATTTTTTTCATTCTAATCACTCTCCTTTGATTACTTTTAATCTAGCATAATGCTTAGTAATTTTCATTTCTGCGATTTCTAATTTATACATACTTTTTTCAGTTAGTAATAAATAGTTAGTAATACTAGGGTGGATTGTAAGGAGGGATTTGTGGAATATAAACTCCCATTATCTTTCCATTGATTTTTGTTTTTGTAAGTGCTTTCCATAAAATTCAATGGCTTTAATAACAAAATCTTCAATGTTTTTTCCCTTTATCTCTTTTGGGAGTACACTTCTGATTCTTGTTTCATTGAAACTGATATGTGGGATTTGATTAGGTTTTTCTTCTGACATAATCCTATCAATTTCATTTTGAGTAAGTGTTTTTGATTTACTCAATGCTCTTAATCTAATTGCTTGGTCGTGTGATGGGGTAGCGTCACAATATTCAATACAATCAAGTAATTGATATTGTTCTTCTTCGGTTAAGTGTGATAACTCTACTGCCGGTCTTAATGCTATACTTGGTTTTTGTTTTAAAACATCATTATCTACCATATCTAATAAGTCTGGTATTAAATTATTTAAACTCATATACCTATAAACTTGGTCACGACTTTCTCCACTTTCTTTACCTATAATAGAAGCACTATCCAACTTTGTCGCCACCGGCGATGAAGTTAAGTCTGTTCGTTTACCTTGATGTTTTATTGCTTCATATTTCATTTTATAGGCGTGTGCTTTTTCACTTGGTAGTATTTCTTCTCTTTGTAAGTTGCTATCTACCATTATGATAATTGCTTCATCATCTGTTAAATCCCTTACAATACACGGTATAGTTTCTTTATTTGCTAATTGACTTGCATATTTTCTTCTATGCCCGGATACCATTTCATATCTACCATCTGGCTTTTGCCTTACTAATGCAGGTACTAATACACCATTTTCTTTGATACTATCACGCATATTATACATATCATCATTTTCAATGACTTTAAATGGGTGATTTGGGAAGTCATCAATATCACTTATTTTTATATCAATAACTTTTTCTAATTGTGCATTAGTTCTTTCTTCTTCTGTTGTAAAAAGGTCATCTAACTTTGGCAGTGGCATTTTTGATAAGTCTTTTGCCATCATCAAGCACCTCCTTTGTCAACGAAGAATATGCTTCTGCTACAACACCACTTTTATCATAAGAAAATATACTTCCCCCAGACGAAGTAGATTCAGCAGTTTTAACAGCACGAGGTATTTTAGTATCATACAACTTTAATATACTCCCATAATTGTCTTTTATCTGTTTTTCTATTTCTTTTGTTAGATTAGTCCTTTTATCTACTAATGTTAGAAATGCTCCATCTATTTTTAGTGTAGGATTTATTTGCCTTCTTACCTTATTTATTATCTTAAATAAATCGGTCATTCCTCTTAATGCAAAATATTCACTTTGCACAGGAACTAGGACACTATCTGCACTAGCAAGAGCATTTATAGTTAGCATACCTAAACTTGGCTGACAATCTAATAAGATATAGTCATAATCGTTTTTTACAACAGATAAACAATTCCTTAAAGTGTATTCTCTACTCATAGCATAGGCTAGTGAGTTTTCTAATGCAGATAGATTTAAACTAGATGGAATCAAATCTATATTCTCTTTGTGGTGTAATATACTTTCTTTTGTTTTAATTTCTTCATCATTCATTGATTGTTCCATCAAATCAGATAAAGTATATTTTAAATCTTCTTCTTTGTACCAACCTGCATAAGTAGTTAAGTTGCTCTGTGGATCAACATCAACTATTAAAACCTTTTTACCTTGTTTCGCTAATGCTACTCCTAGATTAAAAGTTGTTGTTGTTTTACCAACGCCACCTTTTTGATTTGTAATAGCAATTACCTTGCACTTACTTTCTTGCATATATTCTCCTCCTTTCTTTTTAATTTAGCCACTCTACAATTAAGTAAAATGGCTATGTACTCCATTTCTGGCATAAAAAAAGAACTGACTATTTATAATCAGTCCAAATGTGCTATTTATTTACTTTAATAATAAGTTCATCAATAGGATTAGCATATCTTCCTTGCTTTATTATTTCATTTCTAAACTCAATTAAGGCATTTATTATTATTTCTATCTCATTATTATATATAGGCAACTTTATTTTTTTATTTTTCACTCTAATCACTCTCCTATGCTAAATATGGCATTTCAACTGTTTTAGGTATTTCTAATGTATTCGTATATTCCTCAAACTTATTAACTGTATCATTTTCCATTTTATTTGTCACTTTAACATATATATTATAAGTTGTTTGAATAGTTGAATGTCCTAACCTTTTTGAAACTGCCTTAATATCAGCACCACTTTCTATCAATTTTGTTGCGTGTGTATCTCTAAAATCGTGAAATCTACAATTTATTCCTAATTCATAATGAATAACTTTAAAGGCATATTTAGGAGAATCAGTACCTAAAAATTGTCCGTTTTCTTTTACAAAAACTAATTGTGCTTCTTTTAATCCAACTCCTAATTCTGCTTTTGCTTCAAGTAATTTAATTTCTTCTCTATTTGTAATTTCATTAAGAACTTTCTTTTCATAATAGCATAAATAAGAATCTCCATAAAATTTTCTATTTTCTTCTTGTTCTTTTTTATATTCTTTTAAAGCATTTATTAAAGTATCTCCAATGGATATTGTTCTTCTACTTTGAGGATTCTTGCAATCACCATAATACCATACACCAACTGAATGACCTTTTGTTATGCTTTTTCTTTTAGGAAGTCCATATTGATTTTTCTTTATAATATTTTTATTTATTGTTAAAGTTTTCTTTTCAAAATCAATACAATCCCAAGTTAATCCATATACTTCTGATACTCTCATACCTGTATAATATGCTGTTAAAAATGAATAATAAATTGAATGTGTCCCTTTAAATCTTTCTAATATTCTCTCAAATTCTTCTTGTGTAAAAATATGAGCAGGGTCGCTTTGTATTTTATCTATTCTAGGTGCGTGTACGTGTTCTGCCGGATTAGTATTTATATAATTTAGTGTATAACACGCATATTTTAATGAACCTTTAACAACTTTTAATATACTAGCCATATAATTTTTAGAAAAAGAATAATCAACATATATCTTATTTATAAATTCTTGAAGTAATCTAGTATCTAATTGCCATAATTGATAATAACCTATTCTAGGTTTAACGTGATTCTTTATAATGTTTATATATGCTACTGTTGTAGAATAATGCAAATTGAAACTTGCATAAGTATCAACCCAATAATCTAAAAAGTCTGCATAAGACATTTTTTCTCTTAACTGTGTTTTAGTACCATTATAATAAAAATCATTATATGCTTTTGCACCCTCCTTAAATGCTTCCTGTCTTGTTGGATATCCAGACTTTGATATCCATTTTCTTGTTCCCTCAACTGTTGCAATTTCAAATCGGTATTCATATACCTTTCCACGTTTTCTTACGCTTACCATAATTTTCTCTCCTTCACTATAATTTAGTGAACGAAAAAATGCCAACATTCACGAATGCTGACATTTATATAACATTGTCCACATAGTTTGTCCACGTAGATTTTTCCTTGATTTATATAGGTTTTTCTAATTCTCGTCCTCAAAATTATTATTTCGTGGACGAATTGTGGACATTTTGACCTCTGTGGACATTTTTTCTAATTTTTCATTTTTTCACATTTCCTTATTTTATAAGGCTTTGCGAAATTATTTTCCACAACATTGTTTGTACTTTTTGCCACTTCCACATGGGCATGGATCATTTCTTCCTACTTTTGGGCCTTGGTTTACTATTGGTTCTCTTTTTGATTCTTGAGTTACTTTTTGTGTAGGACCTCCTTCTGTAACTACATTTATACTTTGTAATTTTTCTTGTGCTGCAGATGTTATTGTTGCTGTTTGTGTTCTTTTTACTTCCCCTGCTTTTTGAATATTTAATAAAATTTTTATAACATCTCTTTGTATTCCAGCAACCATTTCATCAAACATGTCAAATCCTTCTATTCTGTATTGAGCTACAGGGTCTTTTTGTCCATATGCTCGTAATCCTATTCCATCTTTTAAATCATCCATTGCATCAATATGATCCATCCATCTTTGATCTACTACCTTTAGCATAACTACTCTTTCTAATTCTCTTGTTTCTTCTTGTCCATTCTCTTGTTCTTTTTTTTCATACTTCTCATTTGCAATCTCTACTATTTCTTCTATAATCTCCCTTTGATTTAATGTCTCTTTTTCTATAGATTTTAATCCTTCAATACCAAAGTTTATTTTAATTTCTTGAGCAAGAGCTTCTTTACTAATATTTTCTTCACCTGTAAAGAAATTAGATGTAACTCCAATTGCTACTGGTTCTATCATCTTTAATATGCTTTCTTTTAAATTCTTACCATCTAATACGTCTCGTCTTTGACCGTATATTATTTCTCTTTGTGTGTTCATAACATCATCATATTGCAAAACATTTTTACGTATACTAAAGTTTCTACCTTCTACTCTTTTTTGTGCATTTTCAACTGCTGATGATATTATTCGTGCTTCTATTGGAATATTTTCATCCATTCCAATAGTATTATATACATTTGTTATCATATCACCACCAAATATTTTCATTAAGTCATCATCCAGCGATATAAAGAATCTTGATTCTCCTACATCTCCTTGACGTCCACTTCTTCCTCTTAATTGGTTATCTATTCTCCTTGATTCATGTCTTTCTGTTCCTATTATTTTTAGTCCACCAGCTTCTATTACTCTTTGTTTCTCATCTTTAATTTCTTCTTCATATTTATTTTTTAACTCTTCAAATTTTTCCCTTGCCTTTAATATTTCATTATCATCAGTTTCATTAAAAGCATCTGCTTGTTCTATTAATTCGTCCGAATATCCTCTTTTTTTCATTTCTTGTTTTGCTAAAAATTCAGAGTTTCCTCCAAGTATTATATCTGTACCACGTCCTGCCATATTAGTGGAAATGGTTACAGCTCCATACTTTCCAGCTTGTGCAATTATTGCTGCTTCTTTTTCGTGAAATTTTGCATTTAATACTTGATGTGGTATACCTTCTCTTTTTAAAATGTTACTTAATTTTTCCGAGTTTTCAATTGAAATCGTTCCAACAAGGACTGGTTGGCCTTTTTCATGACTCTTTTTTATTTCTTCCACAATTGCATTAAATTTTGCTTTTTCATTCTTATAAATAACATCATTTTGATCTTTTCTAATCATTGGCTTATTTGTTGGTATAGCAATAACATCAAGTTTATATATTTCTTGAAATTCAGCTTCTTCTGTCATTGCTGTACCTGTCATTCCTGATAATTTTTCATACATTCTAAAATAGTTTTGGAAAGTTATAGTAGCCAATGTTTTTGATTCATCTGCTATTTTTACTCCTTCTTTGGCTTCTATTGCTTGATGTAAGCCATTATTATATCTTCTTCCATACATTATACGTCCTGTGAATTCATCTACAATTAATACTTCACCGTCTTTTACAATGTAATCAATATCTTTCTTCATTACTCCATGTGCACGTAATGCTTGATTTATATGATGTACTAATTCTGAATTATCTAGGTCATCTAAGTTCTCTACATTAAATGTTTTTTCTGCTTTTTCTATTCCTTTAGCTGTTAATGATGCTGATTTTGCTTTTAAATCAATAATATAATCATATTTTTCATTGTCTTCTGCTTGTTCTGTATCTTTTACATCTTCTTCAACTATTACTTTTGGTGTTAGTCTTTTTACAAAGTCATTAGCTTTTTTATATAAGTCTGATGATTCTGTTCCTCTTCCTGAAATTATTAATGGTGTACGAGCTTCATCAATTAATATACTATCTATCTCGTCTACAATTGCAAAATTAAGACCTCGTTGTACCGCTTGTTCTTTATATATCACCATATTATCCCTTAGATTATCAAATCCAAATTCATTATTTGTTCCATATGTAATATCTGCAGAATATGCCTTTTGTTTTTCCTCTTGATTCATTCCGCTAATTACTAAACCTACTGATAATCCTAAGAATTTATATATTTTTCCCATCCATTCGCTATCTCTTTTTGCAAGATAATCATTTACTGTAATTACATGAACGCCCTTCCCTGTTATTGCATTTAAATATGCTGGAAGTGTTGCAACTAGTGTTTTTCCTTCTCCTGTTTTCATTTCGGCTATTCTTCCTTGGTGAAGAATAATACCACCAATTAGTTGCACATCAAAATGTCTCATTCCCAATACTCTTTTTGATGCCTCTCTCATAACAGCAAATGCTTCTGGTAATATACTATCTAGCGTTTCTCCTTTACTAACTCTATCCTTAAATTCTTGAGTTTTGTATTTTAAATCACTGTCTGTTAATTTAGAAATATTTTCTTCTAGTGAATTAATCCTTTCTACAATAGGCATTACTCTTTTTACTTCTTTTTCAGAATATGATTTAAAAATTTTATTAAAGATTCCCATCTTATGCTTCCTTTCAAACTATTATGTAATTTAATATATCATGTTTTTAATTATTTATCAAGATAAAATTTCTCAATTGGGATGCCCTAGTTTTTTAAAAAATTTTTAAACTGGGGCATACCTATTGAGAAATTTATCTGTTATTCATTAGCTCTGTAAAATATGTCTTTAAAAATAATCTAATCATTCCTGTAATTGTTGATTTATCTTCTTTTGATATATGTACATAGCTTTTTAATAATATTGGTATACTTTTGGTTATTTCTCTAGATATATCTCCAAATGTATTTGCTTCTGTTGAATATATAATACTAAATACACTATCGAAAAATACTTTTCTTTTTTCTTCCGTGGTGTTCTCTAGCCAATTGGTTACTGTTTTGCTTATTATTTCACTTGTTTTGGTTAGTTCATAAGCATATATAGGTTCTGTTCCTAATACTTGCCAAGAGTATATGTCATGTTGTAATATCCCCTTTGCTGTACTAAAAATTACTACTGTTTTTTCTTTATGATTCATAATTCTTCCTATTATTGATTCTTGCGGAAAATATGTTTGTATTTTATCCATAATTGCATCTTTATCATGTTTTTTTATAAATTTGTTATTAAATCCTTGTCCATCATAATTATATACTTTTATTATTCTTTTTTTTATTTCTTCTTCTGTTGTTATAGCAGAATAAATTGCAATATTCCCTCCTTTTGAATGTCCACCAATTCTTATTTTAGTGTTTTTATATTTGTTTGCAATTTCTCCAAGATA
The DNA here is from genome assembly GCA_017528375.1 of Clostridia bacterium. Lineage (GTDB taxonomy): Bacteria > Bacillota > Clostridia > TANB77 > CAG-508 > CAG-492. The sequence goes on along the minus strand of JAFXOY010000079.1, from coordinate 11,317 downwards.
TTGATATCCTGCAATTTGACAGGGTACATTTTCCATAAATGACATATTAAAATCTTCTTTCCAACCATAAATTGTTCTGTTGGTACCAATAAAAGATATGTATATCTCATTTTTGCTATTGTGTATCACTATTGCTCCAAACTGTTTCTCGTTATCTTTTTCATTGTTTTCTATAAAATCAGTTACCCTCATATCTCTAAATCGTAAACTATTTCCTAAATTTTGAATTAACTCTTTGTCTCCGTTATATCTAAACTCTTCATTTGAAAAATTTTTCATTTTTTCTGATATTGAATATATCGTTTCTACTTCTTCCATATTAATTTTATCAAAAATCAAATATGAAAATCTCGCTAAAATCATACTGTCAATCTCATTAAACGGAAAGCTTTTTGATATTGGAATCTCTCCTCTCCATTTTAAATAATCATTTATGTTAGGCATTATATTATTTCTCCTCTTCTACATAATAAATTCTGAATATTTTTTGTCCCTCTTGAACCAAAAATTTCTAAGATTTGACTCTTCCTTTTGAAAATTTTAATTTCTTATTTTAAATGTTTTTGGTGCATTTTTGTATACTAAAAACATTGATATAAATATGTATCCTATACTAAATGCTATCATACATAATCCAAATACTGTTGTATCCATTTTTAGGTCTGAAAAAAAATAGCATAATAAATATGTTGCAGATTGAACTACTTTGTATGATGCTCCTTTTAGCTCTGATTCTTTTGTATATGGTTGTAATAAATAATATATTACTAAATGGTGTATTGAAAAGAATATGCTCATTGATATTATTGATACAAATAATACTAAATAGTTTAATGGATTATCTGTTCCTCCAGATAATAATAATATCGCTGGTAGCTCTATTGCTAATATTCCAGCTGGTATTAAATTTACTGCAATTAGTGTTTTTAATCTTTCTTTAAATAGCCCTAATATTGCTTTTGGAGTTCTATAGAATTTGTATGTTAACATACTATGATCACAGTTCATATACATTGCTTGTGTTATTGTTGCACTTCTATTTAACCAAAACATTATTAAGGTAAAATATGGTAATGAGTTAAGTAAAAAAACATTTATACTTGAATTCGTTCCTGGGTCATTTATTATTTCTATTACTCCTATTAATACAATTACCATTGCAATTATAATAATTGTCTCTATTTTTATTGCTTTTTCTATTATTTTTTTATGTCTATTTATAAATAGCTTATTGAAAAATGCATATCCTGTTTTCTTACTTTCAAATTTTTCTCCTATATCTATTTGATTATGTACTTGTTCTGTTAGTTTTTTGTGTTGGTATTTTATGCTCTTCAATCCAAGAGCTTCTGATTCTATTTCTCTAACTTTATACATTCTTTTATAGTCATTAAATTTTATAATTTCTATAGCTCCTTTTATTGCTAATACAAATGTTATAGCTAAAATTAGATAAAAAATATTTTCATTTATTTCGATATTAAATATAGGTAATATATATGCTATGAATAATAATATTACTGATACTATAATTTTAAAAAAATTTGTTATACTTCCACTTATAATTCTTTCTGTTTTTTTAAAATGTAATATATTTAGCCCTGTAAAAATTATTTTTACAAGCACTAAATACACTGGTAATAAAAATAATGTTATTATTGACATTTGTTCTCCTATTGTAAATACAAGTGTTGCTATTAATATCCCTAACATTGTTTTTAGTAAATTCGATATGTAATTTGTTATTATGTATTTTTTTGCGTCTATTTTCATTGTGATTATAGCATAGTACTTGTCTTTGCTTGTTTTAAACATGTCATTATTCATAAATCCACCAATGACTGTTAGAAAAACATATGTTGTTAATATTGGTATGGTAATTTCTAAATTTTCTAAATTTATGTCATAAATAAATGAGTATAATAATGATGGAATCATAATATACATAAATATTATGTATAGAAATTTTTTTATTAAAATATCCCAAAGTATTGTTTTTAAACTGGAGATTATATATGCTATTATTATAAGTGTTTTATCTGTATAACATGCATCTGAAATTGTCTTGCCTATAAGTGGAATTTGTTTTAATGAATAAATTACACTATTTGTTATATAGGTAGTTTTTAATTTGTATGATAATAAAAAAGTTTCAAGCATTTCTATTCCTCCTTTAGTACATTAATTATTTTGTTTTTAAAGTCTTCGTTATTTAGATTTGCTTTTTCTATTTTTTCAAGAACTCCTTTATTTAAAATAACTATTTCATCGCATAAGCTAAGAGCAAGTTCCATTATATGTGTTGAAAAAATTATAATATGTTCACTTTTAATTTGTTTTAACATTTGTTGAATTTCATCTGCCATTACTACATCTAAAGATGTTAATGGCTCATCTAATAGTAGTATGTTTGGGTTTGCAATTATATTAATTAACATTTGCATTTTGTTTTTCATTCCGTGTGAATAGTCTTTTAATAATTTATCTTTATCTGCTTCATCTAGTTTTAGATATTCAAAATATTCATCTATTGTTTTTAAATTTTTTATTTCCTTTTTATTTATATCTATAAAGAATTTCAAAAACTCTCTTCCAGTTAAAAACTCTGGAACATTTGGTGTTGAAATTACATAACCAATATCACTATCATTTATCCTTCTTTGTTTCTCACTTTCAATTAAATAAATTTCACCTTTATTTATTTGTATTTCTGAACTTATACAGTTAAACAATGTTGTTTTTCCTGCTCCATTTCTTCCTAATAGTCCATATATTTTTCCCTTTTCAAATTTAAAATTTATTCCTTTTAATACTTCTTTTTTTTCAAAGTTTTTATATAAATCTTTTATAACTAATTCCATATATTACTTTCCTTTTTTTACAATATATATTCCATTCTTACTTTTTTTAATAATTTATATATATCACAAAAGCAAATGATTTACAACCATTTGCTTTTATAATTCTAATCACTTATATCTGAATCTAAAATAATATTAAAATTATAATCATTATATTTTGATTTTAATTCTTCTATTATTTTTTTTAGGATGCCTTCTTTTTCTTTTTCTTCAAAATCTATTATTAAATCGAAATATACATTTTTGTTTTCTTCATTTACATAAAACCCATGCATTTGTAATATAGTGTTATATTCCTTTATTGTTTTGACAATTTCTCTTTTCATCTCTCCATATTCACCATTATCATTAGCTGCATATATTCCAATTGTTAATGCGATTCCGTATTCCTTGTATATTTTGTATTCTATTTCTCTTGTTAATATGTGGATTTGTTCAGCTGTCATATCGTTCCTTACTTGTATATGTACTGATGCTATAATCTTAGAAGGTCCATAATTGTGCAAATTTAAATCGTATGCACCTTGCACTTCTTTAAATGATGTTATACTAGCTTTTAACTTATCAACTAAGTCTTTATCTGCCCTTTCACCAAGCATTGAGTCAATTGTATCTTTTAATATTTCAATTGCAGATTTTATAATAATTATTGATATAGCTACTCCTAAGAATCCTTCTATACTTATTTTCCATATAAAGTTTATTATTCCTGCAATTAATGTTGTAAAAGATAATACTGCATCCATAAACGCATCTTGCCCTGATGCTACTAGGCTTTGTGATGATAATTTTTTTCCAACAGCTTTTACATATTTTCCCATTATTAATTTTACAACAACTGCAACAAAAATTATTATAAGTGAAATTATTGAATACTCCACTTTTTCTGGATTTATTATTTTTTCAATTGATTCTTTTCCTGCAGTTATACCTGCTACCAGAACTATTGTAGATATTATAACTGATGTAAAATATTCTATTCTTCCATGTCCATATGGATGTTTCTTGTCTGGTGCCTTATTTGCAAGTTTTGTACCTACGATTGTAATAACAGATGATAAAGCATCTGTTAAATTGTTTATTGCATCAAGTATAATTGCTATTGAATTTGTTATTAATCCTATTATTGTTTTAAATATAACTAAAAATATATTAACAATTATTCCTATAATACTTGTTTTTATAATTTTTTTACTTCTATCCATAAAAAACCTCTTATAATATTTTATTATTTATTATATTACTTTTTCACTTTTATGTTACATTTTTTTATTATGTTCTAAACTCTTCAGGAACACTTTCCAACCCATTTTCAGCTTTTATTTCATTAAATGTAATACGGTGTCCACCCATTCGTTGAATTCTTCTGTTTAATCCTTGCAAAAATGATTCTAATTCTAAACCTACACCTATTGCTGCAGCACTATATATTCTATCTTTAAGTCTATCAGACATATCATCTGAAATATATACATTAAATATTGTTGGATTAGTTGCTCTTTGTTGGATAATTAGGCTTCCTTCAGGTGAATCATATACAATTTGCACAATCCCTTGTGCTATATCTTTTGGACACATTCTTCTTGGATCTATACTAGGATAAATAGTTCTTTCCTTTACTATCTTTGCATTATAATTACCTTCATTGAATAAAACTTTTTCTCCATATTCTAACCATATAAGAGAATCATTAACCTCTCCTACCTTAGATACACTTCGTCTTATTGCTTCAAGTGGTGCTAAATATAAATTTTCATCTTTTGTTGCTTGATTGGCTCTTTTAAATGAATACCTATCTTCTTTTTCTATGAGTAAATATTCATTAATACCAATTATTAATCCTCTAACAAATTCATTTAATCCATCAGGAATTAATTCTTCGATTTTTATAAATCTTCTTGTATTATATGTAGTTGCTGGTTTACCTTTACTTGTAAAAACTCCTTCTCTAATACGAGTACGAAAATCCATTATCATCATCAAATCCTTTCATAATAATTTTTATTATTGTATCAAATTTATGTAAATCTTTCAATTCTTTTTTTAAAATTTCCACTTCTTTTGGACTTTTTACAACTTCCAAAATAAAAAGATAGGATTAATCCTATCCTTTTATTTTGGCTCCTCGTGTTGGACTTGACAAGCCACGTCGGTAAAACAGTCTACTAGACTGTTTTTTCCTTTCCCTATTAATTTATTCTAAATTACTATGACACTTTCAGACTTCGTCTGCAAAGATGTCAGTGGGCTCCTTAGCGGAGGGCATATCAATTACCAAATTACATTTGATATTTGATACAAGAATAATAAATCTTCGTTTATTATTCTTGAGAGATATAACCAATAAATTGTTTATATCTCATCAGTTACAATAGCGATTACTATAGTAACAATACAAAAAAGGCTTCGCTTTTTTGTATCAAAACGAAACCTTATATATTTATTACCATAAGATATCTAACAACTAATAAGTTTCGTTTTCTACAAACTGAAAAATTAATAGCATACCTGCATAATAATTTTTCGTTATCAGTTTAATCAATAAATGATTAAATGTGTTTGATTTACATAAAAAAGAACAGGATTTGTTGCAGTAGAATGGGGCGGAACAGAAATCAAATAGTTAATACAAAATAGCAGATAAACATATTGTCTATCTGCTATTTCAATTAGTATTAACTTAATAATTTAGTATTACTATTGTCATCTAACGTTTCAATCTTTTTAATTCCTGTGCTCTCTTTTAAAATACTGTATTGTTTTTTAGCTATATTGTTTAATCTTTCAAGCCTTAATTTCTGCTCTAATCCTTGAGCAATCATTTCACTATTTAGGTTTTCTAAATTACTTAAAATTACTAGCTGAAGAATATTGGAACAATCCCTCATATTACCATCTAAAGTAGGATTTTTATCTTTCCATTCCTTTGCTGTCATTCCAAACAATGCAACATTTAAAATATCTGCTTCATTTGCATATACATATAATTTTTGTTTTTCAGTTAGTGTAGGAATTATCTTTTCTTTTATACTATCGGTATGTATTCTATAATTTGTTTTTGCAAGTTCTCTTCTTACAGACCATTCTATTTTATTTTGATAGCTTTCGTTTTTCTTTAGCCTTTCAAATTCTCTTATTAAATAAAGTTTAAATTCAACATTTAACCAACTTGCAAATTCGAAAGCTAAATCTGGATGAGCATAAGTTCCAATACTATATTTTCCACCTTTTGATATTAAACCTATTGCATTAGTTCTTTGTATCCATTGCTTAGGACTCATCGTATAAGAAGATGTTCCAATTTCATTTATTTTAATTTCACGGTATTCCGTTAAATTAAAATTTTCATTATTAAGTTCTTCCCACAATCCAACATAAAGAGCAGTATCTTTATTACTCAACCAATGGATAATAACATTTGCTGGAAATTTATCATTTTTAAATTTGGCTAAATCTGTTAATGATATGTAATCAACATCTCCAACTCTCATAACACCTACTAAATTATCTTTTACTTTCATTTGTGTTGTTATAAGTTCTTTGCTCATAATACCACTTCCAATCTTTGTAAATTCTTTTTATATCATAAAACAGTTGTTTGTAATTGTCAAGTAAAAATCTAAATATAAATCAATTCTTCAAATATAGTTTCTTTCACCATGCATTTATGATTATTCATAAGCCCAGTCCATTTAAGTGGGTCAGTGTCTTTGTATTTGTCAAGTGAAAAATGGACCATTTTATAATTGAAAAACGGACCACTTTTTTAACTATAAAATTTACATATTTTTACTATTTTTCCAGGAAACAGTTTCTTCATATCTATGACTAACATTTCTTGAAAGATCTAATTCAAGTCCTTCTCATTTTTCAAAATAATAAGGTAGGCTTAAACCTACCTTTTTATTTTGGCTCCTCGTGTTGGACTTGACAAGCCGTGTCGGTAAAACAGTCTACTAGACTGTTTTTTCCTTTCCCTATTAATTTATTCTAAATTACTATGGAAAGGCAACCTCCTTTTCAAGTCCTTCTCATTTTTCAAAATAAAAAGGTAGGCTTAAACCTACCTTTTTATTTTGGCTCCTCGTGTTGGACTTGAACCAACGACCTATCGGTTAACAGCCGAGCGCTCTACCGACTGAGCTAACGAGGAATATATTATTAATATAGACATATTATACATCTATTATTCATATATTTCAAGTATTTAAATAATTTTTTTATGCCTATTAATAACTTTTACTTTCCTATAAACAATTGTACATATATTTTTCCATATTTTGGACTAGAAACAACCCCTATTCCTGTATAGTTATAGCTACTATTTAAAATATTTGCTCTATGTCCGTCTGAGTTCATCCATGCATTTACTGCTCCACTATTACTTGAATTACCAGCAATATTTTCTCCTGCACTTTTATAAGAAATTTTAAAGCTTTTTAGCATATCAAATGGGCTCCCATACGTTGGTGATGTATGAGAAAAATAATTATTATTAACCATATCTTGTGCTTTTATTCTTGCTACCTTCTGTGTCTCTTCATCCATTTGTAATGCACTTAATCCATTATTTGCTCTTTGAGTATTAATTAAATTAAATACTTCTTTTTCGTCTGCTGTCATTATTGACGAAGTTGTGGTTGTGCCTATTGAATTATTGTTTGATGTTGATGGATATATTGCTCTTACATATTTTTTACTAACTGCCCCAACATAATCTCCTTCTACTTGAACAATATACCAATTTCCAACTCCAGCAAAAACTCTAATATAATCGTTTTTCTTAACTGTTGCTACTATTTTATACTGTGTTCCAGGACCACTTCTTACATTTAATGTAGTTGCTGTAACAATTCCTGTTTGAAAATCAACTTTATAGTAACTTTGCATTGCATATGACGATGAAAATTTAGTAAATATAATTATAAAAACTAATATTGATATAACAATTGCTATATATTTCTTTTTAATCTTTAAAACTCTCATAAAAAATCCCCTTATCTATTGTATTAGGGAATTTTCTTTTTATGATTTTTATTTAATATCCACAGTACATAACTAATTACATATGATAAAACTAGTATTGTTGGTGCAACAATTACTGCTGTCCATATGCCATTTTGTACAAACCAATACCAGTCATACTTTACTGATACTTCTCCATTCTCCATATGATATAATATGTTTGATAAATAATAAATTGCATAAGCAACTGTTGGAATTATTCCATAAAATGTGTATTTATAATTCATTTTATCTGTTTTTTCGAATATAATAAAATTAAGTATACTAAATATTGGAATAATAAGATGGAAAAACAAATTGCTATTCATAAGTAATGAACTTAATCCATACTCTGAAATTTGTCCTAAATAAGTAAATACGATAAGAAATGTTAATCCTACTCCTGATGTTCCCATTAATTTTAATATATATTTATTAATTGAAATATCATCTCTTTTTTCTTGTAATACATTAATTTCATCAATTGCAAATAAAAGTGCAACTATTCCCATAAACATATTTGAATCAACTGTAAAAAATCTGAGCATACCTAGCTTTGTAGATTCTAATACTATTTCATAACCATACATAAATCTAAAACCAGTAAACATTATAACTGAAGCGATAACTGTTAAAATTACTATTATAATATTTATTATTAATGATATTTTTAGTTTGATTCTATTTCTATCCATTAATTGATCTCCTTTTTAAATTTCCTGTATTTTTCTTAATTCCTCTTCAGTAGCTTCTCTTATATCTCCTAATTTTAACTCTTTTGGTATCTCTAAATTTCCTATACATATCCTATTAAGATTTGTTACGTTTGCTCTGTATTTTGCAAACATTCTCTTAATTTGGTGATATTTTCCTTCCATTATTGTAATCCTTGCTTTATTTCTATTTATTACTTCTATTATGGCAGGTTTACATTTCCCTTCTTTTAGTTCTATACCCCTCTTAAATCCTTCTATCATCTCATCTGTAATAGGAATATCTATTATTACCTCATATATTTTTTTTACATGCTTTCTTGGAGATAAAATATTATGTGCAAATTTTCCATCATCTGTTATTATCATAAATCCTGTTGTATCTTTATCTAATCTTCCTGCTGGGAATATATTCCTTGATTTATATTTTTCAGGCACAAGATCTATTACTGTTTTTTTATTTTCCATCTTTGTAGAAGATACATATCCTTTTGGTTTATTTAAAATTAAATAAATATGCTCTTTTACATTTACTCTCTCTCCATTTATTGTAATTTCTATATCTGATTCATCATATTTTTCTTCTGGTTTACTTATCTTATCTCCATTTACATGGATTATTCCTTTATTTATCATCTTTTTTATTTCTTTTCTTGAAAAAAAACTTTTCTCTGAAATTATTTTGTCTATTCTTTTTAAACTCATACTTTTCTAACTCCATTTATTATCTTTTAATTACTATATTCTTTTGATTTATTTATAAATTCAATTCTATTCAATTCCAATTATTCTAGAAACAAACTGCAATAATTCAAGTTTAACAATTTCTTTTGTTGTTTGATTATTATTTTCAGTTTGCCGAGTTCCTGTATCTTTATATATTCTTTTTATTCCAACATTATATTCATCTATAATGTCTGCTAGTTGAAAAACTATATCAACACTTTTCTTTAAATCCAACTTCATAACAACAACCCCTTCTACTTCTTATAAAACATATTTTTCTTTTTATCTTTTATTTCTATTTGTTCTTCATTTTTTCTTACATAAACACTCATTCCTTTATTTCTTTTTAATTACAAATTATTTTATACAAAACACAGCATATAGTGGAATTGATTTAATATTATTTTCAAATCCAAAATTTCTAGTAGAAAATCTTATTGCATATTTAGGATTATATTCATTAATATACATATTTAAACTTACTGATCTTACATTATTTCCACTTTTCACTTCTATTGGAATTATTCCATCTTCTTCACTATACAATATAAAATCTATTTCAGCACTTCTTTTTGACGTCCAATAATACAATGACTCTTCGTTAAAAGTTAATTCTTGTGCTACATAGTTTTCTGTAATAGCTCCTTTATAAATGAAAGTATTATCTAACATTATATCCGGAAATTTAATTTCACTCATATTTGTTAATATGCCTACATCGCTTAAATATAATTTAAAAGTATTTTCGTCTATATATACTTTTAAAGGTATTTCCATACGTTTTGCATTGTAATTTATTAAAATCATTTTTGAAGCTACTAGCCAATCAATAGAACTTTCATATTTTCTCTTCCTTCCAGTTTCTTCAACAAAGTTATATTTAAAATTTTTATTATCTTTTGCTAATTGACTAGGAATATTTTTATATACCTTTTCAATTTTCACAGTTTCAAAACTACTTTTGACATATTTCTGCATATCTGCAATGTACATATCTTTTATGTCAGAAATAATATGTGAATCAAATCTTAATATGTCTAATTCATTCTCTATAAAATTATTTACAGCTTCTGGCATACCACCAACACATAAATATTGTTTATATAATGTAATAGCTTGTTCATGTGCAAAATCTGGCATTGGTGACATCTCTTTATAACATTCTCTTATTTTATCTCGTAGCATTTCATTTCCTGTAGCTATTAAAAATTCTTCAAAATTCATAGGATACATATATTCCATTCTTATTTTACCTACTGGAAATGACCCTTTAAATCTATTTATTTTCACTCCTAGTAAACTTCCTGCACATATTATTTTATATGGTTTTTCAGATTCATTAAAGTACTTTAAGGATACTATAAAACTTTCACTAACTTGCACTTCATCGAAAAAGAATATTGTTTTTTCAATATCAATTTTTTTACCTAAGTATAATTCGATATCACTTATAATTCTTTCATCATCAATTGATTTTTCAAAAATATTTCTAACATCTATATTTTTTTCTAAATTGAAATACAAGTATTTTTCAAAATTTTCTTTGGCAAATTTCTCAACTGTATATGTTTTTCCAATTTGTCTTGCTCCAACAATCATTAAAGGCTTTTTCATACCTGATTCTTTCCAATCAAACAATCTTTTTTCGAATAATCTTTGCATAAATTCACTTCTCCTTTGCTAAGAATATTATCATATTTTCTATAAATATACAATAATTTCTTGCCACTTTTTGCAAGTTTGTTTTTGAGTAACTCGCCATTTTTTGCAGGTTTAATTTTAAATACTTTGCCATTTTTAATTATTTTATCCATTTATATTTTTTGTTATTCGATTTGTTTCGTCTATAAAAATTACTAATCAATTTTAATTGCAAAAATAAGAAAGCTTGATAAAATCAAACTTTCTTATTGGTTCGACGAAAATCGTCTATGGCTCCTCGTGTCTGACTCGAACAGACGACCTATCGGTTACGGCACTACATTAACTTTCATTAACATTATGCTATATGCA
>JAFXOY010000078.1 GCA_017528375.1 Clostridia bacterium | reverse complement strand
TTAAAAAAAATAAACTAAAAATAATTAATTTAAATATATTTAATAAATTATTAATAATATACAATAAATAAATTATAGAATAAAAAAATAAAAAAATAATGAAAAATAATGAAATTTTTTTATATTTAATTTTTCATTAAAATTATTAAATTTATTTTTCTTATAAGAGTAAAGATATTTAGAAATTTAAATATTTCATATTTTATGCCTTATCAATATAATCAGCAAGAACAGGTAATTCTTGTTTAAGTCCTTTTCTTTTTCTGATATCCATAGTAATAGTATAAGCCTTAGATTTAATATCGAATGGGTCTTGATTGATAAGATCCCAATGAGAGAAAGTACATTGTGGGAAAGCTTGCCCAGAAGTTAATGATCTTAAATGAGCAGTAAATCCAAAAGATTCAGATACAGGCAAATAAGCTTTAACTTCCAATAAAGGTGTACCTTGCACACTTTCTTCATTAAATACAACTCCTCTTCTTTGAGAAAAACATTGATATACTCCGCTCATAACATCAGATGGGGTAGCAATATTACATAAATAAATTGGTTCTTGATATCTTGGGGTAGCAGTCATTTCAGCAGCATAATAAACTCTTCTAGCAGTTGGAATAATTTGTCCACCTCCTCTATGAATTGCATCATTATGTAATTCTACATCTTGAATTCCAAATCTTACTCCTCTTAATTGTTCTTCGGCTAAAACTCCTTCTTTTGATACATTTTGGAAAGCGGATTCCATTGAATCTCTAATTTCGTTCAAATATTGGACAGCTTTGGTTTGATCAATTAAAAAGTTTGGACCACTTTGATCGGGTCCGAATACCCATAATTTTTTTGCATCGTGTTGTTCCCAATGATATTTATCTATTAAAGTTCTTGAAGTTTTTTTGTTATCATCTGCGGCTCTAATTGTTCCTTCTTCAATTTCTTTTACTAATTCTTCGTCTAATGGCTCTGCAATGACATATAATCTGTTGTGTTTGTTGGGGGATTTGGCTAAGCATATTTGGGATGATTTTGCGGTAACGGTTTCTTTGTAGGGGACGACTGGATCGGATTTAGTAATTTCTACTTTTGCATAATCTTCAACTAAATCTTTTAAGCAAATTTCTAAATGCAATTCACCACATCCGCAAATAATATGTTCAGTTTCGGTGTTGATAACTTGGACTAAAGGGTCTGCTTTGGACATTTTTAATAAACCTGAAACTAATTTTGGAAGATCTGCAGGATTTTTGGCGTTAACGGCAACTCTGACGACTGGGGATACTGAATATTTCATTGATCTAATTGTGCATGCAGCAGCAGAAGTTGAAATTGTTCCCTGTTTTAAAATGGCTTCATCGACACCGACTAAAGAGCAGGTGTTACCACATGGGACATCAACGACATCTTCTGCTTTTTTTCCCATCATAAGAACAACTCTTTGGACAGTTTTAATATGAAGATCTACTTGTTTTCCTTTAACATAATTAGGTCCTAAAATTCTAACTTTTTCTCCTTGTTTTATCTTTCCTGAGAAAAGTCTTCCGAAAGCATAAAATCTTCCACTATCACTTGTGGGTACCATTTTTGATACGAACATCATAACTGGTCCTTCTGGGTCGCAATCCATCATAGCTTTAGCACATTCATCATCCATTGGTCCTTGGTATAAATATAATGTTCTATATTTTTGGGAAACTTTTGGTGAAGGTAAATGAAGAATAATCATCTCAAGTAAAGCTTCGGAAGCAGTGATCCATTTTTGCATAACTTTTCTCATTAAATATTTTCCTTGTAATTCTAATTCTTCTCCTTTGAGTTC
>JAFXOY010000001.1 GCA_017528375.1 Clostridia bacterium | reverse complement strand
TCCCCAATCCCCAATCCCCAATATAATATAAAATAATAATTATATTTAATTATTTTTCTTCATAAATAAATAAATTAAAATAAATAATAAATAAAAAATCATATTATTTTAATTTTAATTAAATAAAAATAATTAATGTAATTTATTTTTCAATAAAAATAAAATATTATTTTTAAATTAAATTAGTTAATAATATCATATGTCATATAAATTATTTTATTCTATTTAATTTTTTTTATTCTCAATATTATTTATTATTTTTTTTTTCTTCTTCTTCGTTACCATCTTATTATACTCCATTATTTTTCACCTCCCCATTTTCTTTTACTCCACCGTTTACTTGCTTTCCTTCATCTTCATCCTCTTTAAATTTTTTTCTAGGAGTAACTTCCCCTTCTTCTTCTACATGTTCTTCAATAACAGGGCCTTTAAATGCAAATCTTGATTCTTGCCTTTTATGTTTTGGTTTTTCTTCTTTTCCTCCATATTTACAATTATTTTTAATCATTTTAGAGAAATCTTCGAAAGAAATTTTATCTTCAGCATTTATTCCTAGTTGATTATAATAATCATTTAAAGTTTGTTCATGAACAACGGAATCTTGAAATACAAATTTTTTCATATCTTCTGCAGTCATGAAATCTTTATCTCCACATATCGTAACAAATACATTTTTTAAATTTTCTTCTGTCATTAATTGCTTTATATCACATGCATTTCTTACAAATTCTTGATATTCAATACTACCGCTACCGTCCTCATCTATTTTTTCAAAAATATTTTTTAATTCTTCATCACTCACATCAACATTAATTTCTTCTAAACATTTTTTTATAGATTCTTTTGTAATAATACCCTTGTTATCTTGATCTAAATATCTAAAAACAGTTCTTAATGCATTTTCTTCTTCTGCAGGCAAAAAACTAACACATAGATAAACACAAACTGCTTCATGGAATTTACTTGCGTAATTAACGGGTGTAATAAATTGCTTTAATACGGTTAAATCTTTATTTTCTGTCATAGCTGAATTAGGATCAAATGATTCAGTAAAAAATGGGTGTTTTAAAGCTTCATTTGCTTTTATTCTATATTGCTTGTTTGGTTCTAATAAAAGTCTAATTAAATCTTTACAATTTCTGCTAACTTTTTTAAATGCTGGTGGTGAAAAGTCATATTCGCATTTTTTAATTTTGTCAAATATTTCATCCTCCGTATCCCCATAAAAAGGAGGGATACCCCCGAGTAAAATATACATTAATACACCGCAAGACCATTCATCACTTCTTTCATCATATAAATTATCTACTACTTCAGGAGAACAATATATACTTGTTCCAATAATTCCAGTTAATTTTTTTTTCTTTTTGTTTTTTTTTACAAAATATTTTGAGCAACCAAAATCGATTAATTTTACTTCATAATTCATCATATCATTTACATAACCCTTACCTTTAGCTGAAGTTTTTTTTTTACCAGAAGTTTGATTTATATCGTCTCTTAGACTTTCATCTTCATTAATAGCTCTATTTAATACTGTAAATCCTCTTTTTTCACTTCTTTTTGATACTTTATATAATAATACATTTTCTAATTTAATATCTCCATGAAGTACATTTTTTGAATGTAAATAAGAAATAGCACTAAATATTTGTTTCATTAAAAATTTAACAACAATTTGATCCATTGTTTCTAATTTTTCGATTTTACTTAAAAGATGGCCTTGATCACATAATTCGGATACAATATAATAACTATTATTATATACAAAACTTTCATAAACTTTCATGATATTTGGATGTTTTAATTTTTTTAAAATTTCTATTTCATCAATTAAAGAGGCACCTTCACCTTGGACTATATTCTCTTCTGGAATAATTTTCATAGCACGAATAATTTTTGGGTCTTTTATTAAACGAACCTTTTTTACAACTCCATATTGTCCAACACCTAATTCTTCTAATTCTTCATAAATACTCCATGGATTTTGATTACGTTGAGTAAATAGCTTATCTGTCCTTATTTTTAAGTCCTTTAAATTTTCAGGAGCTTCGTTAACTTTTGTTGTAGATTTTCCATCTTTATCATACATTACCCATTTGTACTCTCTGTTTGTTGCGTCTTCTGGTAAAAATTCTAGATATTCTGGAATATCATCTGTTATTTCTTCAGCATATCCTGCAATGTCGCCTTCATTAAATACTCTTAATGTATAAATAACTGTATCTCCAACTATTGTTCTTAATACATCTTTTGGATGAGTATATGTTATTTTTCCATTTTCATATTTAACTTCTGGTATTCTACTTGAAATATCTTTTCCCTCTATTGTTGTAATAAATTTTCTTAATGCTAAATCAAAATCTTTTATGATAATAACTTCATAGTCATCATCATCTTCGTCTCTTTCTTCAACATTTTTCTCTCCGTCTTTATCCGGTGTTGAATCTATATCTTCTGGAATTTCATTTCCATTTTCATCTTCATATTTTGTAATTACTGCTGTATTTACAAGTTTCTTTCCGTTTTCAGCTTTATCACTTACTTTGCATAGGATTGGTAAATCTTTATAATCTAGTTCTGAATTTGCATCTTTTTTATCAAATGCTTTTAGAATCTTATCAGCTCCATTAGAAGATGATAAATAGTTTGTTTTAACTTTTTGTCCTTCTGCTGTCCATCCATATTGATCATTCTGTTCACCTTTTACAAATTCAAGATTTTCAGGTAAATAGTCGGTTACTTCTCCAGCAAATACATCTACTTCTCCTTCATTATATACTCTTATGTTATATAATACATATGAATTCTTTGAAACCTTTACAGGTTCAATGTTCTTTTTAGGTGTATAAGATGCATTTGTACTTGTTCCATTTCTTAATCCCGTTGTATCAACTATAGGTGCTCTTTCATATTCATTTGTTTTGCTTCCTATGTTATGATTTGGAGTTAAATACTCTCCGTCTTTTATTTCGTCATCACCACTTACTGCTGTAATAAATTTAGTTAAAGCTAAGTCAACTATTTTTTCTTTTATGATTACTTTTTCGAAGTCATCATCATCTTGTTGTCCTGGTACATATTCTTTGTTTATTTCATCATCTTTATATGTTTCAGGGTTTTCTGGATATACTAAGTTATTTGAGTCTGAATCTCTATCTTCAGCTACAACATTTCCATCCTCATCTTTATACTCTGAAATTTCAGCAATATTTGTTAACTTTTTATTGGCTACAGCATTATTGTTGACTTTACATATGATTTGAACATCAACTTTTGATAATCCAGAACCTTGTCCATTGTCTGTTGTAGACTTAAATGCCTCTAATTTAGTATTTGTTGTTGTTGTTGTAACTTTTCTAGTTGTTGAATCATATGTCCAGTTGTCATTTATACTCTTTATATATTCATCTGTTGAATCAACAAAATCAAGATTTTCTGGTAAATAATCTGTTATCTCGCTTGCATATCCATCTAAATCTCCTTCATTATATGCTCTTATTGTATATAATACAAAATCTCCTGCATATAAAGAAACTGGTTCTTTACTATGGTTATATGTAGCTGTATCTGCTGTACCATCTTTTAATTTTGAAGTGTCTACTTGTGGAGCTCTATTATATGTAGTTGTTGTTTCAGTATTTTCAAAGTCACCATCTCTACTTACTTTAGAAATAAATTTTCTTAATGCTAAGTCAAATTCTGCAAGTCTTAAATCTTCAAAGTCGTCATCATCTTGCTCTCCTTTACCCTCTTCTGGATTTGTAGGATTATATGTATTAGTATTAATTTCTTCTGGCTCTGAATCTCTATCTGTAACTTCGTTTCCTTCTGAATCTGTTGTTTCTGTAATTGCCGCTATATTTTTCAAATTCTCAGATGTTGCATTTTCATTTACAACACATTCGACTAATAAATCACGATAATGAGGTCCATCTTTCATTATTGTTTCATTATATGCTAAAAGTAAAGTAGTACTAGCTGTATAATATGGATATCTTTCTGGTGTATAATCCCCTGGAACACCAAATTCATAATCTTCTTTTGCTTTTGAAAGATGGTCTGTTGTTATTTTATTTCCTGTTTGTGTCCATTCGTACATATTATTAATTGTACTATCTGTTTTTAGTGTTAGCCCAGCAGGTAAATAATCTGTTACTTCTGCTGCATACCCATCAACATCACCTTCATTATATACTCTTATTGTATATACAACTGTATCGCCTTTTTTAACACTTAATTTTGTTTTTGGATGTGCTTTTTCTAATGTTTGATTATTATCATATTTCCATGTTCCAATAACTGGTACTCTATCTGTTATGTTTTGATTATTTATTTTTGTTATAAATTTTCTTAAAGCTAAGTCAAATTGTTTTGGTAATAATACTACTTTTTCAAAGTCATCGTCGTCTTCCTGTCCTTTATAGTATTCATCATTATTTGTATCATGGTAAACAGAATTGTTGCTTGAGTTTCCTTTATAGTTATCTGCATTTGAATTATTTAAATCGTTTGCAGATTGAGTTGGAGATTGAGTTGTTTTTGACTCATTTCCACCTCTATCTTCTGTTACTACTGTATTGTTTTCTGAATCATATCCTTCTGCAATATATGCGATATTTGTTAAATATTTTTTTGTGGTTCCATCATTTGCTGTGTTTTCTTTAACTTTACATTTTATTTCAATGTAATCATTTTTTAGTGATGTTCCATTAAAAGCATCTATACTTTTTATAGTTTGTGTTGTATCTATTGTAAGAACCAATTTATTTGTAGTTGTATCATATTCAGTTACTTTATATACATTTCCTTCATGAGATGTGACTGTTCCGTTTAGTTTAAGAACACTTTCTATACCTTTTGGTAACTGATCAACTATTTTTGATGCATAGCCATCAATTTCACCTTCGTTATATATAGTTATTCTATATGTAACAACATCTCCTGTTGAAATTACAACTGGGTCTTTTCTGTGTTTATATGTTGCTGTATCAGGAATTGTATTAGGTGTAACTGTAACATTTCTTGTTGCATCTAAGTTATTTTCATTAACTATTGATTTATTTGCTCCTGTGCTATCTTCAACTTTTACAATTGTTTTTCTTAAAGCTAAATCAAATTGTCTATTTAAAGGAATATCTATTGAATCATCAATATCTCCTTTTTTGCCTTCAACTTCAACTAGTGGTTGTTCAGCATCAGCGTCTTGTGTTACTTCTTTAATCCACATTTTTTTATCTGTTGCTGTATATTCTGCATTCACTTTAATATTTATTGTTCCTGTTGCATCACTCTTAGCAACTTTTACATAGAAGTTTTCATTTACATTTAATGTTTTAGCAGTACCATTAGCATCTGTAACTTGTCCAGATATTGTATTTCCTCCTGCTTTAACTTCTATTGCATTGCTTTTTAGTGTTGTACTTCCTGTTGTAGTTATTTTTAAAGGTCCTATTACATAATCATTACCTATTTCGGTAATTTTTGAATCTGTGCTTGCTCCTGTATATGCTATTTGAACTGTTCCTACAGATGTTCCTACATAGTTGTTACCAGCTTCATTTGCCCCTTCAACTAAATAGTTATATAAAATCGCAGCTTGCTCTTGAAGCATTTTTCCTGTTTCTGCAGTGTATGTTCCTGAACTTTGACTAGTAGCTGTTTCTGTTATTGTGCTTAAAGTAGGCCAACTACTAGTATTATTGTTTATATTATCTGCAATTTTTAACCAATTTATATTGTCATAAGATGTAGTGTAGTGATTATAATCTGCATTATTTGTAAAATACCATATAACTGCTTGTTGAATAGCTTCTACCATATCTTCTGTCAATATAACATCTACAACTTCACCATTGTTTGTATACCAATATCCTCCATGTGATGATACGTTTCCAAAAAATCTGGTGTCTCTATATAACTCATCTGTTGACATCTTACTATTTGGTCTAACTGTTGGGTCATAATAATATGCAATAACTTCTTGTCCACCAAATATAGCCTCTGTATTTCCTTTTACAATTCCGGCATTAGCTAATAATTGTTCAACTGTTATTCCGCCTTCTTTATACATATTGTCTAATACCCACATTAGCTTTCCATAGTTTGTGTTTACAACATTTTTATATGTTTCAACTAAACTTGTAGAATTTGATATTTCATCCTTTTGATTAACTAAATCATATGATTTATCAAAAGTTACATCTGATCCTACTGTATTTGACATCCATGAAGCACCTTTTGTAGCATTTAAACAATATAGGTTTGTTCCAATTGTATGATCTGAAGCATCCACTGATAAAATTTGAAATAGTGGATGTGATGTTGCATCATTTAATGCATACGCTCCTTTTGGATCAAATTCACCATTTTGATTCTTAACATATCTCGTTTTGCTTAGCTTTGCTTTTATAGAATCCGCAGCAAATACTGAGCTTTGTCCGATTGTTATTAGCATAACAAATACTGTAATTATACTAATTAAAATTTTGCACATTTTGTTTCTTATCATAATATTTCCTTCCTTTATTTCCAATATATGTAGGTACAAAATACCCCATACTACAATTATAGTATATTTTATCTTTAAAATCAAGAGTTTTTTATAATTTTTGTTAT
>JAFXOY010000077.1 GCA_017528375.1 Clostridia bacterium | reverse complement strand
TTAATAATTAAAAAATTAATTAGAAATAATTAAATTTAGTTAACAAAAAATAAGAGTTTATATTATACATCTACTTTATTATTCTAAGAAACAAAATATTCTTTTAATATAATAAATTTAATGCTATAAGCATTAATTTCAATAAGAAAAATTTATTATAATGAAATATAGCAAACAAATAAGCAAAATAAACATAAATTAATTTAAATAATCAAAATAAATCAAAAGAAAGAAGCAATAAATAAATAAATGTTTTTTATTTAAAAAATCCTTAATTTAATTAAATATAATTAATCATAAAGTATTTGTGTTAAACCAAAAGAATTAAATAATAAAATAATATTATATATTATTTTTAAGCAGGAAGTTGGTTTTCAAGAGGATTTTCAGTAGTCGAAGCGTAAGCACTAGGAAGAAATCCAGGTTGAAGAGTTGAAGCTAATCCAGCATCTCCTTCTACATTAGTTGTAGTAGTGGTAGTTGTTGTAGTTTGTCCACCTAAACCTAATTCAGCTCCGACTCCTCCTAAACTTACTGATTCAGTAGTAGCCCCAATGGCAGATGTTCCGTATCCCACTCCTCCAACTCCAGATCCCTCAACTCCAAATGCACCCCCCTCAGCACCAATATTTGTAGTTGTAGTGGTTGTAGTAACTTGTGTACTTCCGAATCCAGCTGCTCCTTCACCTTCGGCACTAACTCCTAAACCTGCTAAACCAACAGTTCCTCCAACTGGGGGGAGAACATTAGTTCCTAAATCAAGTGCATTTTTAACAGTTGTTGTTGTTATTTCTTTTTTTACAGTTGATCCCCCATCTACAACTCCAAGATTAGTTGCTCCTAAATTAACGGTTCCAAGATTAGTAGTTCCCAAATCAACAGTTTTGTGAGTAGTAGTTCCTAAATCAACGACTCCAAGATTTGTTGTTCCTAAATCAACTGTTTGATGAGTAGTTGCTCCTAAATTAACAGTTCCAAGATTTGTTGTTCCTAAATCAACTGTTTTATGAGTAATTGTTCCTAAATCAACAGTTCCAAGATTTGTTGTTCCCAAATCAACAGCTTGATGAGTAGTAGTTCCTAAATCAACAGCAGCATGAGTTGTTGTACCTAAATCAACTAAACCATGTACAGTTGTTCCTAAATCTATAGCTTTATGAACAGTTGTAGATGAAAGGCTTTCCAAAGCTTGGGCGACTCCTGCACCTTGTCTAATTGAAGCTCTAAGAACACTTTTTCTGACAATTTCTGGCTTAACTTGACTTTTAACTACTTCTTTAGTTACAGAAGTTCTTACAATTTCTTTATGTACTTTTCCTTTAACTTCTTGCATAGCAAGTGTTTCTTTTTTGTATATTGTTGGTAAAACTTTTTTCTCGTAATGATCTTTGACTTTTTTTGTTTCAATTTTTCCGACTTCTTTTGAAACAACATTTTTAATTCTATTTTGATATACTGGTTGAATTTGTCTATTAATAATTTTTTGTACTTCAGTTGTAATAATTGGTTGTATTTCTTGATGAATAATGGGTTGAATTTCTTTATGTACAACAGGTAAAATTTTCTTATTAACAATTGGTTGGACATTAGTTGTAATAACAGGTTGAATTTCTTTGTGTATAACTGGCTGAATTTCTTTATGGACAACAGGTAAAATTTTTTGATTAATAATTGGTTGAACTTCAGTAGTAATAAC
>JAFXOY010000076.1 GCA_017528375.1 Clostridia bacterium | reverse complement strand
TTTTCACGCCTCTGCATAATCTGTCTTAATATCAGAAACTACTATTTAACGCTCATATAAAATAATTATTGTTGGTTTTTCCTTTTTTTCTTTGTTTTGAATGTTGTAATTGTTATGCATATTAGTTCTGCGAATATTTCTTTGTTTCCGTTTTTCTAATGCATCGCGCCTTGGATTTGACCTTGACCGATTGCTACTAACTTGTCTAATTGACATTACAGAGATTCCTCCTTTCAAAATTATTTGCCAGGAACTATATATACACAGGCGTTTGCCTGATAATTTTCATATATTTATTGTAACATATAAATATATGTTTTTCAATGTTCTCATTAAAAATTGTAATATCAACATAAGAAAAAGGACGAGCATTGCTCGTCCTAATGTTACTTTTTAAAGAAAATGATTTTTAAGCATAAAGCTCCAATACTCTGGGTTTTCCCCATTTCTGATATGTCTGCGTGCCTCTTCTGCTTTTTTATCTCTTTCTAACGATAGCATAGCCTTTACAGAACCATTCCCACAACTGCCTGCTGCTTCAGAAGGACTATGACCATAATACCCAGATTGAGCATCTTCACCAAAATACATTGGGTCTCTAGTTGGATCTTTTTTCATGGTAAAACACCTTTCTTTTCAAAATTTTCATACGAAAATTTAGCTTAGTTAGTGCTGACCACAAATATGTGCAAATTCTGCAATATTCCACTAACATTTTCTACTTTCAGTTGCACTGACCTTGGATATTCATCCTGAAACCGAGTACTCGCTGTCTAGCTAAATACATTTAATATTGTATCGCATTTTTATTTAAATTGCAAGCATTTCAGCAATATTACTATTAATCATTATTTTTCCATTCGATTTTATCCAAGTCCACTTTTTCTTTTTTTCTATCTAATCTTATCATTCCAACTATTGTTGAAATAACTGTTATAATTCTACCAATCATTGAAGCAAACGCAAAATTAAAAGCATCATATGGTATCCACAAAAGTAATTTTAACAAAGTAAATTTTCTTACAGTACTTTCTTTTTTCGGTAATATTGATAGTGTATACATTACGAAAGATAATATAGGTAATATATCAATAAAAGTTTTATATGTAAAAAATCCCCCTATTATTGAAGATACTAAATAAATTATACTGAAGTATTTAGGAACTTCTTTTTGCTTTTTATCAAAAATATATTGTATAATAGTTTGAATTACAGCAATTCCACAAGTTAGAAGACCTGTATATGCTCCTAGCAATATATAACCTAATCCTGCAAATATATTTACAAATATGAATGCAATCAATATATGTTTTTTTTGCTTAAATTGTACTGCGACCATTTGTAATACAACTTTTATTACATGAAATATTTGTGATAATATAATTTCCAAAAAAATAACCTCCTATTACTATTTTTACTTTATTATATCTGCATTTTATCACAATGGCTTAAAGGGGGCA
The DNA here is from genome assembly GCA_017528375.1 of Clostridia bacterium. Taxonomy (GTDB): domain Bacteria; phylum Bacillota; class Clostridia; order TANB77; family CAG-508; genus CAG-492. The sequence continues at coordinate 2,484 of JAFXOY010000076.1, read as the reverse complement.
AGATATCTAATGCTGGGAACATAGATTGTTTTATATTTCACAAAACTCTCAATTATAAAATCAAAAGTCTTGTTTTTCATCTCAAATATAATAAAACTCAATATTTTTCAATTCTTCAGGATGTGACCCAACATAGATTACGATTTTAAGGCTTTTTATAAAATCTGTAAGATATTCTCTTTCGTATTCATTTAAACTGCTTCGTTTCATCCATTTTTTTCTTTAAGTAATTTTGCATTGAAATTTAGAAAACTTTTACTGTATTCCTTATAAAAATGTCTTAAAATCCATTTTAACAGTTAATGCTTACATATAAAAAAAGACATTTACTCATATTAAAGTAAATATCTTTTAGTTTAGGTCAGATTGAGTATAGACAAAAGCAACAATTTTAATTATTAGCTTTTTTCATAGTAATCCTTTTTTATATTGAGGGTGGATTTTGGATCGTAGGTACTACGAGTTTTAACTTTTATTTGATGAATGTGTTCCTCTATAACTTTGCCTGTTTTAGCATTTCTTCTTTGGTATTCATTATCCTTTTTTACTATAACTTCAATAAGATTTTTTTCATTATAGTAATAGTCAGAAATTCCATAATCAATGCTTTCATACTCAGGTGGAATTAATTCTTTGCCGTCTCTGTTAAAAGTTCCGTATCCAGAAGCAGTGTGGACGATAAAGAAGTCGTGCACTAGTCTTACATCTAAAAATTTAATTGGTAAAACTTCTTTGATTGTATCTTTACAGTTCAATACTCCAGTTTTTCCATCAATAGTTACTTGCAAATCGAACAAATGGTCATCAGATTTATCACTGGAAATCCAAAAAAAGTCACACATGCAATTCGGATAATGTATCTTATCATAGTGAAACGGAATTAGTAATCTTCCTTCTTTAGATAAAAATCCAAACTTACCATTTGAGTTTTTTACTATAATTCCTATAGGAGTGATTTTAGCATCACTATACTTGCAGGGAATTAACTGTTTACCATTATTGTCAATAGCTCCTATCAACTTAGTATTTTTATTTTCAACCAGAAAAACACCAGGGCCACATATATCAAAAGGTAATAATTCATTACTTATAACAGTGCCATCCTTTTCACTTATAAGTTCACAGTTGTTGTTTTCAACTATAAACAGAATTGTAGGTATTAACTCTACAGGCGTTTTAAGCGTGCCTAATCCGTCTAATTTAGGTCTATAACATTTTTCGCAATACCGAATTGCACCATTATCACATATAACCTTTTTAGAATCTAAGATTTTCATTAGTATTTCCTCCTAAAATTATTTAGGCTACAAGTGAGCTGACCTTCTTCACTTGCTTTTTGGTTTAGTTAGTACCTGACCTTAAAATTATTTATTAATTTTGTACTAACGCGTATAAAATCTATATGAACAAAGGATTTCCTTTGTAATTTATGGCAGTATTATAACATAGAAACTTAGTAAAATCAAGATATTATTGTGCTTTTATGTATACTAAAAATCGCAATAATATTTCCGACAAGTGTTTTATTAAAATTTTTTTGAATTTTATTAATTAAAAATTAAAAAAGATAATCTTTCGATTATCTTTTCATGGCTCCTCGTGTTGGACTCGAACCAACGACCTATCGGTTACTGCACCACATTAACTTTCGTTAACATTATATATAAATATAATTTGTAGTCTGGACTATCTCTTTACCATATCTTTTGACTTAGGTAGGTGGTGTATAGTCTCTACACATAGCTTTCGCCTTGCTCGGTATTGCCGGTTGATTTCTCAACTACGGGTTTCACCGACTTAGCCACCTTTTTCATCTATAAGTTTCCTTATAGAGCTGCTAACTTCTTGGTCTTGCGACCTGCTCGACAGCCGAGCGCTCTACCAACTGAGCTAACGAGGAATATATAATCTGGCGACAACCTATCTTCTCAGCAGGGTAACCCGCAAATATTGTTGGCACATTGGAGCTTGACTTCTGTGTTCGGGATGGGAACAGGTATTACCTCCATGTCATAATCACCAGAAAAGTTTTGTATACTTCCAAAACTTAACTCTTTGGATACTATATCATAATGAGTATTTTTTGTAAATACTTTTATAATATTTTTTCCAAAAATTTAAATTTTATACAGCACACTCAAAAATATATAGATAAATTTCAAGGTAATTCTAGTTACCTTCTAGTTTTATTATAATATCGTGGTTAAGCCCTCGAATTATTAGTATTGGTCACCTTAATACATTACTGCACTTACAGCTCCAACCTATCAACCACATAGTCTACGTGGATTCTTACTATCTTACGATATGAGATATCTTATCTTAGGGTGGGCTTCACACTTAGATGCTTTCAGCGTTTATCCCTTCCATACTTAGCTACTCAGCCGTGCCACTGGTGTGACAACTGATACACCATCGGTATGTCCATCCTGGTCCTCTCGTACTAAGGACAGCTCCCTTCAAATATCTTGCGCCTGCGACAGA
>JAFXOY010000075.1 GCA_017528375.1 Clostridia bacterium | reverse complement strand
TTTTATTTATCAAAAAAAATAATTATAAATCGAAAATATTTTGACACACACATTTTTAACAATATAATATTATATTAAAAAAATAAAAATTTCATTTATTCGATATTATTAAAAAAATTTGACTTTTTCAAGGTTGTATATTTGAATATGTTGTTTTGGTGACGGTGGTGGAAGTAGTGTTGGGTGCATTATAATTATAATTAAAACTATATGATTGAGTAGGGGCAATGTAAGATGATTTTGTCACTTTAGTTGTAGTTGTTTGAGTTCCAGTGACATTATCGAAATCATGCCCTCCTAATGAAGGAATCTGATCTAAATTTCCTGTTTTGGTAACTGTAGTAGTAGTAGTTGTTTTTTGTTGAGTTTTATCAAGTCCAAAAGAATTTAAATCAAATCCTCCTCCATTATTAGCAGATAATGAATTCATATTAATCCCATATTCTTTTATATCAATAGGACCATTACCTGCAGTCTTTGTAGTAGTAGTTGTTTTTGTTTCTTGGAAATATTTATTATAATCTTCATTATCACTACCTGAAGCATTATTAAATCCCTGAATTCCAAAATGTTTTAAATCCAAACCACCTGTCGCTTGTTGACTATAAATTTTTCTACTTTCATGTGAATTTATATCAATTGGTGCATTTCCAGTTATTTTTGTTGTAGTTGTGGTAGTAGTTGTTTGTTGTAAATTAGAATCTCCTAAAGGTTCTGATACAATTTGAGATTCAAATTTTTTAAAATATTTACTCAAGTCTTCATTTTCATTTCCTATTTCTGAATTTGTAGAAACATTTTTTTTAAATGTAAATTGTTTTAAATCAAAAATATTGGTATTATCGTTATTAGAGCTTACTGTTTCAATTTTAGTAGTTTTAGCCATATTTTGAGAAGGGACCAAATTATTGGACATTAAAGAAGAATTTTGTTCTAATCCAAAATGTTTTATATCAATCGGGTCTGACACATCTGATACAGTTTGTGATTGAACTAGCTTAAAATATTTACTTAAGTCTTCATTTGCATTTAATTGATTTGGTGCAGGATTGTGCTCTATATTAAATTGCTTTAACTCAACAGGGTTTCCAATTGTTTTCGTTGTGGTTGTAGTAGTTGAAGTCTGTTTGAGATTTGGGTCAGAAGAACCCGAAGACAATGGTACTGTTTCTATTTTTTTTGTTATTGTGGTTGTTGTTTGTTCAACGTTTTTATTGTCAGGAGATGATTTTGTTGTAATTGTGGTTTGCTTGTAATTATTAATATCTGAAGATCCGAATACTTCTGGCAAATCTTTCGTATCAATAATTCCTTGTTTAGTTACTGTTGTTGTAGTCTGTTTAAAATCATTATTATTCGGAGAATCTTTGCCATCAATTTTTCCTTCTTTTGTTATCGTAGTTACAGTTTGCTTGAATTTATTAATATCTGAAGAGCCAAATACTTCAGGTAAATCTTTCATATTAATAAATTCTTCTTTAGTCACAGTTGTTGTAGTCTGCTTAAAATCATTATTATTTGGTGAATCTTTATGAGCAATTTTTCCTTCTTTTTTAATTGTAGTTACAGTTTGTTTGAATTTATTAATATCTGAAGAGCCAAAAACTTGGGGTAAATCTTTCATATCAATTATTCCTTCCTTTGTTGTTGTAGTTATTGTTTGTTTAAAATTATTTACATCATCAGAATCAGTTTTACCAGTTTTATCTTTTGGATCAACTTTTCCTGTTGTTTGTGTAGTTGTTGTAGTTTGTTTAAAATTATTTATATCAGAAGAACCGAAAACTTCCGGTAAATCTTTCATATCAAGATTTCCAATTATTTTTGTTGTTGTGGTAGTAGTGGTTTGTTTGAAATTATTAATATCTGAGGAACCAAAAACTTCAGATAAGTCCTTCATATCAAGATTTCCTATTACTTTTGTAGTAGTAGTTGTTATTTCTTTTACATTATGAGCATCCTTTGGTCCTTCTTTTTCAGGATCTTCTTTTAAATCTGTTTTTTCAGTAGTTTTAATAGTCGTTACTTTTGCAGTATGCTGTCCTCTTAATCCAAAATTATGTATATCAGACGATCCAAAAGTAGAAGGAAGACCTTCATTTTCTTCAATTTTAATAAACTTCGAATTAGCATAATTAACTGGATTAATGGGATTAACGGGATTAACCGGATTAGTCTGATTAGGTGAAACATTCTCAGCTATTTCAGTTTTAGTAGTCGTTGTTATTTGTTTGAATTTATTAATATCGGCTGAACCAAATACTTCGGGTAAATCCTTCATATCAATATTAATCATTGAGGATTTAGCTTGTTTTACTATATCAACTGGCCCTATTGTAAGAGATGCTGATTTTTTTAATTGTTGGACATCTGCTTCAGCTTTTGTTTGGTCTACTATAGTTTTCAATTTTTGGGGTAATTCATTTGGCCCATTTTGTATTGCATTTTTTTGTTTGAAAAATTTATTTAAATCATCATTAACTGAAAGTGGAGTTACTGATGCCATATTATTTGGACGAATGCCAGTTACAGCTATATTTTGTTGTTGTAAAATTTTATTAATATCTAAACCACCTTGTTGTGGATTTCCTTCTAGTGATTCCTTTTGTAATTCAACTTGCTTATTAATTAAGAGTTGTTGTCCTGATATTTTTATATTATTGTTAATATTTTGTTGTGGAACAAAACCTAAAGATTTTATATTAACTGCAGCATTATGTGAAGCTGTCAAAGCATTTAGATCAATTCCTCCTACATTTGCAATATCATTTTGCCCTTGTAAATTATAATTAATCATATTTCCTTGTTGGGATTGTTGGACATTTCTTAAAACATTCATATTTTCCCCCTCAGGCATTTGATTTGCATATTCATTATTATAATCAACACCTTCTTCTTCTTCTTGATTACCTTCATAAGCATTTGGATCTTCATTTTCATTTTCTGGATATTCATACTGTCCCTCTTCATCATTTTGTGATTGGATATTTTGATTGTAATATTGTTGAGGTGAACCTATATTATTTGATTCATTTCCTTCTTCATAATTATTTTTAGGACTTGATACATTAATTGGTACTTCATATGTACCACCTATCTTCGTTGATGTGCCCTCTTGATATAAATTTTGATTTGATACTGTTTGCCCTTGACCATTATCTTCTTCTCCGTTAATATTAGATCTATAAACTCTTTCAGTATCTTGAGGAAAACCTCCTTTATCTATTGCATTTATTTTATTATTATCATCTTCTGAAACATATTTTAATTCTTCTATAACAATTTCATCTGGTTTTTTACAACAATTTGCGGAACCCATTTTGATTTAATATGTAACATTTATATAAATAATCAATTATAAATAATTATTTTTTTATTACTTTATTATTTTTCATATATTTATTTTATATACAATCAATAAAACAAAATTCATTGGGGATTGGGGATT
>JAFXOY010000074.1 GCA_017528375.1 Clostridia bacterium | reverse complement strand
CAATCCCCAATCCCCATTTCAGAAAATAAACAAAAAATTATAAACCATTTTAATTTATTAAATAAAAATATTTGAAGTTAATAATTTTAAATATAATAATATTTATCTACATATGACAAGATCATCAATTTTGAGAATCATTCTAACTACTTCAGTGGCTAATTTTAGTGCAGAAATAGTAACTAAAGAAGGTTGTATAACCTTTTCAATAAGCATATCAGAAATAATTCCTTTTTTAACATTAATACCTGCATTTTTTTCTCCTAATTTATGCTTGTTTCTCAGTTCAGTGACTATTTCAACTGGTTTTAATCCAGCATTTTCAGCCAAAGTATATGGAATAACTTCTAAAGCATCAGCGAATCCTTTAAAACAATAAGATTTAAATCCCTGAGTTTCATTTGCTAATTTTGATAATCTTACTGCAATTTCAGTTTCAGGTGCTGAACCTCCAGGTACCATAGCTTTTTTTTTAATAATAGATCTTACTACACATAAAGCATCATGTAATGATCTTTCAGTTTCATCTAAAACTAATTGATTTGAGCCTCTGCATAATATTGATACAGTTTGGGATTCATTTGGAACTCCTTTTATCTCAACAATTTTAGAACCTTCTGATAAAGTTACTTCTTCACATATTGCTGCTGTTCCTAATTTATCAGGAGTAAATGAATCTATATGAGCTATTGGTTTGCAGTTTAATGTTTTGCAAATGAATTCAACATCATCTCTTTCTATGTCTCTAATTACCATTATTTTAGCTTTGGCTAAATAATGTAAAGCGAGATCATTTACAGCATCTCTTAAAATACTTTTTTGAATTAATAAAACGTTGCATCCACTTGCTTGAATTTTTTTAACCATGGTTAAGATATGTTTTCTTTCTTGTTTTAATATTCTATCCATTTGTGTATAATCATTTATTTGTAAAGAAGAATCCATATCAGTTTTTGGATTAGCAATAGAAAATTGAACCATACCTATTTTTGCATTTTCCACTTTTGTAGGACCTCCAGCAGCTTTACTTACTTTATTATCAGCAAATACAATTCCATCTACCATTTTTGTATCTTCAATGGTTCCTCCTAATTTTTTGGAAACTCTAATATCTTTTAAATCAACATCATCATGGTAAATATCTCCACTTTTCACTAATTTCATGACAGCATCTACAGCAAGAGGCGCTAAAATTTCGCTGTAATTTGAGACAACTTTTGAGCTTAAAGATGTTATACAATTTTGAATTAAAGATTCTTTATCATCTAATTTTACAGGGATCTCTATTTCATCTATTACTTTGGTAGCCTCATTACAAGCTTCAGAAAATCCATCTGCAATCACTGTAGGAGATATGTTCTTATCAAGTAAAATTTGAGCTTGACCTAATAAAGCTCCCGCTAAAACAACTACTGAAGTAGTACCATCTCCAGCTGCAATATCTTGGGCTTTTGAGGTTTCTACTAACATTTTAGCAGTAGGATGAAGAACTTGTAAATGATTTACTATTGTGGCTCCATCGTTTGTAATAATTACTTTACCTTTTGAGTCCTTAATCATTTTGTCCATTCCTTTTGGTCCTAATGAAGTACGGACTATATCTGATAATGTCTTTGCTGCTAGGATATTATTGTGACGTACATCTTTTGGCTTTTCTTCTGTTGTGAAGACCTTTTTCTCCATTGTATCCAAGTTGACTTGATTTAAAGGAATTGCTTCCATTTGATTCTAGAATATAATTTTTTTTAAT
>JAFXOY010000073.1 GCA_017528375.1 Clostridia bacterium | reverse complement strand
ATAATATAATTATTAATTATTATTTAAATAAATAAATAATTATTACCTTATAAAATCTTATCTAAATTTGAGAAAAAAAAATATATACAATTAAAAAATTTTTTTCCTAGTTATAAAAATGAAAGCAGTCAATATACTGATTTTGTACTTAATAATATTTTCATATGATAAATGTGCTACTAATAGTTATGACTATAGTAGTTATAGTGCAGTATCTAAAAATACTAATTTATCTGGCGAAACTTTGACTTCCACAACTGCCGATCAAAGTGTAGTCTATGTTACAAATTCAGGAATAACAATTTCAAGTTCAACCCTTCAAAAAACTTCGGGAGATTCTTCAAATGTTGAAAATAGTGAATTTTACGGAATAAATGCTGCAGTATTAGTTCAAGGGGGAGGTGTAACTATTACTGATGGAGAAATAACAACGGCAGCAAAAGGGGCAAACGCTGTCTGTGCAACTAATAATGGGGTAGTAACAATAACAGGTACAAAGATAACTTCAACATCTTCAGGTTCAGGAAGAGGTTTACATTCTACATACGGTGGTTCAATTACAGCTTCAGGAGTAACAATATCATCAACAGGTGGATCATGCGCTACATTAGCCACTGATAGAGGTGAAGGTACTGTGACATGTACAGATTGCACATTAAGTACGGGTGGTGCTGGAAGTCCATTAATTTATTCTACTGGAACAATTACAGTAAGTAGTACAACTGGAACTGCAAGTGGTGCTCAAATGGTAGTAGTCGAAGGAAAAAACACCGCTACAGTTCAGGAGAATTCATCTTTAAAATGTACCGGTGTTGGAAATAGGAATAACGTCGATGATTGTGGTATTTTTTTATATCAATCAATGTCAGGAGATGCAGAAACTGGTACAAGTACTTTCAATTGTAAAAGTTCTTCTTTAGAAATATTATCATCAAGTAGTGTATATAGTTCTGCTCCTATGTTTTTTATTACAAATACTGATAGTGTAATAAATTTAGAAGATTGTACACTTACTTATGGTTCTGGAATATTTTTAAAAGCTGCTGAAACTAGCGAGTGGGGGACTAGCGGGTCTAATGGAGGAGATGTTACTTTGACTTTAACAAATCAAGAAGTTGAAGGAGATTTTGTTGTTGATAGTGGTTCTTCTTTAATAATTAATATGGTAAATTCTTCAATAAAAGGAAAAATTAATAACGCAAAATCATCTGCTACTATAAGTGTAACTTTAGATGCAGCCTCAAAAATTACTCTTACAGGAAATTCTTATATTAGTTCTCTAACTAATTCAGATACAACTGGATCCAATATTATTAAAGGTTCATATAGTTTTGCTGATTATAATGGAAATGAATATACTGGAAATACTTCAACTGAAGATACTTCTGCTTCAACTACATCAACTACAGCAACTACATCAACTACAGCAACTACATCAACTATATCAACTACATCAACTACATCAACTACATCAACTACATCAACTACATCAACTACATCAACTACATCAACTACATCAACTTCAGCAACTACAGCAACTACATCATCTAATTCAAACAATTCAACTGAATCAACTGAATCAACTGATTCAACTGATGATGATGACACTGACGTTCCTACAAGAATTCGTTTGAATGGAGAATATCTTTCCAATTATCTTTTATTTATCTTAGTTTTATTATTTTAATTAAATACTCAATTTAAAATAAATAATCTGAACAATAAAAACAAATTTGAATTTTGTATATAATTTTTTTTATTTATTATTTTTTTTTTATTAAAGATTTGTTTTGATTTAGCGAAAAAACAGGTGTGTTTTTTTTTTACTATT
>JAFXOY010000072.1 GCA_017528375.1 Clostridia bacterium | reverse complement strand
ATGTAGATAGTGTAGCATTATCAAGTATTAATCAAGGTGGAATTACACAGTTAATAAATACAATTTCAGGAGGAGCGTTCTCAAGATTTTCTATTTTTGCTATGTCAATTACACCATATATTACAGCCTCAATTGTTATACAATTGTTAGGTATGATTATTCCATCTTTAGAAAAATTAACTAAAGAAGGTGGAGAAGAAGGTAGAAATAAAATAAACAGATATACTAAAATTTTAACATTGTTTTTAGCTTTAGTAGAAGGTTTAGGATTATATCTATCTTATAGAGGTATATTTATTGGAGCTACTTCACAAGTTCCATTTGAAAGATTCATGACAGGTACTATAGTTGTATTATCATTTATGGCTGGTACTGCATTACTAATGTGGCTAGGTGAACAAATTTCTAACAAAGGAATTGGAAATGGTATATCTATTCTAATTTTTGTTGGTATTATTTCAGGTTTACCAGGTGCAGCAAAAATGCTTTATAACCTAGTATTTACAGGAACTTTTAATACTAAGAACCTAATTTTAGCACTTGCAATAATTGTAGGAACAATTTTGCTTGTAGCAGGAGTAATATTTGTTCAGGAAGCTGAAAGACGTGTACCTGTTCAATATTCTAAAAAGGTTGTAGGAAGAAAAATGGTTGGTGCACAAAATACACATATTCCATTAAAACTAGCTATGGCTGGTGTAATGCCAATAATTTTTGCATCATCATTCATGACATTCCCTGCAATGATAATTCAATTAGTTAATAAAAATATTGCAAGTCAAAGTGGATTCTGGGCTGCAATATACAAATTATCAATTGCAACGTCAACATCTACACTAACTACAGCAGAAGGTGTTTCAACACAATTACCAATAGGTTATTCAATTGCAAATGCTTTAGTATATTTATTGTTAATAGTTGGATTTACATTCTTCTATACATATGCAACATTTAATCCAGCAGAAGTATCAAGTAATATTAAGAAAAACGGTGGATTTATACCAGGAATAAGAGCTGGTAAGCCAACAACTCAATATTTATCTTCTGTAATATCTAAACTAACATGGTTTGGTGGTTTATTCCTAGCAATAATTGCTATAATACCAATGATGCTTAGATTTACAAGTTTTGATTTAGCTTTTGGTGGTACATCAATATTAATCGTTGTAGGTGTAGCATTAGAAACAATTCAACAATTAGAATCTTACTTAGTAATGAGACATTATAAAGGATTTCTTAAATAATTCTTAAAGCAAGGTTAACAGATTATAAAATAAAGCAATACCAAGGGTTGGAAGCAGGTTTATAGCCATACTTCCAACTTTAGGTTGTTTTTGTGCTTTTAAAAAAATATACAGTTTTTTAAATAATTACTAAAGATGACTGTAGTTATTTAAAAAGCTATATAAATGTAGAATAAAAAACGGAGGTATAATTATGTTTATTATTATGTTAGGTGGACCAGGTTCTGGAAAAGGAAGTGTAGGAGGAATATTAGCAGATTACTACAAAATTCCACATATATCTACAGGAGATATTTTCAGAAACGAAATAAAAAATGAAACAGAATTAGGATTAAAAATTAAAGAATTAATTGCGAATGGACAATTAGTATCTGATGATTTAACAATTAAAATAGTTGAAAACAGATTATTGCAACCAGATTGCGATAATGGTGCTGTTTTAGATGGATTCCCAAGAACAGAAGCACAAGCAATTGCTTTAGAGAAATTTATGGCAGAAAATAATAGAAAAATAGATTCAGCAGTAGAGTTGAACGTATCTGATGAAGATTTATCAATAAGAATTGTTAACAGAGTTGTTTGCTCAAACAAAGAATGTGGTGAATCATATAATACAGTATTTATGCCTCCTAAAGTTGAAGGAAAATGCGATAAATGTGGAAGTGATTTATATAGAAGAGCAGATGATAATGAAGAATCTGTAAAAAACAGATTAGAAGTATATCATAAACAATGTGATGGAATACTAGAATTTTATAGAAATAGAAATTTATTATTTACTTATAAACCAGATATATATTCTCCAACAGTTTTACCAGATACTGTTGCAACTGTTGAGGAATATTTGGATAAAATTCAATAAAAGGGACGGTTCTATTTATTGAATTTTGTACCTAGCAAAAAATATATTGTTATTCCGTTTCGCTTACTGGCGACTGGATTTCGAGTAAGACACAAGGAGGGGGGCGCCAATCCGACTTCGCATGTATAAGTTATCTCTACGTCACTTCGTTCCAAGAGCTAACTTAACTGCGCGCGAAATCTCCATAACAATATATTTTTGCAATTGAAAAAATGCGTAAACATTAAGAAATACTGCAGTAATTTGTAAAATAGAAAGAAGATGTTTTAAAATTGGTAACGATTAAATCGAAAAAAGAAATTGAACTAATGAGAGAAGCTTGTAGAGTAACAGCTTTAGTACATGAAGAATTAGCTAAAAATATAAGACCTGGAATAACAACTCTAGAATTAGATAAAATAGCAGAAAGAGTAATGCGTGAAAATGGGGGATTACCTGCTCAAAAAGGCTACAATCCTGGCATAAAAGGTGTACCACCATTTCCAGCATCTATTTGCACATCAATAAATGACGAAGTAATACATGGAATTCCTTCAAGTAGAGTTAAATTGAAAGAGGGAGATGTAATCAGCATAGATTTAGTAGTTTTAAAAGATGGGTTTAATGGAGATGCTGCAAGAACATATGTAGTGGGATAAGGAAATAAAGAAGCATATAATTTATTAAATGTAACTGAACAAGCTTTTTTTGAAGGAATAAAATATGCAAAACCAGGTAATAGAATTGGTGATGTTTGTCATGCAATAGGTGAATTTGTAAACAAAAATGGATATTCAGTTGTAAAAGAATTTCAAGGACATGGAATTGGAAAACAAATGCATGAAGATCCAGGTATTCCAAACTATGGAAAACCAGGTAGAGGAATTAGGCTTGAACCAGGCATGACTCTAGCAATAGAACCAATGGTAATTGCAGGAAAATCAGACATTTTAGAACTTGATGATGGATGGACAATTGTAACTGAAGATGGAAGTTTATCTGCACATTATGAAAATACAATTTTAATTACAGAAAATGAGCCAGAAATATTGACTTTAAGATAAAAATGTTATATAATAAATAAGCTATTATGGAATATTTTGGATTAAAATATAATAAATAATTCGAAATATCATTACAATATCAAGCAAAAGCTGAATTACTGTAATAGAAAAACGGAGGTAAAAATGGCAAAGGAAGATGTAATTGAATTAGAAGGTACAGTTGTTGAAACTTTACCAAATACAAATTTCAAGGTAGAACTTGAAAATGGACATCAAATACTTGCTCATATTTCTGGAAAATTAAGAATGAAGTATATAAAAATTTTACCAGGAGACAGAGTTAAAGTAGAACTTTCTCCATACGATTTAACAAGAGGAAGAATTACTTGGAGAGCAAAATAAAAAAATATATACAAAAGCAAATAGTGTTTTAATTAATTTATGAGGTGCGATGTGAGATGTATTAAATTGCATTTAGCCTGTTATTTACATACGTCTGACCTCACGCATCATAACAAATTATTAAAGCACTATTATGTAGGTTATTGTAAAATATTCTCAGGAGGTGTAGTGAAATGAAAGTAAGACCATCAGTTAAGAAAATGTGTGATAAATGCAAAGTAATCAAAAGAAAAGGTGTTATTAGAGTTATATGTGAAAATCCAAAACATAAACAAAGACAAGGATAATTCACAAAAATTAAAATTTTTTCGGTATCAACACAAGTTTGATAAGCGGCTGAAAATTTATTTAGCTTGTGTTAATATATAAATTTTATATTTCTTTAAAGATTAATATGGCTAAAGGAATCCGAGTTTGGTTATATTAATGCATTTCACCTTTAATCTAATATAAAATAAACAAACAAATTTAATAAAACAAAAATATTTTGGAGGTGCTAAAATAATGGCTCGTATATCAGGAGTAGATTTACCTAGAGAAAAAAGAGTAGAAATTGGATTAACATACATTTATGGAATTGGTTTACCAAGTTCACAAAAAATATTACAAAAAGCTGGTGTTAACCCAGATACAAGAGTTAAAGATTTAACTGATGACCAAGTACAAGCAATAAGAAATGCTATGGATGGTTATGTAGTTGAAGGTGACTTACGTAGAGAAGTTGCTCTTAACATTAAAAGATTAACAGAAATAGGATGCTACAGAGGGTTAAGACATAGAAGAGGATTACCAGTTAGAGGACAAAGAACAAAAACTAACGCTCGTACAAGAAAAGGTCCTAGAAAATTAGTAAGTAAAAGTAAAAAATAATTAGGGAGGTAAAACATAAATGGCTACTAAAAATGTAACAAAAAGAGTTACTAGAAGAAGAGACAGAAAAAATATTGAAAAAGGTATGGCTCATATTCATTCTAGTTTTAATAATACAATAGTTACAATATCTGATGTTCAAGGTAATGTTTTATCTTGGGCAAGTGCTGGACAATTAGGATTCAAAGGTTCTAGAAAAAGCACACCATTCGCAGCTGGAGAAGCAGCAGAAACTGCAGCTAAAACAGCTATGGAACATGGTTTAAAATCAGTAGAAGTATTTGTAAAAGGACCAGGTTCTGGTCGTGAAGCAGCTATAAGATCATTACAAGCTGCAGGATTAGAAATAAGCAGTATTAAAGACGTAACACCAATACCACACAATGGTTGTAGACCACCAAAAAGACGTCGTGTATAGTTTGAATTAAATATTATAAGGAAGGTGAAAATTAATGTCAAGATATAGAGAACCTGTTTTAAAAAGATGTAGATATCTAGGTATCAGCCCAACTGTTATCGGTATTGATAAAGAATCTAATCGTAAACCAGCAGGTAATAAACATAAAAAAGTTTCTGAATATGCTATTCAGTTAAAAGAAAAGCAAAAATTGAAATTTATATATGGAGTTGGAGAAAAACAATTCAGAAAATACTACAAAATAGCTTACAATAAAAAAGGTAATACAGGTGAATTATTATTAAAATTATTAGAAAGCAGATTAGATAACGTAGTATTCAGATTAGGATACGCTAGAACAAGAGCAGAAGCTAGAATGCAAGTTTCTCATGGAGCTTTTGAAGTTAATGGACAAAAAGTTGATATTCCATCATACTTAGTTAAACCAGGAGATGAAATAGCTGTAAGAGAAATTAGAAGAGATAATGGTACAATCAAAGCAAGTGTTGAAGAAACAGCATCAAGATTAGTACCTACTTGGTTAGAGAAAAATGTTGACAATCTATCAGGTAAAGTATTAGCTGAAGTATCAAGAGAAGAAATTGACTACCCAGTAGAAGAACATTTAATAGTAGAGCTTTACTCAAAATAATGGTTGTAATTGTGTTAAAGAGAATATTAAACATTTTGTTTATAAAATGTGGATAATTATAAAAATTTTCTTTAAGACTGAGTATAAAAAAATGATTAATTATTAGGAGGTAAAAATGATAGAATTTGAAAAGCCAAATATTAAATGCTTAGAGATAGACAATGACAAAAATTATGCTAAATTTGTATGTGAACCATTAGAAAGAGGTTATGGTATAACAATAGGAAATTCTTTAAGAAGAATATTACTTTCATCATTACCAGGAAGTGCAATAACTGGAGTTAAAATTGATGGAGTATTACATGAATTTTCTACAATACCTAATGTAGTAGAAGATGTACCAGAGATAATTGTTAATCTAAAAAATGTAAGATTAAAATTAGATAAAAATGAAGAAAAAGTTTTAAGAATTAACTTTAAAGGAGAAGGTGAAGTTACTGCAGGTGATATAATTACTGATGGAACAGTTGAGATTTTAAATCCAGATTTACATATAGCAACTGTTGCAGAAGGTGGTTCACTAGTTATGGAATTAACAGCTGAAATGGGTAGAGGATACAACACAGCTGAAAAGAACAAAAAGGAAAATCAACCTTTAGGAGTACTTCCTATAGATTCTATCTATACACCAGTTAAAAAAGTTAATTATTCAGTTGAAAACACTAGAGTTGGACAAATGGTAGATTATGATAAATTAACTATCGAAGTTTGGACAGACGGAAGTTTAAAACCATATGAAGCTTTAAGTTTAGCAGCAAAAGTTATGACTGGACATTTAGATCTATTTATAGATTTATCTGAAGCTACAAAAAATACTCAAGTAATGATTGAAAAAGAAGAATTCAAGAAAGAAAAAGTATTAGAAATGGCTATAGAAGAATTAGAATTATCTGTAAGATCATTTAACTGTTTAAAAAGAGCTAATATCTCTACAGTTGAAGATTTAACAAATAAAACAGAAGCAGATATGATGAAAGTTAGAAATCTTGGTAAAAAATCTTTAGACGAAGTAACAAATAAATTACATTCATTAGGATTAGATTTTGCTAAGGAAGAAGACTAATATATTTTAAATTTTACTTATTAATAAAAAGAGAGGGTGAAAAAAGTGGCAATTAACAGAAAGTTAGGTAGAACTACAGATATAAGAAATGCAATGTTAAAAACTGGTTTAACAGATTTAATATGGCACGAACAAATAGAAACTACTGAAGCTAGAGCTAAAGAAATTAAAGCGTTAGCTGATAGTATAATAGCATTAGCTATAAGAGAAAAAGATAACTTTGAAACTGTTGACGCAAAAGTTGTTAAAGCTAAATTAGACGGAAACGGTAAAAAAGTTACTGAAAAAGCTACAAGCAAAAATGGTAAAGAATATCTAAAAGTAGTTAAAGAAGAAACTACTGAAAAGAGACAAAAAGATATGCCATCTAGATTAAATGCTAGAAGAAAAATGATGAGAATGATAAACAAAGTTAAAGATAGCGAAGGAAATAACATAGATTTAACAGCTAAGTTATTTAATGAAATCGCTCCTAAATATGAAGGTAGAAACGGTGGTTATACTCGTATAATCAAAAAAGGACCTAGAAGAGGAGACGCTGCTGAAGTTGTTATATTAGCTTTAGTTTAATTTTAAGAAATCCAAGTACATAAATACTTGGATTTTTTTGTTTTTTGTGGTTTGCAGGGGAGCAGCTGAAAGATTGGAAAGTAGTAGGGGCAGGATGGACGGTGATATTACTTTAAAAATGTTTCCCAACGGCGCACAGAGTGTAATAATTCCTGGGCGAGAGGGTCGGATTGCTGTATGGCTGTGTTTTGGTTTGATGACGATTTGTGTTTGTTGGTGGTCTGGGGAATTATAACTCTCTGTAGCTAGTCGGTCCCCACTTAAACCACATTTTTAAAGTAATATCACCGTCCATCCCGCCCCTACTACTTTCCAATCTTTCAGTTACTCTGCAGATTTGTGACAAAATAAGACCGTTTGGAATTGTTTCGATTTTATTGACTGAAAAAAATGGTAATGGTATAATTTTTTTATAATAAACTAAAGAAAAGTGGAGGTAATGTATATGGATGAAAAGAATCCGAATTTAGAAAATGCAAATAAAGCAAACAGTTTAAATGATTCAAACAATAGCAAAAACAAGCCTAAGAAAAAGGGTAAAGGACTTAAAATTGCAGTGGGTATTTTAATTATAGTTATGGCTATAATGATTGGAGTTTTGTCATGGTTATTGATTTCAGGAAAAGATTTTTCAACTATGTTTAATAAGAATAATGAGGAACAATCTGATAATAAAAATGTTGTAGAGAGTAATAATAATGATAGTAACAACAATAACAATACTGATAATAACAAAGATAATAATGGTGATGGAATGGCTTCAGGTAAAGGTGGAGACGATGAAAATGTGTCAACTAACGCAAATTTGAAAGATTCCTTTAAAGTTAGATATGATACAAGGGGAGTAAGAAATATAACAGTAGATGGAGCAAGTTTTGTATGTAATGAAGATGTTCCAGATATTTCTGGTATAAGTAGCACAGCTAAAGCAAAAATAGAAAAAGAAATTGCAGATAGATATAGTAAAGTATGGGAAGATATTAATAAACAAACAAGTGATGATTATATAAAGGAACTTTTGAAACATATGAATGAAAATAGCCAAAATAATGGTGGATATGCACCAGAAGATATTGGTTTTCATCAAACAGTTAAAGTTATTTATTTAACAAATAAAATAGTTACTTTCCAAACTATATTAGAAGGCGGACTTGGTGGTGTAGGCTGGGGAAGTACCAGTGGCGTATCATTTGATTTACAAACAGGAGATGTTATTGAAGTTAAAAACTTAGTTGCTTCAAAAGATAAATATATTGAAACTTGCAAAAACTATGCTTATGCTGAATTGAAAAAGGATTCAAGATATCCAGAAGTAATAGAAATGCACGGAGATGAATACGAAGGAATTATAAATTCAGCTATTGATAAATTAGGCGGATATTTTATAGAAGAAGGAATAGTATGTGCTGAAATTCCTAAATATTCAATAGCAAGTGGAGCATCAGGTGAATTTAAATTTACTGTTCCTTATAGTGCAGTTAAAGATTATATAAATACAAAGTACCTAGAAAATATATCTACAAGCATTGATAATTCAAAACAAGATAAATATACAACAGAACAACTAGAAAAAATGGCTTTAGATTATTACGAAAAACAAACAGGCTATAGACCATCTCAAGTTGCTTCACAGGTAAATGATGATGGAACTATTTCAATTCAGTTATATGATAATATGGGAGATCATAATAGTACATCTGCATGGTATACAGTAGATGCTAAAACAGCTGTTGGAACGGACCTTTTAGAAAATATAATTGATTTAAAAGAATAGTATAAATATAGAAATAATTTTAATAAAAAGAGTATTTCAATTTAAAATTGCAATACTCTTTTTTTATTTTTAAAATTATTGAACCATAATACAATACAAATTGTCTAAATAATGTAAGAGTTAATTATAAGGGAACCTTAGTTTGTTCTTATAATTATTCTTCAGTTTGCGTATTTCTCTTTTTTGATAATATATTTATCTTATTGCTTTTTCTGGTAATCACGTAAGTATCTCTAATTGTTTTTATATTTTAAGAAAAAGAGAAAATATTAATATAGTCAAAAAATAACAACATGATTTCTTGCATGATTTATTAATTATTTGTATAATCAAATAGTAAGTATGCTTATAATAGATTTTCAAAAACAAATAATAAGTTGAACCAAAGATAAAAAAAGGCTGTCTAACAAATATAAGCATAAATAAACGAGAGATAATAGGTGATGAATAAATGAATTTAGTAGAAGAAGCAAAATTAGGAAATAAAGAGGCATTTCATAAACTAATTGAAGATAACAAACTAAAAATGTATAAAGTAGCAAAATCTATTCTAAAAAATGAAGATGATGTATGTGACGCTATTCAAAATGCATTAATGAGTGCTTATACAAATTTAAGCAAACTAAAAAACAATCAATATTTTTCAACTTGGATTACAAGAATTCTAATTAATAAATGCTATGACATTGCAAGAGAAAATCAAAAGAGATATTCAAATGTAATTGATATAACAGAGTATAATACAGATGAAGGAATAAAAACATATGATAACTATAACTCTGATTCAATTGTAGAGAATGTTTTAAACAAAATAGATGAGGATTTAAAAACAATTACTGTTTTATATTATTATAATGATTATTCTGTAACTGAAATATCAGAAATACTAAGTATTCCAGAAGGGACTGTAAAATCGAGGCTTTCAAGAGCTAGAAACAAAATATATGAAATTATAAAAAGAGAGGAGGAAGCTATATGAACAATTTAAATGATGAACAAATGGATAGAATTATTAAAGAAAAATTTCAAAAAGATAATAAAATTTCTAATAAAGCAAATTTAATTTTTGAAAATTTTAATCCTCAAACTGAAGAAAAATCAAATATAAAAGAAAAAATGAATACAGACAATCAAGCTGTTTTAAATAGTTTATTTTACAAAAAGTTAAATAAAATTTTAAGTGTTGCTGCTGTATCACTTTCAGTTTTGGTAGTTGGTGGAACAACATTATATTTTTGCAAAAATGGTAAAATTAATTTCAAAAATCCTGATAATGTTATAACATATAATCAAAATTATTTAGTAAAAAACAACAAATTAAAAATCTCAAATGAACAGATTATTAAAGAGATTGATGATGAATTTATAAAAGTTTATCTAGTAGGAAAAAGAGATGTAGGAATAAACTTGACATCTACATATTGGGACGAATTTGAAGGTGAGTTTAAATCAACAGAATGTTATAAAATAGACAATATAGATAAAGATGTAAAAGATATTTTTATTGGATATATAGGCGGCTATGGATTTCCATTTGTGTTTTTATTAATGGAAGATAATACTGTAGAATATGTTGATATACAATGCCTTAAGAATTATGCATTTTATTATGAAGCTCAAAAGTTAGAAGGCTTAGAAGATGTTGTAGGTTTTGAACAAAGAACAAGAAAATTTTCATATTCTAATACAGATTACCAATATGTAAATGCTATTAGAAGCGATGGATTAAGAAAAGAAATTGAAATAGGCGTTTTAAATAACTGGGAAGATACGGTTAGCGAAAACTATAATAAATTAAATGAAAAATATGTTAAAGTTCATAATGGTGAAACAATTCCAAACGATTTAAGGAGTGATTTTGAAGTTGATGGTGCTACCTATATCCATGTAAATGGTGAAGATAAATATTGGTATTGCTATAAAGGCGATTATATGAATCATGATTTATATAGAATAGAAGTAAGCACTGGAAAAGAGGAATGTTTAGCTTCTGGATTGAATGGATTAGTTTCAAGTGATTCAGAAGGAAAAATTTGTGTATATGTTGTCGAAAATTTATATACAATTTACGAATTAGATAAAAATGTTGTGTTTAGAAATGATGATAATAGTGTAATTAATAAGATAACGACTAATTCAAACATAAGTGAAAACAACACAAATGAGTCTAATTTACAACAATTAAGTGAGTTTGAAAAGAAAGTATTTGAGAGTGGAGATTATTATAGAAACTCATTAACAGGACATTATTGGATGAAAACATCAAAAGATTCAAATAGTGCATATTTAATTGAAGACAATAAACTTTTCCGTACCAATATTAAAGATAATGACAGTATTTCATGTATTGCTACAGGAATAGATGACTTATATAAAGATGAGAACGGAAATCTTATAGCAGTTGCTAAGCCAGATTTCACAATACAAGAAAAAAATGATAAAAATATCACCTATAAAGAATATACTATTACAGATTCACCTGTAGTTGATACTTTTTCAAATGAAAATATAGAAATAACATTAAAGAAAGATGGTTCTTTAACAACAAAAATTCTTTCAGGAGGATTACAAAGATTAGGATTTAATCCAGGAGAAACTCAAATTAATGAAAATGTTCTATATAATACATTTGGAAGTGCACATGGTGTAGAAAATAAAAACACACATTTATATTATGCTAATGCTAAAAAAGGAATTTTAGCAAAAGCGGGAAGAAATGGAAGGCTATGTTTTGCTTATGAAAAAGGTGATGGTAATGTTATAGCTATAGATATATTAAATGCTATTGAATGTGGAAGCTTTACAGGTGCAAAAACTTCCCAATGCTATATTGAAGGAAAAATAGAGAAATTAATTATATCTGAATTTGAAAATGATAAAGATAAAAAAGGAAATTTGGTTCCAAAATATAAAACAATATTTGTATTAGAAAAAGATAAAAATGGTAAATCAATTTCTCGTCATATATATATGCCGTGTGAAGATATGTAATAAAATTTTTATACAAATTAATTATAAATAACAAAATGAAAGGAGTTTATTATGGGAAAAAATGAAAAAAAAGTTCAAAAAAGAAAAAATGAGGTGAAAAAAACAGGAAAAGGAAAAACAATTGCTTTGATGATAATTATATTAATATTAGTTTTAGTTTTAGGTGTGTTAGCAGGTGTAATGTTTTTTGGTAAAGGTGATACAATTATAAATAGGATTCAAGAAAATAATTCTAATAATTCTACAGATAATACTGTAGATAAAGATACAAATAAAGAAGGGTATTCTAATGAAGAATTAGAAAAGATGGCGTTAGATTACTATGAAGCTAAAACGGGATATAGACCAGGAAGTGTAGCATCCAAAACAAATGAGGATGGAACCGTTTCAATTCAATTATATGATGATTTTGAAGATCATATTAGTACATCTGATTGGTATTCAGTAGATTCTAAAACAGCAGTTGGAACAAATGATATGGGAGAGAAAATTGATTTAAAAGTGAAACCTTCTAGAGATAAATCAGTAGAAAATAAAAGTTCAAATAATACAACTACATCAAATAATAACAATAAAAATACAGAAAATGTGAATAATGATTCTTACGAAGAAACAATTTGGTACACATGTGATGCATTCAAAATTAAATTACCTAAATCTTGGAAAAATAAATATACTGTTGATATTGGAGATGTAGGCGGAGAAGGCGGAGAGTCATATAATTTTAGAACTAAAAGTGATGATGAATATTTATTTAGTATAGAAGTAAGAAACAAAGCTGTTGAGGGTCAAACACCTTACAAACTTTTAGGAATTGCTACTAATGAAAAACATGAAACTATATATGTATATATGATTGAAAGACAAGATGCCCCAGCAAAAGCAGAGCCATATACATCTATGATGAAGGATTTTGAAGATAATAAAGATGATATTTATATTAAGCATGTAGTATTCAGTGTTAATAATGGTGATAATGCAAAAAGAACAATATATGCTAAAAATTTTACAACTATAAAATATGGAAGTATGTATAGATACTATATTTATTATATAGATGAAAATGATACATTTTGTATTTTAAATTATGAAAATAATATAACTGTAGAAAAGATAGTAGATTATACAAAGAAATTAGTATACAATGAAAATGATAATAAAATTCATGCATATCCGATTGGAGATAGTTTTATGAATAATTTTAGATCAGAAAGAAATATAGAAGAAGTTGTTTATGAAAACAAAATGTAAAAAATATAGTTGCAATATAAAAAATTTAAATATATAATATAAGCATAAAAACAAAAGAAAGGAAGATGAAAAAATGGAAAATAATAAAATTGATGTAAAAGCTAGAAATGGAGTTATTGTATTTTTAATTATATTAGTATTAATTCTTGCAAGTGCTTTTGTTGCGTCATCTGTTTATATAATTAGATGTAAGAAAGATGCAAAAGCAGGAGAAGCGGATAAGAATAATGATACAAGTGTTACTACAACACAAACTCAAGAAAATAGTTTAACATTTAGTTCTTTAAGTGGATTATATGTAGGAGATGCAGCTAAAGAAGGTGTAGTTCCTGGAAATACACAGGTTAGATTGTATTTATTTGAAGATGGCAGTTTCCGTTACAACAATGAACCTGGGTTAGCATCAGGAATTATAGGATATTATACATTTAATGATAATGAAATTGTTTTACACGGAATAGTACAATGTGCTAACGATATAGGAAGAACTATTATAAGTGATTCATTAACTATAAAAATAAATAGTGATAAATCTCTTACAGATGGTAAATTAAGTGCAACATTACAAAAATCATCAGAAGGTTTTGAAAATGAGACTAATATTATTAGTACACAATTAAAAGGTGCTCTTGAAATGAAGGTATTGGATTAATTATCATATTTAATATGCGTAAATATAATTTATTAAAGTATGACGTTTGAGATATTAAAATATCTTAAACGTTTTTTACTTAAATTAAATATGTGTGAACCGTATTTATATAAATTGTGTCTAATATGTATAAGTATAAATAAAAAAGGAGTTGATTATAGCGTGGAAAATAAAGAAAACATACCTCAAGAAGAAAAGAAATCAAAGAAAAAAGGAAAATGGAAAACTGCAATTTTAGTGAGTATTTTACTAGTATTTATCTTTGCAATAGGATTATTAGCTGGTGGATTGTTTTCATTAAAAAATGAACCAAAACCAGATAATGCAACATCAGAAAATATAGTTAATAAAGATAATGAAAATGCAAATACTAATACCAAGTCAAATGATGATAGTAACATTACTGATAACGACGAACAAAAAAATCAAAGTGAAAATGAAGTCACTAAAAATGAAGATAATACAAATAACAATGTAGAATCATCAGTTCCAAAAGGGATAACTATATATGCTGGTAAAGAAGTAGATGAAAATGTAGGTTATACATTTGGATATAGCTATGAAACTTTACTAAACGAAGATCATATAAAAAATGGAAAAGATCAAGTAAATAGAGTATTAAGTAAATATCCTAAGGGATTTTGGGATGAATTGTTACAAGACAAAGATGATAGTAGAAAATCATTAATTATTTGCTTAACTGGCAAATTGAAAGATGATGCTAGTGGGGGAGAACCTACTGGTTTTGCGACATATAATGGCGATGCTTATTATGTATTTATGAATTCAGCATATGCAGGACCAAATGGGGCAAATTTTGAAGGATGCCTTTTTCATGAATTGATGCATGTTATTGATTTTTATTTGCAAGCCAAAGGGGAACAATATCCAGATTGGGAAAAATATCTTCCTGAAGGATTTGAATATACAGGAATAGGTGCTAATCATTCTGAAAGCGAGTTTGCTATGTGTTCATCTCATGCAACTAATAATGATGATGTCTGGTTTGAGGCAGTTTATTCGGTAGAATCAGCAATGGAAGATCGTGCAAATATTATGAAAGAATTGTATGATAATGGGTTATCTTATTATAAAAAATACCCTCATTATTATGCTAGAATGAAGTATTTGAAAGATATTTTATATAGACATTTTGAATCTATAAGAAATTGCGGATATGATTGGTTAGGTTAATGTAATTAAATTAGAGCTATAAAATAAAAAAACTAGAAATATATATTTCTAGTTTTTTATTTTGCAATTATTCATTAATATACTCTTTCAAAATCTCCCACACATCCTCAGAATAAATCTTTCTCTCAGCAGAAAATGGCATAAATGTAAAATCACCAATAGGGTTTAAATCGGCCTGAATGGCTTTTACAGAACCTTCCACTTTAGTAACAGCTATTTTATCAGCTTTGCTACAAATTACCATAAATGGCAATCCTGAACGAATTATGTAATCATACATCATTCTGTCATTTGCTCCTGGTTCATGTCTGATATCAATTAATAATATTATAAGAGAAATATTTTTTCTAACATGTAAATACTCATCAATAAAATGATTAACTTTTTCTTGTTCTACTTTTGACATTTTACTGAAACCATATCCAGGGAGATCAACAAAGTAAAACTTATCATCCATATTATAAAAATTTATTTGTCTAGTTTTACCAGGTTGACTACTTGTCCTAGCTAAACTTTTTCTATTAATCATAGTATTAATAAAAGAAGATTTACCAACATTAGATTTACCAACTAGAACAATTTCAGGTAAACCAGAAGTAGGGTACTGTTTAGGAGAAGTAGCTGAAATTTCAATTTTTGGATTTTTTATAAGCATACAAAAACTCCTTTCAATTTTATTTTATTTTTTAGGCACAATTTTTTCTAAACCACCCATATATGGTCTTAGTACTTCAGGTATAGTAACACTTCCATCTTCATTGTAATTGTTCTCTAATACTGCAATTAAACCTCTTGGTGTAGCAACAACTGTGTTGTTTAATGTATGTGGATAGTAGTTACCTTTTTCGCTCTTTACACGTATTCCTAAACGTCTTGCTTGTGCATCTCCAAGAGTAGAACAACTACCAACTTCAAAATATTTTTGTTGACGTGGACTCCAAGCTTCTACATCGCAAGATTTAACTTTTAAATCTGCCATATCACCAGAACAACAATCTAATTGTCTTACAGGAACATTCCAACTTCTGAATAAATCAACGGTTAATTTCCACATTTTATTATACCATTCCATAGAATCTTCAGGCTCGCAAAGTACAATCATTTCTTGCTTTTCAAATTGATGTACACGATATAAACCTCTTTCTTCTAATCCATGTGATCCAATCTCTTTTCTAAAGCATGGAGAATAAGATGTCATTGAAATTGGAAGTTCATCTTTTTTAACTAGTTGATCTTTGAATCTACCTATCATTGAATGTTCAGATGTTCCTATTAAGTATAAATCTTCGTTTTCAATTTTGTACATCATTGCATCCATTTCTTCAAAGCTCATAACACCAGTAACAACATCACTACGAATCATGAATGGGGGAATAGCATAAGTAAATCCAGCATTTATCATATAGTCTCTTGCATATGCAAGCATTGCCTCATGAAGTCTTGCAACATCACCAATTAAATAATAAAATCCAACACCACTTGTACGTCCTGCAGCTTCTTTATCTAAACCGTTGAAGCTAGCTATAATATCAGCATGGTGTGGTATTTCATAGTTTGGTACAACAGGATCTCCAAATTTTTGAACTTCAACATTTTCGCTGTCATCCTTACCGATTGGAACAGATGAATCAATTATATTTGGAATTTTCATCATTCTTTCTTTTATTGCTTCTGCATATTCAGCTTCTTTTTTTTCATTTTCTACAAGCTCATCATTTAATTTTTGAACCTCTGATTTTATTTTTTCAGCTTCATCTTTTTGTCCTTGCTTCATTAAATTACCGATTTCATTACTTAATTGTTTTCTTTTGGCTCTTAAATTATCACCGTTTTGCATAGCTTGACGATTCTTGATATCTAAAGCAATTACCTCATCGACTAAAACTAATTTGTGATCTTGAAATTTCTTTTTAATGTTTTCTTTTACAACATCTGGGTTTTCTCTTAAAAATTTAATATCAATCATAAAACATCTTCCTTTCTTTTAAATTGGCGACACATTTATCACATTTGACACATTTGGGGACGGACTCAATTTGGGACATTTTTGACACAAAGAGGGACGGTCTTACTTTAAAATCAAAAATCGCCCTTATGAAAAAATCATAAGGACGAATAAATTTTTCGTGGTGCCACCTTAATTTATATAAATTTGATATTCAAATTATATATCTTAACAATGCTTGTAACCTGGCATTACTAGGTTTAGTTTTCACTAAAAGCTAAAGAGTAGATTCATAAATCATTTTAAGTTATTTACACCAACCATAACCTCTCTGCATAAAATTAAATTTATTACTAGTCTCTTTTTCGCTACATATTTATGTTTTATATATTAACATAAATCTAGAAAAAAATCAATACATTTTTTGTATTTACATTAAATTGTATTTTTGATATAATAGTATTAAATTTATTTATAAGGAGTAATTATGAAAAAGAAATCAAGTATTAATAAAATTTTAGGTATTATAGTAGTATTTTTAATGGTAATTATATTATTTTTGTCAGGAATGATAGCAAAAGAACTTTATGAGGAAAAAAATAGAGGCGTTCAAAGTGTGCAAAGTTCAATTGAAAGCAACAATGATGTAAAAGATGATAATTCAGAAATAAATATAGAGCCTAAAGTAGAAGAACAACAAGAAGAAGTTAATAAAGAAACTGAACAATCAGAATCTAAAGTTGAAGAAACAAAGAAAGAAGAGCCTAAAATAGAGGAGCCTAAGATAGAAGAAACTCAAAAAGAGGAAATAAAAAAAGAAGAAATTAAAAAAACTGAACCAAAGCAACAGGAGAATAATAAGAATAATCAAATTCAACAAAATATCACGAAAAACAATAAAGTAATAGCAATTGATCCAGGACATCAAATTAAAGGTGATAGTTCAAAGGAACCAATTGGTCCTGGGGCAACTGAAACAAAAGCTAAGGTGACAGGAGGCGCTACTGGAGTTGCTACAAAGCAAACAGAATATGAATTAAATTTGAAAGTCGCATTATTATTACAAAAGAAGTTACAAGAAAAAGGTTATACAGTTGTAATGACTAGAACAAGCCATAATGTAAATATTAGTAATAGAGAAAGAGCTGATATTGCA
This sequence comes from Clostridia bacterium, assembly GCA_017528375.1. Taxonomy (GTDB): domain Bacteria; phylum Bacillota; class Clostridia; order TANB77; family CAG-508; genus CAG-492. The sequence continues at coordinate 2,583 of JAFXOY010000072.1, read as the reverse complement.
AATAATGCAAATGCAGCAGCTTTTATAAGAATTCACGCAAATTCTTTAAATAATAGTTCAGTAAAAGGTATTTTAACAATGTGTCAAACAGCTAATAATCCATATAATGGTAATTTGGCAAATGCCAGCTATAAATTATCAAAATCTGTATTAGATAATGTTATAAAAACAACAGGGGGGATTAATAAAGGAGTAACAAGAACAGATACTATGAGTGGAATTAATTGGTGCAAAGTGCCAACTACTATAATAGAAATGGGATTTTTAAGTAATCCAGAAGAAGATAGATTAATGGCAACTCCAAGCTATCAGGAAAAAATTGTTGATGGTATAGTTAATGGAATAGAAGAATTTTTAAAATAGTTTTTTAATATAGTAGAGCTTACAGTTAATGTAAGCTCTTTTATATTAGCAGCATTTTCTTTTATCTTTATCGCAAATAAGCATTATAATTCTAACAATAAGCAATAAAACTAAAGTAACAATAATTGCTATAACAGCACCTAAACCTAAGGCGGCAAATAACCCTGTAACAGCTCCAATTAGAACACCTATAACAAATGCTAAAAATACAGATAAAATGAATATAGTTAAGTCTATACAGCATCTTCTAGATTTTTTATTTTTTTTGCAGCAGCAAATATCTATTTCTTGATCCATAGAAATTCACCTCCTATATTATATAATATGAAAAGATTTTCAATTGTTGACAAAGTTCGACAATTTATTTTTAGTGAAAAATTGGAAAAATCTAGTATTTGTATTGACAAGGGAAGGTTAATTAGAGTATAATAATATTCGTACATAAAAGGGTTAAAGAAAAAACAACCCCTGGACAACATCCAATAAGGTAAGGTAATACCGGAAGGAGGGGAATTATATATGCCAGAAGTTAAAAATAATGGTAACTTGGAAGAAGCTTTAAAAAGATTTAAAAGACAATGTGCTAGAAACCAAGTATTACAAGAAGTTCGTAAAAGAGAACACTATGAAAAACCTAGTGTAAAAAGAAAGAAAAAATCAGAGGCTGCTAGAAAGAGAAAATTTTAGTGGTTTGTTAAAGGTGCAAGTTTTATACTTGCACTTTTGTGATATATAAGGACTAATAAGAAAGGATGATTATTATGTGGAAAGAAAAATTGTTAGAAGATTTAAAAGCTGCAATGAAAGATAAAAACGTAGTAAAAAAGAATACTGTACAAATGGTTAGAGCAGCAATTCTACAAGTTGAAAAAGATAAACAAATAGAATTGAATGATGACCAAATATTAGAAGTAATTGCTAAAGAGTTTAAAAAAAGAAATGATTCATTAGCTGATTATGAAAAATCTGGAAGAGAAGATTTAATTAATCAAATCAAAGAAGAAATGGCTGTTTTAGAAGATTATCTTCCTAAAAAATTATCAGAGGAAGAATTAACAGAAAAAGTAAAAGAAATAATAGCAGAAGTTGGAGCTACATCAATGAAAGACATGGGAATAGTTATGAAAACAGCAAAAGAGAAATTAGGAGTAACAGCTGATGGTAAGATGATTAACGAGATAGTTAAGAAAATTTTAGCCTAAATTTAATAAAAATTTTAAGCGATTGAAGTTATAATTTCAATCGCTTATATTTTTACTTTTATTCAAATATTTTAGCAAATAAACTAATACACCATAAACTTGCAAGTCCAACTAAAATGTAAACAATTCTTGCAAGAATTGAACCTTCTCCGAAAAGAAAGTCAACTAGATTAAATTTAAATAATCCAATTAATCCCCAATTTAGTCCACCAACTATTACTAATATTAAAGCTATTGTATTTATTATTTTCATGTTTTTAGCTCCTTTCTTACATTAATAATTCTTCGTTTGATATTATTGTATACAGAAATATTTTATTTATTCAAAAATTTCTTTATTATCTTGTATATTTTTTCCAAATTATATTATAATAAATAAAAAACAACATAGAAAGAAGGTTTTATGATGAATTATAAAAAAGAATCCATAAAAGAAGGCATTACTTTTCATAAAATTAACACAAATAAATTTAAAACTAATTTATTTGCTATTTTTTTAACAACAAAATTGGATAGAGAGACTGTAACAAAAAATGCATTATTGACAGCAGTTTTAAGAAGAGGTACTAAAAATTTACCAACTCAGGAAGATATTAGCAAACAACTTGAAAACATGTATGGAGCAAGTTTTGATTGCGGTGTAGAGAAAACAGGCGATAATCATATAATGAAATTTTACTTAGAAAGTATTAATAATGAATTTTTGCCATCACAAGAAAATCTAAGTAAAGAGTGTATGGAAATATTATTAGATGTAGTATTTAATCCATATTTGGAAAACGGAAAATTCAAACAAGAATATATTGATGGAGAAAAAGAAAATTTAAAACAGGTAATTCAAGGAAAAATTGATAATAAAGCAAAATATGCATATGATAGATGTGTTGAAGAAATGTATAAAAATGAGCCATATGGATTATATAAGTATGGTTATATTGAAGATTTAGATAATATTGATGCACAAAGTTTATATGAATATTATCTTGATTTAATAAAGAATGTAAAAATAGATATATTT
>JAFXOY010000071.1 GCA_017528375.1 Clostridia bacterium | reverse complement strand
TTTTTGCTCTACATTTGGATATTTTTCATGATCAACTTCACTTAAAAACATTTCCATTGGTCTAATCCATAAACTACCATCTCCATATAGACGTCTATATACTACAAACTTTTCCTTGGTTTCTGAATCATTGGCTACATCTACTACTAAATAGTAGTCTCCTTTAAAATGTTTGTATATTCCGTTTATTCTTAATTCTTGCATTTTAACACCTTCCTTCTAATCTTCATCATTAAGTTTTAATACACTTAAAAATGCTTCTTGTGGAATATCAACATTACCAATTTGTCTCATCTTTTTCTTTCCACGTTTTTGTTTCTCTAATAATTTCTTCTTTCTTGTAATATCTCCACCATAACATTTTGCTAATACGTCTTTTCTCATTGCTGAGATTGTTTCTCTTGCTATTATCTTTCCACCAATAGCTGCTTGAATTGGAATTATGAATAATTGTCTTGGTATAACTGTTTTTAATTTTTCTACCATTTTCTTTCCCTTTTCATAACTGCTATCTCTGTGAACAATGAAAGATAATGCATCTACGTTTTCACCATTTACTAAAATATCTAATTTTACTAAATCTGAACGTCTATATTCTTTAAATTCATAATCAAATGATGCATATCCTTTTGTTTTTGATTTTAAACTATCAAAGAAATCATAAATGATTTCATTTAGTGGAAGCTCATAAACAAGAGTTACTCTGTTAGCATCTAAATACTTCATATCTACATATACTCCACGTCTGTTTTGACAGATTTCCATTATTCCTCCAACATATTCTTTTGGAGTAATAATCTCCGCTGAAACAAATGGTTCTTCGATATAAGATATTTCATTTGGCACTGGCAAGTCTGATGGATTATATAATTCCAACACTTGTCCATCTGTTTTGTGAACTTTATAAATAACTGATGGTGAAGTTGTGATTAATGCTAAATCAAACTCTCTATCCAATCTTTCTTGAATTATCTCTAAGTGTAATAATCCTAAAAATCCACATCTAAAACCAAATCCTAATGCTGCTGATGTTTCTTGTTCATATTCTAGTGCAGCATCATTTAACTTTAATTTTTCTAAAGCAATTTTTAAATTCTCATATTCGCTACCATCCATTGGATATAATCCACAATAAACCATTGGATTTACTTTTTTGTATCCTGGTAGTGGCTCTTTGGCTGGTTTTTCTTTTAATGTAATTGTATCACCAACTCTGATATCTGATAATGTTTTAATACTTGCTGCAATATATCCAACTTCTCCTGCCTCTAGCTTTTCTGTTGGTACGTAGCTTCCTGGTTCAAAATATCCAACTTCTGTAACTGTGAATACCTTGTTTGAAGCCATTAATAAAATTTCGTCTCCTACTTTTACAGTTCCATCTTTAATCCTCACATAAGCAAGAGCTCCCTTATAATTATCATAGATTGAGTCGAAAATTAAACATTTTAAATCTGCATTTTCATCACCTGTTGGCGCAGGTATATCAGTAACTATTCTCTCTAAAACTTCTTCTACATTCAATCCAGTTTTTGCTGATATACATGGTGCATCTTGTGCTGGAATCCCTATTATGTCTTCAATTTCATCTTTTATTTCTTGAGGCCTTGCACTTGGTAAATCTATTTTATTTAAAACTGGTAAGATTTCTAGATTATTGTCTAGCGCTAAATACACATTTGCAAGTGTTTGCGCTTCAACACCTTGACTGCTATCTACAACTAAAATTGCACCATCACATGCTGCTAAACTTCTTGATACCTCGTAGTTAAAGTCAACATGTCCTGGTGTATCTATTAAATTAAACTCATATTCTTTTCCATCTTTAGCTTTATATAACATACGAACTGCTTGAGATTTTATTGTAATACCTCTTTCACGCTCTATATCCATATTATCTAAAACTTGACTTTCCATTTCTCTTTTAGAAAGTACTCCTGTCATCTCAATTAATCTATCTGCTAATGTTGATTTTCCGTGATCTATGTGTGCTATAATGCTAAAATTTCTGATGTATTGTTTTCTATCTTCCATTTATTTCCTCCTAGTTTGTATGGGTATATTTTAGCATATGTTTTGGGTTTTAGCAAGAAACATTTGAAACATTCATGACACATTTGGGGACGGACTCATTTTGGGTCAAAAATGTCCCAAAATGAGTCCGTCCCGGAATAGGACATTTTTGACACATTAAGGGACGGTCTTAAAAATTTCATTTTAATCTTTACAAACCTACTTATTTAATATAAAATAAAGTAAGAAAATTATGACAAAAAAGGTGGAATTATGAACAAATTTGTATCAAAAAGTGAGAACGACACAATTGAATTTGCAAATAATCTAGCTTCATTATTAAAAAATGGAGATATTATTGTTTTATCTGGCGATTTAGGTTCTGGAAAAACCAAGTTTACACAAGGAGTTTTGAAACACTTTGGATTAGAAGATGAAATTTCCAGTCCTACATTCACAATAGTTAATGAATATCACAAAGATGACACTAATATTTATCATTTTGATGTATATAGACTAGCTGATAGTGATGAGTTCTATGCAATTGGTGGAGATGAGTATTTAAATAACGGTATTTGCATTATTGAATGGGGCGAAATTATTGAAGATATTTTGCCAAAAGATTATATAAAAATTTCTTTCACAAAAGATGTTAACAACGAGAATTATCGTGTTTTAGAGCTACAAGCTTTTGGCTCTAATTCAGAAAAAATATTAAACAGTTTATAGGAGGAAAGAACTTGAAAATTTTAGCGATAGATACATCTTCTAAAATATGCTCAGTTTCTATCTTAGAAGATAATAACGTAATAATTGAAAAACACAATGATGATGAAAAAACTCACTCTCAAAAATTAATGCCTTTAATTGATGAAACTTTAAAGCAAGTTGATTTAACTCTTGACAATATAGATTTATTGGCATGTTGTCAAGGTCCCGGATCTTTCACAGGTATTAGAATTGGAATTTCAACTGTAAAAGCTTTTGCTGATGTAAAAAATATACCAATAATTGGAGTTACATCATTAGAATCACTTGCTTATAATATTGAAAATAACGGACTTATCGCTGCTATAATTGATGCAAAACATGATAATGTTTATTTTGCTTTATTTGAATCATCAAATGGAAATTATAAAACAGTCGTAGAATCTACAACTGATGAAATAGATACAATTATATCTTGTTTAGAACAATATAATGAAAATATTACTTTTGTTGGTGATGGTGCTGAAGTTCACAAAGAATTAATTGCACAAAGAATTCCAAATAGTACATTTGCCTCTGAATTGCAAAATATTCAAACAAGTATTAGTATTGGAAAATGTGCATATAATAAGTATAATTGCAATGATTACACTAAAAATTATAGCATATCCCCTATTTATCTAAAAAAATCACAAGCAGAAATAAATTTAGAAAATTCAAAAAAATAAAGGATGACAAAAATGAATATTCAAATCTCAAAAATGACATTAGATGATTTTTATCAAATTAAAGATGTACTTATTTCAGATTTTGACGATTTTTGGAATGTTAATACTTTAGAACAAGAATTAACAAATGAAAATTCTAATTATTTAGTTGCAAAAATCGAAAATCAAATTGTTGGCTTTGCTGGAATAAAATCTGTTTTAGATGAAGCTGATATTATGAATATTGTAACAAAAAAAGATAAACGAAATTTAGGTATAGGCTCTGCATTATTGGAGAAACTTCTTAATGTTGCAAAAGAAAAAGAGATAAAAAAAATAACACTTGAAGTAAATGAAAGCAATATTTCAGCTATTCATTTATATAAAAATTTTGGTTTTAAAGAAATATCTATCAGGGAAAACTATTATAATAAGACTGATAATGCATTAATAATGCAGCTTTCTTTAATTTAAATTTGGAAGACCGTCCCTAAATGTGTCAAAAATGACACAAAATGGGTCCGTCCCCAAATGTGTCAAAAGTGTCAAAGTTTATTATTTATAAGGAGGAACAAATGAAAAAACGTAATGAATTATCATACAAAGATTTAAAAATGATATGTAACCCAGATTTATTTGATTTTGAAACAACAGCTGATTTAGCTCCTATGGTTTCTGGTATTGGACAAGACCGAGGAATTAAAGCATTAGAATTTGGTGTTAATGTTGATATTAAAGGATATAACTTATACTTAGAAGGTCCTACTGGTGTAGGTAAAACAAGTTATGCCAAAAATTATTTAAAAAAGGTTTCTAAAAAGAAGAAAACTCCTTGTGATTGGTGTTATGTTTATAATTTCGAAGATCCTAATGAGCCTGTTGCAATTTCACTTAGTGCTGGACAAGGAAAAGAATTTAGAGATACAATGGATTCTTTCATTAAGGATATTCAAATAGATATTAAAAACACTTTTAATAATGATGATTTTGAAAAGGAAAAAGCTCTTATTAAAGGTGAATATGAAGAAAAAAGAAATATTTTAATGGCTAAGTTAAATGAAAGTTCTGAAAAATATGGATTTCAAGTTAAATCTGCTCAAAATGGTATTTATATGATGCCTATTTTAGATGGTAAAACCATTGAGCAAGAAGATTTTGAGAAACTTGATGAAAGTATTAAACAACAATATGAGGAAAAATCTGTAATCGTTCAGGAACAAATTATTCAAGCTATTGGTGAGATTAAGGAAATTGAAAAACAAACAGCTAAAAAGATTGAAGAATGGCAATCTAACATTGCTTTATTAACAGTTAATCAACATATTAACTATATTAAATCTAAATTTAAGAGAAATAAAAAAATAACAGTATTTTTAGATAGTATTAAAAAAGATATTTTAAAAAATATTGATTATTTCTTAATTGAACAACCACAAGAACAAGCTGCTCCACAAATGCCAGGTCCAAGACCAGAAATGCCTAAACCATGGTTAAATTATAGAGTTAACTTGTTTGTAGATAATAGTGAGCAAGAAGGCGCTCCTGTTATAATGGAATCTGATTATTCTTATCATAATATTTTTGGAAAATTAGAATATGAAAATTATTTTGGTTCTTTAAAAACCGATTATACAATGCTTAAGCCAGGATTACTTCACAAGGCAAATGGTGGCTATATCATGTTCCAAGCAAAAGATTTAATCGCTAATGGAATTTGCTATGAAGCCTTAAAAAAAGCTTTACGTATGGAAGAATTAATAATAGAAAATACTGCTGATCAACGTTCAAGCATGGTTATGATTTCATTAAAACCAGAACCTATACCTCTTGATTTAAAAGTTATTTTACTAGGTAATGAACAGATTTATCAAACTTTACTTGCTTTAGATGATGATTTCAGAAAATTGTTTAAAATAAAAGTTGAGTTTGAAGATACTTCTGATAACAACTTAGAAAACATGAATAAAATAGCTAGCTTTATTCACGGATTTTGTGAACAAGAAGAGTTATTACCTTTAGATAGAACAGCTGTTGCAAAAGTTATGCAATTTTCTTCAAGATTAGCTGATGATAAAGAAAAACTTTCTACAAGATTTAATGATTTATCTCAAATAATAGGTGAAGCAGCAACTTGGGCTAAAATGGATAAGGCTAAAATTGTTAGCGGTGAATATATTGATAAAGCCTTAAAAGAACGTGTTGAGAGAATAAAAAAATATGATTCTCGCTATTTAGAAATGATTAAAGATAATACACTTTTAATTAATACTTCTGGTAGCAAGGTTGGTCAAATTAATGGTTTAACTATTATGAGTATTGGTGATTATGCTTTTGGAAAACCCGCTAAAATAACAGCTAATACTTATACTGGAAAATCTGGAATTATAAATATTGAGCGTGAGGTTGATTTATCTGGTTCAACACATTCTAAAGGTGTTTATATATTAAGTGGATATTTAGGAGAAATGTTTGCACAAGATATTCCTCTTTCACTAACTGCTAGTATTTGTTTTGAACAATTATATAATGGTGTTGATGGTGATAGTGCTTCAAGTACTGAGCTTTACGCTATTTTATCTAGCTTGTCTGGAGTTCCTATTAATCAGTCTTTAGCTGTTACTGGTTCCGTTAACCAAAAAGGTGAAATACAACCTATTGGAGGTGTTAATGAAAAGATTGAAGGATTCTTCCAAATATGTCAAACTCGTGGATTAGATGGTTCACATGGTGTTATTATTCCTATTCAAAATGTTAAGAATTTGAATTTGGCTGATAACGTTTTGGAAGCGGTTAAAGCTAAAAAGTTCCATATCTATGCTATTTCAAGTATAGATGAAGGAATTGAATTATTGACTGGTGTACCTGCTGGTAAAAAGGATAACAATGGTAGATTCCCCGCTGGATCTGTTAATTATTTGGCTTATGAAAAATTAAAAAAATATGCAGAAATAAGCAGAAAACACAACTAAAATATCAAAAGACTATATTATTTTGAATTAATATAGCCTTTTTTGTTTTACGATTTTACCAAATATTTTTTAAAAATCTTTACATAATTTACATAAAGTGTTATAATGAAAATATGGTTTTACACCAAATTTATTGGCCCTTAAGTGGGCGGAGGTAGAAAAATGTTATATGCTGATTATTGTGACCCGACCAAAAACATCTATCCTAAGATCAACCCCGTCCCTGCTTGGAACGACGATGAGGATCCTCTTCCTTACGTTGACGATTCTGATCCATACGATGATGACGATGATGACGATGATGACG
>JAFXOY010000070.1 GCA_017528375.1 Clostridia bacterium | reverse complement strand
AATTAATTGCTAATAGCAGTAAAACTTGTTAAAAAATCAATTAGCAGATTTTTTGACGGAAAAAGGTTTCAAAATGCTATAGTGACAAAGTCTAAAATTTTTTTGACTTTTTTCTTGTCAACACTTTTCACCAAAAGAGCCAAAAAGAATAAAAATTTAAATAGTTATCAAATTTAATATACTTATTGCATATTGAAATGCCAGGGAAAAGGGATAGCAAAAAATGGGCAATTTCAGGAGAATACTCTTTAGATGAAAGGAACAATTGCCTTTTTGGCAACTGGTTCTTCTGGAGAGATGTCGAAACCTAACAACAAGTACCAACTACGGAAGTAAGCTTGACTTCCGGAAGGTTTTATAAACACACCTAACAGAGATGGAGCTGGTTGGTTACTCTACGAGCGTGTTTAACTAAAAATCTTATCTTGCTTTGCTGTTTATCAGTTACCTAAATTTTATCCTAAAACAGACAACTACTTTGAAACTTACTGATAGTATGATACAAAAATAATCTGGGAACAGGTATATACCATATTTTAGTACATAATGCCTAATCGACTATAATTACCTAAGATAAACTTCACAAAACCGTTTTAAACGGATTTCTGGGCTAAACCAAGTGAAAAAGGTTTTTCTGCTTGCTGCACAGCGTTTATATAACTCTTCTTTGGAAGTTCTTCTAATAAATTCAGTGATAATAGCTCCTGTTCTACAAATATCTTCTTTAGGAATAATCAAAGCAAAAGATTGATAGTCAATAAAGTCTTCAAATGGATAAACTACATCAACATCAAAAAGTATTGGAATTCTGCCATAAAAAAGTGTTTCATAAAAACGTATGCTCTGTGGTCCAAAACCTGGTGGGCATAAAACACATAAAGATTGTTGCGTAGTTTTTCTAAAAATTGCTTGACGCTTTTCATCTTCAAAATGATTTCTAGCTGTACTTTTAACGTACACAACATCATTTTTTTCTTCAAATCTAACCCTTGAATCAAATGAAATTCTTGAACACAATGAATTTTCTCTTTGCACTGAAAGGCATATAAACTTTCTAATAGGATTTGTCAAGTTCCCTACGAATGAAACATCGTATCTTATCCTAAAATCATTCAAATTATGTATATCATTAAGTATATGATTTGATATATTATATGAAAATGGATATGCCATATCTTTATATTGTTTCAGAAGGCTTACTTTAAAATAGCAAATTTTTGACATTAAAAAGTCGAGATTTAGAATTTCTGTATTATCTGCAGAATCACATATAATTAACTTTTGATTAACTTTTGGATATTTATTAATAGACCTAATCATATTAATAAATATATCTCCATTACCTGTTTCTATATAATCCTTTGCTTCAAATGGAAATAATATAAATTCAGCATTATTTTGATCGTTAACTTCAAAATATTTATTATTGTTATATTTATTAAAAATGATTGAATTAATCCTTATTAATCCGTTAATATCTTGACTTGCAAAGTCACAAAGTCTTGGTATTGGTGAACAAGATATAGATTGGACAGTAAAATCTTGATGTGGCTTTAAAAGATACCATGCGTTATTTTGCATTATACCATCCATATAAAATTAAAAAAATTTAAAATTATTAAAAGAATTTCTTGAATATAATATACATAAGTATATTATCATAGTTATTTTTGCTTAACATTAAACATAGTATAAAGCTTGATAATCATTTGTGATAGACAAACCAATATAATTTTTTATTTTCACTTGTGATATAAAAAAATTAATGTATTATACGCCATATTAAATCATTTGGCGTTAATAATATGCTCTTACGTCACTGTGATGTCAAGAAAAACGGAACATAGGCAAAAACGACAGTATGAGGAGGGTGGTCGGTAGATGAAAGGAACAATTGCCTTTTTGGCAACTGGTTCTTCTGGAGAGATGTCACTACGGGGTTAGTACAATTGGGAGACTCAGTTCTCTAGACGTGTCGGATACCAAGGCGAATTTGTTAGACTCTCGAGACTAAACTTTTTATTTTATACAACTGCATACTTTTTAACAAATTATTTTTTCTTATGTATTCATCTCAAGACAGTTATTCTAAAGAATAGATGTTATACTGTGAAAATTATATTATTATATCGATCTATTACAAACATAAATTAATTTGCAGATTTTTATAGTAAATTTTCCAATGTGCATTCTTGACCACAGTTTTTCCAAATGTTTTTTAATTTATTAATTACAGTACCTATTGTCTTATGTGATTTAATCATATATTTCCCCTGTTTTCTTACGGTGTTATACTCTAATGCTTTTTTACTTATTAATAGTGCCTTTTGAATGTCTTTATACGAACTTTTTTCTTTTACTTTTATATTGTATCCATTTTTTTCACATATTTCAAAACGTTGAGGAGTCTTCCAGCTTCTTATGCAAAACTGGTAGAGCCATAAATTTAATGGAAATAACCCAACACCGTTATTATCTACTCTAAATAGCTTATCATATTCTTTTTTCTTATCAAGTCCGTAATCTTTATATTCAGAACTATCCCATTTTCCTTCATGCGAAAAGAATTTTTCATATTCGTAAAAATATTGTTTAAAACCAGCAAGTGCTACTCTCGCTCCATAATCTCCGTCTTCAGCTCCATAAAGTCCATACTCTTCATTAAATTTTCCAATTACATCAGAAATAGACTTTGGTATTATCAATGCGCCACCAGGAAGACTATTTTTACATAATGCTAATTTTCCATATGGTGTTTCTTTAATAAGCTCGCTATTGTTAATCATCTTTTTTAGTAAAGCAGGACCAAAAGCTGAATTACTTTCAACGTAACACATCATATCAAAAATATGATCTATAAACTTAAAATCTTTTATAATAATATCATTATCTATTTTTATAAAAAAATCAGCATCGATACAATTCCATCCGATATTCGCAGCGCAGGCTACACCCATATTTTTATTTATTAAAAATAGATTATCAATAATTTTGTCATTTGCAAATTTTATAAGTATATTTCTTAGTTCTTCAGAACTACCATTATCAACAACATTTATAAAAAATGCGATAGATGAATCTAATTTTCTTAGATTTAAAATCGTTTTTTGTGTTAAGTAGAAACGATTGTAAACAGGAACTGTAATATTTATTGTAGTATTCTTCATAGTAAATATTATTAAAAAATATAGTAATGCAAACTAAATATATTGAAATTAATTAGCTATTAACAAAATTCCAGTATTGTTACTCCTGAACCTGCTGTTCCTTTTTAACAGGAAGGTCAGGCAACAAGGAAATAGCCTGCTCCTTTGCTCCCTTTTGGTACTGCAAGTAGGTGTTAGCAGTAAGTACCACTGTGGAGTGTCCAAGCATTCTAGTAGTCCGTTCTGTTAATACAAATACTAATTGAATGCACTCATAATGTCTTCTAGCTTCCATTTCCACCTGAAGACAACTGGCTCATTGTTTACCGCTTCTAGCCAGCGAGTGATGATATCAACCAGGTCCTCTTTGGACTTCACTCTCAGCTT
>JAFXOY010000069.1 GCA_017528375.1 Clostridia bacterium | reverse complement strand
CAGGAACACTTACTACAACTACTACTACTAAAGAAACTACATATGGAATGGGACAAAATGTAGGAAGTGTTATGGGAGTAGGAGGTGTAGGAGATACAGCTGTTGATGTTACTTATTCAACAAAAACTGATAATAAAGGTGCTGTCTTAGGATATGGTGGGATTTCAGGATTAAACACTATTTCTACAACAACAACTTCTGGTATTGATGAATTAAATGTTAATATTGAAAAATATAGTAAAACAACTGTACTTGAAGATCAAATTCAGCATATTGTTCAAAGAGAAATTCAACCCATTGTTAAAACAGTTGTTAAGCCAATAATTCAAAAAGAAATACAACCTATTGTTGAAAGGGAATTTCAACCTATTATTCAAGAGGAAGTACATCCTGTTATTGAAAAGGAAATTCAACCAATTATAGAAAGAGAAATTCAATCAATTACAAAAAAGGAAATTCAGCCAATTATTCAAAGAGAAGTTCAACCAGTCACAAAAACAGTGATTCAGCCCATTCTCACAAGAGAAGAACAACATTTTTCAAAAAAAGAAGTAATTCCAAGAGTTGAAAAAAAAATCCAAAATATTCCAAAAACTAGATATGTTAATCAGGTTGTCAGAGAAGAGAAACATCTTACTCAAAGACAAGTTATTCCAAAAACTCAAACTGTTGTACAAAATAAGGATACAGTTAAATATGCTCCAATTGTAAAAAGAGAAGAACAACATTTAAATCAAACTCAAGTAGTACCTTCAACAACAACTGAAGTTAGAAATTTAATTAAAAAAAGATATATACCTTTGGTAAAAAGAGAAGAACAACATTTAAATCAAACTCAAGTAGTACCTTCAACAACAACTGAAGTTAGAAATTTAACAAAAAAAAGATATATACCTTTGGTAAAAAGAGAAGAACAACATTTAAATCAAACTCAAGTAGTACCTTCAACAACAACAGAAGTAAAAAATATTACTCAAAAAGAATATGTTCCATTGGTTAAGAGAGAAGTTGTTCATTCAACTCAAAATGAAATTGAACCTATAAAAAAAACAGAAAATAAAACAATAACTCAAACTGTAGTACAACCTATGATTCAAAGAGAAATAAAAGAAATAAAAAAACCGGTTTTCAAACCGATTATAAAAAGAGAAACAAAAATAATAAAACAACCAATAATCCAAGCTTATGTTCAAAAAGAAATTCAGCATGTTACTACAAAAGTATTTCAGCCTATATATCAAGATGAAGTTAGACATGTAAAGCAGCCAATAGTCAAACAATTTATTCAAAGAGAAGAGAAAGTAATAAAAAAACCAATAATAGAACCTAAAACAGAAAAAGATACAAAAGTTATAAAACAAGTAGTACCAATAGCTTATATTCAAAGAGAGATTCAAAATATCGATAAAAATGAAATTGCTCCTCAAGTACTAAGAGAAGTTAAAAGTACTGATAAATTTGTAATTCAACCATTTATTCAAAGAGATGAAAAAATTATAAATCAAAATAAAGTCATTCCATCAACTCAAAAAGAAGTTAAAAATATAGATAAATTTATATATCAACCATACATTAAAAGAGAAGAACAGCATATTAATAAGGATAAAGTTGAACCAATAGTTAATAGGGAAGTAAAAAATATTGAGAAAATGTTTTATCAACCTTATATAGAAAAGATTGAACAACATATTCATCGTGAAAATGAAGTTGTTCCAAGTTCTGATACTAAGACAGAAAATATAACAAAAATTGAAGTTATTCCATTTATTTTAAAAGAAGAGAAGCATATAAATCAAAAGGAACTTGCTCCACAAGTTGTGAAAAAAGAAGTCAAACAAGAAGAAAAATTCTTTGTTAAACCATATATACAAAAAATTGAGCAACATATAACTGAAAAAAAAGTTGAAGTTCAACCATCAACTGAAACTAAGACACAAAATATAGATAAAATTATAGTACAACCATATATAATGAAAGAGGAAAAGCATATTACAAAAAGAGAAGAAGTACCTACAATTCAAAGAAAAACTCAAAGTGTTGATAAAAAAGTTATTCAACCTATTATAAAAGATGTTATTCAACCAATTCATCTCAGAGTTAAACCAGTTCTCCAAAACGGACTTAAACCAACTATTTACAAAGGAAGAGAATACCATCAAGCCATTGATCAAGGTACTAAAAATCTTCCAGTGACTTATGAAAAAACTGATTATGAAAAAGAAGTTAGAGGAGGAACACAAGTAAGGCAATCTATTTTTAGAAGTAATTCATTGCCAGTTATTTATAAATCAAAACAATTAAAACCTGAAATTGGTGTTACACAACAAGAATATGCAACAAAAATAAGAGAAACAACTAGAGAAATTAATGGAGGTACAATTGTTAGACCTTCTATAGTTAGAAATAGTATCTTACCAACTATTAAACAAGGCACTACAGTATTAAATACTGTATTTGGTGGAACAACTAAAACTAATTCTGTTGGAAGATTAGATACCACTTATAATTATGGATATAATCAAAATATTAATGTCAATCAACAATATGGATTTAATAGCAGGGTTGCATCACAAAAAATACTTACTGGAGTTAAACCTACTGTAACTATTAGTCAATATAGAGGAGTAGGATTTGACCAAAAAGGAAGTATTATGGGAGTAAATGGAGGAGTTGGAGATAATGCTGTTGATGTAACTTATTCTACAAATCCAGGAGCCCAAGGAGTTGCTTTTGGAGGAATAAATAATACAATAATAAAATCAGGAATTAATACTAATGGAGTTGGAGTTGGAGGTAGTATTATGGGAGTAAGTGGAGGAGTTGGAGATAATGCTGTTGATGTAACTTATTCTACAAACCCAGGAGCCCAAGGAGTTGCTTTCGGAGGAATAAATAATGCTATAATAAAATCAGGAATTAATACTAATGGAGTTGGAGGTAGTATTATGGGAGTAAATGGAGGAGTTGGAGATAATGCTGTTGATGTAACTTATTCTACAAATCCAGGAGCCCAAGGAGTTGCTTTTGGAGGAATAAATAATACTTTAATGAGGACTGGTATTATTTCTAATGGTGTTGGAAATAATACAGTTAATGTATATTCCCCAAATCAAGGGACACAAGGACTTGCTTTAGGAGGGATAAACAATTTACAAGGATTTAGTCCAAATGGAATAGGTACTCAAAATGTTAATAATATTATTAACTCTCAGCCGGTTATTTAATCTTCTATAGATCATTCTTTTGTATATAATTTTTGCGACTAAAAAAATTTTTAAAAATAAAATAAATATTTTTTTGGCTATTATTTAAATAAAACAAAACAAATATTTAAATATATT
>JAFXOY010000068.1 GCA_017528375.1 Clostridia bacterium | reverse complement strand
TAGTTGTTGGTAAACTATTTTTATTAGCTTCAGCTGCCTTTTTCTCTTTTTCTTTTTCTTCCAATTCTTTTTTATCAACAGTAACTCTTAAAGGCTCAGCCATTTTCCATAAATGTACCTTTCCTCTATCATTTCCTGTTATAAAGACAAATTCATTTTTATTAAAAGCAATATGATTAATTGCAGTATCTTTATATCTTTTTGGTTCTAATGGAGCTTTTCTTGCTCTATTTAAATCAAAGAATTTAATATCTCCACTAACATTAACAGTAGCAAAAATAGTAGAGCACCATGGACTCCAACTTAAATCTCCAATAGCACTTTGCATATCATATACCATTAATGGAGCAAATGTTTTATAGTGCCATATTTTAATTGTCCAATCAGCAGAGCAAGATGCAAATACTTTTGGATGGAATGGGTTCCAAGAAACACTATAAACTCCCATTGTATGACCTTCATAATTTAGAATAGTATGTTCTCTATGAGCAGTTGAGCATAAATATATTTTTCCTTCTTCAGTACCAATAACAAAGTAATGCTCAAATCCTTTGTGTTTATTAAAATCAAAGCACATTCCTCCGGCATTACCAAAGGCTAAAGCTTCATCTTGTTTTTCTTTTCCTGGATCAGATTCATTTATATTCATATTTGTAGTATTGTTTAAATCACTTGTATTATTATTGTTATTTTGTAATTCTTGTTGTAAAACATCAGAATATTTTAATTTAATTACTTCTTCTGTTTCCAAGGTTGTTTTATTTTGATAGAAACTCCATTTAATAACTCTACCATCAGATGATATAGAATAGAATACATATTCTCCTGGTTCATTAAATGGTGTATACCATTTTACTTGCCAAACTGGATCCATATGTTTTTGGACTCTTATATCACATAAGATTATTGGAGTTTTGATTTTTTGACTAATATCAAAAACCCCAACTGTTCCATCATAAAATCCGGCTACCAAATAAGAAAATTCTTTTGGATGAAAATCGAGACAAAGTACACCGGAATCAGTAGTATATTTAACTTCTGGGAAGAAGTTATTTTTGATAGAGAAGACATATATGTAACCATTTTCTTGTTGTTCATCATTTGTATTTTCTAATTCACCTTTATCTTCCTTCTTTGAAGGAAAATCATAACTTCCATACCCAACAGCAAATAAATCTTCAAATTTTGTGTTCCAACATAAAGCCGTAACTGACCTATTTTTAATACGAGCATTTTGAGGAAATGATAATAACATATATAGCATTTTGGAGCTTTCTTGAGAGTCATCAAATTTGTTCCATTCTCTATAAAACAAATATTTATCCTTATTTTTAATTTGCATTATTTGTCTTTCAAGCAATTTCAAAGCTTTGAATAAAGATGGACGATTCAAGCTGTCTCCATATGTCTCAACTTTTTTTCTTTCTGTTACTTTTCCCTTCATCTTAAATTCATCTTCCATTCTTTTCTTGTCCTTATCATGAAGGAAATTACTCATATAAGAATCAAATCTATCCCACTGATGAAAAATTCCATCGTGATTCACACGATTTAATTTAATTGTTTCACAATCTCTATTTATAATCTTCTTCTGTAGGGTTTCGCTCGCTCTTTCACAATAAATAAGTCTATTTCTCATAGATTTAAGTGAGTCCACTTCTAATTCACCAATTTCTTCTCCGGCTTTTCTTACCTGACTTTTAAGCTTCTTTTTCCTTGTGTGATATTCTTCTTGAGCAACTGCTTGATTATCTTCTTTATGCAAAATACTTTCATCAATGTCTAAAATGTCTAAATAATTTTCATTATCTTCTACTTGTTTGTACTCATTCTCTATATAGGAATAGTAAACATTTGTACGACCTTTTGAAGGATTTTCATGGGTTAAGTTTTTAATAATAATTGCATTCATATTGTATTGCTCTTGCTTTATTGGTTTTGTATCAACATCTACTTTACCAAGGCTTGTATTAGTTCTTGTAGTACCTCTTCTGGTAACACGCCTAGTTAAATGCCTAGTGTTGTTCATTTTTATTTATTTAAGTTATTTTAAAATTGCATAAAATATTAATTTAGATATATAATAAAAAAAAATTATTTTGAATATTAATAAATAAATTTTTGATTATTTAATTATTATT
>JAFXOY010000067.1 GCA_017528375.1 Clostridia bacterium | reverse complement strand
TCTTGATATTGCGGTTGCGGTTGTGGTTGTTTTCCATAAATTCTTTCTTCTTTTTTAGGCGCTTCATATTTTTTTTCTTCATGATAATACGGCATTCTCCTTTCATAACCAGAATAATCATTCCAATCCGTACTTTCAACATTACTATTTCCAATAGAACCACCACCTCCTCCTACATTTCCAATAGCAGGTCTAATAGGAGCCATTCCTTTATAATTATCCTGATATTCCTGTTTCGCTTTCCAATATTCCGGAGGCTTTTGCTTTTCGAAATCGGTAACCCAACCTGAGCTTTCCACGTTTGTATTAAGTATAGAACCACCACCTCCTACTTTTGTTTGCTTGGTATTTTGACCTACTCTTTGCATATAATTATTTTGTTCTTCTTGTTGCGGTGGTCTATAATTTTTTTGGAGACTTGGAGCCCAACCTGAACTTTCCACGTTGGTATTTAATATTGAGCCTCCACCAACTTTAGCAGTTTTTGCATCGGGTAATTTAACTCTATATTGATTATTTGCTAAATCTTCTTGCTCGGCTCTTTGTCTTGCTTTGACATAATCAGTATTTTGTAAAGAGGGAGTCCATCCAGAGCTTTCTACGTTAGTATTTAATATGGAACCACCTCCTCCTACTTTAGTAGTTCCTTTTCCCGAAAGATCTAATTTTTGTCTATAATTTGGATTTTGAGCTTGGGTACCGGATTGAACTTGTTCTTCTTGGAAATTAACTTTTCCTCCATATTTAGCTGAATCGGTTATTAAATCTTTATTTGGATCAACATCATTCACGTAACGATAAGGAATTCCTTGAGGTGGTGCATTATTTTCTGGATTTGGATTTTGACCATATGAAAGTGTTGTTTTATTTGTCTTGACTAATTTGGCTTGTCCACTACCTGGGATGAAATTAGTTGCGAACATTATTACTGTTACGCTTTTAAAGGTATTATGTGGAGAAGATCCACATCCTATTTTTTTATAAGTTTCTTTGAATAACATTTTTCGATTACCTCTGCTTTTGTTACCATCATCTACTAATAAATTAACCACAACCATTTCGGGAGACATTGAACCGAAATCTGTTGATTCACCGAATTGGCCTTCATAATGTCCGTATTTTTCTAAAATACTATCACGGTTAATTGCATCCATTTGTTCAAAATTATCGTAATGACTTAATTCTTCGGCCATATCTTGCGCGGCTGAATTTAAAGAATTATCTAAAGTTAAAGGCTGTAATTTAGGTAATGAAAGTAAAAAATCTGCTGCTTCTTGATATGCTGCTGGTCCTTCGTTTGTCATTAAGCCTGGCTGTTTTGGTATACGAAGGACGTTACCTTGAAAACAAGATAAATATCCTCGAATTTTATTTGAATATGTCTTTGGATTAAGTCTTATTTTGTTTACTTCTTCGACTACTTTTTGGGCAAATCCTGGGCCTATCATTTTTTTATATAATATATATTAAATTTTATTGTTTTTATTATTATATAATTTTATTGTTAATATTATCTTATTTCTAATTTTTATTTT
>JAFXOY010000066.1 GCA_017528375.1 Clostridia bacterium | reverse complement strand
CTTTGGATTCTAGTATTTGAAACTGGAGAAGTATGTGTATTAGTTTGAGTATAAGTTTTGTATTCATTTGAATAGGGAATTGAACTAATTCTTTGAGAATCAGTAACACTTTTATTGAAAGTAGGAATTTTTTCTTCACTAACTAAAATTTCATTACCAATTTGTGAACTTGTTGTTTTTGTTACAACAGAAGGGCCGTATATTGTTCCAGTTGGAGTAATACTTTGGATTCTAGTATTTGAAACTGGAGAAGCATGTGTATTAGTTTGAATTTGTGAAATTAAATTAGGAGTAGTTGTTTGATAAGATTTATCTATGATATTTGCTTGACTATAAATTTTATGCTCATTAGAATAACTTAAAGAAGGAATTGGATCAATATTTGTATTTGAACCTTGTTTAGTTTTGAAAATTGATTCTGATATATTTATAGGAGCTGTTTGAGTAGGAATTGTTTTTGGTTTTGAAATTGGAGCATCATTTGTTTTAATCGATTCTGATATAAATGTTGGTGTTTCTTGAGTATAAGATGATAAAGGGATTGATAAGGTTTGTTTAAAAGATTTTGTTTCAATATTTGTTTGAGAATGTTTTATAGGAGTTGATTCAGTATAAGTTGCATAATTATCTTTAGAATATGTTGTAGGAATAGATAGAGGTTGTTGAACAAATTTTGCTTCATTAATTTCTTGAGAATGTGTTTCAGATGTTTCTTCTACATTATTTTTAAATTCAACTTTATGGGATGTAGATACTGGTTGTTGAACAAATTGTGCTTCATTAATTTCTTGAGAATGTGTTTCAGATGTTTCTTCTACATTATTTTTAAATTCAACTTTAGGGGATGTAGATACTGGTTGTTGAACAAATTGTGCTTCATTAATTTCTTGAGAATGTGCTATAGGAGTTGATTCATTATAAGTTGCATAATCAACTTTAGAAGATGTTGTAGTTTTTTCTATTTTAACATTTGAAGGTTCCTCTACTATAATTGGTTTGTTTATTGTTGTTTCATCTTCCTGAATTACTATTTCTTTTGATTTAGAAATTTTAGGTATTTCTTCTTTTGAAGTTTTTATTATATTTGATTCTTTTTTTTCGATATTTTCAGTTGTTTGATGTTCAGATATAATTTTTCCATAATCAATATTATCTGCATTTTGTACATTATTAAAATCTAATTCAGTATCATTAGCTATATTGTTTGATTCACTTGTTAGGTTATCTATTTTTGGAGTTTCCTTTAAATTATAAGTAGTTTCTTCAGAATTAATTATTTCAGATGCTAAATCAATATTAGTGGAATTTTTGTATTTTTGAGAAATTTCATTCTTATTATATGTAGTAAAGTCAACACTTTGATTGGTTTCAATATTTTGGGAACTTGTTTTTAAGGAATCAAAATATTTTATAGTTGGCTCAACAAGTGGCTTAGCTTCTTTTAAAGTATTAATATCCATTTTGGTATATATATCAGAAGCTGATGTAGTTGTTTTTAAAGTATCAATAAATTCCTCTGTATCAAAAGCCTTAGTAGTATCTACATTTTGATAATTATCTGTAAAAGTCTCAGTTGTATCAATATTTTTTGTGGTTTCAGTTGTTTGATAAGTATTAGTAAATGTATCAGTATCAATTATTGGAATTATTTCATCTTTTTGATATTTATTATTAAATTCTGTATTGTCAAAAGCCTTAGTTGTATCAATATTTATATAACTTTCCTTAAATGTTGGTGTATCAATATTTGTAGTTGTTTCAGTTATTTGATAATTATCAGTAAATGCGGTATCAATTTTTGGAGTTGTTTTAGTTGTTTGATAATTATCAGTAAACTCAACTATATCAAAGCCTTTAGTTGTATCAATATTTTGATAATTGTCTTTAGATGTTGTTGTTTCAATATTGGTAGTTGTTTCAGTTTGGTAATTATCAGTAAAGGTTGCTGCGTTGAAAGATGTAGTTGTATCAATATTTTTATAATTATCAGATGCTTCAAAGTCAAAAGTATTGGTAGTATCAATATTTTGATTATTATCAGAAAATGTTTCCGTTTCAAGATTTGGACTGATATTTATATTTTGATAATTATCTGTAAAAGTCTCAGTTTGGAGAGTTGGCTTTGTATCTATATTTTTGTAATTATCAGTAAATGTAACAGTATCAATTATTGGAGTTTCTTCAATTGATTGATAATTATCAGTAAATGTTCCAATATCAAAAGTATTGGCAGTATCTATATTTTGATTATCTGTAAAAGTCTCAGTCTCAAGAGTTGGTGTTG
>JAFXOY010000065.1 GCA_017528375.1 Clostridia bacterium | reverse complement strand
TCTATATCATCATATATAATAATTACTTTTGATAAACTAATTTTATAAAATCTAATAAATCTTATAATTGCTTCTCCACTTAAATTCATATATGTTTGAGGTTTAACAAAAACAACTTTTTCACCATTTATTAACCCGGTTCCATATAATGCTTTAAATTTTGATTTATTTACTTTAATATCGAACTTATCTGATAGCTTGTTAATAACATCAAATCCCATGTTGTGTCTTGTTTTAGAATAATCAGATTCTGGGTTTCCTAATCCTACTATTAAATACATATTTTTATCCTTCCTTGTCTTAAAATTACTGGCTTATTATCTACAACTTTTACTATAGTTGATGGCTCAGATAATTTAGCTTTTCCTCCATCTATACAAATATCAACTTTTCCATCAAAATCTTTTAAAATTTCACTTAGTATTATTCCACTTGGTTTTCCTGAAATATTAGCACTTGGAGCGACAATTGGTAATTTTGCTTCTTTTAATATTTTTAAAATAATTTCATTGTCCGGAATTCTTATTCCAATTGTGTTTTTTCCTGATGAAATATAATCAAAAACTCCAGGCTTTTTCTTCAAAACTATTGTTATTGGTCCTGGCATATATTTTTTTATAATTTTTTCTTCTATTTCATTACTAATAATTGCATATTTACTTATTTCATCTATGCTTGAAACCATAATACTTAGTGGCTTTTCATCAGGACGCATTTTGACTTCATAAATTTTTCTTACTGCTTCCTCATTATAAGCATTTGCACCAATTCCATACACCGTTTCAGTTGGAAAAATAACTAATCCACCTTTATTAATTGTTTCTATACATTTTTTTAATTCTTCTTCATCTATACTTTGCTGCCAATCAAATACTTTAGTCATTTTATCTCAAGTCCTTCTTTACATAATTTGCTTAAAATTTTATCATATTTTTATTTATTTTACAAGTGTAGTATTGATTTCTTTAATTTAGAATAGTTCTATAATCTTTGGTATGAAAATAATTCCTCCTATAAAAACTGAAGCTATCGCCCAAACTAAAACTCCTCCAGCAGCAACATCTTTAGCTATTTTGGCTTTTGAGTTTTTATATGGAGTTACCATATCAACTACAGTCTCAATTGCAGTATTTAACATTTCTGTCCCAATTACTCCTGCAAATAAAATAATACATGCTATCCACTCTGTTGAACTTATTTGAAAAATAATTCCTAAAATTATAACTAAAATCATTGCAAAAAAATGTATTTTCATATTTTTTTCTTTTTTTAATGATGTAAATATTCCAGTCCCTGCATATTTAAAACTATGAATCAATCTTTTAGTTTCAATTTCCATCTCTTCTTTTAATTCTTCTTTTGGTTTGAATTCCATTTTTACCTCCTATAATTCTAGTTTTTCTTTTAAATATATTTTACTTATCAAACTTAATTCCCTTAAACTTTCTTCTGGTAATTCAAAAGAAAATAACTTTTTTGCTGGCGCTTTTATAATATATCTTATTGCATCTACTGTTGTCATATTTATACTAATTGCAGATTTATCAACTTTTCCACAATTTATGCACTTAAATCCATCATCGACTATACTAAAATATGCAATTTTCTCTTCTTCCTGACATTTCACACATTTATCAATTTTAGGCATAAATCCTAACAAGCAAAGTAATCTTATTTTAAAAACAGATTCTACTAATTCAAGATTTTTGTCTGTTTCGGAAATAACATATAAAGTATTTAATAATAGTTGTAAAATTTTATATGTATTCTGATTTTCGTAAGTTACACTATCCACAATCTTACATAATTCCACTGCATAATTTAGCTTGTCCAAATCTGTTCTTAAATTATAGAAAATCTCTATAGTATCACACGAATTAATATTATAACTATTGTTACCTTTAAATATTAAGTATTCTCCAAAACAAAAAAATTGAGTTCCTGCCATAAGCAGGCTCTTTGGCCTTCTTGCTCCTTTTGCAGCACACCCAATTTTTCCGTTTGGAGTTAATATTGTGACCATTTTATCGAAGTCGCCCATTTTACTTTCTGAAATTATCAAGCCCTTGGTCTTTATTATCCCCATATTCATTCACCTTTATATTTTCATTTACATTTATATTCTTTTCTGTATTTTGAAAAGCCATCAGCTCCATAAATGTATCAATATTCCCTGTATTTTTAAATGTATTCCAAGCTAATTGTTTTATCATATGCATCCACTCCTTATCAACAAAGTTAGTAATTTGAGTTCAGTTCAAATTTTACTTCATTGTTATCTTTTGCTTATTTGCTGTTTTTTATTCAAGACCGTCCCTTTTTGGGTTAAAAATGTCCCATTCCGGGACGGACTCATTTTGGGACATTTTTGACCCAAAATGAGTCCGTCCCCAAATGTGTCATTGCAATTTAAATTTCTTCACTAAACTATCATTGTTTTGCCAGTCTTCTTTTACTTTAACCCAAACCTTTAAATTAACTTTTGTGTCTAGCATTTTTTCTAAATCTTGTCTAGCATATGTGCCAATTTTTTTAAGCATTGCACCATTTTTTCCAATAATAATTCCTTTGTGAGATTCTCGTAAGCAATAAATTGTTACATCAACGTCATAAATATTTTCTTTGTTTTGAGTTTTTCTTGTTTTCATTTTTTCAGTTTCAACATATATTCCATGTGGAACTTCATCATCTAGTAATCTCAAAGCTTTTTCTCTTATTGTTTCTTCAACTAATTGACGAAGAGTTTGGTCTGTATACTCTTCAATATCATAATATGCAGGACCTGGTTTTAAGTTACTTTCTATTTCATCTAAAATTGCATCTAAGTTTTTATTTTTTATAACTGAAACTGGTATTACAGCTTGAAAATCATATTCGTCTTTATAAAGATTTATTAATTCAGCTAAATGTTCTTTAGTAACTAAATCAATTTTATTTATAATTAAGATAGTTTTAATTTTAGCTTCTTTTATTTTGTCTAAAATAATTCTATCTCCTCTTCCTATATCCTTTGATGTTGCATCAATTACAAATAAAGTAATATCAACTTCACCTATTACACCAAAAGCTGTCTCTATCATAGTATTTCCAAGCTTTGTTTTAGGTTTATGAATACCTGGCGTATCTATGAATATTATTTGTGAGTTTTCTCTATTAACAATTGCTCTGATTGCTGTTCTTGTAGTTTGAGGTTTATTTGCAATTGCAGCGACTTTCTCACCCACTAAACTATTTATAATGCTTGACTTTCCAACATTTGTTCTACCTACCATAGATACAAATCCAGATTTAAATTCTTGCTCCATTTTACTTCCTTTCTTTATCTGATAATGTTTAACTTATTTAAAACATTTTCTTCTTTTGCTCTCATAACGACTTTATCTTCTTCCACTATATGATCATATCCCATCAAATGATAAAATCCATGCACTACCATATATGCTAGTTCTCTTTCAAAACCATGACCATATTCTTTTGCTTGTTCTTGAACTCTTTCAATTGAAACAATTACATCACCTATTGTTTCCGGAATTTCATTCTTTCCAGCTTGTACCATTTCGTCTAGTTCATTTTTTTCAAACATTGGAAATGATAAGACATCTGTTTCTTTATCTATATTTCTAAATTCATTATTTATCTTTCTTATTTCTTCAGGTGTTGTTAAAGTGATGCTAATATATAAATTTAATTTTTCTAATTTTTCAACACTAAAGCATTTATCAATTACTAAATTTATAATTTTTTCATATTCAGCATTCTCTTCAACACCATTGTATACTAATTCAACAAATTTATTTTCTTTCATTTAAGCCACAACTTTCTTTTTTAAATATTCTCCATCTCTTGTAACACATTTGTTAGGCATTTTTCTCATTACACCTAATTCTACTAATTTATTCTTGTAGAATTGAATAATTTTGCAATATTTGTTTTCATTTTTGCTAACCTGTTTTAAATCATTTGTAATAAATAAAATTTCTTTTTGCTTATTATATTCTTCGCTATTAGATTTTTCTAAATTAGCAATTTCTTTATATTTATTCCAGAATTGTTTATATTCATTTCTTGATTCTGGCTTGTCCCAATAAACTTTAGTAGAAAGAACTTTTAGATTATACTCATCAATTAAGTTGATTAATAAACTATAAGCTTTTTCTCTTTTCTTTGATATTTTAGTATCAACTATTAAAGATCTTGTATCTTTTAATAATTTTACATAGCATTGTTCTGCAACAACAAGTGGTAAACTGTGTGTAAACAATTTTCTGCTAATTCCTAATAAAATCATGTTTTTCTCAATAACTTCAGCTTGATCTAATTTTCCAACTGAATATTTTTCATATTTGTCATATTCTTCTGCTAGTTCTTTATAAATTTTTGAGTCATTATTTACTATTTTTAGAGGGAATATATTTGAAATATATTCTTCTAATGTATCAAATATTTTATCATATATTTCAGCTTTTTCAGCTGCAGTTAAATTTTCTGTTAATTTAACTGAATAGTGTTTTATTATACCTTTATATAAAGTTTCCATTTTTGAACAATAAAATCCTTTATATTTTTCTAACACTTTATTTTTCTCGTTATATCTAATATTCTCGTAATCTAATTCTAATAAATATTTTTGTTTTCTATATTTATACTCTGCATACTCTGAATCTTTTAAACCTGTAATCAAATAATATTTTGATAAAGCATTTTTTTCAAACTCTGTTGCTGTATCATTTTTTACTTTTTTATAAACAGAGTCCATAATATTTTTGTCAATAGCTTCTAAATATAAAGTAAATGCATCTTCATATTTTTTAGTCGCTTGTGCTTTTTTATCTTCATTATCGCTTCTTAAATAAGCATTATAATTTTCATAAGCTTTTATTAAATTATTTCTTTTCATTGAGATAATAATTCCATTAATTCCAACTCTAGTTGGAGTTAATAATTTAGATAATTTATTTGATACCTTACTCATGAATGTTTTCTCAGTATCGTAGATTCTTAAGCTTTTTTCTTGCATAGTAAATCATTCCTTTCAAATTTATATTTTCTCTTTAGTTCCTATACTTTCAAGAACTTCATATATAACTTCTACCTCTATATATTCATCAGTTTCACTTGTGTTTATATAGATGTTTGATATATTTCCTTTATTATGAATTTGTTCCTCTAGTTTGTTTTTAAGATCTTTTATTCCAACTTCTTTTGCTTCATTTTTATCGTATACCACTTGATTTTGCTGCTTTTCGAAATTCTCGTTTACAACAATTTCGATTGGTAAATAAAAATTAGAAGTTATTTTTAATTTCTTAATTGTACTTATTGTATCATAATTTTCAAATTTTGAAAGGGTTTTGAAGAAATTTATTTTAAAATTATTAATATTTAATGAATATTTTTTCTCTTTATTGCCTGTTTGGTTTTCATAACTTTGATTGTAATATACTTTTTCCTTTTCTGAGTACCAAACTTTCGCCATAACTTGACCTTCAGCATGCACGAATCTATTATCTGTATATTTGCCTTCTATCCAGCCTTGAACTAGAACGTCTCCTTTCTTGACAGTATCTCCAACATTCACCGCAGGAGTACCATTTTGTGCTTCAATTTTAGTTATTATTCCATCTTTGTTTGCAACTATATTGCAGTACTCATCTTCATTAATTATATCTGGTTTTTTATCCGCTTCTACAACTTTTACAATTAAATTTGTTCCCTTAATTTCCATTCCTACCCAAGCCACATCTTCTCTTGCAATTCGTATTTTATTAATTAAACTTTGTAAATCAATTTTATTTTTATACTTTCCTATATCAACACCATCACTTTGAATAATTTCCAATATTTCTTTTTGTTTGTTGTCATCAACACCTGTAATATCTATATTCCAAATAAAATTTGAAACAGCAAAAATAGCAATAACTATAACTCCCAAAGTAATTGCAAAAATTTTTCTTTTTCTATATCTATTTAAAATAAAAGGAATACCTCTTTTTTTATTAATCTTTATTTTACATTGACATTTTTTGGCTATTTTAACTACTTCTTTATAATTTGAAACACCAATATTTGCCGAAAACAATGTTGACTTTTCCCTGTTAGTTTTCCAAAAAAAGATTTTTTTACTAATACACATATTAATAAATCTTTCTATGAAAAATCCCTCTACAACAACATTAACATAACCCAGAATGTAATACATCAATATTTTTAAATACAAAATTACTCCTCCTATTCCTACTCTTCATCTACAACGCTTTCAAAATCAATGCTCTCAATTTTTCCTTTAACAATCAAATCATCGATTGTCATTTCCTCTAAAGATAATTGATAAACATTAATATTAATAATTCCTATATATGTTTGAATTCTAACAAAAAAGTCTTGATACTCAAGTATTCCTTTATAATTTTCAATTAGCACTTGTTCAAATTTAAGAATTGTTAGCTTTGGTACTTTTAAAGAAACTTCTTCTGGCACTTCCAGTGCTTTACTTATTCTACTTTTTACATTTTTTCTTCTCATTCTAGCTCCTTTCTATCCTATTGGGACAATTTGGGGACGTGTACTAAATTGTCCTTATTCCAAAATATCTTAAATATTATTCAAAATTATCCAAGCTATCAAACTCGTAACCCATCTCTCGAATACCTTTAATCACATCATTTAAAATATTACTATTATCTTTTGAATTTGAATGCAATAAAATAACTGCTCCATTATGAACATTATCTAAAACTTTATTTTTACCATAATTCTCTCTACCTTGCTTTGATTCATCCCAATCATCATAAGCCAAACTCCACATAACAGTTTTATACCCTAATGAATTTGTATAATCTAAAGTCCTTTCACTAAACTCACCTTTTGGTGGTCTTATATATTTCATTTCATAACCAAATTTTTCATAAACAGCTGTATGTAAATCCATAACTTCTTTTTTTATTGTTTCATTTTCAATTTCTGGCATGCTTTTATGATTCACGGTATGGTTGCCTACAATATGTCCTTCATCTATCATTCTTTTAACCAAATCTGGTTGCGTATTTAAGTAATGAGCTGTTATAAAAAAACAGGCCTTTACATTATTTTGTTTCAATACTTCTAAGATTTTTTCCATATAACCTGCTTCATATCCGAGAATCAAACGTCAAATAAACCTTTTTGCTTTCACTATTTCCTAAGCAAATTCCACTGTATTGATCCAAGATTTTTTTATTTTCCTTTCCTACATCTGGTTGTTTATGATTATCTTCCCTTTTTATTCCCCAACATATTTTTTTATTACTTAATTGGGATTTTGCATTAGTTTGCATAGTTTTATTTGAAAAACTCAAATCATTATATTTTACTATTGAAAACATCATTCCAAATACAACAGCAACTGTCAAAATTCTAAATATATTTCTTTTATTAATTTTCATTAATACTACCTCCTACTTTTTCATATATATTAATAATTTAATAATAATATGTTAGTTTTATCATTTGCTATTTGCTATTTTTCTACTGTTATTTTCGAAAGTAAAATAATATTTTAATTTAAATTTACTTATTAATTTATGTATACAATTTTCATCGTCTATTTCGACTTTTTTCTCCACCTTTTTCTTGACTTTGATAAAGTTTTAGAATATATTGATTTTAATTGAAACAAAGGCGAAAATCGTTTTATGTCGACTGCTTTTGGGTACAGTTTTATTCTTAATTTATGTATTTCAGGAGTGATTGATAATATGTTAAATTTTGTATTGTGTGATGACAATAGAAATATTTTGAATAGATTAGAAAAAATGTTAGAATCAATTTTTATAAACAATAATTTATCTGGACAGGTTGTATTTTCTACAACTAATCCAGATAATTTTCTCGCTTATATAAAAAATCATCCATTTGATATTGTCATTTTAGACATTGATTTAAAATCAAATTTGTCGGGAATGGATTTAGCTAATATAATAAGAAAACGTAATAAAAAGGCTTATATTATTTTTACTACCGCTCATTTAGAATATATGATGGTAGCATATAAATATAAGACCTTTGATTTTTTGGCTAAACCTATTACAATTGAACGTTTAAAAGAAACTATTGATCGATTGTTTGAAGATATTTCTGACGAAACAAACAGCTTTTTTAAATTTGGTAAAAGAAAGGAATATATTAATACTAATAATATTTATTTCATACAAAAACAAGGAAAAAAAGCAATTTTTAAAACATTGAATAAAGATTTAGAGTTGTATTCTTCATTTTCGAATATTTTAAATCACTTACCTAAAAATTTTGTTAGGTGTCATAAGTCATACATTGTTAATCTTAATAAAATTTCATACATAAAATCAAATAACACGATTGCCTTTAACGAGGATCTGGATGGTCAATGCTACATTGGTCCGAAATATGAACATTTATTATAGGGGGTTATTTTTTTATGGAAATATTACACAATTTGTGGAATGTTTTGTGTACTGAAGATGAAAATTTAACGAGATATGTTGCATTAACATTAACTTTTGTAGAAATATATGTTTCTTTCAAATTATCAACAACTATATTATCTATTAATTATACTAAAAAGCAAAGAAATATTTATATAATGGTTTTAGGAATACTTATAATCCTTTCAGAATTGTTTATTCCTAGTCAAATATCGATATTTATACATTTAATTTTAACTCCAGTTATTATTAAATTAATATTTAAAACCTCAACCACAAAAGCAATTTTAGCTGATATTTTACCAATGCTAATTAGTGTTATAATAGAAAGTATATATGCTAAAATATGTTTTATTATATTAGGAAAAACTCCAATTGAATATCAAAATATAATAATTTATAGAATTCCCATTATGATGATTGTATATTTTACACTTTTTTTAATTTCAATATCAATCAAACTAGCAAAGGAGAATTTTATTATATTCGAGTACATTGATGTACATAGAAAGAAATTAATTATTTTAAACTTAATATTTATACTTATATTAATTGGCATACAATTTTACTTGTTTATTTTTTACAATACTGTTTTACCAATGTATATAACATTAATTAGTTTACTAAGTTTAATAGCATATTCATTTATAAGTTTATATAGCATTATAAAATCTGTAAACTTAGAAATTACCAAACGAGATTTAGAACAATCTGAATTGCATAATAAAACCCTAGGGTTACTTTACAATAATGTAAGTGCTTTTAAACATGATTTTTCAAATATAATAACAGCACTTGGTGGATATATTAATAGCAAAAATATGGAAGGTTTAGAAAAATATTATGACAATATACTTGATGAATGCAATATAAATAATAATTTGTCAACTCTTAATCCTAATATTATAAATAATCCTGCCATTTATAATATTTTAGCAGCAAAATATTATAAAGCAGATGAATTAGGTATAACTATTAATTTACAGGTTTTTATAAATTTAAATGAATTAAAAATGGATGTATATGATTTTTGCAGAATACTAGGAATACTATTAGATAATGCAATAGAAGCCTCTTCAAAATGTGAAGAAAAAATAATAAACATTGACATACGTGATATTAGGCCTAAAAAATGTCAATCAATAACTATTGAAAATACATTTTTAGATAAAAACATTGATATAAGTAGATTAGCTGAAAAAGGTTATACCTCAAAAACAAAAGATAAAGAGTCTCATGGTATAGGATTATGGCAAGTAGCAAAATTAATTAAGAAAAACAAAAATACTATTTTAGATACTAGCAAAGATGATAAATACTTTAGACAAGAATTAGTAATTTATTACATATAAAAAAATCCAGCATACAAAAAGCTGGATTTTTTTAATATTTTAAACTAATCTTTTTTTATTAATGCTTTTGGCATACTTGGTTGATGAAAAAATCCAAACCATAAACACGCACTATTTGTAGATTTAGCATATTTCTCAGCTAATTTAGATAAGAATTTTAACATAATAATTCCCCCTCTTATTAATTATTTTTATTTAACTAAAAACATCATTACCGGTCTATGATGTTTTAATTAACTGAAACATTATCATTACTTTTCCAATATTCTTCATAACCATATTTATTATTAGTTAATCTATATGCAATTCTTGTAATAGAAACAGTTTGTAGTAACACACCAATTAATAACATATTAGAAATAATATTATTAGATATAAAAATTCCAACAATAATCATTACTGACATAATTATATAAGAAACAATTTTTCTTTTATTCCTTTCTTTTTTAGAAATAACAGGAACATTCTCAGTATCTGCAGGAGCATATAAATAAATCATAATTATTGCAAAAATCCACAATACAATCCCATATAAAATTTTATATTTTATAGGAATAGCAAATAGTTGACTAACAAATGCATTTCCTATATACATTAAAGACGTTCCAATTATGCATCCAATATGTGTTTTCAAATGAAAACCACCTGAATACATTCTGTAAGGTAACATTAATGCAAAGCATACTACTGTCCATTTAAATATTCCTAACGCCCATGCTATTGCAGCCATTATAAAAAATTTAGGGATTTCTCCAACCATTAATTGCAACCCATACTTTATAACCTCTGCTCTTTCATCATCTACATCAGGCATTTCTTTTCTAATTTTATTTGTTAGGTAATCACAAAACTTATCAATCATTTTTGCTCACCTCTCACTCCCTAACCTGATAATAAATCAAGCGAAGTTACTATTTTTATTTCTTACACAAGTGAGCAAAAAAAGGGAATGAAAATTTGATTAATAATTTTCATTCCACATATATTGAATTATATTCCTTTTATATCTTCTAAAATCTTCCATGTTCCATTAATCTCTGGTAACACCTTAAACTCCATTCTTTCTTTAGTAACTGGATGTAAGAAACTTAAACTGTATGCCCAAAGAGCAATTTGCTTTCCATGCCCTCTTCCTCCATATTTTTGATCACCATAAATACTATGGTCTCTGCTTGAAAATTGTACTCTAATTTGATGATGTCTTCCCGTATGAAGATGAACCTTTACTACAGATAGATTTATTTCTTCATTATATTTTAAAACTTCATATTCTAAATTAGCATATTTTGAGTTTTTTGTTCCTTCTGGTACAACTCTACTCATATTTTTCTTTTCATTTTTTAATAAATAATCTTCAAACTCACCTTTTGATGGCTCAACTTTACCATTAACAACTACCAAATACTTCTTTTCAAATTCTTTAACTCTAACTTGTTCACTTAGCCTTGCTGCCGCTTTAGAAGTTTTGGCAAAAACCATTACTCCTCCAACAGGTCTATCCAATCTGTGA
The DNA here is from genome assembly GCA_017528375.1 of Clostridia bacterium. GTDB lineage: Bacteria > Bacillota > Clostridia > TANB77 > CAG-508 > CAG-492. Next base: position 124,310 of record JAFXOY010000065.1, on the reverse strand, counting down.
ACTAGTCCTAAATACACATTTCCAGGCTTATTATATTTTTCCTTCAAATAATCTTTTATAATAGAAAGCATATCAATATCACCTGTTTTATCACCTTGTGATGGGATATTTACTATTTTTTCTACTACAATTACGTGATTATCTTCATATAAAACATTTAACTTCTGCATTATCTTTCCCATCTCCCATATATTCCACAAGGTAAAATCAATTTTGAGTTAGTCATTGGTAAGCCGATTTCTCCATTACTAAATGTTCCCTTGTTCTTGATATTTAGCTTTAATATATTCTCTAAAACTATACTTGATATTCCTGTAGTATATGAATTTATTAAGAAAAATAGTGGATCATCTGATAGTACTTTTGTGCATAATTCCACTAAATCTGATATGTTTTCTTCAAATTTCCAAACCTCTCCGTTTGCGCCTCTTCCATATGATGGCGGATCCATTATTATTGCGTCATATTTGTTTCCTCTACGTATTTCTCTATTAACAAACTTAACAACATCATCTATTATGTATCTAACTGGTCTGTCTTGTAAACCTGATGAAATAACATTTTCTTTTGCCCATGCTACCATTCCTTTTGAACTATCAACATGACATACTGATGCACCAGCTGATAAACAAGCAACTGTAGCTCCTCCAGTGTATGCAAATAAGTTTAACACTTTAATTTCTCTTTTTGATTCTTTAATTTTATTGATCATCCAATCCCAGTTAACTGCTTGTTCAGGAAATAATCCGGTGTGTTTAAATCCCATTGGTTTAATGTTGAATGTAAGATTTTTGTATTTTATTTCCCATGCTGATGGCATTTTCTTGTTGTATTCCCAAGCTCCGCCACCTGTATTACTACGGTTATAACGAGCATTTATTTTATTCCATTTTTCTGGAAAAGACTTGTCCTTCCAGATAATTTGTGGATCAGGACGAACTAGAATAACATCTTTCCATCTTTCAAGTTTCTCTCCATTTGCCATATCAATTATTTCATAATCTTTCCAATTATCTGCTACCTTCATTTTTTACCATTCCTTTATAATAAATTTACTATATCTATAAATTGCTTCACCATGAAAAAATCTATAGTTAAAACAACTATACTTATAATCATTACAAGTTTAAAATACTTATCATCTGTATATTCCATAATAACTCCTCCTAAAAATACTACTATTATGATTATATGCTTGTATTTTAAGTATTATGAAATATTTTCATTTTCTTATTTTCCTATAAAAAATGTTTTTCTGATAAGATATGTTAAATTATATCATATTTTTCAAATTATTTCCACTTATATTAAAAACTTGAATTATTTTACATAATATGATATAATTTACTCAATTAATTTTAGGAGGGATTGGGCATGACCGTAATTACAAAGGCTGGCCGAAAGTATGATTTTTACGTTGACGACGCCAAACAATTTCGGGTTAATGGAACTCCAAGAGAGTTAGTTGTAACCGACTTATTAAATCTTATGGTTGGTGAACATCTAACTATAAAGGGATACCTACTAAACCCACTTACGTTATCACCTCAAACAGGGTTAGGAAAATTCACTTACACAACCTCAACAATTTCAAATATTATTCCTTAATCTAACCAATCCAAAAGAGCTCCATTACTGGAGCTCTTTTTATTTATTCAAACTTGTTTTTATTAATTTAGCCAATTCTTCATTTATTCCTTTAATACTTGCTATTTCCTCTACATCAGCTTTTGCAATATTTTCAACGCTTCCAAATTTTTTCAATAACATTGCTTTTTTCATTGTTCCAACTCCCTTTATATCATCTAAAATAGACTTTGTAATAGCAGCATCTCTTAATTTTCTATGATATCCAATCGCTGTATCATGAACAGAATCTTGGAATAATGTGATTGTATTTTTCAATTTTTCTGATATTTCATATTCATGTTTTTGATCATTAATTAAAGCTCTTGTTTGATGCTTATCATTTTTAACCATTCCATATACTAATATTTGATTACTTAATCCCAAGCTACTTACTGCCTGCTGTGCTGCATGAATTTGAGTAATACCACCATCAACAAAAATTAAATCTGGTAATTTACCAAATCCACCTTCTGGATTCTCAATTGATTGCTTCAATCTTCTAGTAATAACTTCGTTCATACATCTAGGGTCATCTTGCCCAAAAACAGTTTTTATTTTAAAACGTCTAGCCATTTTCTTTCTAATAATACCATCTAACATAACACTCATTCCAGCTACCATAAATTCTCCTGAAATGTTTGAAATATCAAATGTTTCAATTTTCCTTGGAACTTTATCTAAGCCTAGTACCTCTTTGATTTCATTAACTACACTATAACTATCTAATTCTTTATTATCCAAAGTAATTTTTGCATTATTTTCTGCCATTTCAACTAAGCGCAATTTTTCACCTTTTTGAGGAGTTTTTATTTCTACTTTTTTATTTGCCTGTTGAGTTAATAATAGTTCTATTAAATCTTTATCTTCGATATCATATTTACACATAATTTTGCTTGGTAAAATTTCCCTGCCTATATAATATTGCTTTATAAAATCTAAAATAATATCGCTATTTGATTCATCTAGCAACTCTTTATAAAAATAATGCTCCCTGCCAATCATCTTGCTATTTCTAACAAAAAATACCTCTATACATATTTCAAAGTCATTTCTTGCAATTCCTATAACATCAATATCATTTTCATTAATATTTGAAACTTTTTGTTTTGCTGAAATTCTCTGCACAGCTATAATTTTATCACGAATATATGCTGCTTTTTCAAAATCCATTTTTCTAGATGCATCTTGCATTTCATTTTCTAAATCTTTTACTAATTTATCTATTTTCCCTTCTAAAATGTTGATAATTTCATTTATTTGTTTTCTATAATCTTCTTTACTTATATATCCCATACATGGTGCAAAACACTTTTTTATTTGATAATTCAAACATGGTCTATCTTTATATTTAAAACTTCTACACTGTCTGATTTTAAACTTTTCTTTTATAAAATCCACCATTTCTTTAGCAGCACCACTATTTGCGTATGGTCCAAAATATTTAGCTCCGTCATTTAATATTCTTCTTGTAACATAAACATCCGGATAGTCTGCTTGAACATTTACTTTAATATATGGATATGTTTTATCATCTTTTAGAAGCACGTTAAATTTAGGCATATTCTTTTTTATTAGATTGCATTCCAATATTAAAGCCTCTGCCTCATTGTCTGTAACTATATATTCAAAATGGTCTATTAATGAAACCATATTTTCTATTCTTTTTGTTTTATTATTTTTTCTAAAATATTGCCTAACTCTATTTTTTAGTGAGATTGCTTTGCCGACATAGATTATTTTATCATCCTTGTCATGCATAATATATACACCTGGTTTAGATGGCAATTTTTTTAGTTCTGCTTCTATATCAAACATTATTTTTCTCCCTATTTTATTGTCATAACATTCATGAATCCATCTTTATCATAGTCTAAAAGAACGTCGTAGTATCCAAATTCTTCTAGTTGTTTTTCAATTTCAAGAATTTGTTCAGAATCTTGTGTTTCTATATCTTTAAATTTAACAGTTACTATTCTTTCTTTATTTGATCTGTTATTTGTAATAATACTATTTAGCATTCTTTCAATATGTACTGTTGCCTGTCTTCCATTTGAATATCCCATATTAAAAACTCTTGCTTTAGTTTCTAATTCTCTTTTCTTTTGTTCTTCATCTTCTTTCTTAGACTCTTCTGTATTAACACTTGTTATACTATCTGAAGCTTTTTCAAATTCTTTTCTACCTGCACTCCTAATTCCAACAAACGCTATCAAACTAATTATAAAAACCACAACAAATGGGATAAATACCATAAAAGTTTTTGATTTATCCATTACATTATTATTTTCTAAATGTTCTTTTTGAGCTTTAATTCTTCCCTTTTCAAACTCATATCCTGAATTTTCCATATCATCATATTTAACGTGTTTTACTTCATCATCAATTTTATATGATGCATTACAATATGGACAATTTATAATGTCACTTCCCTCTTCTACTTTTAAAGCTGCTCCACAATTTTTACACTCTAATTCTACTAATTTCATATACCATTCCTCCATAAATAACTAACTATAAATATTATAATAGAAATATTATGTTTTTGCAAGAAATTAGAATTATGTTACCAAAATCTTGCACAATTTTCCCACTTATTATAATATAATATTATAATTATAAAAGTTACAAAATTTTACAAGAAAGGAGTTAAAAGGTTTAATTACAGCGCCAGGACAAATTGTTGTAAACTTGCAGTTTGTTGACGAGGATAGGATTTATCGAAAGACTCGGCGGATGATCCTATGGCATACTTACTGTCAAAAATAGCATACAAAGACTAGTAGAAATACTAAAACAAAAATGCTATTATGTAAGTTTATTTATGTTGCAAAATTTTTATAAATAATCATTTTTCTGTACCTTTTATAATTAAGAAATTAATTTTAGGAGGATTTTTTTATGTGTGGAATTATAGGATACGTAGGAAATAAAAAAGCAAATAGCATTCTAATAGACGGATTATTAGCCTTAGAATACAGAGGTTACGATTCAGCTGGAATTGCCACATTGGAAAACAATGAAATCAAAATACTAAAAGATAAAGGAAGAGTTAAAAACATTTTAAATTTAGATGGATACGATAAACTTGAAGGAACATATGGAATTGCTCATACAAGATGGGCTACTCACGGAAAGCCTTCAAAAGAGAACTCTCATCCACATTTTGATAACAGTAAAACATTTGCTGTTGTTCATAATGGAATTATTGAAAATTATAATGAATTAAGAGCATTTTTAACAGAAAATGGATATACTTTTTATTCTCAAACAGATACCGAAGTTATACCAAATTTAATTAATTATTATTTTACAAAATTAAATGATAGTTCAAAAGAAAATAATGAAAAAATACTAGAAGCTGTTTCTTCTGCAACAAAAGATTTAAAAGGAAGTTATGCAATTGAAGTTATCTCCCCTCTTATTCCTGAAACAATAATTGTTGCAAGAAAAGATAGTCCACTTGTTATTGGTACATCTAATGGAGAAAACTTTGTTGCATCTGATATACCAGCATTATTAACTTACACTCGTGATTTTTATCTACTAGATGATAATGAACTAGCAGTCATCACTAAAGATTCTATTACATTTTATAATAATAATTTAGATACCTATAATAAAGAAATTAAAAATATTGAATGGGATGCATCTGCTGCAGAAAAAAATGGTTATGAAGATTATATGTTGAAAGAAATTTTTGAACAACCAAATTCTATCAGAGAAACCATTGGATCAAGATTAAAACTAAATGAACCATGCAATTTTGATGATTTAGATATTTCTGCTGATTATTTAAAAAATGTAAATAAAATATTCATAGTAGCATGTGGTACAGCTATGCATGCTGGGCTTGTTGGAAAAGTATTATTAGAAAAATTATGCAAAATACCAACAGAAGTTGATATAGCCTCTGAATTTAGATATAGAGATCCAATTATTGATGACAAAACTTTATGTATTTACGTAAGTCAATCTGGTGAAACAGCAGATACAATTACAGCTTTGAAACTATCAAAAGCAAAAGGAGCTAAAACTCTTGCAATTTCAAATGTTATCGGAAGCTCTATTACTAGAGAAGCAGATTATACAATTTATACACATGCTGGGCCAGAAATTGCTGTTGCCTCAACTAAAGCATATACTTCTCAAGTTGTATTATTTGCAGTTTTGGCTATACACTTTGCAGAAATTTTAGGATTTGGTAATTCAGAAATAACAATTAACTCTGATGGTGGAACTATTACATTAGACAATTTGAAAAAAGATATATTATCATTACCTAAAAAATTAAATAATATTTTAGAGAATACTGATATAATAAAACAATTTGCAGATGAAGCTTTTAAAGAAAAAGATGTATTTTTCTTAGGAAGAGGAATAGACGAAACCGTTGCAAGAGAAGGTTCTTTAAAATTGAAAGAAATATCTTATATTCACTCTGAAGCATATGCATCTGGAGAATTGAAACATGGTCCAATTGCTTTAATTGAAAATGGAATTAATGTTATAAGTATTTTAACGGATCCATCACTTGCAAAAAAATCTATTAGCAATATTCAAGAAGTAATAACAAGAGGTGCAAAAACAATGGTAGTTACAAATCAAGACTTAGAGGGTCATGAATTCGATTATGTAATTGAAATACCTGAAGTATGCCCACTTATTTCACCTATATTATCAGTTGTTCCTTTACAGCTTTTAGCTTATTATATTTCCAAAAATAAAGGCTTAGATGTTGATAAACCTAGAAATTTAGCTAAATCAGTTACAGTTGAATAAGACACATTTGGGAACGATTCAAAAAATGCGAAAATGACGGATAGATAGGGCGAACCTTGTCGAAAAAAGCATTGAGGAGCAATATATTAAAATGTAGCACAGAGCGCGCAGTTTGGCGAGATTGGCAAAAGATGCAAAAAAAGCGAAAAAATTTATACCTTTCAAATTACTCAAATTTTTTTGCCTTTTGTCAAGTACGAGTCAGTAAGCCTGCGGAATTTAATATATTGCTCCTCAATGCTTTTTTCGACAAGGTTCGCCCTATCTATCCGTCATTTTCGCATTTTTTGAACCGTCCCCATTCTTCGCCCTTTATCCTATTAACAACTTAACTAACACAAGCACTACTACTCCAGGTACTCCAAGTATTCCTGTGAAAATAGCAGTTCCAACATTTAAACCAATATGAAAATTAAAAGATACACCGACCATGTTTACTATGTATATTAGTAATCCTCCTAAGATTGAATTAATAAGCAGTTTTATTATATGCTTCAGAGGTACGTAAAATATCTTTCCAACTATAAAAATAACAATCAAACAAGCCAAATAAATAATAATAGAATTTAAATCCATATTTACTCCACCTTAACTATATAACTTTTTTATTTTTTAATATGAATGAACTTGCCAAATCTAACTCAACTCCCTGCTTTTTAGCTTTCTTAATTAAATAATCTAATTTTGATTGATTTGCTTTTATTTCATATAAAAAATAATCTATTAAATTATCTTCAGCAAATTCATAATTTTTTATAGCATTTTCTAAATCTTTTCTTGTTTTTATAACACTAATAACTAATTCTAACCTTTTCTCGCTTTCACTTTTATCCTTAATTGGATTCCCCTCTTTTTCATATTCATATGACATACTATATTCTCCTAAATAAACATATTCTCTAAAATATAATATGCAGTTTTACAAAATTTATTCTATTTAGGTAAAAAAAGTCCGTCCAAGCTTTAACTACTTGAACGGATTTTTTATTAAAATTAAATTTCTTCAATTTTCATTAAGTTTGTTAAATGTTGTCCACATTTTGGGAAACCACCAGTAATAATAATTTTATCACCTTTTTGTAAGTTTAATGCTTCTATAGCTTTTGCTTTTACAGATGCAATCATTTCATCTGTATTTGTTAAATTTGGAACTATAACTGGATAAACACCATAGCATGCAGCTAATTTATGTGCAACATCTTCTGTTGGTGTAGCAGCTAAAATTGGGCATTCTGGTTTTAAATTACTAATACGTCTTGCTGTTTCTCCTGATTCTGTAGAAGCAACAATAGCTTTTACATCTAATACTCTTGATGCACTAAATACGCTATTTGCAATTGTCTCTGTTATAGATGGTTCTCTATCAGAATCAAATGGGCAATCATAATCATAATAACTTTCTGTTTCTTCACAAATGTTAGCCATGAAAGTTACAACTTCAATTGGGAATTTACCAACTGTTGTTTCTCCTGATAACATAACTGCATCTGTTCCATCTAATACTGCGTTAGCAACATCTGAAACTTCAGCTCTTGTTGGTCTTGCACTTTTCTTCATTGATTCTAACATTTCTGTAGCAACAACAACAAATTTACCTTGTTCTCTACATTTTTCAATCATTAATTTTTGATATTTTGGTAAAGCTTGCATTGGAACTTCAACACCTAAATCACCACGAGCTACCATGATACCATCAGTAACTGCAATAATTTCATCTAAGTTTTCAATTCCTCTTGCACTTTCAATTTTAGATATAATTTTCATATCTTCTCTACCACATTGTTTTAAAATTTCTCTTGCATCTAAAACGTCTTGTGCACAAGATACGAAAGAAGCTGCTAAATAATCACCTTCGTGTTCACATGCATAAATTATATCTTCTCTATCTATATCATTGATAAATGGAATGTTTAAGTTAACACCTGGAACATTTAAGCTCTTCTTGTTTCCTAAAACTCCTCCATTTATAACTTTACAAGTTACACCGTCTTCTTCAACAGAAATAACTTCAATTTTCATTAATCCATTTTCTAATAAAATTGTTGAACCAACTTGTAATTTATCAATTGCTTGTGGATAGTTAACTGAAAATCTTTCTTCATTTCCTAAAACATTTTCTTTAACAACCCTAATTGTTTTTCCTTCAACTAAGTTGATTTCATCATTTTCAAGCATTCCATTTCTAAATTCTGGTCCTTTTGTATCAAATAAAATAGCTATATTTTTTCCTGTCATTTTTCTAACTTCTTTAACTGATGCAACAACAGCTATTTTTTCTTCTGGTGTAGCATGTGACATGTTAATACGAGCTACGTTCATTCCAGCTTCAACCATTTTACTCATTATTTCTGGTGGTGTACTAGATGGTCCTATACTACATATAATTTTTGTTTTTTTCATAAAAACATCTCCTTCTATTTTTTTTATTTAACATTAACATAAACATAATTATACAAAATTATACGCATAAAATCAATATTTTTTAGTAATTTTTTAACAAAATTTTACAATTTTATAACACTCCCGTCTTTAGAGTAGCCTGAACTAAAGAATGATGTGGTTCAGAGTGGAATATATAATACTTTAAAAATGTGGCTTAAGTGGGGACCGACTAGCTACAGAGAGTTATAATTCCCCAGACCACAACAAAAATTAAATAATTATCAAACTTTCCCACAGCCATACAGCAACTAAATCAACTCGCCCAGGAATTATTACTCTCTGTGCGCTGTTGGGAAACATTTTTAAAGCATTATATATTCCACTCTGAACCACATCATTCTTTAGTTCAGGCGGATTATTTTAGAACATTACCCAAAAATCCCTCTCTTCTTAATCGGAGGCTGTTCATTCATAGTCTTAGCAAGTTGAGTTAACAACTCTCTTTGCTCCTTACTTAATCGTTTTGGAACCTGAACATTAACAGTAAATACAAAATCACCATTATTATTTGTATTAATATTCTTAAATCCTTTTCCTTTAATAGTAAATGTTGTACCAGTTTGAGTACCTTCAGGAATTTTAAACTTTTCCTTAGTTCCATTTACCATAGGAATTTCAAGTTCTGCCCCTAGAGTAGCTTGTGTAAATGTAATTGGAACATTACAGTAAACAGTTGTACCTTTTCTAGTATAAATACTATGCTTTTTAATTCTAACAACTATGTATAAATCACCTTTTGCTCCCCCACGTACTCCAGGTTCACCTTCACCTCTTAAAACAATGGATTGATCTGTATCGATTCCTGCTGGAATTTTAACCTTAATTTTGGCTAATTTTCTAACAGTACCTTTTCCTTTACAAACTTCACAAACTTCCTTAATAACCTTACCTGTACCATGACAATCTGAACAAGTTCTTGAAGTTTGCATTTGACCTAAAATTGTATTTTGAACATGTCTAACTTGACCTGTACCACCACAAGTCTTACAAGTTTCGCTAGTAGTACCTGGCTTAGCACCACTTCCAGAGCAATGAGAACAAGTCTCATCTCTTGAAATAGTAATTTCCTTTTCAACCCCCATAAAAGCTTCTTCAAAAGAAATATCAAGATTGTATCTCAAATCAGCACCTTTAATTGGACCATTATTTCTTCTAGAACTACTTCTTCCAGATCCTCCAAAAATTGATGAGAAAATATCACCTAAATCAAAGTCCTCAAATCCACTAAAACCAGAAGTTGAATATGAATAATATCCACCACCAGGATTTCCGCCTCCGAAACCTGCAGGTCCATCATGCCCAAATTGATAATACATACGTCTCTTTTGAGCGTCAGACAAAACTTCATAAGCTTCATTTACTTCTTTAAAATTTTTCTCAGCCTCTTCTTTATTATCTGGATTAGCATCAGGATGATATTTTTTAGCTAATCTACGATAAGCCTTTTTTAATTCCTCATCTGTAGCAGTCTTGCTAACTCCCAATACTTCATAATAATCTCTTTTCTGAGCCATTTCTTTCTTCCTTTCTTTCTACTATTTTATTAAATTTAATTTTATATAAAAATGACATTACTAAGTTTCTCGGAGAAAAGAATTAATAAAAAATAAAAATTTTTGAAAATGTTAACAGAGGATTCATACAGTTTCTTAAAATTGCATCTCTTGAGGGTGCGTAAGCGTCCTCTACGGAGAGGCTCAAGGATGCAACTTTTAGAAACTGTTGAAACCGGAGATTACGTTTTCAAAAATTTTTATTTTTTATTAATTTTTTCTCTCGGTGCTAATCCCCCAAAAGTCATTTTTATAAAAATTAAATTTATTTATTTTCATCATCATTTTCAACTTTATAATCTGCATCATAAACATTACCATTTTCATCAACATTAGGTCCTGCTGTTTGACCTGCATTTTCAGCACCTGCAGCATTTGCAGAATATAATTTTTCAGAAATTGAATAGAAAACAGATGTTAATTTTTCAGTAGCAGATTTAATAGCTTCTGTATCAGATCCTTCTAATGCTTTTTTAACATTATCAATTTCTGTTTCAGCTTTAGCTTTTTCTTCACTACTAATTTTATCTCCTAATTCGTCAATAGTTTTTTGACAGTTATATACTAAACTTTCAGCACTATTTCTTGTTTCAATATCATCTTTTCTCTTCTTATCTTCAGCAGCATGTGCTTCAGCATCTTTAACAGCTTTTTCAATATCTTCATCAGATAAATTTGTACTTGCAGTAATAGAAACTTGTTGACTATTTCCTGTAGCAATATCTTTAGCTGATACATGAACAATACCATTAGCATCAATATCAAATGTTACTTCAATTTGTGGTACACCTCTTGGTGCTGCAGGAATTCCTGAAAGATTAAATCTTCCTAATGTTTTATTGTAAGCAGCCATTTCTCTTTCACCTTGTAAAACGTGAACTTCAACACTTGTTTGACCATCTGCTGCTGTTGAAAATACTTGTGATTTTTTTGTTGGTATTGTAGTATTTCTTTCAATTAATTTTGTAAATACTCCACCATATGTTTCAATACCTAATGATAATGGTGTTACATCTAGTAATACTAAATCTTTAACATCTCCAGATAATACACCACCTTGAATAGCTGCACCAACTGCAACACATTCATCAGGGTTAATACCTTTATTTGGTTCTTTACCTGTAATTTTCTTAACTGTTTCTTGAACTAATGGAACCCTTGTAGATCCACCAACTAATAATATTTGAGCTATATCATTTGCTGTTAATCCTGCATCTTTTAAAGCTTGGTTAACAGGCCCTGTTGTACTTTCAACTAAATCCCCAATTAATTCTTCAAATTTAGCTCTTGTTAAAGTAATATCTAAATGTTTTGGTCCTGTGCTATCAGCTGTGATAAATGGTAAGTTAATATTTGTTTGTGTCATTCCTGATAATTCTATTTTAGCTTTTTCAGCTGCTTCTTTTAATCTTTGCATAGCACTTTTATCTTGTGATAAATCTATACCATTTGATTTTTTAAATTCTGCAACTAAATATTGGATAATTCTTTCATCAAAATCATCTCCACCTAGTTTGTTGTTACCACTTGTAGCTAAAACTTCGAATACACCATCACCAATATCTAATATTGATACGTCGAATGTTCCTCCACCTAAGTCATATACCATTATTTTTTGTTCTGTGTTATCTTTATCAACACCATATGCAAGTGCAGCTGCTGTTGGTTCATTGATAATTCTTAATACTTCAAGACCAGCTATTTTACCAGCATCTTTAGTTGCTTGTCTTTGTGAATCACTAAAATAAGCTGGAACTGTAATAACAGCTTGTGTAACTTTTTGTCCTAAATAACTTTCAGCATCTGATTTCAATTTTTGTAGAATCATAGCAGAAATTTCTTGTGGTGAAAAATCATCACCTTCAATATTTACTTTTTTATCTGTTCCCATATGTCTTTTGATTGAAATAACTGTGTTGTCTGGATTTGTAACTGCTTGACGTTTAGCAATTTGTCCTACTAATCTTTCACCATTTTTTGAAAAACCAACAACTGATGGTGTTGTTCTATTACCTTCAGCATTTGGTATTACTACTGCTTCTCCACCTTCCATAACTGCAACACATGAATTTGTTGTACCTAAGTCAATTCCTATAATTTTTCCCATTTTAAAAATCCTCCTTTAAATTTTAAACTTCCTTTTTAATTAGCAACAACTACTAAAGAATGTCTAATAACTTTGTTGCCTATAATATAGCCTTTTCTATATTCTTCTTTTATCTCTTGAACTCCTAATGCTGGATCTTCAACAGAACTTACTGCTTCATGAAGCTCTGGATCAAAAGTTTTACCAACAGCTTCAATTTCATTAATTCCGTTTGCTTTTAAAACATCTTTAAATTGTTTTAAAACAAGTTCTACTCCAACCTTATAGTTATTATCTTCTGTTTGAACGCTTACAGCTTTTTCTAAATTATCTATAACTGGTAATAAAGAAATTGCAATATCAGAAAGTAAAGAATTATATAAACTTTCTCTTTCTTTAGCACTTCTTTTTTTGAAGTTATCAAACTCAGCCATTAATCTTTTTAGTCTGTCATCTTTGTCATCTAATTCTGCTTTTTGAGACTCTAATTTTTGTTTTAAGCCATTTAATAATTCATTGTTTATTTCATTATTTGCTTCTTCATTTTGTTCTAAATTTTCTGCTAAGTCTTTATCCATTAACTACTTCCCCCCATTTCCCATTAAACCTTTTATATATTTCATAACAGAAATGACTTTTGAATAATCCATTCTTTTAGGTCCTATAATTCCTATAGTTCCCATTTCTTTGTCATTTATTTTCTGCTTAAAAGTAATAACACTGAAATCTTTTAATCCATCTTCATCATTTTCATCACCAATATATACATTGATGTCGTCTGTGAATTCTGAATTTAATAAATCTGCAACAAGATCTCTTTTATCCAAAATGTTTAGGAAGTTTCTTGTCATTTGAACATCTTGAAATTCTGGTTGTTCAAATACTTTGTTTGCTCCTTCATAATAAATTTTTTCTTCTTCCTCAATAACTTTATTAATTTGCTCAATTATTGTTTTAATAACCTCAATACTGTAATTAAGTTCAGAAAAAATATATTCTTCAAGTGGCTTATCAATTTTTTCAAAAGGTTTTCCTTTTAATTTTGCATTAAAGATATTATTTAGGTTTTGAACTTGTTCTTCTCTTATATCTTCATCAAATTTTATTATTGCTTCTTTTACTAAACCACTATCTGTAATTATTACACACATAAGCATTCTTGTTCCTAGTAGAACAAATTTAATTTCTTCAATTAATTGATCTGTATTTTTAGGTCCAATTGCAACAGTTGTGTAATGAGTAATTTCAGATAAAGTATTTGTTGTTATTTTAGTTAATTCCTCAATTTCATTAACTTTAATTTCAAGTTTGTCTTTGATATATTTTGTTTCTTCTAATGATAAGTTTTGTTCTTTTAATAACTCATCAACATACAATCTATAGCCTTTTGCTGAAGGAACCCTTCCACTTGATGTATGAACTTTGTCTAAGTATCCTTCTTTTTCAAGCTCAGCCATTTCATTTCTTATTGTTGCACTACTAAAATCAATACCATGTTTTTGCGAAATAGCTCCTGAACTTACTGGCTCTGCGGTATCAACATATTCATCTACTATAGCTTGTAATATACGTTTTTTTCTATCATTTAGCAAACCTTTCACCTCTTTTTTAGTGAATTTTTACAATATAATTTCTTTTTATATTATCTTAAATGTTTGACTTTTTATGTATTTTATATAAAAAAATTAGCAATCTTTATTCGAGACTGCTAATATAATATACCCTTAGTTAGCAAATGTCAATATTATTTGCTAATTTTTTTGATTTTTTCATTTGCCTGTTTTCTTTTTTTTATTTTCTCTATAATAACTGTAGCAAAAAGATAAACCATAAACACTGCCATAAAAGCTAAATAGAGTAAACCAACACCAAGTAATATAGGCAAAAATATTTTCATCAAAATCATTCCCTTCTAAAATTATTTATACAGGGTATATTTAAAAAAATGTATATTAATTATATACCTTTTTACTGAAAATATCAACCATTTTACTATACAAATTCTATCCAAACCATATTTGCAAAATCTAATCCTTTTTTAGTTAATTTAATTACATCCTCATCTATTTCAAGTAAATCATTTTTTGTTAATTTTTCTAATTCATTTCTAAAAACATATAAAGGATTATCTACAAATTTATTTTTAAAATTGCTTATTTTTACTCCTTCAATTTTTCTTAGGCCTAATATCATATATTCTTTCATCATTTCTTCTTTGTCTTGTTTTTCATGGAAAACCACATTATAAACCGCTTCTTCATTTATGAAATTCTCAATATATTGTTTTAAATCATTGATGTTTGAATATCTCATCCCATCAAAATAAGAATGTGCAGCAACGCCAAATCCAAGGTATTCATGTTGATTCCAACAATTCATATTATGTTTAGATTCAAAGCCAACTTTAGAAAAATTAGAAATCTCATAATGGTTATAACCATTTAGTTCAAGAGTTTCCTTAACTCTCCAATACATTTTTCTTTCCAAATCTTCGCTTGGTAATTCCAAAATTCCTTCATTTATCAAATCAAACATATTAGTGTTTTCTTCAATAATTAGTGAATAGACCGAAATATGTTCTGGATTTTTATCTATTATCTTTTCTAAAGATTCATCTACATCTTCGGTTGTTTGATTTGGTAAGCCAATCATTAAATCAACATTTATATTTTTAAATCCAACATTTCTTGCTTTTTCAAATACATCTTCAAATTCTTTATACGTATGCACTCTACCTAACATTTTAAGCAATTTATCATTAGTAGATTGTAAGCCAATGCTTAGCCTATTAATACCAATTGACAAATACTTTTTCAATTTTTCTTCATCAACAGTACCTGGATTAACCTCAATAGTTATTTCAGCATTTTTTGAAACTTTATATTTGCGAAAGATTTCTTTAAGAACTTGCTCAATATACTCAGTAGGAACAATTGATGGTGTTCCACCGCCTATATATATTGTATCAATTTCATCTATCATTTCTTCTGATTTATTCTCAATTTCTTTTATTAGACACTTAAAATATTCTTCAAATTTATCTTCCATACATTGAAAAGAAATAAAATCACAATATTTACATTTTTGCTTACAGAATGGTATGTGTACATATATTCCTATATTTTTCATTGTTTCTCCCCTTTTTGTTATAAAAAGAAACGTCCCTAGTGGGACATTCTTAGTTCTTCTGCAAAATTGCTAATAACCTTTAATCTATAATTAACACCTGACTTTCCAACTGGCGTTGAAAGCATTTTCCCTAGCTCCGCAAGTGGTATGTCAGGATTTTCTAATCTCAAGTTTGCTACTTCTTGAACATTTTGTGGTAATTCATTAAATTTTTTCATTTTCTTTATAAATTTTATATCTTCAATTTGCTTTAAAGCTGCATTTATTGTTTTGTTAAGATTAGCAGTTTCGCAATTAACTAATCTATTAACATTATTTCTCATATCTCTGATTACTCGTATTTCTTCAAATTTCAAAACTGCAGAACTTGCACCAATAAAAGCTAAAAATTTAGAAATCTCTTCTCCGTCTTTCATATATGCAGTAGAATTTAATTTTTTTATATTAATATCATATTTACTTAAAATTTCTAATATATAATCCACATTTTTTTCACAACTATATATAATTTCCATATGATATATTTTTTCCGGATTATTAATTGATCCACTACCTAAAAAACTACCTCTTATTATAGCTTTTTCAAGATTTTCATTGTTACAAAATTTTTTAGTTTTTTCATTAATAACAATTTTAGAATCAATAATATCAATCTCATTAAAATCTAGTTGTTCTTTTAATGTAATAGAAAAAATTTTCCCTTGAATATCTATTTCATATTTTGATATATTTACATTATTTAAAAGCTTAGCAAATCTATTTATATTATATTGACTTTCAGTTGAATATTTTATTTTATTGTTTTTTATATCTATGTTGTTTGTTATCAAATATCCAATTAATTCTGCTTTAACTATATCTTTATTGGCTAAATTACTAATTTTACTTAATTCTTCTTTTATATTTTTTGAAAATGACACTTAGCCACCCTCCTTTTTTAATCTATACAATAATATTATTGTATTTTATGTAAAATGTCAAATTTTGCCTTATTTGACATAATATTAGTAAAAATGGTATAATAAGGAGTAGCTTTTAGCTATAATTTTATAAAAATCAAAAGGAGAAAAACAAATGTCAGACACGTATACATCTAATGAATTATTCAACAAAGCTCTTTACGACGAGAAAAGTACTTCAATTCCTAAATTTTTGGAATTGTATAAAGAACTTCTTATTAAAAGAGCTGACGAGAATAGTGTTTTGCACGCTAATAGGCTTGATCAATATTGTAAAGAAATCACTAACCGGAAATATCTAGCGGAACTTAAGAAAGACTTTAATTCCTTATATCTTTTAATAAGTAAGGAATATCCTCATTTAAACTTTCTTATTGAGGGAAGAATAAAATCCGTTGTAAGCACTGACCGCAAAATTGTAAAAAATATCAATGAGAATAAGTCTCTTGATTCACTCAGAGATACAATTGCTTTCAGGACTCTCATCTTCGGAAATTACTCCCAAACTGAATTAGTTGAATTATGCTATAGCGTAATGAATTCCATAATTAAATATGGTAATTCCAACTATATTCTCTGTGAAGCTGATACTGTTAAAAACGTTATGGATTTAAACGATGATGCAAACGGGATCATAATTCCTAAAAAATCTCAAATAAATCCAAGATATCTATTTGGTGTTAAAGACTACATTCTTACGCCAAAAAAGAATGGTTATCAATCACTTCACGCTATATTTCGCCGTCAAAAAGGAGGAGAATGTTTCGAAATTCAGGTACGCACTTTCGATATGCACGTGTACGCTGAAAATGGTGAAGCTTCGCATTCAAATTATAAGAAGAAAAAATACAATACTCCTTATAATATTGAAAGAGAAAAAATCCACATTCCTGGTTATGGTGTTACAAGCGATGGAACAGTTTTTGATTTCATTGGCCTTGAAAAAGGCTTACAAATCATAAAACAGCAGAAAGTCTTTTGATTTCAATGCGTTCTCATTAATTTGAGAACGCATTTTCTATATAAAAATTTATTTTCTATTTTACAAAAATTTCTATTGATATTTTTATATCTATATGATATTATATAGTTACAAACAAAATATATTAAATATTTCCCTGCGTAGTGCGTGTAGATTGGAATTTTAGAACCAACAAACAATAAACGGGAGTCCGCCTTTGGATGTGGCGTGTATGCTTGCATTTATGTAAGAAACCCATGAGCATTCAACAAGACACCCACCTGTGAAAGCAGGTCCTTAAAATTTCACTTGGACTTACGGCTAATGTGGGGTTTTTTTATTGAGGAGAAAAAATGAACATAAATGATTTATTAATTGAAGGCAGAAAATACTTATTAAATTCTCGGGATTGACGAAATACCGCTTAAGGTTCGACTTTTAGCAGAACATATTTTAAAAATGAATAAATTCGAACTTATAATTAATCACGAACAAGAAATAACCAAAGAACAAGAAATTGAATTTGAGTTAGGTTTAGAAAAAATTAAAAACAACATTCCAATCCAATATATTACAAACCATCAAGAATTTATGAAACTTGATTTCTATGTTGACGAAAATGTTCTAATTCCTCAACCTGATACTGAAATTTTAGTTGAAGAAGTTATAAAATATGCTAACAAAATTTCTCAAGAAAACTCTAACTCTTCTCCACTAAAAATTCTAGATTTATGTACTGGAAGTGGTGCAATTGCAATTTCTCTTGGAAAATATATTGATAATTGTGAGATTACTGCTTCAGACATTAGTCATAAAGCTATTCAAATAGCTAAATTAAATGCCGAAAAAAATTTAGTACGAAACAAAATTAAATTTATAGAATCCGATATGTTTAAAAACATTCAAGATACAGACTTTGATATAATCGTTTCAAACCCTCCTTACATAGAAACAAACATAATACCAACACTAAGCCCTGAAGTTCAAAAAGAACCTCACTTAGCCTTAAACGGAGGATTTGACGGACTTGATTTTTATAAACAAATAATAAACAACTCTGAAAAATATTTAAATACAAATGGAAAAGTCTTCCTAGAAATTGGATACAATCAAAAAAATGTATTATTCGATTTAATACATTCAAAAAAAGCTAATTCAGTTCCTGAATGCATTAAAGATTTATCTGGTAATGATAGAGTTATTATTTATTAAAAAAATTTGAGACGGACAATTATTCCGTCTCAATTTTAATTTTCCTTTTTTCTATATTCAATTACATCCACATTACTATTCTTACTTCTATCCACCATACGCTCGTAAATTCTATTTCTTAAATCTTCTTTTTGTTCTTTCGCTGTTTTCACACTTTCCTCAGGATAAAAAGGTCCGTCAATATAACTTACAATTTTTACTTTATCCCCTTTTTCTCCACGTTTTTGATATGTATTAGTTATGCAAAAAATTGGTTTTTTCATTTCAACCGGATATTTAAAAGATACGGATTTAAATGGTCTAATTTTTGTATAATATGGCCATATATGTGCTTCTGGATAAATAGTAATAGATTGCTTTTTATTTATTCTATATTCTACTGTTTGTAAAAAGTTTTTCATTGCAGTTTTATTTCCTGGTACCGGTATTGCTCCTAACAATTCTACAAGCCAACCAAATGGTTTAACCGAAATATTTTCAGGGTTAACTATTAAAAAATTACGTTTAGGAAATATTGCAATACTTGGAATAAATGTATCAGCAAATGCTTGAGTATGATTTACATACACAAAATATCCTGAATTTTTACATTGTTTTAGTTTTTCTTTACCCACATATTTTATTCTAAATTTTATTTTTGCATATCCAACTTTAATTGGCATGCTTATTATATTTTGAATAATAAATGAAAAGAAATCCCAAACTTTTCCCTTTTTGTATTTGTAATTTTCATCAATTACTCTAGGGGTAATTTTTGCAGATGAAAACTCGTCATTCAATTCATCAGAATAATATATAATTTTTCTCTCTTTCATACAATCAATCCCTTTTATTAATGCTTTATTTTATAAATTTTAATAGAGACGTAAGTCTTATATTTTTATAAAAACCACGTCCCTAATTATTGATATTTTTATTCACTAACTGTTTCTTTATTTTCATCTATAATATCATATTCAAGCTCAATTCCATAAAAATCTTCATAAATTTCTTTCCATATTTCGTAATTCTTGTCTCTCATCATAACTGTATTTTCTTTCTCAGATAAATTACTATCTGGATAAATTGGTTTGCCAATGTTAACAGTATATTCTTGAACTGGAAATCCATCATCTCCAACAAAATCACTATCTTCCATTGTTATGAAGATTGGAATTACAGGAACTTTACTTCTAACTGCAAGATTAAATGCACCATTTTTTAATGGCTTTGGTTTTCTATAATTCCACCACATACTTTGTTCAGGATAAACTAAAATAAAATCTCCTCTTTTTAAAATAACATCAACTGCTTTAATAAATTCTATCATAGTTCTTTTATTAGAACTTAAAGGAAGCGTATCGCAATTTCTAAAGAAGAATCCATACATTCCTGGGAAATTAGTATAATTTCCTTCTCTAATAACTTTAAACAATTTTTTATTTTTGCTTTGTCCAGAAACTCTAAACACTTTTTCTACTGTGAAAGAATCATATGGATTAAAGTGATTACAAGTTATTATAGCCCCTGAATTTACAGCTTGTAGATTCTCAATTCCTTTTATATCTTTAATTATCAATTTGTTATCCTTTAACAAATCATTAACTAATCTTTCAGCTAATCTAGTTGCCATTTTACTTTTTATTTGGCTCATTCTGCTTGTTCTTAAATAATCAATATCATTTGGCTCTAATGGAATTGTTGGTGGATCCTCTTCTACATCAACATCAAAAATGCCACTCTCTTCTAATTTTCTTATTTTATCAAGAACTTCTAATCTATCCTTAGATTTCTCAACACTTTGATTATTTTTTCTATTCAATCTATCATCTCCAACACAATCAGATTCTTTTTGTGCTAAAGCTTTAAATTCTTGTATTGTTGCAAATCTGCGAACCTTTGCGCCTCTGTATATTCATCTTTACATTTACATATAAAATCATAGTATTCTGTTCTTTTAGCGTATTTCCAAAAATATTCTTGATATTTTATATTATCATAACGCCATGGTTTATCAGCTAAATTATAATGAATAATTTTTATATTTTCTTTTGGATAATCATCAGTTGCAACAGGCATTCTGTCCCAGCCTTTATCAATTATTTTTACTTTACCTTTGCACAATCTATTTAAATAATCTTGATCTTGAGCAACTGTAAATTTAATTGTTTCAAGTAAATATAAAAATTTTTCTTGAAAATTGAATTTTCTAAATTCATCTAAATTCATTAATAAAATACCAGCATTAAAATAATTTCTATAATCTGCAACACCTACAACTTTTTCAGCATATTCTTGGAATACTCTTGTTGTTTGAATTACATCATCTGGAGCTGCTGCTATTAAATTATCCCCTAATTCAACATTATATAATTCTGATATATCTCCTAAAACAACTATATCACTATCTAAATAAATTGCTTTATTGTATTGTGGATACAGATTAGCTATAAATAGTCTAAAATATGTAGTTTTAGTATAATAATCACGTGTATATAATTTATCCTTAACTTTTTCAATATAATAATTTAAATCTACAAATTCAATATTTACATTATCTCTTTTATATTTATTAATTTTTCTTTTATTATCTTCATTAATATTTGTATATAATATTTTTATAGAATAGTAATAATTGTTTGAGGCATTATCTATAAGTGATTCTAATGCTACTGCTAAAAAAGGCATATATCCATCATCTATTGCAAAAAATATTGGTATTACTTCTAAATTATTTTCCATCTTTCTCCCTCTCATTTGTATATTTATCTTTTAATTTTATATATTCATTTAAATCTTCATCAAATACATAACATTTTAGAATTTTATGTACTTCATTTATATGCCATTGTTTGAAATTTTCTGTATGAGGATATGGTAAAAACATAAGTCTTTTACAAAAATGACAAACTACTGTATCTTTTCTATTAAATTTTGATTGCTCATTAAATTTGCGAGGAAGTAATAATTTTTTTGTTGTTGACCAATAAATTGCATCTTGATCAGCAAAAAGCATTTTTTTATTTTTTATTTTTTCTCTCGCTTTTGCTAATAAACATGTTTCTTGAATTTTTTCCATATTCAATAATAACATTCCTGCGTTTATATAATCAGGTCTAATCAACCAACAACCATATTTTTCCTTTACTGCTGCATATTCATAATCACTAATATCTATGTTATATAATTTTGAAATGTCATCTCCTATCATCATATCTATATCTAAATATAATAATTTACCTGGCATGTCTGGAACTAAATCTGCTAATAAACGTAATAAAGTATATGGTGTACAATATGCATTTTCATTTTTACAATGCGCAAATTCTCTTTCATATATTTCAGTAACATCAACTTTTATAACTCTATTATTCTCGTTTTTAGATTTGACTACTTGGTCTAAAAAATCCACTTGTTCATCTGTTATCGAAACAAAATCAGGATTTAGTCTTGAAACATCCATAGTGAAAATATAACATGTTATATCTTCTTTTGTTCTATTAGTCATTGATATTAGCTGTGTTAAAGCTCCGTCAAAAACTTTCTTATTTCCACATAAAAGTATATTTATCATCTTTTCTCCCCTTTTTTCTTGTTCACCGATATTATATACTATATTGTTTTTTTTTGCAAATTATAAAATATAAAAGAACACTTTTTTTGATCAAAGCTCTTTTGGCTAAAATTCAAAAGTGTTCTTTTAAGTATATTAATACATTTTTTATTATTATTCTTTTAAAATAATTTTTCTTTTTAGTTTTCCATTTATTGCAATTCCAATTCCTATAAACTGTTGTGATGCATTATAAATTCTTACTAAACCTTCTGCTTCAGAATTTATCATAACTCCATTCAAAAACAGCTTTAATTGATTTGCTTCTAATACAACACTATCATTACATTCAAAAAACTTCTCAATACTAATTATTTTCTTATTTATGTAATCATTATTTTTCATATTATCTTCTAATTCTGCTACCGTGATTGCATTTTCTATTTTAAAATTACCAACCATAGTTCTTTGCAATTCTTTCATATATCCCACAGTTCCAATAGCTTCAGCAATTTTCTCACAAACAGTTCTTACATATGTCCCCTTTGAACAATAAATTTCAAAAATAATCAATTTGCTCATTACATCTATGTCTAATAATTTTAAATCATATATTTCTATTTCTCGCTCTGGAATATCCACAGTTTTTCCACTTCTTGCATATTCATACAACTTTTTACCGTTTACTTTAATTGCAGAATACATAGGAGGAACCTGTTTTTGTTTTCCTATCATGCTTTTTAAAACCCCATTTATTTTATCAGCATTCAATTCATCTATTTCAACATCTTTTTCTTCAATTATGTTTCCTTCAACATCAGCAGTATCATGCTTTTTTCCTAATTGAATAGTTGCAATATACTTTTTATCATGATTAATCAAAAACTGAGAAAGCTCAGTCCCCTTTCCAATCAAAACAGGCAAAACTCCAGTAGCATTTGGATCTAAAGTTCCGGTATGTCCAACCTTAACACCAAACAGCTTCTTCACCTTATACACAACATCATGAGAAGTACACCCCTTCTCTTTATTAATAACAACAATTCCATCCATTATTTCAAACAAGCCCTAACCTCATTCATAATTTTATCTTTAACGCTCTGCAAATCCCCCTGAATATTACATCCAGCAGCTCTAGGGTGTCCACCACCACCAAACAATAAAGCAACATCAGAAACATTTACATATTCATTAGAACGTAGGGAAACCTTCCATCCTTTGCCATTTTTTAATTCTCTAATAAACACTGAAACTTCAACACCTTCAATACATTTACCAATGCTAACAATTCCTTCATGGTCACCTGTTTCACTGTGAACTTTTTCTTCATCATCCAAAGTAATATATGTAAAAACTGCTTTATCATCATATAAAAATTCTAATCTAGATTCAGCAATTCTTCTTAATTCAAAGCTTGTTCTTGTAGTTGTTTCTAAAACTCTTCTATAAATTTTTGAAACATTAACTCCTTTATTTAAAAGTTCAGCTACAAATTCAAAAGTTTCTACATTTGTTCCCTGATACTTAAATCCACCTGTATCTGTAATAATTCCTGTTAAAAGACATGTTCCAATTTCTTTAGTAATTTCCATTTTAAAATATTCTAAAAGTACTAATAAAATTTGAGCACACGCTGGTGAATCTGGATTTACATAGTTTATATCTCCATACATTGTATTTGTACCATGGTGGTCAATAACAATACTTGTTTTTGCATTTTCAAAATGTTTACTCCATCCATTAAGCATTTTTAATGTTGCAGCATCCAATGAAATTGCCAAATCATATTGTTCAACATCACTGTCTTTTTTTATAATATCTGTTCCAGGCAAAAACTCAAAGCATCTTGAATACTCAGGAATAATAACATCTGCATTTTTTCCATAATTTTTTAATGCATTATATAAAGCCAAACTACTTCCAATAGCATCTCCATCTGGATTTTCATGTGTTAATATTACTATTGATTCTGCCTGGTTAATTTCTTCTAAAATATTATCTAAAGTCATATTTATTCTCCTTTTTTCAAATCATTTAAAATATTATCAATTCTTGCACCATATTCTAAAGAATCATCAATTTCAAAAACCAATTCAGGAGTAATTCTTAAATTTACTTCTTTAGCAATTCTACTTCTAATAAATCCTGCAGATTCTTTTAAACCTTCCATAGTTTTTTCTATATTCTTAGAATTCAAAATACTAACATATACTTTAGCATATTTAAAATCAGGAGTAATCTTTACTTTAGTAACACTAAGCATCCCTGTAATATTAGGATTTTTTAATTCATATGCCAAAATACTACTAAGTTCTTTTCTTAACTCCTCATTTATTCTATTCAAACGAGCCTCATTTTTAGCCATTTGTGCCTCCTATCTCTTCACTTCTTCCATTATGAAAGCTTCTATAATATCATCTTCTTTAATATCATTGTAATCCTCAATTTGAACACCACATTCAAATCCTTTTGTTACCTCTTTAGCATCATCTTTAAAACGTTTCAAAGATGCAAGTTTTCCTTCATGAATTACAACATTATCACGAATAACTCTAACGCCTGCATTTCTTTCAATTCTACCATCTAATACATAACATCCAGCAATTGTACCAACACTTGAAACCTTAAATGTTTGTCTAACTTGAGCATTACCGATAATTTTTTCTTCGTAAATTGGATCAAGCATTCCCTTCATAGCAGCTTCAACATCTTCAATAGCTTGATAAATAATAGAATATAATTTTATTTCCACTCCTTCTCTATCAGCTAATTCTTTCGCTGTTCCAACTGGTCTTACATTAAATCCTATGATTATTGCCCCTGCAGCTTTTGCAAGTTGTACATCAGATTCATTAATTGCACCTGGAACTGAATGTATAACCTTAACTTTAACTTCATCATTTGAAAGTTTTTCTAAAGATTGTTTAACAGCTTCAGCAGAACCTTGAACATCTGCTTTTACAATTAAGTTTAATTGTTTTAAGTTTTCACTTTCCATTTTCTCAAATAAGTTACTTAAAGTTACTGTACTTGTACTAATCATTTTTTCTCTTTCTTGTGCACGTCTCTTTTCAATTAAATGCTTAGCCATTTTTTCATTTTTTACTTCATAGAATGTATCTCCAGCTTCTGGAACTTCTGTTAATCCCATAATTTCTACTGGTGTAGATGGTCCAGCTTCTTTTACATTTTGCCCTTTATCATTTTTCATTGCTCTAATTCTACCAATTGATGTTCCAACAACAATTGTATCTCCAACATCTAAAGTACCTCTTTGTACTAATACAGACGCAATAGGTCCTTTTGATTTATCAAGACGAGCTTCAATTACAACACCTTTTGATTGTTTATGTGGATTAGCTTTTAATTCCTGCATATCAGCAACTAATAATACCATTTCTAATAATGTGTCAAGATTTGTATGATTTTTAGCAGAAATTGGAACAAATATTGTATCTCCACCCCATTCTTCCGATACTAATTCATATTGCATTAATTCTTGTTTTACTTTTTCAACATTAGCTTCTGGTAAATCAATTTTATTTACCGCTACTATTATTGGAATATTGGCAGCTTTAGCATGGTTTATAGCTTCAACTGTTTGAGGCATTACACCATCATTTGCAGCAACAACTAATATAGCAACATCAGTAATTTGAGCACCTCTAGCTCTCATACTTGTGAAAGCTTCATGTCCAGGTGTATCTAAGAAAGTAATTTCTCTACCATTTACATTAACTTTATATGCACCAATATGTTGAGTAATTCCTCCTGCTTCACCTTCAATAACATTTGTACTTCTTACTGCATCTAATAATGAAGTTTTACCATGATCAACGTGTCCCATAACTACTACAACTGGTGGTCTTGGCTCTAATTCATCTTCACTATCCTCAGATTCATCAAATAAAATATCTTCTTCATTAACAATTTCTTTTTTATTGGCTGTAACACCGAATTCAGATGCAATTAAGAAAGCTGTATCAAAATCAACTTCATTATTAATTGTAGCCATAATTCCTAATCCGAATAATTTTTTAATTACTTCACTACTTGTTTTCTTTAATTCCATTGCTAAATCTTTTACAGTAATTTTTTCAGGAATACTAATTTCTTTTAATTCAAAGATTTTTTGTTTTGATTCTCCTTCTTCAGCTTTATTAGCTTTTTTCTTGTTCTTCTTGATTCTACCACTAGATAAATCATAATAATCAAGCATTCCGCCTTCTTGGTCATCAAACATATTAGATAATTTATTTACTTGTTTTAAACCTTTTAATTTACCACCATCAAAATCTTCAAATTTTCCATTTTTCTTTGATTTTGTTGCTTTTTTATTACCCTTATTTTCTTCGAATTTAATTTGTTTAGCTTTATCAATAGATCTGCTATTATAATCTCTTTGAGATTCTTTTTCAACAATCTCTGTTGACATGATATCCTTAATGTTTTTATCAATTCCTTTTTCATCAAGAGGTCTTTTTCCATTTCTATTGAAGTCATTTCTATTGTTGTTAAATCCGCCTTTTTGGAATTTATTGTTTGGATTTCTATTAAATCCATTTTCACCATTACCTCTTCTGTCTTGATTATTATAACCATTATTATTTCTATTATTAAAATTGTTATTTCTATCATTTTGAAATCTATTATTTCTGTTTCTATCTCCAGAATTAAATCTATCATTATTATTTCTGTTTTGATTATAATTATCGTTTCTTCTGTATCCGTTATTATTTACATACTCTTTTCTTACTGCTTGTTCCATACCTTTATTTTCAGTTACTTCTGCTTTCTCCTTTTTTTCAACATTGTTTATTGGTTTTTCATTTATATTAGTATTGTTTTCAACTTTAGTTGCTTTGGCATTCTTTTCATTTTGCTTTGATGTTTCTTCTTTTTTAGATACTTCATCATTTTCTGTTGGCTTTTTTATATTTTGAGCTGCTGTTTCTTTTTTAGCATCAGCTTTATCTTTTTTATTATCTTTAATTCCGAATAATTCACTAAAAGTCATTGGCTTAGTTGTTTTATTTCTATAAACTATATTGTAATCTTGATTTTTCTTTCTCTCAACAAATCCAACATCATTTCTATTGTTTTTTGGCTTTTCTTCTTTTTTTGTTTCATCATTAATAATAACTTCTCTTCTTATTATTACAGGAGTTTGATTTTTCTTGTCATCTTTTTCTTTTTTGGCTTTTTCTGTTTTTGTTGACTTATCTACATTTGTAGATTTACTTGCTTTTGATTCTTTTTCAGTTTTACCAGATTTTCCATTAAAACTATCTTTAATTCTTTTTTCTTGTTCTTCATCAACAGAACTTAAATGACTAGAAACATCTATTCCCAGACTATTTGCCTTCTCAATTATTTGTTTACTGGTTAAGCCTAATTCTTTTGCAATTTCGTGTATTTTTATCTTACCCAATAATTTCACCCCCACTTATATTATTGATAATCCTTTTGAAAAATTATTTACCACTAATTACATTTCTTAAATCTTCATAAATGCTTTCATCTATGTTCATTTTAAAGCTTTTTTCTATTCTTTTATTTTTGATAGCTTTTTCTAAACACTCTATATTATCACAAATATAAGCTCCTCTACCATTTGCCTTTCCTGTTCTATCTATGCTTATATTGTTTTGATTATCTTTAACTATTCGTATAAATTCTTTTTTATCCTTTTTCTCATTACAACCTATACAAGTTCTTTGTGGTATACTTTTCAAAATACTCACTTCCTTTTATTTATTCTTCTGAAGACTCTACTTCTTCACCATCTTCATTTTCTTCAGCTGCTTGAGCTTCAGCTAAAATTTGTCTAAATTGAGATTCACTCTTAATATCTATTTTCCAATTTGTTAATTTTGCAGCTAATCTTGCATTTTGTCCTGATTTACCAATTGCTAATGATAATTGGTCATCT
The DNA here is from genome assembly GCA_017528375.1 of Clostridia bacterium. Lineage (GTDB taxonomy): Bacteria > Bacillota > Clostridia > TANB77 > CAG-508 > CAG-492. The sequence continues at coordinate 96,096 of JAFXOY010000065.1, read as the reverse complement.
GGAACTATAACTTGAGCAAATTTTTCTTCTTCTTTAATATCAACAGCTAAAACTTGAGCTGGTAATAATGCTGCTGAAATAAATATTGCTGGATCTTCATTCCATTCTATAACATCAATTTTTTCTCCGCCTAATTCATTAATTATGTTTTGAATACGAATTCCTTTTTGTCCAACGCATGAACCAACTGGATCAATATTTTCATTTGGTGAATATACTGCAACTTTACTTCTGCTTCCTGCATCTCTTGAAACGCTTTTAATCTCAATAACACCTTCATAGATTTCAGGAATTTCTAATTCAAATAACTTTCTTACAAAGTCAGCATGTGCTCTTGAAATTATAACTTGTGGTGCACCTTTTGCTCCTTTTTCAACATCTAAAACATATGCTCTGATTTTATCATTAACATGATATTTTTCTGTTGGAACTTGCTCTTTTAATGGCATTACACCTTCAAGTCTTCCTAAATCTACTACAACAATTCCTCCATCAGCTTTTTGAATTAATCCAGAAACTATTTCACCTTTTCTATCACTAAACTCATTATATAAATATTCTCTTGATGCTTCTCTAATTTTTTGAATGATAACTTGTTTAGCTGTTCCTGCAGCTATTCTTCCGAAATTCTTAGGCATAATTTCAATTTGTGCTGTATCACCGACTTCTAATGATTTATTAATTTTCTTAGCGTCTTCTAAAGAAATTTGTGTATTACCATCTTCTACATCTTTTACAACTTCTTTTTCAACAAATACGTGATAATCTCCAGTTTCTTTGTCAACAACAACTTTTGCATTATCAGCTGTTGAATCAAAATCTCTTTTATACGCTGTAACTAACGCTGTTTCAATTGCCTCCATTAAACTTCCTGGTTCCATTCCATTTTCTTTTTCTAATTCTTCCATTGCAAGCAACATTTCTTTACTATCTATTGCTTTACTTGGTTTTGCTTTTGCTCCTTTTTTCATTTTATTAATTCCTCCTTTTTTGCACAATTGGGGACGCGTCCCTGTTGTGCATTTTGCACAGTTGGGACGCGTCCCTAGCTGTGCATTTTGCACAACGTGGGACAGGTCATTATATTTCGTTGTCCCAATCGTAATATTTTTTTATTAATGATATATTTTTTCTTTCTAGCTCAATAATTTCACCATTTACTTCAATATAAATTGTTTCATCATCAAATTTTTTTAAAATTCCAATAAATTCTTTGCTGTTATTTATTGGCTTAAATAAATTGATACTTATGTATTCATCAATATTTTCTTGTAAATGTTTTTCCTTTCTAATTATTTTTTCAACACCTGTTGAAGAAACCTCTAGGAAATACTGTTCTTTAATGTAATCTGCTGTATCTAGCAACTCTTCAATTTCATTATTTACTTTTTCGCAATCTTCTAAACTAATTTGACCGTTTTGATTTTCAATAAAAATACGTAAAAAGTAATCTTTTCCTTCTTTTGCATATTGAACATCATACAATTGATAACCTAAGTTTTCAATTGGCTTTTTTACAAGAGCTTCCACTCTTTCTTCAATGCTTGCCAAGATTTATTTCCCCCTTTATTTACAATTAAAGAGTGGGATTTGTTCCCACTCTCCTGTGTCTTATTCATTTTGCTATTTAATTATATACTTTTTTTCCATATTTTTCAAGTGTTTTTTTGTATTTTTTTATTTTTTATGATATAATAACAGCATTATTTATAAAGGAGATTTTATAATGAACTCAAATCTAACAAAATTAGAATTTAATAAAATATTAGAAATACTCTCAAATTATTGTAAAACATACATAGGTAAAGAACTTTGTAACAGTATATTACCTTCTAGTAATATAAATGATGTTCAAACCTTATTAGCCGAAACTTCAGAAGCGTATGAATTAATAATTAAATACGGTAATTTACCTATTGATGAAATAGAGAAAATTACACCATATTTAAAAAATTTAGAAAGTTATATTCCATTAGGAGCTAAACCATTGTTAGAAATAGCAAAAGTATTAAAAATTTCAAATGATCTTAAAGAATATTACAACTCTATTGAAATTGCAGAATCAACAGTATTATCAAATAAATTTGAAGAATTATATTCTAACCTAGGAATTTATCAAAATATAACAAGATCAATTATTGATGAATACAACATTTCTGATGATGCATCCAAAACTCTTAATTCTCTAAGACGTAATAGACGTAGACTTGAATCAGCAATTAAAGAAAAATTAAATACTTTTATACATTCTTCAAGTTATTCAAAATACATAATGGAACCAATAATTACTATTAGAAATGACAGATATGTTATTCCTGTTAAAATCGAATATAAAGAAAATGTTAATGGTTTAATTCATGATATTTCAGCAAGTGGCTCTACTGTATATATTGAACCCACTTCTGTTTTTGATTTAAATAATCAAATTAACAATATTAAATTAGAAGAAACAATTGAAATAGAAAAAATTTTAGAAAACTTATCAACATCTTTATACCCAATTGTTGATAACATTAAAAGTACTGTAAATATTATTGGTGAAATAGATTTAATTTTTGCTAAAGCAAATTATTCTAAAGCAATAGAAGGTATCGAGCCTGTAATCAACACTGAAAAATTCATAGAATTAACTCAAGCAAGGCATCCTCTTATTGACTCAAAATCTGTAGTTCCAATTGATATAAGTCTTGGTAAAAATTATCAATCTTTGATAATAACTGGTCCAAATACTGGTGGAAAAACTGTTACTCTAAAAACTGTTGGATTGCTATGTTTAATGGCATGTTCAGGCCTTCATATTCCTGCTAAAGAAAATAGTAGTATTTACGTTTTTGATAACATTTTTGCTGACATCGGTGATGAGCAAAGTATTCAAGAATCTTTAAGTACATTTTCTTCTCATATGAAAAACATTATTGATATTTTGGCAAATTCTTCTGAAAATAGCCTTGTTTTAATTGATGAATTAGGTTCTGGAACAGACCCCGTTCAAGGAGCTAATCTTGCAATAAGCATTTTAGAAAACTTGTATAACAAAGGTACTTTAACACTTTCAACCACACATTATCCTGAATTAAAGCACTATGCTTTAGTTACTGATGGATTTGAAAATGCAAGTTCAGAATTTGATATAGAAAACCTACGCCCTACATATAAAATTTTAATTGGTGTTCCAGGTAAAAGCAATGCTTTTGCAATTAGTAAAAAATTAGGATTGCCAAAAGAAATTTTAGATAGAGCCGAAAGTTTACTTAGTAAAGATAATATAAGTATAGAAGAATTAATTAAAAATATTTATGATGATAAATTACTAATTGAAAAAGAAAAAGAAACTATAACTAAGAATTCTAATCAAATTGAGCTACTTAGAAAACAATTAGAAAACGACGTTAGTGATGTTGAATTAAAGCGAAATGATATAATTAATAAAGCAAAAAATGAAGCTAGAAATATTTTAATATCAGCTAAAGAAGAGGCAAATGAAATAATTAAAGAATTAAACAATCTGTATGATTCAGTTGATAAAGAAAGTCTTAAAAAAGCTAATAAACTACGTGATACGTTAAATACTAACATTAAAAATAATTTAGCTGTAACTGAAAAAGATGATTCTGCAGAATCTAAAAATATAGAAATAAAAATTGGTATGGAAGTATTAGTTAAACCATATAATATGACTGGAAATATTCTTACATTACCAAATAAAAATAATGAAGTAATTGTTCAATTTGGTAACACTAAAACAAATGTAAATATTAATAATTTGGAATTAACAAACTCACAAAAATCATCTACAAAAGGTACATCAGCCAAATCATCAGTTGGATTTAAAACTGCATCTCTACTAAAATCTAAATCTATATCACCTGAAATAAATGTAATTGGTCAAAATATCGAAGATGCCATTTTCATAGTTGATAAATATTTAGATGACTGTTATTTAGCAAATTTGCCAACTGTAAGAATCGTTCATGGAAAAGGAACTGGCAAGCTTCGTAATGGTATCCATTCTTTTCTAAAGAATCATCCACATGTCAAGTCATATAGATTAGGTACATTTGGTGAAGGTGAAATGGGAGTTACAATAGTTGAATTTAAAAAATAATAATTCATAAAATAAGGACTGGCTATTTAGGCCAGTCCTTTGAAGTTATTCAATTACCATTACATTTAATTCTGTCATTATTCTTACAGCATCCACTATTGTTTCCTTCTCACCCTCAAAGCAGATTTCAATGTTTTCATCTTCAGCTACAGCTTTGTCAATAATGCATAATATTCTTGATATTGCTCTTACTTCTGATACAGCAAACTCTTCGAAATCTCCGGCCGAAAGCAGTTCAGTCATCTTCTTCATAACTTCATCAGCTAAAACTTCATATTTTGATGAATCATAATCATAAGAATCACTGAAGTTATTACCGAAATAAAGTTTCTTGGTTTCAAGACTTTTTATACTTTCTTCTATTTTTCTGATTTCTTCTACTGTTTTTTGTCTTAAATCATTGTCCGCCGCCAGGTTGTTTTCACAAGTTTCAAATTCTTTTGATAAACTCTCCACCTTGTTTTTTTCATCTTCAAACTGCTTTCTTAAAGCTGCAATTCTTTCTTTTGAACCATTTACTTCTTCGTAAATTGTTGCACGCTGAATTTCAAGATCTGAAATCCTACTCTCGATTTCGAATAAGAATTCATTGTTCTTGGCAAGATCAGCTTTTAACACATCCAATTGATTTACCTCTACAACTTCTTCCTTTGCAGGCATCTCAAAGGTATTAACCTTAAGATTATCAAGAGGATTAGCAGTTACTCCATCCATGATGCTTGTAATTTGCTTTGAATTGTATGGAACATTTAAGTTTTGAGTCTGTACCGGAACAAAAGGAGCTGTCTGAATATTTAAAGCTGCATTTATTGGTGCATTTACGTTTTTCTTCTGACGTTTTTTCTCCTTTTTTTCCTTCTTTCTCATGTCTTGCAGCATACGATCAACCTTACCAGTATCAGAAAAAATCCTAATTAGATTATCTCTGAATTCAGTTTCAGAATCGAATTCATATTTTTCCATAAAATCAGGGATTAAATAACCATTGTGAACATACCGTTCAACTGTTTTTCTATCAAAAGGTCTGCTGTTCATACATTTTCCTCCTTAATGTCTGTGGCTTTTATACTTGTGAGTGTAGTTTTTTCCAAAATCGAATCTGCAGATTCAATAGAGGATTTGCATTCGTCCATAAGCTCATCACATAAAGCTAAAAGTTCTGTAAAACACTTCTTTGACAATTCATTATTAATTGTAATTTCATTGCCATCGTCAGAACCCTTATTTTCAGTGCTTAGCGTCACGATTTTAGGATTAATGGTCCGCTCTGCGTATTCTTTGATGTATACGTATTTGTCTTTTACGCCATTTATTTCTGCGTATACATCTAACTGCTTATAGATAGTCCATTCGGTAATACCCATTTTATCCGCAGCTTCCGCTACTGTGTAACCCTTTTCCCATAAATCATGATACTGTTTTGCCCGTTCTTTCATTAAAGGCGTAATTGTTTGTTTTTCATCTTTCATGATGCATGTCCTTTCTTTAGGAAAATATGTGGATAACGTATGAATTTTTTGGGTAATTATCAACCTCCTTAAAAGATATTACTGTATAATTATACCATTTCCGCCACTTTATGTCAACAGAATTGAAAATGACCAAGATCCCCAAAAGGCAACTAAATAAATATATTAACATGGAGAGTAGCGCGCTAGTAAAGGCGCTCCCCCACCAACACCTTCCACAACACCCGGCACGCCAGCAAGCGAACGGAATGTTAATATATTTAGTTAGGGGTTTTTTAGGGTCTTCGTCATTTTTGATTACATTACAAACTCAATGCCTTTGCCCCATCTACAAAATAAACCTTGTACCAAACCAAGAAAATATAAATATTATATAATTTTCTACCATGGTTTTCTACTCCTGCATAATGATCATCAAGCATTTTATTAATTTTTTCTTTGTCAAAAAATTCACTTACCCAATCTTGCATAAACAAATCTTTTACTTTATTAAAGTATTTTTCTTCTTTAATCCACATAAAGAAAGGTACTGGAAATCCAAGTTTTCTTCTCTTAGCCCATTCTTCTGGAATAACTTCCTTAGCAACATCTCTGAAAACTTTTTTAGTCTCGCCATCTTTAATTAAATATTTGCTAGGAATTTTTCTTGCAACATTCCATACTTCTTTATCTAGGAATGGAACACGTAATTCAACTGAATTTGCCATACTCATTTTATCCGCTTTTAAAAGCATATCTTTTGCAAGCCAAAAATGCATATTAATATACATCATTTGAGTGATTTCATCTTCACCTTTTACATCATCATAATATGGTTTGATAATCTCTGCAAATTTAATTCCTTTTCCTTTTAAATCATCACAAAGAATATCTTCTGTTTCATTATCATCCATAATAAATGCATTTCCTATAAATCTTTCTGATAATGGTCTGTCATATTGGCAAATAATTCTTTTACCTTTAAATTTCTTTTTGTTTCTTACTTGATTAGCTAAACACTTTCTGAATGCTAGTGGTAATTTACAATATGCTTTTATCCATTTGCTTACATTTAATTCATTATAACCACCATACATTTCGTCGGCACCTTCTCCAGATAAAACAACCTTTACCTTTTCTCTTGCTAATTTTGATAAAAATATTAAAGGAACTGTTGATAAATTAGCATGTGGTTCATCTGTATGATATTGAACTACAGGAAGTGCGTTAAAGAAATCATCACCTGTTAATACTCTATTATAATTATTTGTTTTAAATATTTTTGATAAATCTTTTGCAAATACAGATTCATCAAAACCTGTTTTATCAAATCCTACTGTAAATGTCTTATCAGGTTTCGCCATACTAACAATATATGATGAATCAACTCCACCTGATAAATATGAACCGACCTCAACGTCGCTTATTTGGTGACATTTTACAGAATCTTCTAATGACTCTTTTACTTGTTTTTTATAGCTTTCATATGTATCATTTTGTTTCATATATTCTGCTTTAAAATATTGGTTAATTTCTAATTTTCCATCTTTAAATTTTAAATAATTTCCAGGTTTTAATCTATAAGTATTTTTAAAAAATGTTTCATCTAAAACTGAATATTGGAATGTTAAATATGGTTTTAAAGCTTGTTTATTTACTTCTTTTACAAAATTTGGATGATCTAAAAAGCTTTTAATTTCTGATCCAAACATAAATGTTTTTCCATCATTATAATAGTAAAAAGGCTTTATTCCAAAGTAATCTCTAACACCTATTAATTCTTTGTTTTTCATATCATAAACAACAAACGCAAACATTCCTCTTAATTTATTAAATAATTCTTCTTTGTATTCTTCATATCCATGAACTAAAATTTCAGTATCTGAATTTGTTTTAAAACTATGACCTTTATTTACTAAATCTTCACGAATTTCTTGAAAATTATAGATTTCTCCATTATATACAACAGCAATACTTCCATCTTCATTAAACATTGGTTGCTTACCATTACTTAAATCTATAATTGATAACCTTCTATGTCCTAACGCAACATCATCATCCACATAATAACCTTCTTCATCAGGTCCTCTGTGAATAATTCTGTCTGCCATTAACTTAATACTTTTTTGTTTTTCTTCTTGGTTTAATTTATCCATAAACCCTACAAAACCACACATTATTTACTGCTCCCTTCTTATTTACTCGCCAACTTCCATCTGGTTTTCATTGTTCACGTCAATATCTATATTATTATACTCTTTCTTTGGGCGAACCTCAAAAACATAGTCAACTTTATATTGATCTAAATTATTTCTTTTACCTACAACTTTTTCTTTTAATTCTGAAACTCTGCTTGATAAACCTAATTTCTTAAAATCAGGAATTATTTCATTTTCTAAAATTTGAGTTTTATTATATTCTTCACCATACATATTATTTAAATAAGTATTTATACTATCAGCCAAATTTTCTTCTAAATTATACTCACAAATTTCATTACATATTTCGTCATATTTTTGACTGTTTTCTTTAATTTTAACCGCAATATCCCCTAAAGGATTTGGTTCCTTTTTTCTTGTAATAAAATTTTTAATTTTATTTAGAATTCCTTTTATTTTCCCAAATGCGCTTGATGATTCATTGTATTTTATCATTTGATTACCTGGATTTTGCAATCTTTCATTTTCTTCTAAAAGTTTCATACCTTGTCCTAAATAATTATTTATGGTATGTACAACAGCCATACCTACTTTAGACTCTACCATTTCATCTTCGCTTGCTGACTTATCAAACATTGGAACACCGCTTTTTTTAAATCGATTGCCAATCTCTATTATTTTGTTATTACAATAATTCTTAATATTCTTTACATCGTCGTTTGCATAGAAATGTTTATTTAAAAAGTTCGATGTTTCTTCCATATAATCTGCAGTTGGTGTTCGTAATATTTGTTTTAATGTATCTTCCAATTTTCTTTGATTTTTTTGTTCTAATACATTTTCCATATAATAACTCCTATTTTATATTATTTTATCATTTGTTATTCCTCAAAAAATTGCTTATACCAAATCAAGAACACATAAATAGTCCAAATTTTTCTACTATTGTCTTTCTTCAATTTAATATGTTCATCTAATAACTTAACTATTTCTTCTGTTACAAAATATTTTTTAGCTGTTTCAGATTCAAATTCTTTTTTAACAATGTTATAGTATTTTTCTTGTTTTAACCATTCTCTTGTTGGAACTGGGAATCCTAATTTCTTTCTTGATGCTACTTTTTCTGGCATATTTTTAAGAGCTGCTTTTCTCATCGCTACCTTAGTTTGTCCATCTTTAGTTACCTTAAATTGAGCTGGAATTGTTCTTGCTAAATTCCATACTTCTTTATCCAAGAATGGAACACGAAGCTCTAGTGAATTTGCCATACTCATTCTATCTGCTTTTAATAAAATATCTCCAATCATCCAGAAATTAATGTCAATATATTGCATTCTTGTAACATCATCCATACCTTTTGTGTCTTCATAAAAAGGCTTTGTAATTTCTTCTGGCTTTTTCATTCCTTCTGTGTTTTTTAATATTTTACGTTTTTCTTTATCTGAGAACAAATTAGCATTTCCAATAAATCTTTGTTCTAATGTTTTGCTTGCTCTATTTGCATAGCTTTTGCCTGGGAATTCTACTGGAATTGCATTTAATACACCTGCTATTCCTTTCCATACAAAACGAGGTAATAGTTTACTATAACGTAAACTAAATGGTTCATGATAAATTCTATATCCACCAAATAACTCATCTGCACCTTCTCCTGAAAGAACAACTTTTACATGCTCACTTGCAATTTTGCACACATAATATAATGCAACACAAGAAGGATCAGCATGTGGTTGGTCCATATAATATTGAACTTTTGGAACTATTTCCCAGAACTCATCATCTTCAATTCTTTTAAAATAGTGTTCTTGTCCAATTTCTTCTGCCAACTCTTTAGCATAATCAATTTCATTGTATTTATTATAATTAAATCCAACTGTAAAACTTTTTTGCCCTTTAAATTGGGTTGCAACATAACTTGAATCAACACCACTTGATAAAAAGCATCCAACTTCAACATCACTTATTTTATGTGCTTCAACTGATTCCTTAAATACTTTGTCAATTTCTTCAACTAATCTATCTTCTTCCCATGAATCATTTACCATAAATTCCGGCTTCCAATATCTTGTGATTTCAAGTTTTCCATCTTTAAATTTTAGGTAGTGACCTGGTTGTAAGCAATAAATGTTTTTAAAGAACGTATCATTTGGAACACCATATTGGAAAGATAAATAATTTTGCAAAGCTGACTCATTAAGCTCTTTTTTTACATTTGGATGTGTTAACAAGCATTTTATTTCAGAACCAAATACTAAATCATTTCCAAATTGTGTATAATACATTGGTTTAATTCCAAAGTAATCTCTAGCAATAAACAATTCTTTAGAAACTAAATCCCAAATTGCAATTCCAAACATTCCTCTAAATTTATTTAAAACCTCTGGACCATATTCTTCATAACCATGTAATATAACTTCAGTATCTGTTTTTGTTTTGAATATATGTCCTTTGTTTATTAAGTCATCACGAATTATTTTATAATTATAGATTTCACCATTAAAAACAATAACCTTTGTTCCATCTTCATTATATATTGGTTGAGCTCCATCCGCTAAATCAATAATTGATAATCTTCTAAAACCTAAAGCAATATCATCATCAACATGACTTCCTTTACTATCTGGACCTCTATATATTATTTTTTCCATCATATTTTCTATAACTTGTTCTTTGTTCTCTACCTTACCAGTAAATCCACAGAAACCACACATTTCGGCATCTCTCCTTTGTCTATTACAATACTAAATTATTTTATCCATTTTTACACGTCCTATTTAATCATTAAAACGGATTTTTTTCAAGGGCTTTAACCAAATTTTTGCACAATTGGGGACGCGTCCCAGCTGTGCAAAATGCACAGCCAGGGACACGTCAGTAAATTAACCCGTCCCACGTTGTGCAAAATGCACAGCGGGGACGCGTCCCCAACTGTGCATTTTTTACACTAAGCTATTATAATACGAATTATACAACTTGCTGTAATAGCCTCCTGAAGCAACTAACTCATTATGATTTCCTTCTTCAACAATTTTTCCGTTACCTAAAACTATAATCTTATCGACATTAACAATAGTTGCCAATCTATGAGCTATAAAAATTGATGTTTTTTCTTTTGACAACTTATCTACAGATTCTTGAATTAATTGTTCAGTTGTTGTATCAATATTAGCTGTTGCTTCATCTAAAATAAATACTGATGGGTTTAAAGCAAATATTCTTGCAAAAGCTAACAATTGCTTTTCACCAGCTGAGAATGAATTTCCACGTTCTCTTGCTATTTCATCAATTCCATGTTCTTGGTTATTAACAAATCCTTCAGCAGAAGCTAATTTTATAGCGTTCTCAACACTCTCATTTGATATATCATTAAATAATTTAATATTATCTTTTATAGATTTTGCATATATAAACGGATCTTGCAAAATCGTTCCTATATTTCTTCTTAAATCAGCTAAATTAATATCATTTATATTAATACCATCTATCAAAATTTCACCTTTTTGTATTGTGTAAAATTTATTAATCAAATTAGTAATTGTTGTTTTTCCAGAACCCGTTTTACCAACTAATGCAACACTTTGCCCTGGTTCGATAGTAAAGCTTACATCTTTCAAAATCCAATTTTCATCTTCATATGCAAACCATACATTTTTAAATTCAATTTTACCTTTTATCTTATTTATTCTTTTACCTGATTCAAAATCTTCTAGCATTTCTTCATTTTCTAAAATCTCATAAACCTTATCAATTGAAGTAACCGCTTCTTCAACAATCTCAACATTTTCAATAATTCTATTAATAGGATCAAATAAATTTTTCAAATATGTAATAAACATATATATTATTCCAACATCCAAAGATTCTCCTATCCATTTATTTATAACCGCCCATATTACCAGTGCAATTCCCAGGTTTTCAATTAAAGTCATAATTGCTGGTAATAATCCTTGCAAAAATCCCATAGGCTTTATTGTTTCTCTAAATTCTTTTGTAATTCGTTCACATTCTCGCTGTTTTTCTCTTTGTCTGTTAAATATTTTTATTAATTTCAATCCATATATTGATTCTGAAAAGAAGATATTCATTTTTGTTCTAACGGTTTTCACTGCAGAATATGTTTTGTTCAATAGTTTTGTTAATATTAAAGAAGATATTATAATTAATGGTATTATTATTAAGCTAACCATAGCTAATTTGTAACTTATATATACCATTACAATCAACAAACCAATTATAATAAATATATCTTTAGCAAAAGTTGTTATAACATCGCTAAACAATGCATATACATCTTCAATATCACTAATTATTCTTACAAACAATGTTCCTGATGGAACCTTATCATGAAACTTTATCTTAGCTTTTTCAATGTATTCATACATACGATTTCGTAAATCATAAACAACACTCTCTCCTAAGATATTTGTTCTTGTACTATTAAAATAATCCAAGAAATTTTCTAGAAGAACTAATGCGATGTATATATATGAAATCATAGAAACAGACATAAATTCATTTTGACTTATTCCGTTTTTCAAATAATCATCAATAAGAACTCTTACTAAATATGGTTTTACCAATGCTAAAGCATCTATTATTATAGCTAAAACTGTAACAAAAGCGACTGTTTTTCGATACGGTCTAACCATATTCCAAATTCTTTTAAATGTCTTGTTTTTCAATGTTCTACCTCCTTTATCTTGTTTTTAACTTAAAATATCTACCCTGTTTTTTTCTGCTTGATTCTTATAGAATTCATAGTAATTCTTTTTCAAAGCAAGTAAATCTCTATGTATACCTCTTTCAACAATTTCACCATGATCAAGAACTATAATTTCGTCACAATGCTTTATGTCTGATATTCTATTAGAAATAATAATACATGTTTTATTTTCTGTAAGTTTTCTAATATTTCTTAATAATGATTCTTCTGTTTTGTTATCTAAAGCAGAAAATGTATCATCAAATATAACAATATTACTTTGATTTAAAAACGCTCTTGATATTACAACCCTTTGTTTTTGTCCGCCTGATAAATCAATACCTTTTTCTCCAATTATAGTATTAATTCCATCTGGCATATCATTTATCTCCTCATATATCATAGAAGATTTTGTGCTTTCTAAAATATCTTCCTCTGCATAAATATCTCTAAAAAGATTAATATTATCTTTTAATGTTGATGAAAACAAGAAATTATCTTGAGTAATATAACAAATATTATGTCTTATAGCATCTGTTTCAATATTATTAATATCTTTACCACCAATAAAAATTTTTCCATCTGGAACTTTATAAAGTTTCATTAATAAATTCATTAGCGTTGTTTTACCACTTCCAATAACACCAATTATTCCCAATGATTTACCTTGCTCTACATTAATACTAATATTCTTAAGAACGTCTTCTCCTCCATCTGGATAGCGATATGTCAAACCATTTATTTGTATATTTCCATTTAAATTTTCTGAATTATAATCATAAATCTTTATTTTTTCTTCTTTCATTTTAAGGAAATCATTAAGCCTTTTATATGCTACTTGGAATCTTTTTGAATGCTTAACCATCCATGGAATCCATCTAATTGGTTCCTGCAAAATTATCATATAGCCATTAAATGCAACAAAATCTCCGACTGAAATCTGATTATTTAAAACCATTTTTCCACCAAATAAAATTGATAATCCTAAACCAATTCCTATTCCCAAATTCATAAAAATACTAATTAAAGTTTCGTCTTTAATTACTTCAAAATTCGTATTTCGTAAACTTGTATTTTTATTTAAAAATTCTTCGTATTGTTTTTTCTCACCCACATATGCTTTCGTTGTTCTAATACTATCTGTACTTTCCTGTACAAATTCAGATAAATCTGTAAATTTCTTTCTTGATGCATTATAATTTTTTTCGATTTTTTTAATCATCATAAAAATTAAAATTATGCTAATTGCTATTGGAAAAAGTGTAATTAAAGTTAGCTTACCATTTGTTGATTTAGTCATTGCAATAGCAACAATTGCAAAATTTAAAATAAACCTGACCATAAGCGTTATTACATTTGAAACAAATTTTCTTACTTCATTAATATCTTTAACAAAATAAGACATTATGTCTCCATTTTTCATTGTATCTAGCTTTGCTACATCTGTTTTTAACATTTTTTCATATATTGTGTCTCTAATCATTTTCACCATGTTTCTCGATATTTTAGCATCAATCATTTTCCAAGAAACCCTTGAAATTAAAAGCAATATGCACATTAACAATAAATATAAAATTGTTTGCATAATTGTGTTTTTATTAGCGTCAACATTATAAAGTAAATCAATTATTTGTCCTAAAATTTTTGAAGGAACTGTCAGCAAATATATATTTACTGTTATAAGAATAAGCTCTATTAAAATAAGAAACACATGCTTTTTTAGTAATTTAGTTAGCAATTTCTTCATGCTTTATCCTCCTATTTTTATATTTTTAATATTTTTTGGACCTCATCCTTTCTTTAATAATTTTTTGTGGTTAAAATAAAACTAATTTAATAACCTACCTCCTATCTTTTAAATCATGTATAATTTTGTTAATTAAACATTTTCTAGTTCATTTATAAAATTGGGTTATATTTTATAGATGTAAATACAAAAATACCCAATATGTTAGACACATATTCGGCACATATATGATTAAAGTTGTTTTGATTAAATAAGCTCTTCTCTTAATAGCATTTATTTCCATGTTTAATACACAAAATCATATAAATTCTATCAATAGAGTTTGGCTTCTGTGTTCGGAATGAGAACAGGTATCTCTCTACGGTACGCAATATTTTATCAGATATTGTAGATATTTGTCAATGAAAAATGCATAATTTTTTTAAGTTTTGTTTGACATAACGTAAATTATATGATATACTATACGTCCATGGTATGGACACAATATATTTTTAAGGAGGTATTTTCCAATGGAAAATGCAAAAACACTCATTAAAGTTAGCGAGTCAAACTACCAAACTGTATGTGACTTTTTTAAAAATCACGATATAGTAGTAGCTAATATCGCACAGGAGCGCAAAGGTGACCCCGTTTACATGAGTCTCTTGAGCCCAATCGGACTTTTAAAGCCCCTGTTTAATGAGATTAAGACACTCATAATAGGCAATCCTTTCGGATGTTGAGTGTCGTCCCCTCTAGTTCTTCTAGAGGGGATTTTTCTTTCGTATAAAAAACAAAAAAGAACACTTTAAAAGTGTTCTTTATTTATTATTCTGCTACTTCTTCAGTATCAACAGCTGTTGCTGTTTCTTCTGGTTCTGGAGCATTTTCATATGCTTCAAATATAGCCTTTTCTATTTTTTCTCTTGTCTCTGGATTGATTGGGTGAGCTATATCTTTATGTTCACCATTTAATCTTTTTTTGCTAGGCATAGCAATAAATAATCCTTTTTGACTTTCGATAACTTTGATTTCATGAACTACGAATTCATTATCAAATGTAACTGAAGCAACTGCTTTCATTCTGCTTCCTGAATTTACTTTCTTTAAACGCACATCTGTAATTTGCATTCTAGAGCACCGCCTTCCAATGTTTTTTATGTTATTTTTCATATGTATATTATTTAACACATACTAATATATTATTCATCAAAAAAATTATTTTTCCTTCTTTTTTTTACAAATTTTAGAAATTTTTAAAATAATATCTGAAACTATTGAAATACTCACATTATTTATATATAATATACTAGTAACCAAATATATTCAGCGTGAATATATTTACAATAAAAGGAGAGTGTTGAATTTGGCTAATTTAGAAGAATTAGAAAAATATAGAAAAATACATATGATTGGTATCGGTGGAGTAAGCATGAGTGGAATTGCCGAAATATTAAAAAATTGGGGCTTTAGTGTTACAGGTTCAGATGCAAATCAATCAGAATATACAGACGCTTTAGTTGCAAATGGTATTTCTGTAAAAATTGGACATGATATGGATTCTGTTTCTCATGCTGATTTAGTTGTTTATACTGCAGCAATAAGTCAAGATGACCCAGAACTAGTTAAAGCAAGAACTTTAGGAATTCCTACAATTGAAAGAGGAGATTTCCTTGGAATTCTTACAAAAGTGTTCAATGATACAATATGTATTTCTGGAACTCATGGAAAAACTACAACTACTTCAATGGTTTCAAGTTGCTTTCTAGAAGGAAAGCTTGACCCTACAATTCAAGTTGGAGCTTATTTTAATCAAATTAATGCAAATTATAAAGTTGGAAATAGCGAATACTTTATTATAGAAGCTTGTGAATATGTAGAAAGCTTTTTAAAATTCTATCCAAAAACAGAAGTAATTTTAAATATAGATAATGATCATTTAGATTATTTTAAAGATATGGAACATGTTATTTTAGCATTTAAAAAATATGTTAAATTATTACCTGCAAACGGATTATTAGTTATTAATAGTGATGATCCAAATTGTTCAACTTTAGCAAAATGTACTGAAGCTAAAACAATTACATTTGGTATTAATAATCAAAATGCAAATTTTGTTGCTCGTAATATCACATTTAATAAAAATGGATACCCTACATTTGACGTATATTATAACAACACATTTTACAAAACAATTTCACTATCAGTTACAGGAGTGCATAATGTAATGAATGCCTTAGCATGTATAGGTGTTTGCCATATGTATGGTTTGAATAAAGAACAAATTAAAAATGGTTTAGCAAAATTTACTGGAGCACATAGAAGATTTGAATATATTGGAGAATTTGGAAATCATGTTACAGTTTATGATGACTATGCTCATCACCCAACAGAAATTAAGGCAACTGCAACAGCTATGAAAAACAAACAATTTAATAAGTCTTGGGTAATATTCCAACCACATACTTATAGTAGAACTAAAACACACCTTCAAGATTTTGCTAAAGTTTTAACATTATTTGATAATATAATCGTAACTGATATATATGCTGCTCGTGAACAAAACACATATAATGTTCATGCACAAGACATAGTTGATGAAATTCATAAGCTAGGAAGAAAAGCAATTTATATTTCTGATTTTAATGAAATAGCTAATTTTGTAAAATCACATGTATTAAACAACGACTTAGTTATAACATTAGGAGCTGGAACAGTAACAGAAATTAAAGATTTACTTGTAGAACATAAAGAAAACTAATAAATTAAAGAGCGGTTTATAAAAACCGCTCTATTTTATATCTTCCTTAGATAATTCTGGATATTTAAATTTCATTCCATTCTTTGTAACTTCCCCAATTGGTGTATGATTTTTGTTTATTGTATTACTTCCATTTAAGAAATATTTATATTTTATACTCGTATCTATTTTTCCAGTTCCAATTATTATTGGATCATCCCACGTTGTATCTATCGCATACCAATTATTTTTAATATACACATAATTCCAAGCATGTCTTTCACTTTTTCCATTTTCATCTACAGCTGTTCCAGATACCAAAATACAAGGAATATTTAATTCATCCATTAAATATTTAAAAGTTCTTGCATAACCTTCACATACAACTCTTTTATTGACTAAGCAACCATATATATTTGAAGTGTTTTCACTATTTAAAGTATCATATTTTACATTATCAACTATCCAATCGTGAACATATTTCATTTTCTCATAATTGTTTCCTGATGCATTTTGTAAGATTTCCTTTTTTACTTTTTCAATTCTTTTTATAGCCGCTTCTACTTGTTCTTTATTATCAAACTCTTCTATAAAATAATTAGAATTATCTCCTTTTCCAATATAAAATTCATAATTTGTATTTGAACCTTTAGTTGTCATTTTAGTTACCAAGCAAACCTTACTACTATCTATATAAAAATACTGTGATTTATCAGTTACAAAAGCATCCCAAGCATTTTGAAATTCTTTTGCGATATAATCTTTCCCATCAGAATTTGATTTAGCATCTTCATTCAAACTTGGTGGTAATGGAATATTATCTTCCCCATTTTTTAATTTATCTATATTGTTTTCAATTGTTAAATATATCTTTTTACCTGTTTCGCTTAATTGTTGATAATAATAGTATTTTTGAGCTTCTGTTAATTTTTCTTCTTCTGGAAACTCTATATTATCTTTTAATGTATTACCATTTTCATTTAATTGTTTTATATATTCTGCTATATTTGTAGTTATATTATTAAGATTCTCTTGTATTTTTCCAGAATTCATGCTATATAGCACCACTATCGTTGCCATAACTGCAATTGCAACTACAAAAGCAAACAAGCATCCAGATCCATTTTGTTTCTTTTTATTACTCATCAAATCATCTCCATAAACTTATTTTATCATTTATAGAGATAATTGTCTAGAGTCCGCTATTTAATCAAATCTATTTTTAATAGTTCATTCCATATAAAAGTACTCTCTTTATATTCATTAATCATTACCGCCTTGAAATCTTTAAATTTATAATCTGGACTTGTTAATAATCCTTTTATTATAGAAAACATTGGTACTTTTTACCATTTTTATTATTATAAGCATTAGTATACTTTGCAAGGCTTGAACTTACTAATTGCAATTCCTTCGATTTAACATTTTGGGGATTAGCACTTTTTAGAGCATCTAATTTTGTTTTAGAAATACTAGATAAAATTCAAAAAATTAAAGCATTGTAGAAAAAAGTTAACACATTAAGGTTCCTCAAAAAATTAAAAATCTTGAATACCACTAATCTTATATAAAAAAAGAAGACTAGTTGAAGTGAACACCATTTTATTCACTTCAATTTCTAGTCCCTTTTTTATTTTTAACAAGATATTGTCAATATATTTCCATTGTTATCAAAAATAGCAAATTCATCTTTACCATAAAAAGTTTTATAAAGATCTTTTGCAATTTTTACTTTATCTTTTAATTCATTATATACTGCAACAACATCGTTAACAGTTAAAAATAATGTAAATGTTGGTACTATCTCGTCTGTTTTTAAAGTTGGATATTCACCAATTAAACTTTTTTGTTCTTGGAACATTATAGAAATTTCATCCTTGTTCAAAATAGCAAAGACTAAAGTCTCGCCTTCTTCCGGAACACTTAATACTTTTGTAAATCCTAATTTTTCTTCATAAAATTCTATTGTTTCTTTTACATTTTTAACCATAATATTGGCTGTTATTGTCTCAAACATGTTTTTCCACCTCCATTATGATTATAAGTAAAATTTCTTAAATCTGTATTGTAAAAAACAGACATTTATTTACAATCTTCTATTATTTTTAAAGGTGAAATTCCAGTGTATTTCTTTATTTCTTTTATAAAATGAGATTGGTCATAAAACCCACATAAATTTGCAATATCTACTAAATTCATATTCTTTTCTAGTATTAGAGTTAAACATAGATGCAATCTAAGTATATTTAATAACACTTTTGGTGACACTCCATAATTGATTTTAAATAATCTATATAAATGTCTTTCATTATAGCCAAATTTCTTTGCAATATCAGTTACACTTTGTTCTTTTGGATTTTTATATAACTCCTCTACCACTTCCATAAACGGCATTTCTTTTTGTTCTTTTGTTTTTTGTAGTAAATATTCTTTCAAATATTCTATTCTTTCATTCGTATTATCTAAATTAAATATTTTATTAATACTAATCTCTGTTTCTATATCATCAAAAGATATTTCATTATCCATTATTTTATCTGCAGGTATATTGAAAAGTAAATAAAAAATGCTTGGATTTAATCTAGCTCCTACATAATCTATCTTTTTATCTAACTTAAAATCTATAGTTTCTTTACTGAACCCTGCAAAACAAATTGTATTATTTACAAAATCTATAACAATATCAATACACGCATCTGGCAAAATATTATTTGATATTGTCTTATATAATGTTGTTTTTGATTTCATTGTCCAAATACACATACAATAATTTTCAAGTTCTTTTATATTATATTCTTTATATTCTATATTCTTCCTAAATTCTTCATTTAACAAATATGGAATTTGTTTTGGGTAATACATAACATATATCATTTCCTTTCAAACTGTATATTACTAATTATAATCCAAATTATATCATATTGCAAAATTAAGGCATTGTAAAAAATTTACAACGCCTTAATTTTTATTCGACTTCCCTCATCTGTTTAATCATCATATCTGCAAACACTGCATATCCTTGAGTTGGATCTTGAACTAGTACATGTGTTACAGCTCCAACAAATCTTCCATTTTGTATAATTGGTGAACCGCTCATCCCTTGAATAATTCCTCCGCGTTTTATCTAACAATCTTGAATCTGTTACCTTAATTAACATACTTTTATTATCATAATTATTGCTTATATAAATTTTTTCTATTTCAATTTCATATTTTTCCTTCTTACCATTTTCAAGTTCACAAATTATATATGCTTTTCCCTCTTGAATTTCACTTCTTAAGGCAACTTCCATCTCTTCAGAATTCGACAAATCCAAATTACCTTTATTTGTTACATTTCCACAAATTCCAAACAAACCATTTTTATATATTTCGCCAAGTTTAAGACCCGATTCTATTGTACCTCTTATCTCTCCCGGATTTCCTTTTTCACCTTTTTTTATTGCTACAATTGTACTTGTTGTTAACTCCCCATTTGCAATTTCAACTATATCACCTGTATCAATATCAGTTATTCCATGTCCCAGAGCTGCAAACATTCCAGTTGATGGTTCATAAAAAGTTGCCGTTCCAACACCTGCTGCAGCATCTCTTACCCATAAACCTAATTTATATTCATTATCAGATGTCTTTGCTGGTTTTATACTAGTTGTTATTTTATCATCATTTCTAACATAAACTATTTGCAATTCATTTCCGTTTGACTTATTAACATTCTTTATTAACTCATCAGTATTTTTTATTGCTACATTATTAACTTGAATTATTCTATCCCCTTCTTCTATTCCTGAATTTTCATAAGGTTTATAATTTATATTATCTTCTCCTTTTATTTCAGACATTCCCACAACTAATACGCCATTTGTGTATAACTTTAATCCAACAGAATTTCCTAATGGAACTACTGTAGTTCTAGGAAGAATATTAACATCAATTTCTTTAACAGGAATTGTTCCAAATAAATCTAAACTTAAGTTAACAGTACCTATGTTTTCAGAAACCTTATTGGATAAATTTGTTGCAGTCTGCATTGCTGTATATAAATTCTCATTACCATTTTTATTATTTATTTTTAATCCATATACAGTTTTAAAATTTAACTCTTCACCTTGAAAAATAATCACACTATCTGGTAAAAGAGTTATATTACATGTGTATATATAAATAATTAAAAAAAATAAAATTAATAAAATTGGTTTAATCTTCTTTTTCATAATATCACCTAAAAATAGATTACCCAATTTTATTAATTTTACACATTATCTTCTCATCATGTATCTTCTTGTAAAATATTGATTTGTCGCACTTCTATTGCATCCACATCCTGAATTATTTGAGTTGTTGTCTTCATCGTTATCATCATCATTTGCATTATTACCGCAAATTCCTTCTCCTCTCATTGCATTTCCATTTATGCACGGATTATCACTATTGTTAATTAAACAGCAAATAAATCTTACTGTGAGTGCAGTAATTAATGCTAGTAAAGTGTACAAAATTGCAAATACTAAAAAACTTTCATCAAATGCAGCGAATGTAACTACTAAAAAGATTGCAAAAAAGGTTGCAGCAACAAGCAATGGTGATTGTAAAATTTTTTGCAATACAATCGCTAAAATAATTGTTGCAACAGGAATAGCAAAAAATATTAATAAATTATTCATAAGCATTTCTCCTATTCAATTTTTTATATATTATGCAACAATTATTTTTATGTGACTTTCCTAATATTCAACTTTCAATAAATATAACCCTTGTGGCGGTAATGTTTTCCCTGCTTTTTGTCTATCTCCTGATAAAATAATTTCTGGAATATCATTTGGTTTAATCTTTCCCAATCCAACATCTACTAAAGTTCCAGAAATAATTCTTACCATATTATATAAGAATCCGCTTCCTGTAAGCTCTATATAGATTCTATCATCATATACTTCTATACTAGTTTTGAAAATTTTTCTAACACTATTTTTACTACTTGTCCCACTTGCTTTAAATCCTTTAAAGTCATGTTCACCTTCAAAATATTTTATTGCTTGTTTCATTGAAGAAACATCAAGTTTTTGTGGAATATGACATTCTTGATTTCTATATATAGCACTACCATATTCAGAATTATTTATAATATATCTATATGTTTTTCGTTTGCAATTATATCTGCTATGAAATCTTTCTGGCATTTCTTCTGCACTTTTTATTACTATTGATTTTTTTACTTTATTATTTATTGCGATAGGAAATTTTTCAACAGGCATAGATGAATTTGTTTTAAAGTTTGCAACTTGTCCTAAAGCGTGAACTCCTGCATCAGTTCTACCTGAAGCATTTAGTTCAATATCATCTTCTTTTGTTATTTCTTTTATTGCTCTTTCTATTTCTCCTTGAATATTTAATTTATTAGGTTGCTTTTGCCATCCATTAAAATCTTTTCCGTCATATTCTATTACTAATTTTATATTTCTCATACAATCTCCTTCAATTAAAAAAGTGGAAAACAGAATCGTTCCCTTTTTCCACTTTATCTTATTTTGATTTTACATCATTTTGTTTATTATTAATTTTTCTTTTGATTTTCTCTATACCACTATCAGAACCATTAATATTTGATAATAAAATCTGTCTTAAATTATCTTCATCAACATCTAACAAAAGCTTTCCTTCTTTTGCTACTGATACTCTTCCAGATTCCTCAGATACAACAATAACAATGCTATCAGTTTCTTTAGACATTCCAAGTGCAGCTCTATGTCTTGTTCCTAGTGCTTTTGATATATCATTATCACTCGCAAGTGGTAATATACAAGCTGCTGCCATAATCTTATTCTCACTAATTATAACTGCTCCATCATGTAACGGTGTATTTGGAACAAATATATTTACCAATAATTGTGGTGATACATCTGAGTTTATTAATACACCAGTATCAATTATATCCTGAAGTTTTATATCTTTTTCAAGTACAATTAATGCACCTGTTTTAGTTTTCTTAAGCTCTTCTACTGCAATTAAAATTTTATATATATCTTCCTTTGTTTTAGTTTCAATATCTTTTTCAATTCCAAAGAATTTTGTTAATTTATTTGTACCTAATTGCTCTAAAGCTCTTCTAAGCTCTGGTTGAAAAATTACAATTAAAGCTATAACACCATATGATAAGAATGATGTTAGAATAAAGTTTAATATTCTTAAATGGAATAAGGAACTTAATGCAGTTATTATTATGTATAATACAATTCCTTTTAAAAGCTGCCATACCCTTGTTTTTTTAGATGCCTTTATAAATTTATATAAAAGAAAAACAACAATAGCAATATCTAAAATTAAAGGAATAAGCTTTATTGGATATTGATATAACTCTTGTATATTGTTTACTATATTTCTTTGAAAATATGCATTTACATTTTGTAATAAATTATCTATCATATTTTACTCCTATTTTTAATAATATTTTATCCTCTTATTAAATATAAAATTAATGTAAAACACATTGACCCTACCATTAATGCAGCCAATATTCCAGCCATTACTTTAACGAATATATTTCTTTTACCATTTGACATGATTAGTGTCCTCCTTTGTTTAATGTCTACAATAATAATGTTAGCATAAAGTTACAATTTTTGCAATTGGGGACGGAGAAAATTTCAATTTTTTAAAATTTTCTCCGTCCCCGATTTAAAATTATCTTCTTAATTTAGCTTCACATTTGCTTTCAACCATTTCAATTATTTTTTCAAAAACTGTTGCAACTTCTTCCTCTGTTAGTGTCTTTTTTGTATCCATAAATGTTAGGTTATATGCAATTGATTTTTCATTTTCTCCAACGTTTTCTCCTGTATATACATCAAAAACATCAATGCTTGTTAATAAACTTCCTGCTGCCTTTTTAATTACTGTCTCTATTTCTTTAGATTCTACGTTTTTATTCATTACAAAAGCTAAATCTTTCTTTATTGATGGGAATTTTGAAATTTCTTTAAATTTCATTTTTCCTGTTCTCTTTTCTAATAATTTATCAAGATTGATTTCAAGAACAAATACATCATCCTTTGTTATTTGTGGATGTAATTTTGCAACAACACCAACAACATCGTTATTTACAGATATTTCTGCACTTTGTCCTGGATGGAATTCTTTAATAGGATTGCTCATATGAACAAAGCTATATCTATTTGCATAGCCTAAATAATCTAAAATTTCTTCTGCAATTCCTTTAATAATATAGAAATCTACGTTTTGTTTATTTCCTAATCCTAAATAATATTCTCCTGTCATTAATGCGCAAAGTTTCTTATTTTCTCCATATTGTTCACCTTTTTTGAAGAATCCTTTTCCAATTTCAAAAATAGATACATCTTTAATATTACGAGCTTTGTTGTATTCATAAACCTTTACCATTGAAGGAATTAAGCTATATCTTAATGTATTTCTATCTTCTGTTAATGGATCTAATAATTTTAAATTTTCAAAATTTTCATTTGAATATTTGTTAGCTTCATCTTCTCCAACTAGAACATAAGTTAATGTTTCATTTAATCCTAAAGATGACATCTTGTTTCTGATTTCTCTTGTTGTTTTATCAAAAGAACCTGCTTTCATTGGAAGTACTGGTAGTTTTCCTTTAATATTATCAACACCATAAATACGTCCAACTTCTTCAATTAAATCTTCTTTAATATTAATATCTAATCTTCTTCTTGGAACTAAAACACGAATATCTCCATCTTCAGCATATCCAGTAAATTTCAATCTTTTGAAAACATCAATAACATCATCTTCAGAAAGATTTGTTCCTAAAACGTCATTTATATTATCTACTGTTACAAAAACTTCTTTATCTTGTTTATCAGTTCTGTCATAAACACATAAACCTGCAATAATAGTTGCATCAGCATATTTTTCTAATAGATGGCATGCTCTTTCAACTGCCATATAAGTTCTATTTGGATCTAATCCTTTTTCAAATCTATTACTTGCTTCACTTCTAACAATTTTCTTTGATGTTTTTCTAACTTTAACGCCATCAAATATAGCAGATTCGATAATAATGTTGTTTGTATAATTTTCAACTTCAGTTGTAAGTCCTCCCATAACACCAGCTAATCCAATAGCATTATCATCTGTTGCAATAACAATATCATTTTCGTCTAATGTTCTTTCAATTTCATCTAAAGTTGTAAGTTTTTCTCCATTCTCTGCCATTCTTACAACTAGCTTATTTCCTAATTTATCAGCATCGTAAAAATGAAGTGGTTGACCAACTTCTAACATTACATAGTTACTAATATCAACAACATTATTGATTGGTCTGATTCCAGAAGCCATTAATCTATTTTTAATAAATGCTGGACTTTCTTTTATAGTAACATTTTCAACTTTTTTAGCTAAAAACAAACTACAATTATCTGTTTGAACATCAACTTTAAATGAATGACTTATATTATATCCTGTTTCATTATGAGATAAATCAATAGTTTTAACAGGCTTATTGTAAATAGCTCCTGCTTCGTAAGCCATACCTAAAATACTTAATAAATCTCCTCTATTAGCTGTTAATTCAAAATCAATAACCCCATCATCCATTTTCATTAATTTTATTGGATCTGCACCTATTGTTGCTGTTTCTGGTAATTCATGAATTCCTTCTTTATCAGCTTGTGTTAAGAATTTAGATTCAATTCCAAGTTCTGCTAAAGAACACATCATTCCATTAGATTCAACACCTCTAATAGTTCCTCTTTTTATTGTAAAATCTCCTGGTAATTGTGCTCCTGGTAAAGCAACAATTACTTTAATTCCCTTTCTAGCATTTGGAGCACCACATACAATTTGTAAAACCTCTTTACCAACATCAACTTGACAAACATGCAAATGGTCAGAATCTGGATGTTCCTCACACTCTTTAATTTCACCAACTACAAGATTTGTAGCTTCAATAAACTTTCCAGCAAAATCATATTCATTTCCAACTCTAGTCATATCTTCTGCTAAAGTTTTAACATCAACATCTATATCAACATAATCTTTCAAAAAATTTGTACTTAATTTCATTACAATCTTTCCTCCTCTCTAGTCCTTTCTATCAAATTGCTCTAAAAATCTTACATCATTTGTATACAAATATCTCATATCGGTAATTCCATATTTAAACATTGCCAATCTATCAATACCAGTACCAAAAGCAAATCCACCATAAACATCTGGATCATATCCATTCATTTTTAAAACATTTGGATGTACAATTCCAGAACCTAAAAGCTCAATCCATCCTGTCTTTTTACATAATGGGCAACCTTTTCCTCCACAATTGAAGCATGTAACATCAACTTCATATGATGGTTCTGTAAATGGGAAATAACTTGGTCTAAATCTTAATTCTGTATTTTCTCCAAGCATCTTTTTCATAAATACTTCTAAAGTTCCTTTTAAATCAGCTAAAGAAACGTTATTTTCTTTTTTATCTATAACTAAACCTTCAACTTGATTAAATTGGTGTGAATGAGTTGCATCATCTTCACGTCTATATGTTTTACCAACACAAATCATTCTAATAGGTTCGTTCCCACCTTTTCTTAACATTTCTCTTGCTTGAACAGCAGATGTTTGTGTTCTTAAAAGATATGAATCTGTAATATAAAAGCTATCTTGCATATCTCTTGCTGGATGTCCTTCGGGTAAATTTAATCTTTCAAAACAATATTCATCTGTTTCAAGTTCTGGTCCTTCAACAACATCATATCCCATAGAAACGAATAAATCTTCAATTTCTTCTATAGTTCTATTTAAAGGATGTTTGCTTCCTCTTTTTACTTTTTTACTTGGAAGTGTAATATCAATAGTTTCACTTTCAAGTTTTTTATTTAATTCTTCTTGTTTAAACGCTTCTTCCTTCTCTGAAATTAATGCTTCTAATTCATCTTTAACACTATTTACTAAACTTCCAATAATAGGTCTTTCCTCTGGTGATAAAGCTCCCATTCCTCTTAAAACTGATGTAAGCTCACCTTTTTTACCTAAATATTGTACACGTAAATCATTTAATTCTTTTAAATCCTTAGCGTTAGCAATTTCGCCAATTGACTTTTGCTTAATCGCTTCAATTTGTTCTTTCATAAAACATTCTCCTTTCTATTGGCAATCAAAAAAGCCATTTCATCCAACATAGGACGAAATGACTCGTGGTACCACCTAATTTTGTTATTTACATTTCTCAAAAATAAATAACCTCATAAAGTTTTAACGGTGCAACCGCTTTTGCCTAATCTTAGTTTTATAATTTCAACAAAAGACCAAAAAAGTGAAATTTCAAATAATTAATTATTTTAGGTTCTCAGCTAATCCTAAATCTCTGTAATAATTTTTAAATTATTCTACTTTGCTTTTCTATTGGCTTTAAAATATTATATATATAATATCACTATTTTTGAAATTAATCAATAGTAATAATATAAAAACATCTTATTTGTCACTTTTTTCTATAATACCATAATAGCTACAATTGCAACTATTAGATGGACATAAAAATTTTTCTTTAGGAATATTTACATTCCCATTTATCATATTGCCTATAATGGTTTCGCTTTTACAAGATGTACATCGTGATACGATACCCACATTACTTATTGATATACTGTTTATTCCTATATCACATAAATAACCTCTAGAATTAAATCTTTCTTCTCCATCCAATTTAAGTGATATCTTATTATTGTTAGAACAATAATATGTTTCACCATTTTTAAATGTAACTTTTATGTTTTTATCTTGTTTATTATCTTTTAATATTTTTTTCTTTAGCTTATCAGAAATACTCGTCTTATATCCTTTAATTACAATAAAATATATTTCTCTTATATATTTTTTATTTCTCTTTTTAAATTTTAGATATTCATAATAATCATTATCATTACATAAAGGATAGCCAACCCCTACATGTACATTTTGCATTTTATTTTCTATTTTATTAACTATTTTTATTTTCTTAAATCGTTTAAATTTTCTTTTAAAATTTTTATATATTTTTTTTATTTTAGAGAATTTAGAGAATTTATTCTTAGCATTCAAAATCTTTATTTTTTCCATAAATTTCGCTTCATCGGCAAATTCTTTATAGTAGCTTGCTTTAATTCGTATCTCTCTTACTGCTTCTCTTTTTTGGTTAAAAATCTCCATTAACTTTTTTAATACTTCCATTTTAGTGGATAAATTTGTAGTGACTCTTATTATTATTTTTCCTCTAAATTTGCAATTAACTATTTTTTCTATTATTTCCAAAAAATCTGGCAATATTGTTATTTCTCCACCAATCAAATATATTTCTATAGTATCAAATTCATTACCAAGTTTACTCTCTATGAGCGTAATTAAATTATTACAAATTTTTTTTCTTATTTCTATACTTTCATCTTTACTTTTATCGATGTGTGATTTTAAATTTCCTTGTATACAAAAATCACATCTGTAATTGCATAAATAAGTAAGATTCCATCTTATTGTAAATCCATCCCTTTTTTCAAAATTTTCAATTTTTATTATATCTTCACTTTTCATATTTATCTCCCATCAAAACATATCGAAAATTAAACACTATCTAAGTTTAATTTAACATATATCTATAAAAAAATTCAAGGATAATTAAATATTTATCCTTGAATTTTTGCTAATTTGCAACCATTTTATAATATCTTTTTAGTGTTTTCCTCTTATTTTTGTTTTTCCTTTTTGCTTAGCAATACATAACACTATAACAGCTGCTATTAAAGCAATAACATACTTAACAATATTATCACCTGTTTGTACATTATTAGCTACTTCTGTTGTTCCTTCTGTTTTTTCTTCAACTTTATCTTCGATTCTATCTTCGTTTTTATTTTCAGCAGCTTCTTCTTTTGGTTTATTATTTTCTTCTTTCTTTTCCTTGCTATCTTCTTCTTTTGTATTGTTATCCTTATCTTCGTCTTTCTGTGGATCTGTTTCCTCATTATTTTCTTCTGGAACTTCTTTTTTATCATAATAGTAATTTATTTCTAGGTTTCCTGATGATTTTATTAAGTCTTCTATACTTAATTCTTCTGTTGTAACTACTTTTACAAAATTATATTGACTAATTAATTTATTATATTCTTCGTTTTCACTTAAATCATATTCACCATTTTCATCCACTACCTTATATAACCCATCTTCTTTTTGAACTACTTTTAATGGTACTGTTATTACTTCGTCTTCTGCTAGTTTTTCTGTAGTTCCATTTAAATAATGATGCACCGTAAATTTAATCTCATCTGGTTCATAATAATAATAAATGTTTATATCTTTATTTCCCATTATTCCAATTGCATTTTCAGGTATAATTTCATTTCCATTTTCGTCTTTTATTATATGCAAATATTGTACTTGATTTGAAGCTGATGTTTCATAATTTTCTCCTTCAGCTGGAGTATATTCTTCTGTTTCAGCTACTTTATTTTCTGTATCTTTCAATAAATGATATACCATTATTTTCTTTACTCTTTTATTAATTACTGTTATTATATTATCTTCAGGCTTTACAGTATAATCTTCAGAATAATCTGCACTTATATAGCCTTCTGGAACTTTAATTTCTTCTACTTTTATTTTAGCACCACTTGGTAGGTTTATGCTTGCTTGTCCATTTTCGTCAGTAATTAATTTGTTATTATTACTATAAATTTCTTCTAGTGACATCGAATCTACTACAAGTGTACCACAAGTATTTCGATTCACATCTATTAAGTCACATATATATATGTGATAGCTTTCTCCTGGTTCTAGTATCTTTGTATATTCGTTTATACCATCATACAAATCAAAACAAGCAAGTTGTCCTTCTGTATCATTTAAATCAGGAATATTTCCTGTATAATTACTACTATCCTTTATTGTAACATATCCATTTTGCTCTGGGATATTATATCCATTCATACCAGTTTGTGAAATTCCCGTATTTATTATGAATTTATATGGATATGATGAATCTGTCAAATCAACAACAAAATCAGAATATACTAAATTTTTACTCCAAGATTTACCTACTGTAAAAGATGTTTTTAATTTTGGATAAACATATTTACTATCTTCCTTTTCCCAATCATCACTTTTTAATGTCGCATTAGAAGTTCCAGAATATTCACTTTTATAAAGTGCATAATAACTTCCTAATGAAAATTTAGGATCAGCACCAGTTATACTAAATTCAGCACCTTCCACAGGATTACCTTCATCATCAATTTTATTTATTGTTACATTTTTGTTTATTAATGTATTTACAAATGTCAATTCCTTATTTTCATCTTCCATTGTAATATGTTCAACTACATCGCTTTTTTTATAACCATATGGTGCTTGTTTTTCTTGAACAGTTAAATTCTTGCCTTCTGGTACTGGTATAACAATTTTTCCACTTGCATCTGTAGTACATTGTTGTACTTCTTGGCCAAAACTAAAATATATATTGCCAATATCAAATAAAAGATCTTCGAAAACTCCTGAATTATCTACAACAATATGCAAATAATACTCTTTTCCTCCTTTTAGTGATGTATTAAATGACATATCCGAATCATCTATATTCTCTAATTTAAAAATTTGTCCATCTGTTACATTTTGACCTGGAATCTCTTTACTATCACTCACTGTAGCATATGCATATGCCCCTTCATCTAAACGAACTCCATAAAAATCTATTTTTAAATTATATTGTTCTGGCATCATTTCTTTTAAATCAATTTTATATGTTACAAATGCTTTCTCTTTACGACAATCATCTACTCCTAAATATCCAGTTTGATACGTTTCTATATTTTCTTGTAAGTGTAAATTCAAAATTCCATTTCCTTCAGGATCACGTCTATAATATCTATCATAAAAACCATAGTAATTCTCTAATTCTACTGTAGGATATTTTGACCAACCAGATATATTAAAAACTGCTCCTCCTAATGGATTGCCATTCTCATCTACTTTGTTTATAGTCAATGTTGGATTTCCATCATATTCACCAGAAGCTGCTAATCTTTCAGGACCAATAAGTGGCTGGTTTTTAACTTCTGTATTTCCTTTTGTCATAATGATATACAATACGATTGCAATCAAAATACTTATCATTAAAAGTATATTTTTATTTTTTATTTTCATATGTTCCCCTCTCTTTCTTCTTATATTTTAACATATAAAAATTTTTTCAGTAAATCCTTTTTTTGTATTTTTTTTTGCACGAATTATCAAAAGCAATAAAGCAAAGGATTTTGGGTGTTTTTATCAAATATTATTTTTTTGTTACATTATTGTTACAATTTTATTACATCAATTCAAGTTCTATCTTAGTTGCAATTTTTCAATATTTTCAATAAATTCTAAACATTTATCAATTTCTTTATCTATATCTACCCCTGCAATATAAAAACCTTTATTTTTAGCATTTATTAAAACCACAAGTTTTTCATAATAATAGTGATAATCATATGGAAATACTGCTATATGTGAATTTAATATTTGTATTCTTTTTGAGCTCTCAGTTATATTTTTAATATCCAATTGAGTATATGCTGCATCACCTATAGATAAATATAATACAACCACCGCCATAATTCCACATAAACAATAAGTTAGTTTTTTCCTTTTTATTTGTTTCTTATCGTTTTTATTAATTGCTGCAAAACATATATACATTTCTAATAATAACACTTGGAAGTACATATCAAAATCGAATAAGCTGTGCATTATTATAAGCAATAGTGACATTAAAAAGCTTATATGAATTACATTTTTTTTCTTGTTTTTAATTAATTTTATTATCATTTCAATTATCATGATTATTATATACATATATATCCAAATAGCTATTATTCCATTTTGCATAAACAATTGAAGTGGATAACAGTGTTCAGCAACACTAGTTAAATTTACATTTTCAATTTTAAATCCTCTCCATGCATATCCTCCAGACCCTAACAATGGATTTGTTTTTACCACTTTAATTGCTTGTTTTATATATGCCATTCTTATATTAACTGAAGCAGAATCCAATTTTATTTTTTCTATTCTTGTAACCAATGCAATTGGCAACAATTTATAATATACTTTAATTTCTTTATCATTCATCTTTACTGAATGGACTGTCATTTTAGTTTGTTCATTTGGCTCAATACATTTAAATAAAATAGATACAGATTTTGTATCATTATTAGTTGTTATATTAATATCAATTTCCCCGTCAATTTTATCAATTTCTTTTTCTGTTTCATTAACAAGTTCTTCTCTATCATTTAATTCTTTTATAGAAATTTTAAAATTATTTTCTAAATTACTATTTGCAGTTATATTAAATTTAAAATTATATTCTGTATTAGCTTCTACTACAACATTTGATCTTCTATACTTCTTTTGACTTGTTTTAGAATTAAATAGTATTAATTCACTTGGTGCCAAAATATACCAAATTGAAACTACGATACATACAATAACACCTATAGCTATATATACTTTTTTATCTATCTTCTTTATTACATCTGTTATATTAGATAAATTATACACTACTATATATTGAATTATATTTTGAATAGCGAATAATCCCCAGATTATCAAAACATTTCCTGTATGTAATAAATTATTAAATAAACAAAAATATACAAATGCATTTATTGCAGCTATTAATATTACTTTTATTGATTGCTTACATTTTTCCTTCATTAGAACTGTATAAATCACTAGCAGTCCAAAAATAATTATCCATCCTAATCTTGAATAAGTTACTGCTATTGCAAATAATTGCATAAAAATTACATTTGAATATAGAGTGTTCTTTATTTTTATATTTTTTTCTTTTTCCTCTATATTATTCAAATATGCACCAAGTGTAATAAAGAACGCTACTCCAATATAAACGCAAAAAGAATTTGGATATTTAAAGATAGATATCATTCTTTCACTCGATTCACTAGCCATCCTAGGGACCTTTATAAATTCATAAAGTCCTGCGAAAGCATTCTTTGTCATCATATCTATTCCAAAAACTATTGATACCACGCTCATTATAGAAATTACATTTATTATGATGTTTAATTTACTTCTATCTTGCCTTATATATTGTTTTATTATCAAATATAAGTTTAATGCTGTCATATATCTTAAAACATATTCTACCGTAAACGCTAATCTAATATATGATTTGGATAACAGCGGAATAAATGTAGTTAGTGATAAACTTATTACGAATAAATCAAATCTGTTTAACTCAATTTCTCTCTTTTTTAATACATTAACAATAAAATATATAATTGCAACTATATTTATTAATAAATTGGAATATTCTATATTATAACGCAAAGGACTACCAATCATAAGATTGCTAACAACTAATAATACTACTAACAAAACATCCATTATTTTAATATTTTTTTTCATTTGCTTTCTCCTACTTCTTACTTTAAATTTATGCTTTTTTGATAAAATTCTATTGCTGAATCTATGTTTCCATCATAAGTCAATTTTCCCTTTTCTATTACCAAACCTCTATCGCAAAATTGTTTTGCCATTTCTAAGGAATGTGTTACTAAAACTAATGTCACATTTTTATTTTCAGTTATTTCTATTATTTTCTTTAAACATTTATTTTTAAATTCTTCATCTCCAACACTTAAAGCCTCATCAATCAATAGTATTTCCGGGTCAATGTTGACAGCAATTGCAAATCCTAATCTTGCTCTCATTCCACTTGAATATTTTTGTATAGGACTATCTATATATTCTCCTATATCTGCAAAATCTATAATTTGTTTTTCCAGCTTTTTTATCTCTTTTCTAGTAAGTCCCAATAAAATTCCTCTTAAATATATATTTTCACGTCCAGTAAATTCCATTTCAAATCCTGTCTTTAATTCTAATAATGCATTAACATTTCCTTTAACATATATATCACCACTTGTAGGATAGGCAACTTCAGTAATCAATTTTAATATTGTTGATTTTCCTGATCCATTTTTTCCTAATAAAGCTACTTTTTCTCCTTTTCCAATAGAGAAACTAACATCATCTAGCACTTTTTTGGAATTGTTATTTTTTTTAAATAAAATAAATTTTAAAATACCACCTAAATTTGTCCTTTTATTTAATTTATAAATTTTATTTACATGCTTAAATTTTATTACATTTTCCATAATTTCTCCTATAATACATCTGCAATTTCTTTTCTTAATTTATTATGAGATATAACAGCCAATATTGTTAAAAGTATTAAAGTTCCTATAAATACTAATAATTGTATTGGTTCTTCAAAGAAGAATACTTTATTTATAAAACAATTTCTATATCCATTAATTAGATACGCTATTGGATTAAACCATAAAACTTTTTTTACCCAATTTATTGATATACTATTAACATCCCAAATAATTCCTGATAGCCAAAAAATTAATATATTAATAGATCTTACTAAATTAACAAAATCTTTACTTATTGCTCCAATCATTGACGAAAAAATAGACCAAACTTCCAAAAAAAGAAAACTCATTAACATATAAAAAACAACCTGTAACATGTAAATATCTAATTTATATCCATTAATTCTAAATAACAATACAACTATTACTATTAATACTATATGTACTATAAATTTAGACAAATTAACAATTGTTGGTATAATAGATATAGGGAATTTCATTTTAGTTACTAAATAACTATAGTTTTTTATTGAAGTTGCACCATAAACAATCATTTCACTAAAATAAAACCATGGTACTGTACTTGCAATTAACCATAAAAAATTTGGATAACCTGATCTCATTTTTCCTGATCTTAAACCAATTTCTATAGTAAACCAGTAAGCAAAAATTGTTATTATAGGTTTTATAATTGACCAAAGACATCCCATAACTGAGCCCCTATATGTTTTTATTAAATCTATTCTTGCTAATTTGAATATTTTTATAAAATTCTCTTTATGTTCTTTTAAAATCTTTCTCATTATTTTCTCCATTACATTTTTAAATTTTCCTTATACCATTCTATAAATCGAACTATCCCCTCTTCAAAACTTACTTCAGGCAAATAACCAATCATCTCTTTAGCTTTAGTAATATCCGCAAAAGTTGTTTGCACATCTCCTAATTGCATTGGAAATTGTTCTATTTTTACATTTTTATTTAATATTTTAGAAATAGTATTAATCATGTCTATTAATTTTATTGGATATGAATTTCCTAGATTTAAAATTTCATAAATATTATTGTTATGTTCTAAATATTCGGCTGACTTAATTATTCCACTAACTATGTCATCCACATAAGTATAATCCCTTAATGTTGTTCCATCTCCATACATTGTAATAGGTTTATCTTCTAATATTAGTTTAGTAAATTTGCTTATTGCTAAGTCTGGTCTTTGTTTTGGTCCGTATACAGTAAAAAATCTTAACACTAATATATCCATATTAAACAATTGATGATAAACATGTGCCATAACTTCATTTGCTTTCTTGGTAGCTGCATATGGACTTATAGCATAATCAACAATCATATTTTCCTTAAATGGAAATACTTTACAATTCCCATATACACTACTAGAAGAAGCAAAAATACCTTTTTTAATATTACTTTCTCTCATTGCTTCCAATATATTTTGTGTGCCTATTCCGTTTACTTCTTGATATAATGCAGGAAATTCTATAGAAGGTCGTACTCCTGCCATTGCAGCCAAATGAATTACTATATCTATCTTATTTTCAGAAAAAATTTGTTTCATTTTAGCTTCATTTCTAATATCTTCTTCATATAATTTAAAATTATTATTGCATAAAAATTTTTCAATATTTTTTCTTTTTATTTTTACATCATAAAAATCACAAAAATTGTCTATAACAATAACATTATTTCTTTCTTCTAATAATTTTTCTGTTAAATTTGAACCAATAAATCCAGCGCCACCTGTAATCAAATAATTTTTCATATTCCCATTTTCCTTTTTAAACTAACTCCATATATTTTAACATATTTTTGTTTATTATTTCCACATCAAATCTTTCTTTAGCATAATTATAACTAACCTCTGACATTTTTTGAAGCTCTTCTTTTGTATTATTTATCATCATTATAATTTTCTCCATCAAATCATTTTCATCTTTAACTTTTACCAAATATCCATTTTTGCCTTCTATTACAGTTTCTCTACACCCTCTAATATCAGTTGTAATTATAGGTCTTCCGACTGCAAGTCCCTCTAATAATCCTCTTGGTATTCCTTCTCTTAAATAACTTGGTAATATTACAACATTAGAATCTCTTATATACTCATATACATTTTCCACTTTACCTTTAAAATTTATTACTTTTGAATATTTCCTCATTTCTTTATCTGTTATTCCTCTATATGTTTTATCAGCATTACCTAAATGAACAAACTGAACTTTAGGATATTTCTTTTTTACCTTTTCTGCAGCTAAACTTAATTCCTTTATTCCCTTTACATTCAGACATCTAGATATCATTAAAAATTTCAATTCATCCATTGAATCAATTTTATTCTCTGATTTTACAAATTTTTTCATGTCCACGCCAGAACCATCAATTAACACCGCATTTCCCGTTTTAACAATTTTTCTTTCTATAAATTCTTCCATATCTTCTTTATTTTGAAATATCATTTTGTTATATACTTTACCTGATATTTTATAGCCTAAATCACAAAAAAATCTTATAATTTTTGTACGAAAAGTATTTGTCGAATAATTATACCCCATTCCAACTACCAATGCATACTTTTTTTCAACTTTAGCTAAAGTTCCAGCAATTGCACCTAAAGCAATTGGTTTAATTGTATATGTTAAAATAACATCAACATTCTCCTCTTTAAGCACATTTTTTAGTGTTTTTATATATTTTATATTTTTGAATATATTTGTAGAAATGTTATCCATTTTTATATTTCTGAATTTTGCTCCTAATTGTTCTATCTTCTTTCTTCCTACATCCTCATTGCCTATAGCAATAACTTCATGGCCACTTTGTATGATAGATTTTATCAATTCTCCTCTTGACCTTATAATATCTGATGTTGTATTACTTATTATACCAACCTTCATGTTCAAAACTCCTTTTTATATTTAAGGATTTCTTTTATTCTTCAATAATCTCAATCCATTTTTTCATAATTTTATCTTTTGAAAACTCTTTAGCCCTTTTTTTAGATTGATTACTATACTTTTCTCGTAATTCTCTATTCCTTAAAAGTTCAATAATAGCTTCCGCAAGCAACTTCTCATCGTTTTGATTTTGTATAACTGGTACTAAAATTCCATATTCCTCTCTTGTAATATTTGTATTTATTTTATTAAAATCTGTATTAGGTGCTAAAAGCTCACGTGTTCCCGATTTACAATCTGTAGATATAATTGGTAAACCACAATACATTGCTTCTAATATGACATTAGACATTCCTTCATAAAAAGAACTAAGTACAAACAACTGAGATTTTTTCATATACATGTATGGATTATCCTGAAATCCCATTAAATATACATTATTGCTCAAACTTAACAATTTTATTCTTTTCTCTAAATCGTCTTTTAAATTTCCTTGTCCTAAAATAACTAACTTCGCATCAGGTAAAGCGTCTACAACTTTTCTAAAAGCATTTATTAAATTAACTTGTCCTTTTTGATAAGTCAATCTTCCTACATTAAGAACAACTTTTTCATTTTTAATTTTTTGTTCACTTCCATCTTCTATGAATTTGCTTTCAATTTTTTCCTCATCCAAAAAATTATTTATAACATAAATATTTTGTTTATCAGCATTAAAATTCTTTACTTGATCTTCAATAAGTACCTCTGATACTACTACAATTTTATCAGCATACTTAGCACTCTTTTTTATTATTAAAAAATTCTTTTCATCTTTTTCAGATTTACTTAAATAATTTCTGATTGATATAATAGTCTCATCATTCACTTTTGACATAACATTAAAATAATTCATTCTAGTACAAAAACTAATAGTATGAGTTATATTTTCTTCTTTTTTTATTTTTTTCAATTGTTTTATTTGTTTTAAAAAATATATAAGACTAGAATCGCTATCTCTTTTCTCATCCAACTCAATTCTTCGTACATTACATTTATAATCCATTTCTTTTTTGTTTTCTTGAGTAACCAAAATTACATTATATTTTTTGCTTAACTCATCTGCAATATTTGAAGCAGTTCTTTCTGCCCCACCATTATTAAGTCTAGACACTAAAATCATTATATTTTTTTTATTACACTTATTTGTTTTTTTTAATATTCCAAACCTATGGTAAAACAGATCAACAATGATGTTTTTTACATTTTCTTTTATATTTTCTTTTATTTTTCTCATTATTTTCATTTTCCTCTACACATTACTTTATAATACTGTTATAGCATAACTTATTCTACTCTAAATTTTTTGTACCAGTTTTTCCCTGTAAATATTCTTTTAAACAAGACAAATCATTCAATTTTGATTTTTTTATTATTCTACCTAAATTAGAAATTGAAAAACCTCTATAGCTTGTATATCTATGTTTTACACCATAATATAAACAATTTTCTTCAACAACATAAGCTCTTTGAATTGCAATAATTCCGTGTGTACTTAAAGAAACAAATTTAGGATATTTCCTCTTTATCTTCCATAAATCTGATTTACTTATTATATTGTAATTTATTTTACTTTGATCTGCATATATATTATATAGATATACACTACTATTCCTTGCCAACGGAATCCTAGTTTTTATATTAAAATACATATTATCATGTATAACTATGTTTTCATTTTTATTGCAATTATCTTCTGTTCCTATAGTATATAACTTAAACTGATATGATGATAGCTCTTTTATTTTATTTATGTCCAAACCAACATCTTTTCTTAAAAAATTATACATTGGATATTCGTCAATGTTCTTTTCCAATTCTTCAAATTGCTCATTAAAAAATTCATCTTCATCTATATTAATTTCATTTAATTTGCAATATTCAATAGTAATGTTCTTGCTATTTTTTATGTCAGTTATACCATCATATGCTTTACTAAACTCACAATTTTTTATATTGATAGAATCACTGTTTTTTATTGTAATATAATCCCAATCATTTCTACTATAATTGGCTTGAGTATATTCATCCCATTCCCACAGTTCTTCAAATTTAATATTATCTATTTTTACATTTTTACTATCTTCAATCACAATATTAGCATGTAGAATTTTATTTCCTTGTTTTGAGCAAATAATAAGACCGTCTTTATTTTTTATTCGTATCTTACTTATTCCTGACCTTTTAAGCCTTGGATGTGTTAATGGTTGATTATGTTCTGTTATATAATCACTTTCAATTCCATTTTCTTTTAATAAATTATATCCTAAATCTATATCATTTTCTATTTGAATTATCTTTATATTATCGTCTTCTATTGCGCTAATAAAACTTTTTGCATCTGAAACTGTAACTTTATTATATTCATTTTCCTCAATTTCAATATTAACCTGCACAAATTTTTCCAATCTATTTTTATTTAAACTATTTTGTAAAAAATAAAAAATAAATATAATAAAAAACATTAATATTAGCCAAAAAAATCTCAAAAATTTCTTCGTTTTTTTCATTTATTAAACCTCTATTGTTATATTATTCTTCAATAACCTTTATCCACTTCTTCTTTATTGTTTTATTTTCAAATTTTTTTATTCTCTCTTTTGACATTTGAACATAATTTTTCGTCTTTTTCTCATCTGATATTAAATCTATAATAGCTTTAGCCAGATTTTCTTCTTCAGATGTAATACTTTCAGAAATATCATACTCATAAGACATTTTAGGAACTAATATTCCATATTCCGAATCTGTTGTTTTATCAATAGATTTATATATATCACTGTTTGGAGATAATATTTCTTTTGTTCCACCTTCACAGTCAGTAGCAATAATTGGTAAACTACAAGCCATAGCTTCTAATATAACATTTGGCATTCCTTCATATAATGAAGTTGAGATAAATAAATCTGAATTTGCTAAGTACTTATACGGATTTGTTTTAAAATCTAATAAAAAAACATTATTGTCTAAATCCAATCTATGAATTAATTTCTGAAAATCATTCTTTAATGGTCCTCTACCTAAAATAATTAGCTTAGCATCTTTGTATTGCTTGGTAACTAGTTTAAAAGCTTTTATCAAATGCCACTGTCCTTTTTGCAAAATCAACCTTCCAATGGATACAATAATTATGCCATTCTTATCATCTAATTGTTCTGCTTTTTTATTAAACAACTCAATTTCTTCTATTTCCTCTTGCATCTTTTCATAAATCATTTCACTGTCTACCATATTATAAATTGTTATTATTCTTTTTTCATCAACTTTATAATTTTTCTTAATATCTTCTTCAACCATTTTTGAAACAGTAATAACTTTATGGGCTTTTTTTAGAGAAATTTGATTAGCCAATCTTTTAAAAAAATTCAATTTTAATTTTGATTGCATATTTCTTATAGATATAATAATTTTATCATTAGTTCTAGTCAAACAATTTACCAAATTTGGTCCTGTTAAAAAACTTATTGTACAGTCTATATTTAACTCCTTTTTTATTCTTTTTACTTTAATAATTCTATAAAAAAACAAACACATCTTTTTGTAGAATTTCATATTAATTGGCGTTTTTAAATCAATAACTTTTATATTAGGAATATATTCCTTTACACTGTTATCAAAAACTACCATCGTCACATTATAATCATCTTTTAATGTATTTGCCAAATTGGTTATAGCCTTTTCTGCGCCACCATTAGATAATTTCTGAATTATAAGCAAGATATTTTTCATACTCTTCTCCTTTTTTAGGATTATATCATAATATTTTTAATTATGAAATATCAATTCAACGTAATTATATATATTTTAAAATACTTTATAAAATATCTTCCATTTATACCAAATATATGGTATAATATTGCTTGTAGGAGGTAATGAATATGTGGCAAATATGGTTAATAATCGCTATACTATTTTTTATCTTAGAAATGATGGGACCTGGATTCTTACTCTTCTGGGTAGGAGTTGGAGCCTTGATAACAATGGTTGTAAGTATCTTCTGCGACAACATTGTCATACAAATAGGAGTATTTACAATTTCATCAACTGTCTTACTATTTTGCACAAGACCATTTGTAAAAAAGTTTACCAAGCATGATACAACAGTTACAAATGCGAATTCTATAATAGGTCAAAAGGCAATTGTTACAAAGGAAATTAATTCCTTAAAAGGCACTGGGCAAATAAAAATAAATGGAGAAGCCTGGTCTGCAAAAAGTTCTAAAGAAGACATTATAGAAGAAGGTGCTCGAGTCACCATTCTTAATATAAATGGCGTAAAAGCAATAGTAGCAAAAACAGAAGAAAAAACTACTGTAGTAGAATAAGGAATATTTAATATTTTAAGGAGGACATAAAAATGTCAGGAACAATTATATTTTTTATTATTTTACTTGTATTAGTTTTAATCATAGGATTTAAAACAATAAAAGTTGTAAAACAATCAGAAGTTTACATTATTGAAAGATTAGGTAAATTCCACAAAGTAGCAGATGCTGGTTTAACAATAATCGTACCATTTATCGATCATGTTAGATCAATCGTTAGTTTAAAACAACAAACTATGGATATACCACCACAAGGAGTTATCACAAAGGATAACGTTACAATTACAATAGACACAGTTGTGTTCTATAAAATTACAGATCCAGCAAAAGCTGTTTATGAAATTCAATCTTTGAAAAAAGGTATTGAATACCTAGCAATCACAACTATTCGTGATGTTGTTGGTAAAATGGACTTAGACGAAACATTCAGTTCTCGTGATACAATCAATGATCAATTAAGAGTAATCTTAGACGAAGCTACAGACCAATGGGGATGTAAAGTTGACAGAGTTGAAATTAAAGATATTACTCCACCAGCTGATATCCGTGATGCCATGGAAAAACAAATGAACGCTGAACGTAATAAAAGAGCTCAAATCTTAACTGCAGAAGGTGAAAGACAAGCTGCTATCACACTTGCTGAAGGTAAAAAAGAAGCTGCTATCTTAGCTGCTGAAGCTGATAAAGAAGCTGCTATAAGAAGAGCATCTGGTGAAGCCGAAGCTATTAAACAAGTTGCTGAAGCTAAAGCACAAGAAATCGCTATGGTTTATGAAGCAATGATGGAAGCAAATCCAGATGAAAAATTAGTTCAATTAAAATCTTTAGAAACATTAAAAGAAGTTGCTAATGGTGATGCTAATAAAGTATTTATTCCATTTGATGCTACATCAGCATTAAGCACATTAGGATCAATGAAAGAGATTTTAAAAGATGATGTTAAGAAGAAAAAAGCTGATAAATAATTATTACATAGTTAATACATAATTATTAATATATAGCAAGAGAACACTTACATAAGTAAGTGTTCTCTTTTTGTTGTCAGTTTAGTCCTGATGGAATAAACAAGTACGATCATGTTGATGTAAATCAGTGCGATTAACCATAGGCATATTGTCAAATTTTCGGTCTAGCCATGAATTCTCATCCGACCATTTTCTCAGCTTTTCTTTCCATTCGCTTGAGC
Source organism: Clostridia bacterium (assembly GCA_017528375.1). Classification (GTDB taxonomy): domain Bacteria; phylum Bacillota; class Clostridia; order TANB77; family CAG-508; genus CAG-492. The sequence goes on along the minus strand of JAFXOY010000065.1, from coordinate 53,577 downwards.
ATTTATGAATTATAAATTCCATATTCTGATTAAATACAACTTCTTCTTTGTAATCATAGTCATCATCAATAACATTAGTCATTTTGATTTCATTTTTTATCATTCTTTCTGCAATGATATCTGCTAAATCATTTGTTAACGAATACTTTCTAATCATAAAACATAACAAAGAGAAATCATTTTCGAATTTAGCAAAATGCCTAATAACTGAATAGTCCAAGTTTAATTCTTCTAGAATTGTCCATCTTGCATATGCTGCATTGGGATATTCAATGATGGAAAGAATTGTTTGTAATGGTGTTTTAGGGTTTTTAACAACTGCATCCAAATAGCAATCATCTTCATCAAGTCCTTGCTCATAGTCATTGTAATGAGCAATATTAATTGCGTAATTGGCAATTTCTTTCAGGACATCCCTAGAATCAACCAAAGTTGCCAATTCATATATAAACCGATTGGAACATTTTGAAATATCAAATTCGACCTTCATGATGTTTTCCTCCTAAATATTAATTAAATGAATTCTAATTAGCATAACTGACCTATGCTAATTTTATATAAAACAGTTCTCGACTGTGAATTTATGCATGTATTATAGCACAATTTGCTCGATATTACAAGTTTTTCTTATCTCAATTATTTTTGTGCAAGAAAAAGAACACTTACTTCTATAAGTGTTCTTTTTAGGTCAGTATTTTACAATATACTATTAGTCATGATTTCCATATAAAAATCCTTCAAGGCAACATAAATTACGAGTTGTCTGACATTTTTGAGTTTCTTTTTCATTATTGATTTCTTTTGGTTGATCTGAATGTTCCTTTGCTAATTTTTCTGTAGTACAAGCTGCTTTTAATGACTTACTCTTTTCATCATTTGAAGCATGTACTCCATAAATAGTAGTAGTCTTCTTAGTTGTAGTGCTCATTTAATTAGTCCTCCTTAATAATAATTAGATGGATTATATTAACATAACTGACCTATGCTAATAGCATGTAAAACAGTGCTCGACTGTGAATTAATGTATATATTATAGCATATTTTTATTCAAAAATCAATAATTTAATTTATATAACACTATGTTCTGTAAAAAAAGACCATTTTGTCGTCGCCGCCAAAATGGTCTTTTTATTAGCTTCCCGATGTCACGAAGTCAATAACAACTTATCCTCTCCAACAAGTTGTTTTTTCATTACAGATAATTTCTTTTTCCATAATATATTTTAGATATATATACTATCAAATTCATTTCATCAACCGTATACAATATAATAAAATTTTTAATTATTATTCGTCTATACCTACGATTTAATTCATCATACTTTTCTATTTCAGCGTACATTTTAGGGGTGTACTGTAATTTTTCAATTTCATTTTTTACTTGTTTTGTAAAACTTTTGGCTGCTTTTTCAGCACATAAATCTTCTAAAATATAATCAGATATTCTATTAATTTGTTTCATTACTATTGGAGCTATCTTAACCTCATATTGTATCCCATCCATATTTTTTTCTCAATTCCTCGAATACAACTTCAGCTTTTATACACTCTCCTCTTTCAATTTCTCCTTCTGCTATTTTTAGATCTCTTATAATTTCTTCTCTTATCTCTTCGTCTGCAAAATCTTCTAAATTTACTTCTTCATTTTTATCTCTTTTTAATTTTCCGTTTAAGCTGATTGCACTATTTAATTCGTTTATGTTAGTTACACGTTGCATAACATCACCTCTTTCTATTTAGCTATATCATTATTATAGCATATTTTGAAACATCCTAAAACACTCTGATTATATTTTTTACAAGTTTTTTATTTGATTTTTGTATTCAGAAAGTGAATACTTTAGAAATAAATATTTGATTAAAACTAAATGAAAAAATAAATAGTATATAAATTTATAGTTAATATTATATAACATATACAGACATTTGTCATCATAAATCGTATGTCAAAAAGCTACATATTTCAACATTTTTATCGTTTTGGTGGTACAGACCAAATGATAATTTCATTTATGTTCAAATGCATAAAAAACAAACATAAAATGTTAGACCAAATGGCCTAACATTTTATGTTTATTTTAATTCTTGCTTCGTTTTTTTTATATTTAATTTACATTTTTTTAAATATTATATTTTTCTCTTTCCACATAACTAGTATGTAACAATTCATGAGCCTTGTGTCCACCAGCTTCACCTAAATAATCTTTATAAATCTTAAGTACAACAGGATTCTCATGAGATTTTCTTATAGTTGATTTTTCATCAATATTATATAAACAATCAGCTCTTAATTTTCTAATGTCAATTGTAGCTCTTTCTTTTGAAGAACGTATTGGTTGACCACCACCCATAATACATCCTCCTGGACATGCCATAATTTCAACAAATTGATAATCAGCTTTTCCGCTTCTTATTTCATCCATTACAATTTGAGCATTTCCTAAACCGTGAGCAACAACAGCTTTAACTTCTTTATCTCCAATTTTAACTGTAGCTCTTTTAATTCCCTCTTCTCCACGAACAGCTTCAAAATTAACTTCATTTAAAGATTTTTCTGTTATCATTTCATATGCTGTTCTTAAAGCAGCTTCCATAACACCACCTGTTGTTCCAAAAATTGCAGCTGCACCTGTTGCTTCTCCCATTGGATCATCAAAAGTAGAATCATCTAAATTAACAAAATCAAGTCCAGCTTGTTTAATCATTCTAGCTAACTCTCTTGTTGTAATTACATAATCAACATCTTTAATTCCATTAACATTCATTTGTTCTCTATTTGCTTCAAATTTCTTTGCAACACATGGCATTACAGAAACCACACTAATCTTTTCAGGAGCAACTTCTATTTTCTCTGCATAGTAAGATTTAATTAAAGCTCCAAACATTTGGTGAGGAGATTTACAACTTGAAACATGTGCTAATTGATCAGGATAATTCATTTCAATATATTTTACCCATCCTGGACTACATGATGTAATCATTGGTAAAGTTCCACCTTTTGTTAATCTTTCAATTAACTCATTTGCTTCTTCAACTATAGTAAAATCCGCACCTGTATTTGTATCAAATACTTTATCAAATCCTAATCTACGTAAAGCTGTAACCATTTTTCCTGTAACATTTGTACCAATAGGTAATCCAAATTCTTCACCTAAAGCTGCTCTAACAGCAGGTGCTGTTTGAACAACCACATACTTTTCTTCATCTTTGATTAGATTCCATACCTCTTTAGTGTTATCTTTTTCACGTAATGCTCCTGTTGGGCAAGACATTATACATTGACCACAATTGGTACAATTTACATCATTTAAGCTTAAGTTATCCACAGTTGATACACATGAGTTGAAACCTCTATTAGCAACATCTATTGCACCAATCTTTTGAACTTTTTTACAAGTTGCAACACATCTTCTACATAAAACGCATTTATTAAAATCTCTTACTATAGAAGGTGAACCGCAATCAATTTCATGTTCACACATTTCACCAGTATATAAAATATCTTGTTTATTATATCTTTGAGCTAATCTTTGTAATTCACAATTACCATTTCTAACACAAGTTAAACAATCTTTATGATGATTAGATAGAATCAAATCTAATACAACTTCTCTTGCTTCTGAAACATCTTTCGAATTAGTTTTTACAACCATTCCTTCTTCAACTTTTTGTATACAAGAAGTAGCAAATCCTTTTCTTCCTTCTACTTCAACAATACACATTCTACAATCTCCGGCTTCATTTATATCTTTTAAGAAACACAAAGTTGGAATATCAATACCAGCAGTTCTTGCAGCTTCTAATATGGTAGTTCCTTCTGGAACTGAAACATTTAATCCATCTATTGTTAAATTTATCATTTTATTCAATCCTTTCTTGAAAGTTTGACACATTTTAAGTCCGTCCCTCTTTGTATCATTTTTGACACAAAATGAGTCCGTCCCCAATTGTGTCATTTTGAAATTGCCTTAAACGGACACTTGCTTGCACATAGTCCGCATTTAATGCATTTTTCTTCATCTATAACATGTGGTTCTTTAACTTCTCCAGAAATTGCACCAACAGGACAATTTCTTTTGCATAATCCACAACCTTTACACAATTCCGGATTAATATGATATTTTGCTAAAGCTTTACACTCTCCAGCAGGACATCTATGTTCACGAATATGCGCTAAATACTCTTCTCTAAAATATTTCAAAGTACTTAAAACTGGGTTTGGAGCTGTTTGGCCTAATCCACATAAAGAAGCTTTTTTGATGTTTAATGCTAATTTTTCTAATTTATCTAGATCCTCTTCTTCCCCATTTCCATCACATATTTTTTGTAATATTTCTAACATTCTTTTTGTTCCAATTCTACATGGAGTACATTTTCCACATGACTCATCAACAGTAAATTCTAAATAAAATTTTGCTAAATTTACCATACATTTTGAATCATCCATAACAATTAATCCACCTGAACCCATCATTGAACCAATTGCTCCTAATGATTCATAATCAATTGGTGTATCTAAATTTTGTTCCGGAATACATCCTCCTGAAGGTCCTCCAGTTTGAGCTGCTTTAAATTTTCTTCCATTTGGAATTCCTCCACCAATATCATAAACAATTTCTCTTAAAGTTGTTCCCATTGGAACTTCAACTAATCCTATATTATTAACATTTCCACCTAAAGCAAAAACTTTAGTACCTTTTGATGTTTCCGTTCCAATACTTGAATACCATTCGGCCCCATTTAAAATGATTTGAGGAATATTTGCATATGTTTCAACATTATTAATTAATGTTGGTTTTCCCCATAGTCCAGCATTTGCTGGGAATGGTGGTTTAAGTCTTGGTTGACCACGTCTTCCTTCAATTGATTCTAGTAATGCAGTTTCTTCTCCACAAACAAAAGCTCCTGCTCCTAAACGAATCTCTAAATCAAAGTCAAATCCTGTGTTCCAAATATTTTTTCCTAAAATTCCATATTCTTTTGCTTGATCAATAGCAATTTGGAATCTTCTAACCGCTATTGGATATTCAGCTCTGACATATATATATCCTTTATTAGCTCCAATTGCATAACCAGCAATCATCATTGCTTCAATAACCGAATGTGGTGTTCCCTCTAAAATGCTTCTATCCATAAATGCTCCTGGGTCACCCTCATCAGCATTACATACAACATATTTTTGGTCGCCTTCAGCCATTCTAGCAAAGCTCCATTTTTTACCTGTTGGGAAACCAGCTCCACCACGACCTCTTAAACCTGAATCTGAAACTACTTTAATAACTTCATCTGGATTTAATTCAAATAGACTTTTTTCTAATGCTTTGTAACCATCAAAAGCTATATATTCATCAATGTTTTCTGGATCAATTTTTCCACAATTGCTAAGTGCAATTCTGTTTTGTTTTTTATAAAAATTTAATTCATCTAATTTTTTTACAACACTTTCATCAATATCTTTGCATAGCAATCTTTCAACTATTTTTCCTTCTTTAATATGTACATTAATAATTTCTTCCGCATCTTCTGGTTTAACCAATGCATAAAAAACGTCTTCTGGCCTAACTATAACGATTGGTCCTTTGGCACATAGTCCAAAACATCCAGTTTGAATTACTTTTACATTTTCTATATTATTTTCTTTTATTGATTTATTTAAATTTTCAATTATAACTGGTGATTTTGAAGATGTACAACCAGTTCCTCCGCATACTAAAATGTGTTTTTCTGCAGTATTGGCATTTTCATTAATTCTTAATTCTAATTCGGATTTAACTTTTGCTCTTATTTCATCAATTTCATCTAAAGATTTCATTTAAAAATCCTCCTTTTATATTTTTTCTTCATCTTTGATTCTTCTAATAACACTCTCAACCATCTCTGGAGTAGCTTTCCCATAGACCTCATCATTAACAGTAAAAACAGGAGCTAATCCACATGCACCAACACATCTAGTTGCTTCTATTGAAAACAACCCATCATCTGTTGTTTGACCAACATCAATTTTTAAAATTTCTTTTACTTTATCTAAAACTTTCTCTGAACCTTTAACAAAACACGCTGTTCCTAAGCAAACTGCAATGTTATATTTTCCTTTTGGTTCTAATGTAAATCTTGAGTAAAATGTAATTACCCCATATACTTCAGCCATTGAAATATCTAAATATTCTGATATTGCCTTTTGAGCATCTTGGCTGATATAACCATACTTTTCTTGGACTTGATTCAAAATTTGTATCAAGTTACTCTTATCTTTTTCATATTTTTCTAAAATTTCTTTAAATTCGTTGTTCTCTTTAGCATTTCCGCACTTACATTCACTCATATTTTCGTCGTCCTCCTTAATTATTATTGTATTAAAAAATACAATATGATAGTATCATTTTGATTATATCATAAGAGTATTTTTTAACAACTGTTTTTTCGACATTTTTTTGAGAATTTAAATTAGGGACGGAGAAAATTTTAAAAATTTTAAATTTTCTCCGTTCTCTAATTTAAAAGCACAATTTAATTTTACTGATAAATTAAATTGTATATAGTAGTTTCTGTAAAACTAAACCAACAAATGCTATAAAATTAAAAAAGGAGTTGATTGATGTGGCTTTAGATTTTACAGTAATTGGACACAGATTAAAGAAAGCAAGATTAGATAAAAAAATGACACAAGAAGATTTAGCTGAACAATTAGAAGTATCTGTTGCTTTTTTAAGCAGAATTGAACGTGGTTTATCTCATGTAAACCTAAAAAGATTAAGTCAAATATGTGGAATATTAGGAATTTCAGAAGGATATGTTTTAAATGGTACAGCAAGTACTTCAGATCAATACTTAATTTCTGAGTTTAATGAAATTCTAAGTAACTGCCCTGCTGATAAACAAAAGCTTATTTATAAAATTGCAAAAACAATAATTGATGATGAAAATTAATAAAAATTTCTTATCAAAAATCTTATAAAATTTGTTATTTCGAGCATAATAAATTTTATAAGATTTTTTATTTTTTTATTTTTGTTTTTATGTTGTAAATTATATTCTAGTGTGTTATATTTTATTTGAAGATAAAAAAATGATTTAAAATCAAGAAATATTTTTCGTTTAAAGGGGGCTTATATTATGGATTTTAAGCAATGGGATGGTTTTGTAAAACATGTAGATTGGACAGATGAAATTAATGTTAGGGATTTCATCCAAGCAAATTACACTCCATATTTAGGAGGTAATGAATTTTTATCTGGGCCAACAGAAAAAACAAGAAAATTATGGGACAAAGTCCTTGAATTATATAAAGAAGAAAGAGAAAAAGGTGGGGTTTTAGATGCTGATACATCTACTCCATCTTCTGTTAACGCTTTTGAAGCAGGATACATCGACAAAGATTTAGAACAAATTGTAGGTCTTCAAACCGATGCGCCTTTAAAACGTGCTATTATGCCAAATGGTGGTATTAGAATAGTTGAAAAATCTTGTGAAGCTTATGGATTTAAAGTTGATGAAAAAATTGACGAAATATATAAAAAATACAGAAAAACTCACAATGATGGTGTTTTTGATGCATATACTCCAGATATTCGTGCAGCAAGAAGCTCTCACCTATTAACAGGTCTACCTGATGGATATGGTCGTGGAAGAATTATTGGTGATTATAGACGTGTTGCCCTTTATGGAGTTGACTATTTAATTAACAAGAAATTGTTTGACCTAGAAAATACTAATCCAGATGAATTTTCTGAAGAAACTATTCGAGTAAGAGAAGAAATAGCTGAGCAAATTAAAGCTTTAAATGATTTAAAAGCAATGGCTGCTAAATATGGATGTGATATTTCTATTCCAGCTTCAAATGCAAAAGAAGCTATTCAATGGTTATATTTTGGATATTTAGGTGCAGTAAAAGACCAAAATGGTGCTGCAATGAGTATTGGTAGAAACTCTACTTTCTTAGACATTTATATTGAAAGAGATTTAAAAAACGGTACACTAACAGAAGAGCAAGCTCAAGAATTAATGGATCATTTTATTATGAAATTACGTTTAGTACGTTTCTTACGTGCTCCTGAATATAATGAATTATTCAGTGGTGATCCAGTTTGGGTAACTGAAAGTATTGGAGGTATGGGGGTTGATGGAAGAACTTTAGTAACTAAAAACTCATACAGAGTTCTACATTCTTTAATTAACTTAGGACCTGCACCAGAACCAAATTTAACTGTTTTATGGTCTAAAAACTTACCAGAAAACTTTAAAAAATATTGTTCAGAAATTTCAATTAAAACATCTGCTATTCAATATGAAAATGATGATTTAATGAGAATTACATTAGGTGATGATTATGCAATTGCATGCTGCGTTTCTCCAATGAAAATTGGAAAACAAATGCAATTCTTCGGAGCAAGAGCTAATTTAGCAAAAACATTATTATATGCGATAAATGGTGGTAGAGATGAAAATTCTGGAAAACAAATTGCTCCAAAATTTGAACCAATAACTTCCGAATATCTAGATTATGACGAAGTAATGGAAAAATTTGATAATATGATGAATTATGTTTCAAGAATATATATCAAAGCTTTAAACATTATTCACTATATGCATGATAAATACTCATATGAAGCATTGGAAATGGCTTTACATGATAAAGATATTTATAGAACAATGGCTTGTGGAATTGCTGGTTTATCAGTAGTTGCTGACTCCCTATCTGCTATTAAATATGCTAAAGTTAAAGTTATTAGAAATGAAGACGGACTAGCTGTTGATTATGAAGTTGAAGGAGACTTTCCAAAATACGGTAATGATGATGACAGAGTTGACAGTATAGCTGTTGATTTAATTAAAACATTTATGAAAAAATTAGAAAGACATCAAACATACAGAAATGCAAAACCAACACTTTCTGTTCTAACAATTACATCAAATGTAGTTTATGGAAAAAACACTGGAAATACTCCTGATGGAAGACGCGGTGGCGAACCATTTGGACCTGGATCAAACCCACTTCATGGAAGAGATATTAATGGAGCTATAGCAGTAATGAACACAATTGCAAAACTTCCTTTTGAATATGCATCAGATGGAATTTCATACACATTTGCAATTACACCAAACACTTTAGGAAAAGAAGAAAATACGCAAATAGATAATCTTAAAAATCTTCTTGATGGATACTTTATGCAAACAGGACATCATATTAATGTAAATATCTTTGACAGATCATTACTTGAAGACGCTATGGAACACCCTGAAAAATATCCACAACTTACAATTCGTGTTTCAGGATATGCTGTTAATTTCGTTAAATTAACTAGAGAACAACAATTGGATGTTATTCATAGAACTATTCATGAGAGAATTTAAAATTTTGAAACATTTGTGGACGGTCTTGTTTTGTTTCATTTTAGAAACATTTTAAGACCGTCCCGGAATGTTTCAAGGAAGGGACAAAAAATGGAAGAAATAATTGGAAGAATACATTCTTTTGAAACATTTGGCGCAGTTGATGGACCAGGTATACGTTTTATTATATTTATGCAAGGCTGCTCACTTAGATGTAAATTTTGTCATAACCGTGATACTTGGGATTGTAAAAGTGGGAAAGAATATTCTGTCGATGAAATATTTGAAAAAATAATAAGATATAAAAATTATTTCATTGCATCAAACGGTGGGGTTACTGTAAGTGGCGGAGAACCTTTATTACAATACGAATTTATAATAGAATTATTCAAGAAATTAAAAAATGCCAATATATCTACAGCTATTGATACTTCAGGAATGGTTGATATTACAAATAAAATCAAAGAACTAATTGATTTAACAGATTTATTCTTAGTTGATATTAAAAGTATAAATGACGAAATTTGTAAAGATTTAGTAGGTCATTCAAATATAAAAGAATTAGAATTTATTAAGTATTTAGATTCAATTGGAAAAGAAATTTGGATAAGACAAGTTATAATTCCAGGAATTACTGATAAAGAAGAAGACCTATATAAATTGCGTGATTTTATTAATTCAGTTGAGCATATAACAAAAGTTGATCTTCTTCCCTATCATGATTTAGGTAAATATAAATGGATTGAACTTGGTGAAGTTTATCCTCTAGAAAATGTCCGTACCGCTGATTCAAATGATATTGAAAGAGTAAAAAAAATCTTAGAAAGCTAAGATTTTTTTTATTTCTTTTAAATTTTCTAATACCGCATTATACCCATATTGGTAACATTTATCTACCTTTTGATAATCTAATAATCCAACTTTATCAGTATATACATCCAAAACATAATCACTTATATTCAAACTTTTTTCTGATATTTTACTTCCCATTATATCAATACATTTCATTGCTACATCCATAAGATTACTATCTTCTTTTATTTCATCCGAATGAAACTTTACTGCTATTACCTTATCTGCTCCTTGTAATTTTACCTCATCAGCCGGAACATTGTTTAATACTCCACCATCCATAAAAGCACATCCATTATGCTTGCATGGGCTGAAATATGCTGGGAAGCTACTACTAGCTCTTATTGCTCTTCCTACATTAATCTCATCTATATATTCTTTAGCTTTTGATCTATTATCTGGTATTTTGTTAGTAAAAACAAATTCCTTTCCACTGACTAAATCCACAGTAGGAATCACAAGAGGCATTTTTATTTGTTTTAGATTTCCTACTCCCCTTCTTCTAGCCATTTCATCTCCTATTTCTTCCATTTTTTTACCGTTATTTAATCCTGTAAAAGCTATTTTCTTTTTACACACACTATTTTGTATTCCCGATAATATTGGCATTGCATTTGCTCTAGCAATTATTTTTCCATATCTTTTGCATAATAGAAAAATATGATATGGTGAATACCCAACTGCATACATTGCTGCAATTATACTTCCGCAACTTGTTCCTCCTATAATATCTGGTTTAATCCCACTATCTTCTAATGCTTGTAATACTCCTGCATGCGCTATTCCTCTTATTCCTCCACCTGATAAAGCTATTCCTAATTTCATGTCTACACCTTCTTCTAACAAATACACTTTATTAAAATTATGGCTTAAAAACTTGATTTTTATACATAAAAATTATCGTCAATTTGCTATTTTATGTTAATTGTGGTATAATATTTACATGCACAATTAATTTATATTTCCTTTTTACATTCTAATATCATTCAACTAAGTGCAAATAAATTTATTTGGAGGAAAACAAAATGAAAAAGTTTACCATTAATCTTTCAACTACCGAGGAAGGCCTCAGATTCGTTCGGAAACTTAATGTTGACGAAATCAAAACAGTCACAATGACGAAAATCGGAGATTACGAAGGTGGTCCCGCAGAATTCACTCTCACCTTTATGGACGAAGATGAACTCACCATCAATAATGCCTTTGGCATCGGATATGGTGGTGAATGTCCTTGTGGAGCTGCTGAAGTTCTCAACATTTTAGGAGTAAAAAATAAAAAAGCTGCAGATAAAATCTGCAGCTTTTTTTGTTTTTATTAGTCTTGAGTATAAGGTAAAAGTGCGATTTGTCTACATCTTTTAACTGCTAAAGTTATATCTCTTTGATGTTTAGCACAAGCACCTGTAGCTCTTCTAGGTAATATTTTACCTCTTTCATTGATAAATTTCTTTAATTGATCTGGATTTTTATAATCTAGAACTAAGTTTTTATCTTTACATAATGGACATACTTTCTTTCTCTTTTTGAATTTAGGATTGAAATCGTCATCATTATTTCTATTATTTCTTCTATTATTTTTCTTATCTGCCATTTTATTTCCCCCCTATCTTAAATATTAAAATTTATAATTAAAATGGTAGGTCATCTCCTGAAGATATTTCAAAATCAGATCCGCTACTTGCTGATGGCATTGTTCCGAATGTAGCATCAAAGCTTCCACCCATATCACCATCTCTTTTGCTATCTGCAAAATATGCTTCTTCTGCAACAACTTCTGTTACATAATGTTTTTGACCTTGTTCATCATCCCAAGTTCTTGTTTGGATTCTTCCAATTATACCAACTTGTTGACCTTTCTTAAAATACTTGCTACAAAATTCTCCAGTTTTACTCCAAGCTACAACATTTATAAAATCTGCTTGTCTTTCTTCTCCTGGACGAGCAAATCTTCTGTTTACTGCTAGAGAGAAAGATGCAACTAATGTGTTATTAGTTTGTGTATATCTTACTTCTGGATCTCTTGTTAATCTTCCCATTAATACTACTTTATTCATAATTCCACCATTCCTTTCAAAAAAGGCCCCATTTTATATTTTAGTTTTGTTTTTGTTCTACTTTATACACAACTTTTTAAGATATGTATTTAATAACAATTAATCTTCTTGTTTAATTGTCATGAATTTGATAACTTCATCAGTTATTCTGTAATTTCTTTCAAGTTCTGCAATTAGGCTTGTGTTAGCTTCGAAATAGAATACAACATAAAATCCTTCAGTGTTTTTCTTTACTTCATAAGCTAATTTTCTTTTTCCTAATTCATCAACTTTTTCTACTTTACCATCAGTATTAATCAAATCTGTGAATCTTGAAATTAAAGCTTTCATTCCTTCTTCATCAACATTTGGATTAATAATGATTATACTTTCGTATTTATTCATTATATTCACCTCCTTATGGATATTAAACCTGTACCTTTTGTACAAGTAAGGAAAAATTTAGTAAATTCTAATTTTTCAATAGTGCTATTCTATCACATTTTTCAATATTTAGCAATAGTTTTATCACATTTTATTTAGAATTTATTCAGGTTTATTTTCTTTACTTTTACTCAATTCTTTTACAGTAACAATTCCAATTAAAGATAATCCACCAACTAATAAGTATACCCAAACTGGTAATACTCCCCAGAATTCCCATAATTGAATTACTACGTTTAAGATTAAGAATACAATACCTTCTACAAAGATTGCTTTGTATTCTTTTTTTATAAATCCAAATATTATCATTGCTAAAGCTATAATTCCAACATATAAAGCTACTACTACATTAACTTCAAAAATTAATGATAATAAAACTATTGGAATTACAATTGATAATGTTATATAATTTGCTTTTTTATTTTTAACAAAAATTGCACATAACAAACAAGTTAATGCTAAAACAATGCTTCTACTAATTAAACCAATATATACTTCATCAATATCCCAATCTATTTTTGTAATTCCAGCTGCAACAAGAATTATTGCTGAAACCATTCCAAAATACGAAAAATACATAAATGATTCCATATCAAATTTCTTGTATGTTATATATGAAAATGCTGAAATACATGTCATTAATGTTGCTATAAAGAAACATTCTCCATTTCCATTAAATGCAAACCAATCTCCAAGCATTTGATAAAAACCTAGCATGAATATTGAAATTGAAAATGCTATCATTGATAATATCCAATATGTAATAGTTGTTCCACGAATCTTTAATTTTTTATCACTAAAAATTGATAATCCTAAGAATAACACACCTATTAAAGCTATCATAATTAATTTAACAAAATCGGTCATTAATTCCCATGAAGTTGTTGCAATCATAATTCCAGAAACTGAAACCATTGCAATACCTATTTTTAATAAAATGTCTAATTTTTTTGTTTCTTTGCTAACCTTAACATTTTGGTTATTTTCATCTAAAACTTTAACATCTTGTTCTCTTAAATATTTTGCATATTCAGATTTAATTTTATCACAATCAACCAATAAAATTATTGCTGATATTAAACTAAATGGTAATAATAATATTCCCCATATTAAAATAATATTTCTTTTTTCATATAATTTCTCTGGCTCTAACTTTGAATATATAATATTCATTATTCCAGCTACAAGAACAAATGCACCAATTACAAAAGCTGCAGTACTTGCTTCAAAACTTGCAAACAGCCACAAGCATCCAACAATAATATTAAAAATACCTGCCACTAATAAATTATTTTTCATTTTTTTCCACCTTTCTTAGGAGCTAAAAATCCTAGTTTTGCTTTATTATTTTCAATAAGAACATGCTTTTCTCTTCCACCATATTCCCCATCTAATGTCCATTCTGTCTCATGTTCAAAGTCAGCTTGGAAATGTTTGGTTTTAAGATAATATATGTTCTTTTGATCATATTTTTTTCTTAGAATAGATATAAATATTTTCAATAATCCAATTATATTTTTAGGCTTTTTAATTAAGATAACTTCAAACTTACCATCACTAACACTAATCTCACTTCTTGAAAACCATTTTAATCCACCAATTGAAACTGAGTTACTAACCCCTCCATATATGAACTCGCCTTTTATTATTTCATCATCAGTTACTATTGTTGTTTGAATTGGTTTGAATTTTTTTATTTTCTTTAATACTTTTAAACCTTCTCGATAATAAGCTAATTTTCCCATTTTGTTTTTATCTTTTTGTTTTGTTGAATATGAAATATTTGTACATACTCCAAAAGCAGCAATATAATAGAAAGATTTATTGTTAAAATTTCCAATATCAATGTCAATTGCATTATATTTTGATAATCTCTTTGATAAACTATATTTTCTTTTTGGAATTCTCATTGTTTTTGCGAAATCATTTGTTGTACCAAAAGGTATATATGTTACATTAATCTTCTTGTGAGATTTTATAATACCATTAACAACTTCATTTAAAGTACCATCTCCACTACAAACAACAATTGCATCAATATATCTTATATAATTTTGAACAATATTCTCACCATTGTTATTTTCTGATGTATAAATGACTTCTAATTCGTAATCTTGTTTTTCTAAATTATCACATATTTCAGGAATATATTTATTAACTTTTCCCTTGCCTGCACAAGGATTTACTATAATTAAAATTTCCTTTTTCATATACCCCTCCATTCGAGTAATATTATATCACTTTATACACATTATTTCTACATAAATATATAATTTGTTTTAGTTTTTTAGCTAATTCAAAACTTGTCACATAATGTCTAAATTTTCCATATTATATATTAAGCATGTGTATATGCAAAAATTTTGAAAGGATGATAAAAATGGAATTTGAAAAAGATAAATGCCCTGTAATTGATGTTGAAGGAGTTATTTCATCTGGAAAGCAATTTGATATTGATATAACATTACCTGAAGATAACCGTTCTGTAATTTATGGAATTATAAAAGATGCTTATGATGAACCAGTTAAAGACGCTGTTGTTAAACTAATTGAAGTTGAAAAAGATTGTGGAAAAGAAGAAAGAAAGCCTGTAACTCATACATTTACAGATAAAAATGGTGAATTTGTTTTTGGACCATTATGTGCAAATAAATTCTATGAAGTTCAAATATGGGCAAATGATGTAAAACACAGAAAAATATGTACAACATGTCACCATAAAGGAAAATGTTTAAAAGGCGTAAAAATTGATTGCGAAAAAAAAGAACACTTTCCATGCCATGAAAATGATTGTGAAAAAGATTGCTAATATTGAATTTAATTTAATATAAAAAAGCCACAAAAAATATTTTTGTGGCTTTTTTAACTATATTTATAACTATAATCCCATTTTTTTCATCATTTTTTTCCCTTGCTTCATCATCTTTCTTTTGTTAAATCCCATAGTTTCACCATAAATCATAATTAAGCCAGCAGAAACCATTCCGCCAATTAACATTCCTTTAACTAACTTCATTCTTGTCATCCTCCTTCTTTATATATAATTTGTAATAATTATATATTTCGTGTATTGCAATACACACTAAAAAAATTCCAAAGTATTTCCTCAAATTTCTTACATCCACTTTACTTGCAGCTAAAGCTCCACCTATTGAACCTAGAACTCCAAAAAATACTATATTTATTCCTGTTTTAAAATCAATATTTTTATTTTTAATATTTATAATAATCGTTGTTATTGCGGTAGGTATAAAAAAAACTAAATTTGTAGCTTGTGCCGTACGCTGTGAAACTCCTAAAAATATTGTCAGCAATAAAATTAATATAGTTCCTCCACCCATACCTATCGAGGTGATCATTCCTGCTATTATTCCTATTAAAATTTCCATACTTATCCTTCCTGTATATTATATTTCACTTAAAAATCATATTAAAAGATGCATATAAAAGAAAAAAAATAAATATTACTTTTAATAATTTATTAGATACCTTTGTTAGTAACCTTGTTCCAGCAACTCCGCCTATTATACCGCCTATAGCACATTTAATTCCTAAGTTATAGTTTAAAGATTGACTTTTATAATAAAAAAATGATGCAGTTATTGCCATTGGTAAAATTGCAAAAATAGTTGTAGCTCTTGCTCTTTTTTCATCCATTTTCAGAAAATAAATAAGTGCTGGTAATATTATCATTCCTCCTCCTGTAGAAAAGAAGCCTGTAATAAAACCAGCACATATTCCTATTATTGAGTTTTTTAACATTTTCATTACACATCTACCTACACAAACTTTATTATTTTTATTGTTGTATTTTTAGTATGTGTAATTTATTAATTTTTAACCAAGTATTCTCTCTAAAACATTAATTAAAAATTTCACCTCATCAATATTATTTTGTTCTCCAAAAGTAATTCTTAATGAACCACCAACTAAATTTTTATCCAAACCAATAGCTGTTAACACATGTGATGGTTCAGATGAGCCCGAACTGCAAGCTGATCCTGCAGATGCGCAAATTCCTTGACTGTCAAGTTTTAAAAGCACTTCTTCTGCATCAGTATTTGGAAAAGATATATTTACATTTCCTGGCAAACGCTGTTTTAAATCTCCATTAATTTTAACATTTTTAAATTTGCTAGTTATTTCTCTTATAAAATAATTTCGTAATTTTAATAATTTACTATTATAATTCTCTAAATTATTATTTGCTAATTCAATAGCCTTTCCTAATCCTACTATTCCTGCTACATTTTCAGTACCTGCTCTTTTATTTCTTTCTTGATGCCCCCCATCTTGTATTTTAGCAAAATCAATACCATTTCTAACATATAGGGCTCCAACGCCTTTTGGTCCATAAAATTTATGAGCAGACATTGATAACAAATCTATTCCTAATTCATCAACATTAATTTTTACATTTCCAATAGCTTGAACACAGTCTGTGTGGAAAATCACATTTGACTCTTTAGCAATTTTGGAAATTTCTTTTATTGGTTGAATTGTTCCAATTTCGTTGTTTGCGAACATAATACTTATTAAAACAGTATCATTTCTAATCGAATCCTTTAATTCATCCAAACTTATAAAACCGATTTTCGTCAACATTTAAATACGCAATTTCATATCCATCTTTTTCCAAATTTTTACACGTATTTAACACTGCTGGATGTTCTATTTTACTTGTAATTATATGTTTTCCTTTTTCTTGATTAGCTTTTACAACACCTTTTATTGCTAAATTATCAGATTCACTCCCACATGACGTGAAATATATCTCTTTTTCAGTGCTTCCTATAGCTTTTGCTACTTTTGCCCTTGCACAATCTACTGCCTTTTTACTTCTTCTTCCTATGGAATATATTGAAGATGGATTACCATAATTATCTGAAAAATAAGGTAGCATTTCCTTTAAAACTTCTTCTTTTACAGGAGTTGTAGCCGCATGATCAAAATAAATTAAATTCATTATCATACTTCCTTGCATAAACTATTTAGGTTTTACGGATTTGCCTATAAACCATAACTCTTTTATTTTTAGTATAAATTTTTAAAAAAATTTTATTCATTTCATTTATTTTATTATATTTAATTATTGAAATTTTGTTACATAAAAAGAGGAGTACAATTGTACCCCTCTTTTTTCTTACCTAATAAGATCATGTGAATAATCACTTATCTTATACATTTTAGCTACTCTTTAGATTTTTGATTCATTGTAAAATTCCCTTGAAGCGATTATCTTTTTAGAGAAAATTCCTGAACCTATTTGAATAGCCCTCTTATGCAGTACGAGAAAATCCTGTGCATTTCCGCTGTTCCATTCGCTATCCCAACCTTTTTCATGAATTATATCACGAGCATTTGCTTCATGTCCTCTTCCTGAATTGGAATAGAATTTTCCTTCAATTAAAAAACCTACTTTACCACTTAAATTCATAACAACAAATACCTCATTTCTTGCAACAATTTTCATTTCTGGCATATTTTCAATAACAGTATCTAAAGATTTTTTATAACTATTATTTATTTTCCAATAAGGCCAAATTTTGAATCCTGAATTTCGGTATTCTTGTGTAAGATTTTTTATTACAGGATTATCATTGTCAGCTGCTATTTTAAAACATCTGTCACCATTATAGCCAGCAACAATGCCGCAACCTGCAGTTATGAGAAATTCATCTGGGTTTAAGTCTTTTGCATTATTTTTTAATTGATTAAATTCCGGATAGTGTTCGCAGAATCTAGAGGCGTTTTTTGCATGACCATCCGAGTCATTCGGCAAAAACCGCCCATTAGGTAAAAATATACCATAAGTCGTTATTACTGGCATTTTAGCCCCTCCTTTGTAAAATATTCTTTATTTTATCATATTTTTTAAATATAGTCAAATTTATGTAACCTTTTCAATAAAAAAGTAGTAATGTAACATTATCAATTTAATGTTACATCACTACTTTAGCTATAGTATTTCTATATGTACTTTTAGGAATTTGCATCAGACCATCTTAGCATTTTTATGTTTCTGTATACATCAACAATTTGTGAATATTTTTCATATTCATCTTCCCAAATTTGTGATGGAACTTTATCAAAAGCATTAAACATTTTTTCTGCTTCTGCTAAGAATATTATTTGTTCTTGTGAAGACATTTTTTCATATCTTTTTGAGAATTTATATAAAACATCTAAATCTTGAATTGATTTAATAAATGTCCAGAAGTCTTTAACATTCATTCCATATAATTTAATTTGTAATATTGTATAACCTACTAATGCTGCAATAACAAGTAATAAAACATATATAATAGTTAAAATTACCATATTTACCACCTTCTATCTAGTATACTTAATTATACCACATTTTAGGCGTTTTGGCAAATTTAGAACAAATTTACAATTGCTTCAGCATCAATTCTAAAGTAATTCATAAGCTGTATTGCATCTCCAGATTTACCAAATGAATCATTTATTCCTAATCTTGTTACTTTACAAGGATACTCTTCAGCTAATATTTCACAAATACTTGACCCTAATCCTCCTATTATACTATGATCTTCAACAGTAATTATTCTTTTCGTTTCTTTAGCACATCTTACTATTGCTTCTTTATCAATTGGTTTTAAAGTATGAATATCAACTACCCTAACATTTATACCTTTTTTCTCTAATATTTCCTTTGCTTTTAAGCTTTCAGCAACACAAACTCCTGTTGCAAAAATAGTAGCATCTTCCCCATTTCCAATTTGTTTTGCTTTACCTAATTCGAATTTTTCATTTTCATCATATATAACAGGTGTTGACAATCTTGATAAACGTACATAACATGGCCCATCTATTTTGCTAATTTCACTAATTATATATTTTGTTTCAGTATCATCACATGGTGAAAATACTTTCATATTAGGTAATGTTCTCATCATTGAAATATCTTCTAACATTTGATGGCTTGCTCCATCTTCTCCAACTGTTACACCAGCATGTGTAGCACAAATTTTAACATTTAAATTTGGATAGCATACGCTATTTCTGATTTGATCATATGCCCTGCCTGCAGCAAATACCGCAAATGTACTAGCAAATGGAATTTTACCACAAGTTGCAAATCCAGCAGCTGTTCCAATCATATCTTGTTCACTGATTCCTAAATCAAAAAATCTTTCTGGAAACTCTTTAGCAAACAATTCCGTTTTTGTAGCAGTAGATAAATCAGCATCTAAAACAACTATATTTTCATTTTCTTTACCTAATTCTTTTAATGCTTCTCCATAACTTTGACGTGTTGCTACTTTTTTATCTAAATTCATATTATCATTCCTTTCTGTGACACAATCCAGGACGGACTCATTTTGTGTCATTTTTATGTTAATTTAATTCGTTCATTGCTTGCTTAAATTGCTCCTCATTTGGAGCTTTACCATGCCATTCTGGTTTGTTTTCCATAAAAGAAACACCTTTTCCTTTTACAGTTCTTGCTATAATTGCAGTTGGCATTCCTTTCGTCATTTTTGCCCTTTCAAAACCATCAATTAATTGTTCAATATTATTTCCGTCAACTGGAATAACCTTAAAACCAAAACTTTCAAATTTTTCTTCTATTTTATTTAATCCTTTTACATCTTTAATATTTCCATCTATTTGCAAATTATTATTATCTACTATAACACATAAATTATCTAATTTATATTTTGCCGATGTCATTGCTGCTTCCCAAACTTGCCCTTCTTCTATTTCTCCATCACCTAATAAGCAATAAACTCTATATCCCATACTGCCCATTTTTGATGAAAGCGCCATTCCATTTGCAACAGATAATCCTTGTCCTAATGAACCACTTGTCATATCTACACCCGGAATTTTGTTCATATCTGGATGTCCTTGTAAATTTGAACCTATTTTTCTAAATGTATCTAGTTCTTTTTCATCAAAATATCCTCTTTTTGCCAAAGTACTATATAACGCAGGTGAACAATGTCCTTTTGATAATACAAACCTATCTCTTCCTTCAGCTTTAGGATCTTGTGGATTTATATTCATTTGATTAAAATATAAAACAGTTAAAATATCTGCACAAGAAAGTGAACCTCCTGGGTGCCCAGATTTTGCATTATACACTGTTTTTACTATATTTCTTCTTATATCTTTAGCAATTATTTCTAAATCTCCTATATCTGTAACTTTCATATACTTTCCTTTCTGCACAGTTGGGGACGCGTCCCTGCTGTGCATTTTGCACAGCCAGGGACAGGTTATCCCTTGCTGATGTGTCCCTCGTTGTGCATTTTGCACAGCGGGGACGCGTCCCCAATTGTGCAAAATTTATTTTCTATGGCTATTTTATACTTATTATTTATTTTTTGCAATATCAATTTATATATTGTTTTTTTCTTAAAATTATTGTATAATTAAAAGGTACTCTATTGTAGTTTAGATTACATTCATTTATGGGGGTGTAATTGGTTTCGACAATTGTTTAGAAGTATAAATAGCGAGTAGTGGATTCTCGTTGGCCACTTAAATAAACGAGAAAATAAATATAAACGCTGATAATACAGAATTAGCATACGCTGCCTAAGTTGCGGCGTCGTCTTACAATAACTTCCCACGGTTATTAATAAGGCGTCAAATTAGTGGGAAACAAAACTATTTCTTGCTATGGAAATAGTGGGTATTTTATAGCTACTTTAGTATATCGTTTGTTTGTTAATGTTATACTAAAGGAATTTTAATAACAAACTGCACTCGGAGAAGTTTATATGGAAGAGCATTTGGACAGGAGTTCGACTCTCCTCACCTCCACCAAATTAAAAATATTTTTTATAAAAACATCTTGCACTAATAAAATAAATATGATAATATAACAAATGTCGATATATAGGGGTATAGTGTTAATGGTAGCACATCGGTCTCCAAAACCGCCTGTGAGGGTTCGAGTCCTTCTACCCCTGCCAGATTTTACTCCAAAAGGAGTTTAAAAGCCTTGGTATGGAAATACCAAGGCTTTTATTTTTATAAACAAATTATTTCAAAATATTTTTTATCCTCTATTTATTTACTTTGAAAGGAGCTTTATGTTTAATTTTAATTCACTTACCAAAACTTTTTTTATTATCATTTTTATTACTATAATAATTATTTCTACTTTCTCCATTCCATTTTTAAACAATGTTACAATTACTAATCCTTCTAATACTGAAACAAGTTTTACGAAAATTATCTCTTCTAAAAATATTTGTTGGCCCCTTCCTGGTTATACCCGTATTAGCTCTCCTTTTGGCTACAGAGGTGCGCCAACTGTCGGAGCTACAACATTTCACGGTGGAATTGATTTACCTGCCCCTGCCGGAACAAATATTATATCAGCAATCTCAGGTAAAGTAACACGAACTGGATTTATGGGAAGTGGCGGATGTAGTGTAGTTGTAGAAAATGAACAATACACCGTTATTTTCCACCATATTTCCCCTAACTATTTAGTTCAACCAGGTCAATTTGTAAATCAAGGACAAATAATTGCTCAAGTTGGTCCTAAAAATGTATACGGGTTTCCTAATAATCCATATAAAGACTCTAATCGGTAATCCAACAAATGGAGCAACAACTGGATCTCATTTACATTTTACCGTAAAAGTTAATTCCAAATATATTGATCCAATGTCACTATTTTAAGACTACATATCATCATCGTCATCTTCATCAATAAAATTAATATCTTCTCCAAATTCATTAAAAAAAGATTCTCCACATCTTGAACCACAACTTGAACAGTGCCCAGAGCAACAATTTTGCTCTTCCCCACCATTCCAATCTAGTTCAATAACGTTTTGACATTCAGGACATTTAATTTCTGATTTTGATTCAACATCTGCCACAAATTCTGTATTACAATATGGACAAATAACTTCAAATTCAAACCCATCATCATACATATCATTCTCAATTCCTGAAACTGAATTTTGAATTTTATTAATTTTATTTTCAATATCTTTTTGTCTTTTTTCTATAATGTCAATTTTATTACTTAATAAATTTATACTTTCTAATAATTCATTAATAACCTTTTGAAAATCTTTACTTAAATCTTCCATTAATTTCAAACCTTTCTAAAATAAGCTTATATTTTATTATGTACATTAATACATTAAAATATAAGCTTATTCTTTTTCATTAATAGTTTTTAATTAGTTTACTCTTTCCATGTAATCACCAGTTCTTGTATCGATTTTAACGATATCACCAATGTTTACGAATAATGGAACTAATATTTCTAATCCGTTTTCTAATTTAGCTGGTTTTCCAGATGTTGTTGTTGTGTTTCCAGCAAATCCAGGTTCTGTGTAAGTTACTTCTAATTCTACGAACATTGGAGGTTCAACTGCAAATACATTTCCTTTGAATGATAAGATTTTAACATTCATGTTTTCTTTAATATATTTTAAAGCATCTCCTAATTGTTCTTTATTTAAAGGCATTTGTTCATATGTTTCATTATCCATGAAATAGTATAAATCTTCGTCATTATATAAATATTGCATTTCTTTTTTCTCGATTTCTGCTCCCGGATATTTTTCAGATGGGTTAAATGTTTTTTCAATAACTGCCCCACTGATTACATTTTTTAATTTTGTTCTAACAAATGCTGAACCTTTACCTGGTTTTACGTGTTGGAATTCTACAACTTTGAATACGTTTCCGTCCATTTCAAATGTTGTTCCATTTCTAAAATCTCCTGCCATATATACTTCTGCCATTGTTATTTCCCCTTTCAAATTTAATTTTCACTATTCATATTTCTATATATTACCATATTTCCACTAAAAAATCAAGTGTTTTTAAATCGGGGACGGAGAAAATTTTAAATTTTTAAAATTTTCTCCGTCCCTAATTTAAATTATCTAACAACAACTTTCTGTTTTTCATCAATTTCAATTACTGCTTTTTTGTTTACAACTACCTTTCCATCCAAAATAGCCTCGCTGATTTCATCTTCAACATAAGTTTGAATAGCTCTACGCAAAGGTCTAGCCCCATAATTTTTATCAAAGCCTTTTTCAAAAATATATTTTTTTACACTATCATCAATTTGAACATCTAAATTATTATCTTTCAATCTTTTTTCAACCTGCTTCAACATTATATCTATTATTTTCATTATATCTTCTTCAACTAATTTATGAAATACGATAATTTCGTCTATACGATTAATAAATTCCGGTTTGAACTCTTTCTTTAATTCAGCCATAACATCTTTTTTAGTTGATTCATATTGTTTGTTTTCTTCTTTTTTATCATCTTCTGAATTTACTGTAAAACCTAACATTTTCTTGTCTGTTATCATTCTTGCTCCAATATTAGAAGTCATTATCACTACCGTATTTTTGAAATTAACAGTTCTTCCTTGTGAATCTGTTAATCGCCCATCTTCTAATATTTGCAATAACATATTCATAACATCAGGATGTGCTTTTTCTATTTCATCAAATAATAAAACAGAATATGGCTTTCTCCTGATTTTCTCTGTTAATTGTCCACCTTCATCAAATCCAACATATCCTGGAGGCGAACCAATTAATTTAGATACTGAATGTGGTTCCATAAATTCTGACATATCAATTCTTATCATAGCATCTTCATTTCCAAATAATGCTTCAGCCAAGGCTTTAGATAGCTCTGTTTTTCCAACACCAGTTGGTCCTAAAAATAAGAATGAACCTATTGGTCTTGATGGATCTTTTAATCCTACTCTTCCTCTTCTTATTGCTTTTGCAACCGCTTCTACAGCTTCATTTTGCCCAACAACCCTTTTATGAAGAACATCTTCTAACGACTTCAATTTTTCATTTTCATCTTGAGTTAATTTCTTAACAGGAATATTAGTCCAACTTGAAATGACCTCAGCAATATCTTCTTCGTTTAGAATTGTAACATTTCTACTTGTTTTATTTTCCCATCTTTTATTATCTTTTTCTAATTTTTCTCTTAACTCATATTCTTCATCTCTTAAATTTGCTGCTTTTTCAAAATCCTGTACTAAAATTGCTTCTTCTTTTTCTTTTTCTATTTGAGCAATTTTCTCTTCTTGTTCTTTTAGTCTTTCTGGTCTTGTATATGTTTTCATTTTTAGTTTTGATGATGCTTCATCAATTAAATCAATTGCCTTATCTGGGAGGAATCTATCATTTACATATCTAACAGATAGTGTAACTGCAGCTTCTATAGCTTCATCTGTTATTTTGACATTATGATGTGCTTCATATTTATCACGAACACCTTGCAAAATTCTAATTGTATCTTCTGGTGTAGGTTCTAAAACATTAACAGGGCTAAATCTTCTTTCAAGTGCAGCATCTTTTTCAATATATTTTCTATATTCACTTATTGTTGTTGCACCTATTAATTGTATTTCACCTCTTGCTAACAATGGTTTTAAAATATTAGCAGCATCAACTGCTCCTTCTGCAGCCCCAGCTCCAACTATTGTATGGATTTCATCAATAAATAATATAACATCTCCTACTTTTTTTACTTCATTTAGGCTTTTCTTAATTCTTTCTTCAAAATCTCCTCTATATTTTGCTCCTGCAATCATGCTAGTTATATCTAAGGTTACCACTCTTTTGTTTCTTAATAATTCTGGAACATCATTTAAAACAATTTTTTCAGCTAATCCTTCTATTACGGCTGTTTTTCCAACACCTGGTTCACCAATCAAGCATGGATTGTTCTTTGTTCTTCTTGATAAAATTTGAATTACTCTTTCAATTTCATCTTTTCTTCCAATGACAGGATCTAATTTTCCTTCTCTTGCTTGTTTTGTTAAATCAGCACCAAATTGATTTAAAGTTGGTGTTGAATTATAGCTTCCAATGTATTTGCTATCTAACAAATCACTTTGAGTTAAATCTTCTTCATTTATCACTTTAGAAATTTCACTATATACTTTTTGTGGACTAACATCTAAATCTAGTAAAATTCTAACTGCAACACTATCAGCCTCTTGCATTATTCCTATTAACAATTGTTCTGTTCCTATAAATTCACTACCTATTTTTTTAGTTTCTTTAAAGGCATTTTCAATTACCCTTTTAGTACGTGGCGTAAAACCTGATGTTCCAACTATTTCTATATCATTTTCTACTATTCCTATTAATTCTTCAATCTCTTCTATTATTTTATCTGGAGTAACATTCTGCAATTCTAAAACTTTACTTGCGACACCATTTCCTTCTTCAGCCAAACCATACAATAAATGTTCTGTTCCTATATAACTATGACCCATAGTTGATGCTGTTTCATTTGCAATTTGTAAAGCCTTTTCAGCTCTATTAGTAAACCTATATTGCATACTAAATCTCCTTTCATTTTTGTGTATTATATAATATCACACAATTGCTTGTCTTTTCAAGCTTTTTTGAATCAATCCTTGTTTTTAGTCATCTTATCCAACTCTTTAGCTCTTTCCTTTTGTCCATCTAAAGTTAACCATGCAAAATAAGAAGAAACAAACTCTCCATATTTTGTACTATCCTCTATTTCATCATCATCATTATTCATAAAATCACCTCAAAAAAATTTTTTATATTTAAATTATTAACTTATAAAAAAATCTTATACTTATTTATGAATTGTTTTTTTATTTTCGGTTAAATTAAATAGTATAATTATTTTTTATAAAATTTGTCGAAATTCAAGAAATTTCCAGTTTAAAAAAATTATAATTGCACATCATAATATTGAAAAAGCAAGAAAGTTTTTTCAGAATAGTAAATGTACAATTACAGGAGGTGAATATTATGGCAAACTCAAACAATTCAAATAGAAAAGTTGTTCCAGCTGCTGCTGAAGCTTTAAATAAATTCAAATATGAAGTAGCTAGTGAAGTTGGTGTTACTTTAAAAGATGGTTATAACGGTGACTTATCTTCAAGAGACGCTGGTAGAATCGGTGGTAACATGGTTAGAAAATTAATACAACAAGCTGAAAGCAACATGGCAAAATAAGTTCGTTTTTAGCAACTAGTTAAATTTTTGCAGGAATATTTTTCTTGGTTTTATGAATTTTAAATTTTTGTTTTATACAAATTCATTTGAAATACATAAAGGCAGGAATTGTGTTCCTGCCTTTTTATAATTATTTAATTTGTGATAATTCTATCACCACAACTAGCTTTTTTAGCTAGTTTAAATAGTTCTTTATCTTTTTTTGTAATAACCTTCTCACTAATTCCATTTTTTGAACATATTTGTAAAGTTATTTTTCCACTTTCAATCTTAGGATGTCTTAGAACTCTTGCAAGATCACTTTTTTCAAACATTTCCTTACTAACAGCAATATATGAAAACTTTTCATCTTCATATGGAACATCACCACTTTTTAATAATTTGTGAATCTTAGTTCTTGAAACTCTACATGTTGCATGACACCAGTCATCTTCTGCTATTGGACATTTTTCTATAATGGGACAAGGTGCAATTACTTTACCGCCTGTTTCCATTAAACTTTTTCTTATTTCTTTTATTTCACTAAATCCAACTGGTGTTCCTGGTTCTATAATTAGTAAAATTTTATTTGTTGCTTTCCACAATTTTTCCAAAGCTTGTTTTCTGTCTGTTTCGCTCAATTCATTTAAAACATATGAACAAATAACTAAATCTGCTTTGTGTTCTATCTCTGAACTTACCAAATCAAATTTTTCCCATTGTACATTTTCTAATTGTTGAATTCCTGATTCTTGCATTAAAGATTTTCCAAGATTCATCATTTCATCTTCTCTTTCAAGACATATGCTATCCTCAAAATCAATAATGTTACTTATTGCCCATGTTCCCGCACCAGTTCCGGCTCCAACATCTAAAATAGAGTGTATTTGTGGATTATATATTTCTAAAGTATTTTGTAATGCAGTCATAATTGCTCCATAAGTTGCAGGCATTCTAACTGCTGCATATGCTAATGCTTCAATATTTTCAGTAACCAGCCTGTTACCTTTTCCACTTTTTTCTCTATATTTAAAACTTATGCCTTCAGCATTTTTTTGTAAGTCTTTTATATTGTTATTTTCCAGTTTTTCCTCAATTAAACTTCTTAATTCTATTGGTAAATCCATATTATTCCCTTCCAAATTTTAATGATGATGATGGTGATGATGATGTCCCCCATTTTCATGAAGATGTGGATGACACTCTTTTTCCTCACAAACTTCATCCTCAGTCTCAAGAATTGCATGACAAATATTATGCTCCTCTAATTCCTCTCTTATAGCTATTTTCAAAGATTTTATATCATCAGTTTTAGTAACTATATGCATTGTTGCATAATTATTATAACCATCAATACTCCAAACATGTATATGATGAATATCGTCAACTTCATCTATTTCTAATAAATGTTCTTTCAAATGATCTATATCAATATCCTTAGGTGTCTTTTCCAAAAATAAATCCAAAACTTGTTTTAAATTTTTCATAGCATTAATTAAAATAAATATAGCCACTCCTATACTCATAAGTGGATCAATTATTCTTATATCAGTAAACTTCATAATTACTGCACCAATTAAAACTATAATCCATCCTAGCACATCTTCTAACATATGAAGATTGACACTCTTTTGGTTAATTGAATCTCCTTCTCTTGTTACATATGCAGCTATAAAATTTAGAACACCTCCTATTATTGCAAAAACAATCATTCCCTCATAATTTACTTCTACTGGATGTATTATTCTTCCTACTGCATTATAGATAACCAAAATTGACCCTACCAACAAAATAACTGTTGTAATTAATCCTCCTAAAACTGAATATCTAATATATCCATAAGTGTATTTATTATCTACTTTCTTCTTACTTTTCTTTTCTAAAAAATATGATATTCCTATGCTTAATGCATCTCCCATATCATGAATAGAATCTGTTAAAATTGCTACAGAATTTGTAAAAAATCCTCCAAAAAATTCAAATATTGAAAATCCCAAATTCAAAATAAAAGCTATTAAAATATTTCTTTCAGTCTTCATCAAAACGCTTCCTTTCTATCTTTCTAAATCATTACTAATGGAATCTTTATCCCATTCATTTTCCCTTTCGGTGTCCAAAGCTATAAATGTACAATCATCAAATGTATTCTTCTCTTTAAGATATTTTCTTAATCCATTAAAATCTCTTTTTATCATCATTTCTTTTACATTATTACGTAATATGCCTTTATGGAACATCTCTCTCCAAGCACCATCCGAGCATAGCACAAAAGTATCATATTTGAATGCACCATCTTTTGAATTTAACATTATTGCATTAGTAAAATGATTAGATAATTTAGTAATTGTTGAAGGAATTCCATTTTTTGAATCACAAGGCATTCCTACAATATTAATGTCCAATCCTTTTATTCCTAGAATCATGCTGTCTCCTAAATTCATTGCAAATGCAGTTTTAGTATTTCTATCTATTAATACAGCTGCTAAAGTACTTGCATATTCTCTTACTTCTTCGTGATCTTCAGCAGCTCTTTTCTCTAATTCTTTTGATAACACAGAAAGTATTGCCCAAGTACTTTCTTTAATATCAGATTTCATTATAATATCTCCATTATCGAGAAATATCTTTTTTACTGTTTCAACTGTTATTTCAGCACCTTCTCCACCTTTTTTACAACTAGATACTCCATCAGCTAGAACAACAGCATCAAATCTGTCATTACTTCCAGTTGAAAATGCATCTTGATTATCTATTTCGTTACTTAAATGATATTTTCCTATTTTGCTAAAACTGTCAAATTTGCTCATATAATTCCTCCATACATCTCATTTCTTTAAGATTATATCAATTTCAAAAAATAATGTAAACAATTTTTACTCTTAATTATTGATTTTTTAACTATTTGGTTGTATAATCTAAAAATAGTTAACAATCTAGATTTTCTAGATTATATGAATATTTTCAGAAAGGAGATTGTTAGAAATTTTATCTAACAAAATGATGCTTATGGAAACAACAATTATCAAAGATTTATATAGAAATACAAAATCTTTTGAAAATCAAGAAATTAAAATTGAAGGTTGGGTTAGAACTGTTCGTGACTCAAAAACTTTTGGATTTATTGAAATAAATGATGGTTCATTCTTCAATAATGTACAAGTTGTTTTTAATGACAATTTAACAAACTTTGAAGAAATCTGTAAATTAACAATCGGGTCTTCAATCGCTGTAACAGGTAAATTAGTCTTAACTCCAGACGCTAAACAACCTTTTGAAATACAAGCAACAAGTGTGACAATTGACAACTTAAGTTCACAGGATTATCCACTTCAAAAGAAAAGACATACTTTTGAATATTTAAGAACTGTTGCTCACTTACGTCCTAGAACAAATACATTTAATGCAATATTTAGAATCAGAAGTGTTGCAGCTTTTGCTATACATGAATATTTTCAAAACAATGGATATGTATATTTAAACAGCCCTATCATTACATGTGCAGATTGTGAAGGTTCAGCTGAAATGTTTAAATTAACAACATTGGATTTAGATAATCCTTTACCTCAAAAAGATGGACATACTGATTTTACACAAGACATCTTTGGTAAAAAAGCTTTTATTACTGGTTCTGGACAATTACATGGAGAAACATTTGCCCATGCATTTGGAAAAATATATACATTTGGACCTACTTTAAGATCAGAAAATTCAAATACAAAAACACATGCTAATGAATTCTGGATGGTAGAACCAGAAATCTGTTTCTGTGATTTAGAGCAATTAATGAATATTGAAGAAGATTTCTTAAAATATGTTGTAAAAGTTGTTTTAGAAAAATGCCCAGAAGAATTAGAATTCTGTGATAAATTTATTGAAAACGGATTAATTGAAAAATTACAAAAAGTACTAAATTCTTCTTTTACAAGATTAGACCATAAAGAAGCTATAGATATTCTAAAAAAAGCTGATAAAGAATGGGAATTTGAACCAGAATATGGTGAAGATTTAGCAAAAGAACATGAAAAATATATTACAGAATATTTCAATGGTCCTGTATTTGTTAAAAACTGGCCAAAAGATATTAAAGCATTTTATATGAAACTTAACCCAGACGAAAAAACAGTTGCAGCAGTTGACTTAGAAGTACCTGGTGCAGGTGAAATTATGGGTGGTTCTCAAAGAGAAGAAGATTACGATAAATTAGTAAATCGTATGAAAGAATTAGGAATGGATACTGAAGAATTAGATTGGTATTTACAATTACGTAGATTTGGTTCTACTGTTCACTCTGGATTTGGATTAGGATTTGAAAGATTATTAATGTATATTACTGGTATGCAAAATATTCGTGATGTAATTCCTTTCCCCAGAACACCTGGAAATTGTGATTTTTAATATAAAACTTAAAACTAGAGGTTTCAATTTGAAACCTCTAGTTTATTATTTTTTATGATTTATATATTTTCTCTAATAAAGCTTCCTCCAATGTTTTAGAAAAGTTTATTTTTAAGCTTTCAGCTTTAGTATTTATCCATTTAGGAATATTAACTGTTTTCTTAACCAATTCCTTTCCCCACTTTTCTGCGAAAGCATTTATATCAACAGCTATATATGTTTTAAATTTTGAAACATAATCCCAGTTTTCTATATCTAGTCTTTCTTCTAAATCTTCAAATTTTACATCTTCAATTTTACTTGCTTTAGGAATTTTATTATCCGCTTCAATTTCATCTATTATTAAACCCGCAATTAAATCTTCTGACATTTCCATTGCCTCTTCTAATGTGCTTCCGCATGTTGATGCACTGCAATTTAATGCTTTTTCTAAATCCGGGACAAAAACAGAATATCCCCCTTCTTTTTCTTCATAAAATAATACTGGATAAATAACTTTCATTTTTTATACCTCCTTAAGTATATTTAATTTATTTCAAATGCGCTTGTTTCAATATATTATTAAGAGTACCTTTTGGAATATCACCTTTATGATTTGGTACTGTTACACTTCCGTTCTATTTCTTCATGTTTATATATGTAGTGTGACCCATTTGTATGATGATGATACCATCCTTTGGAGGTTAAAATTTTGTCCAGTTCTCGAAACTTCATAATTCTACCTCCAACTTATTATATTTTACTACGTATCGTACGTGTTTGTCAATAATATTATTAAAATCAATAATACTTTTTAGCTCATTTTCTTCCATAACATTCCTCCAATCATTTTGTTTTTTATTGCACGCAAAAAAGCAAGAACCTCCTTTCTTATTTGAAATTTAGTTCTTGCTTCATTTATTATTTTTTTATTTTACATTAATTACTATTTGCGAACTATCGTTTGTATTATATCATGATTTTCTTTACATTTCAACATTATTTGTATTAATTTTTAAGTACTACAAATTATAATTTATCTTGCTCGTAAGATTACATTTATTTACCATCTTTTCCTAAAATTATTGCTGTTATTCCACACAACATTCCACCTACTGGGAATACAATCCAATTTATATGCCACATTTTTAAGGCAAATCCCCAAACAAGGTAAATAATAGTTGCTAGTATCATAATAATTCCGCATATTTTACTAACTTTTTCATCGTTTTGTTTATATTCCTCAGAATTTTCTTTGTTATATTTTTCTATATCAAATTTATCTTGCATTTTTCCTGAATAAACAATTAATGATGCTCCAATTGTAACAAAATACATTAATACAGCTACCGGCATAGTATCATTTTCAAATACTTTAAATCCTAGTAATGCCATCATAACAACAACGCCTATTAATATTATAGAAATTCCCAACGCTATAAATTTTGTATATTTTGATTTTCCTTCGTCTAATTCATCTTCTGAATACACATTTGCAATTACCGGATTTTTCTTCTTAAAATCATCCACTTTTGTACCATTTATTATAAATAATGGTACCGCAAAAACCACTCCTATTAATATGGCAATTACTCCTATTAAACTATATTGATTCTCTGCTTGTTCATTTGGAGCTAACCCTAAAATAGTAAGCATAATAGATACTCCTATTAATATTAATGTAACTCCTATTGCAATTCCTTTTGATGTTTTTGTCATTATTAAATCGTAGTTATTCTTTTCTGATTTAATATCTTCTGAAATTTTTCCTTTAACTAACTCATCCATACTACAATCAAAAATATCACATATAGTAATTATTTTTTCTGTTTCTGGATATCCGTTACCACTTTCCCACTTTGAAACTGCCTGTCTTGATACATTTAATTTTTCGGCTAGTTCCTCCTGTGACATATTTTTAATTTTTCTTAAATTTTGTAAGTTTTCTGATAAACTCATTTTATGCACCTCCTATAATTAATTTTAAAGTTGCGGTACATATTTTTCTACCAACTATAATTTGCAACTTAATTTTTCTTTGCAACTTTGAGTTGCAATAAGCTATTTTTGAAAAAATATCACTTCACAAATATACTAATTAAATATCCAATATAAATAATAACATACACCAAACCATTTCCCCTACTCATCTTATTTTTAGGTGGAATAATTGGAAACAATGATAGTACCAAAGTACCACCAATCAGGAATATCATATCTAAATTATAACTTACATTATAAACAATCGGCTTAATCATTGCAGAAACACCAATTATTAACAACATATTAAATATATTAGAACCTAAAATATTTCCAATAGCAATATCGCTCTTTCCTTTAAATGCTGCTGAAACGCTTGTAACTAGCTCTGGCAAGCTTGTCCCAATTGCTAAAATTGTAACACTTATCAACTTTTCGCTTAATCCAAAATGCTTAGCAACCTCAACCGCATTATTAACTGTTAAATCTCCACCAAATTTTAATAACACTGCTCCTAAAATTAAGAAAACTATATCTTTAATTGTTGATTTACTTGCCTTTGTTTTATCTACAACCTTTTCATCATCATCTTCTTTATCAAACTCTTCGCCCTTTTTAGCCATTATAATTGTATACAAAATAAATAAGACAAACAGCACAATTAAAATTCCCGCATCAAACCTTGTTATATCATGACCTAAATTACATAGTAAAACGAATAATAATGAAATTCCTAAACACATAGGAATTTCAATTAATCTTGTTTCTCTTTTAAATTTGATAGATCTAATAATTGATGACATTCCCAAAATCAACAATAAATTGGCAATATTACTTCCAACAATATTTCCAATTGCCATATCAGGATACCCCTCAATAGCCGAAGTAATACTAACAAATAACTCAGGCATCGAAGTTCCAATAGACACAATCGTTAAACCAATTATTATTTCAGGAATATGAAATTTCTTAGCAATATTACTTGCCCCCTCAACTAAAAAATCTGCACCTTTAATTAGTAAAATAAATCCTAAAACTATTAATATAATCCATACTGCCACTACTAATCCCTCTTTCTAAAACAACTCCAAAATTCTACTACCATCTTCCGAGTAGCCCAAGCCATAGAATTCAGTAATGATTGGTGGGATATATATTACTTTAAAAATGTGGCTTAAGTGGGGACCGGCTAGCTACAGAGAGTTATAATTTTCCAGACCACATCTACACCCAATTAATTCTCACATTTCCTCACACCACAAAAGTAATCGACTCCTCACACTCAGAAATTATTACTCTCTGTGCGCTGTTGGGAAACATTTTTAAAATAATATATATCCCACCAATCATTACTGAATTCTATGGCTTGGGCGGCTACCTCCTACCCCTCCAAAACCAACTTTTTAAACAAATTTCCTCTTTCCTTAAAATTCTTAAAAAATCCATAACTCGAAGCAGCAGGAGACAACAAACAACTAGTTCCCCTCTCTGTAAGTTTCTTAGCAAATTCAACCGCTTCTTCCATATTATTTACAATATATTTTTCCATGTTACTATTTTCTACCATTTCAGCAATTTTCCATCCAGTATCTGGTAAACAGATTAAATGTTCTATATTTGTATTGCTTAAAAACTCAGCAAACTCCCTATAATCGATTCCCCTATCCTTTCCACCAATAATTAAAGTATTAACATTTTTCAATGTTTCAACTCCATTAATTGTAGATGCCGGAATAGTTGCAATTGAATCATTATAATATTTAACTCCATCAATCTCAGCAACAAATTCCATTCTATGCTCTAATGGTGCAAATTTATAAATATCTTCATTTGCTTTTTTTAAATCTAAATTCATTATTTTAGCAACTGTCATAGCGAACATAATGTTATTAAAATTATGGTCACCTAATATTTGTCTTGAATCAGAATCAGTATATAGAACTTCTCCTTCTTCTGTTATAGCAGTATTCTCTTTTCTAATTATCAATCTATCCTTTGCATTTATCTTACTATTTCCTTCAAAACTTATCTCATAAATATTTTGCTTTAATTCTCTTAATTTTTCTATATGCTCTTTCAAGCATTCATTATCTATACTATATAAGAAATAATCATTTTCATTTTGATATTTACATATATTTAGTTTAGCATTAATATAATGTTCATAAGATTTATAATGATCTAAATGTTCTTCAAATAAGTTTAATAATATCGCAATATTTGGGGCTACTTCAACAAACTCTAATTGATGTGATGATAACTCTAAAACCACAATAGATTTTTCAGTTAATTTGTCAATTTCATCAAATAAAGGCACTCCAATATTACCTAATAAATGAACATCTTCACGTTGTTTACTAACAATGTCATAAATTAAAGAACTAGTTGTACTTTTTCCTTTTGTTCCAGTAACACCAATTGTAAATACATTTACAAATTCTAAAAACAATTCAATTTGTGATTTTATTTTACTTCTAAATTTTGATGTATCTATATCTTTAAAAGATATACCGGGAGTTTTCATTATTACATCATATTGTTCTAAGTTTTTTAAATATGCATCTTGTGAAACGATTTTGACATTTACGTCTTTAGACAATTCTTCATATTTTTCATAAACATCTGGATTAGTATCTGAAATGAATAACTCTTTATCTGACAAATGTCTTCTAATCAACCTATATGTAGAATATCCTTCCATTCCAAAGCCCAATATTAATATTTTTTTCTCTTTTAAATACTCAATCAAATCATTAATCATTAAAAATCTCTTCTTTCAATATTTTAGTTTGTTCTTCTGTCAAATTATTTTCTGGGTAGTAATTTTTAGTCAAGTCAATTTCTAAATTACTTAATTCATAATTATCTTTAAAATATTTTAACAAATAAGGTAATTCTTTTCCTTCTAAATTTGAAATTGTTTTGCTAATTGCGAAACATACTTCTTCATATGTTCCAACGCATTCAAATGGTTTTGTTTCACCATTTCCAGTTAACTCAATAAATGTTTCTAATAAATCTTCTCTGTCAAATAAGTCTTCTCCAAAAATATTTATTAACTTATCTTTATATAAAAATGGACTTAAAATTGTATACACAAACAAGCATTTTGGACAATTGCAGCACCATTTCCATGTTTCACCCTTGCTTCCGACATTACAGCTTTTAAATATTGGATGATATTTTTCAAATTTAGAAAAAGCCATAGCTATTTGTAATTCATTTAAAGGTCTTAAGAAGCTGAAATACTCAGTATTTCTTTTTAAATATTTTGTTGAATAATATCTAAAATCATTTTCAAACTCAACACTCTTTGAATATTGATGATTAATTTTCTCACCATCAACATTTGATTCATTTGCACTTGATTCATTTGATAATGCAATATATTTTTTACCAATAATATCTGCTATAAAATATGATAAAAATGCTAGCATTGATGAAAATGGTGTATGACCATTAATAAATCCTTTACTATTTAACTCTAATAAGTTTGTATCAATTCTTCTTATTACTTTAACAATTCCATTATCCTCATATCCAGCTGCTTTTGCACAGTCAAGAGTTACTGGCTTTGGATTAACAATTAAACAATAATTATCAGCCTGTTTTTTTAAACATTCTAAAGTAACACAAGAATCTTTACCGCCACCTATTGGAATTAGATATCCATCATTAGAAGTATTTATTGTATCATCATATACTTCATTGCTTTCACATTTAACGCTCATGAAATCATCTATATTAGTTTTTATACCATTTGTATAGAATAATTCACCTAAACCGTAAAAATATAATTTCTTAAACCAGTTTATTTGCTCTTCATTAATATATCCAGCTTTAATAATAACATTTGGTGAACATGTTGCTTTCCAATAACTAATCAATTCTATTAATCCCATATGAAAAGCAGCATTTTTGCAGTTTTCTATTAATTTATCTTCTATTTTTATATCTAAATTATTCTTTAAAATTCTTAACTCTGGTTCAAATGATGTTAAGTTTTCAATTATAAACTTAAATTTTATAATTATCTCTTCTTCAGTATTTTCAACTAAAAAACTATCATAAATAAAAGTATTATATTGTTTTCTTAAATCATTAAATTTTTTTGAATTATCTAGCATATTATAACGCCTCCAATCATTACCAATTTTATCATAAAACAAGCTGGTTTTACAATACTTCATACATAACTTTTTATATTGTTTTATATTTACATAAAATTGACTGTTTTTCCTAAATATGCTATAATTAATATATTAAATACTTTATAAAGGAGATGTTATTATTATGACACTACGACCATTAACCATTGACGATTCTAAAAGTTTCTTTTATGCCAGCTGGAATGATAAGGTTGCCCAAGTATTACCAGGTTTCTACTGCGACAACGAAGAAAAAGCACGGAATGTAATAACAAAACTCACAACAGACCCTAAAATAAATGCACTTGCTATATGCAATTCAGCTAATGCTTTTGCAGGCGTTGTTGTTATAGTAGAAACAGGCAAAAATGAAATAGAAATATCATCTTTTATAGATGAGAAATTTCGTCATCAAGGATTAGCAACACAATCTTTAAAGCAAATTATAAGCATGTATAATGGATATAAAATTTGTTTTCAGGTTGAACCCTATAATACATATTCTGTTAAGATTATGGAAAAATTCGGTGCAATACTTAAAGACACATATTATTATCATATCTATGCTTAAAAAAGGGTGTCCTATTTTAGGACACCCTTTTCTCATTAAATCTCGTGTTCATTTCCATTTTCGTCTACGTGGAAAAAGCTTCTATCGTAGCGAACCATTGCAAAACCATCTTCGAAATCTGCGGGAGTATCATACTTTAATGGTGTAATTTTCTCACCATCAGCATTTACATACCCCCATTTTCTGTTTTTTCTTACATTGAAAAAACCATTGCTGCAGATTTCCACTCCAGCATAATCAGCCTCCACTATTGCTTTTGGTAAACTTACCTCAGCTGTTGCAGTTTTTAACATAAGAACACTCCTTTAATATATTTACCATAAAGGCATTGATTGGATTATATATTATTCGACATTATTCGTCAATTAAAATTTTAATTTTTTTCTGTCACCAATTTCAAAATTTTCTCCCATGGAAGATGTTCTTTTCCAAAATGTCCATAATTTGTTGTTTCTGAATAAATTGGTTGTTCTAAGTTTAAAGTATTAATAATTCCTCTTGGAGTTAAGTCAAAATTATTGTTAATTATTTCTATTATTTTTTCATCTGAAACACTTGCTGTCCCAAACGTATCCACAAAAATGGAAACCGGTTTAGCAACCCCAATTGCATAAGAAATTTGAATTTCGCATTTTTTAGCTAGTCCATTTGCTACAATGTTTTTTGCAATATATCTAGCCATATATGAACCGGATCTATCTACTTTTGTTGCATCTTTTCCAGAAAATGCGCCTCCACCATGACGACTAAATCCTCCATAAGTATCTACAATAATTTTTCTTCCTGTTAAACCTGTATCTCCTAAAGGTCCTCCAATTACAAATCTTCCTGTTGGATTTATAAAGTATTTTGTATTCTCATCTAATAACTCTTCATCAATAACTGTATTAATTACTTTTTCTTTTATATCCTTTTTTAGGACCTCTAAATCCACATTTTCTTCATGTTGTGTTGAAACTACAACCGTATCTATTCTTACTGGTTTATCATCTTCATATTCAACAGTAACTTGAACTTTTCCATCAGGTCTCAAATATGAAATCTCACCATTTTTTCTTACCTCAGTTAATCTTCTAGCTAATTTATGTGATAAATAAATAGGCATTGGTAAATAACTCTCTGTTTCATCAGTTGCAAAACCAAAAACCATTCCTTGGTCACCTGCTCCTTCTGATTCTACAATCACTTCTTCCTCATTAGTTTTGCTTTCAAGAGATTTATCAACTCCTAGAGCAATATCAGGTGATTGTTTTGAAACATTGATAATAACTTTGCATTTTTCATAGCTAATATCTGTATTTTCATCTGTATACCCAATCTTCTTAATTGTATCTCTAACAATTTTTTCAATATCAATATTAGCTTTTGATGTAATTTCTCCAGTAACCAAAACCAATCCC
Organism: Clostridia bacterium; assembly: GCA_017528375.1. Taxonomy (GTDB): domain Bacteria; phylum Bacillota; class Clostridia; order TANB77; family CAG-508; genus CAG-492. Next base: position 14,469 of record JAFXOY010000065.1, on the reverse strand, counting down.
TTTCCAGCAACCGTTTCACAAGCTACTCTTGATTTCGAATCTTTACTTAAGTATGCATCTAAAACATTATCTGATATGTAATCACATAATTTGTCTGGATGCCCTTCTGTTACACTTTCTGATGTAAATAGTTTTCTCATAATAATTCCTCCTTTTTGTTTGTCCTTAGATATTTCATAGAATTATATATATTATTCTTATTATTTTAAATTTCATACTTTTTAGTTTTAGAACAACAAAAAACCTTTGCCATATAGCAAAGGTTTAACTATTCTGATCTAATCATCAACCAAAGCTACATATGCTTTGTCGGTATTAGCACCTTGCTTTTCTTGCAGGTTGCTGTGGAGTCATAAAGCCGAATCTCTCGTCCACTCTCGATAATATATATAATTTGTATGTAGTATAATACTAAACAAGTAATTTGTCAATACTATTAATAAAAGACAGGCTCCTTATTAAGAAGCCTGTCTTTTATTAGAATTTCATTTTTGGTTCAGCAAATCGATTTAAATCAGACATCTTTTCGATATCTGGATTCAAGTTTTGCGCTAAAGCTAAAACCTTTTTCTTCTTCTCATCGATATCCATTTGCGTTGGTTTTACTTTTGATCTACTGCAATTTTTACAACTTAAAACTTTTAAGCAATCTTCTACCATGTTAAAAGTTTCAATAGCATAAGTTAAAAAACTGTATTTTTCGATTCTCAGAGAAACCTTACATAAATGTATTCTAAATTTTGCTGCTCTTCTGTAGGGACCAAATGACTCATCACGAACACATGCACATCCCTGTGGATCTGGCAACGCTGACAAACGCGAACAACATTCGTAATCACTGCTACACATATGCCGTAATGACTTTCTTTCAACATCTTTGAATCTGACCTTATCATTCGGCAATTCAGTATACCATAATTTGTCATTGTCTTTGAAAACTAAACCTGGCTTGTTACTTAATCTGTGTTCAAAAAGTTCCTCCCTTGTTACTTCCCGCAGCTTATACTCCTTGCCACCGATTGTTATCACCTTTTCAGCCATTAATTTTCTCAGCATTTTACTGAAACCTCCTTTTTCTTTTGTGAAACGAAAATGAGTACACCCATTTTCAAATGAATTCTTATGACATACATTTTATCACATTATGTCAATTTAGTCAAATTTACGTAAATGAAAAATGTGATAAACTTTAATGTTTATCACATTTTTCATTTGGAACTGTTCCTTTTCTAAAATATTCAACATATGTATTTCTACAACCACCGGTCGCTCTTTTCCCTGAATCCTTACAAACAACAACTTCTTGAACATTCTTAGGTCTTTCAAAATCTGCTTTTATCAAATTTTCATGAACATCTTTCATTACATTAGCCCAAATTTGATTTGCCATGGAATCAGCGCCTTCCTTTATTGTTTCATTAGAATCAAATCCAAACCATGTTACAGCTGTATAATGTTTTGTAAATCCGCAAAGCCATTTATCATAATTATCATTTGTGGTTCCTGTTTTAGCTGCAACTTCAAATCCATCAATTTTACATGACTTTGCAGTACCATTCTCTCCTTTTACAGGTTGAGTTAATAAATTTTTCAAAACATAAGTTGTATCTTCAGAATAAACTTTTTTAGATTTCTGCTTATTTTTAAGAACCACTTTTCCTTTATTGTTTTCAATTTTAGTGTAAAAAATTGGTTCTATATATTTTCCGCCATTTGCAATTGTAGCATAAGCAGCAGCCATTTCCAACGGTGTTGTTCCCTTTTGTAATCCTCCTAATGCCAAAGGTAAATCACAATCAGCATCTGTTAAAGTTGTAATTCCTTCATTTTGCATATATTTAATTGCTTTTTGTGGTGTTAATTGCTCCATTATTTTTACAAAAGGAATATTTTGAGATGATTCAACTGCTCTTCTTACGGTTATTGGACCTAGCTCATTTTCACAATCTGTTGGATTATACCCTGTTGAAAAAGTAGTTCTAGTATCATCATAAACTGTTAATGGGGTAATAATTTTTTCTTCTAAAGCTGGACCCAGAACAGCAATTGGCTTAATTGCTGAACCTGTTTGCCTTAACGCTTGGGTTGCTCTATTAAATCCTCTAGATATATTTTTTTCTCCAAGTCCACCTACACAGCCCATAACTTGTCCGGTTTTATGGTCAATAACAACCATTGCTGCTTGTGATGTAGTATTATCATATTTTTCAGATTTTACTTTATATTTGTTTTTTTCAAATTCTTCCTCAATATCTTTTTGTATATCTGAATTTTGTGTACTATAAATTTTTAAACCTGAATAATATAAATAATTTGTAGCAAATGATGTCGACATCTTTTTGCTTTTTTCTAAATCGCTTATAGCCTCTGAAATTGTTGCATCTACCATATATGAATAAACATTATCACCTTTTGGCTTAACATCACCTTTTTTAAAATTTAAACCTGCATCAATTTCTTGTACTGCTTTTTCATATTCTTCATTATTTATATAATTTTCTTCTAACATAACCTTTAAAACTAATTTAGATCTTGACTTTATCTTTTCTGAATTATCTTTTTCACCAAAAGGATTATATGAATTTGGTGAATGATTTAAGCCTGCTAAATATGCACATTCTGCTAAATCTAAATCAGAAACACTTTTATCAAAATAATATCTTGATCCCATTTCGACTCCATAAACATTAGGACCAACATAAATAATATTTAAATATGTCTGCATTATTTCATCTTTTGATAATACCATTTCCGTCTTAACCGCTCTATCCCATTCAGTCATCTTTCTAGTAATAGATGATTCATTTTCTCCTGTTACATTTTTTACTAATTGTTGCGTAATAGTACTACCGCCATAAGATGAAGACCCCCTATGAATAATGTAATTTCCAATAGCACCAACCGTTCTCTTAATATTAATTCCATGATGTTTATAAAAATTTTTATCTTCTATTGCAACATATGCATTAACTAAATTTTTAGGAATCTTATCTAAACTCACTGTTTCTTGTATTCTTGATTCTCCTAAAACAGCTATAACCCTTCCTGTTGAATCTAAAACTACTGAATTTTCGCAACTTATTACATCTTTCATAATTTTGTTCCATTTATATAATGAAACTAAAAACATTATTAAAAGCACAACAAGTATAATAAGTATAAACATCAATCTTCTTTTGTGTCTTTTTTTCTTTCTTGATTTTTGTTCTTCAGTAATTTGTACTTTTTTCTTTGGTCTTTTTCTTTGATTATCACCAATAACATGTTTTTGCTGTGCAGCAGCACTTTCTCTTTTGTGTATAACTCTTATTTCAGGTACTACATTTTCTTCTTCACCCTCATATACTCTCTTGCCAAAACGTATATTGTCAGTGCTTTTGCCTATTCGATTATTATGATTTTTTTTCCTATGTATATTATTATCCAATAAACTTCATACCCTTTCAAATATTATTATTGTTTATTATATCACATATATTAAATCTGTACATAAATTTCAAAAATAAAATTGACAATAATCTTTTATATGATAAAATATTGTTGAAAATAAAAAAATAGGAGGTACTAATTATGGAATTTAATAAATGTCCTCAATGCGGAAGTTTTTATGCTTTTTCAGGGAAAATGTGCCCTAATTGTGCTACTAAAGATTCACAAAAAATTCAAAAACTTGAAAATTATTTAGATAATTATCTTGTTCCAGATACTTTACAAGAACTTTCTTGTAGTACCGGAATACCAGAAAAAGATTTAAATAGATATATTAGTGGAAATGATAAATTTTCTCAATTATATAAAAAGTTCTCAATTTAATTGAGAACTTTTTTAAATCACTAACTTGTTAAATTTCATTTTAATATAGCTTTCCAACTTATCCATAAATTCTTGAGAATTAATTTCTTTTTTAGCTACCATATCCAATCCTTTTTCCCAGCTTGCAGTAAGCTTTGGATTAAGCATATCAGGCATTGATCCGTTAACAACATCATATATAACCTCACCCTTTTGTGTTGGAGTTATAATTTGAGTTTTAGAATTAATTTGAATATATTGAATTCTTTCAAGCTTTTTCATTATTTCGGCCCTAGTAGCACTTGTTCCAATTCCAGCACCTTTTATTTGCTCTCTTAATTCTTCATCTTCAATAAGTTTTCCCGCATTTTCCATTGCTAATATTATTGAACCAGAATTATATCTTGTTGGAGGGCTAGTTTCAGCATCTTTTGTTTCAAAATTAACTATACCAATTTCTTGTCCCTTTTTTAATATTTTTAACAAATCTTCACTAATTTCATTATCTTTCTTTCCGCCTTTTGACTCTTCATTTTGACTTTTTTCCTCGTTGTTATCCACATCTTTTCCACTATTTTGTTTTGGCTTAGCAATCTCTAAATATCCCATTTTAGTACAGACTTTACTTGTAGCAGAAAATTCCTCATTTTCAATATTTATAGTGATAGATAATTTGCTAAATTCCGCAGCTGGATAAAAAATACATAAAAATCTTTTTACTATCAATTTATAAATATCCTTTTGTAATTGGTTTAAGCTACCATAATTTTCATATCCTTGTCCAGTTGGAATTATTGCATAGTGATCTGTAATTTTACTATCATTTACATATTTTGATTTTACAATATTAGTAGAATACTTCTCATCAACCATTTTTTTAATATATCCTTGAACTTCTTCATCTTGAAATCCTTTGGCAATTCCATTTAAATTCTTTGAAATTACTTTAGCAACAGCTGTAGATAATACTCTCGCATCTGTTCTTGGATATGTTACAAGTTTCTTTTCATATAGAGTTTGAATAACATCTAATGTTTCATCTGGCTTTATTTTAAATCTCTTTGTACATTCATTTTGAATTTCAGCAAGATTAAATAATAATGGTGCATTTTCTTTTTGCTTTGTCTTTTTCACATCACTAACAATTGCTTTTTTATCTTTTAATGATGCAATAAACTCCCTAGCATCTTCAACCTTCTTAAAACCTGTTTCATTATATAATTTAGAAGAATTAAACATTTTTGAATTCTCAGTAACTTTCCATTCTGCCCTTAAAGAATTTTGTTCATCACCAAAATCACCAACAATTTTATAATAAGTCGTTTTTACAAAATCTCTAATTTCTCTTTCTCTAGATACAATCATTCCTAGAACACAAGTCATAACACGACCTACAGAGATTGAAATTCTATCTTCATTTAATTTAGTTGCAGCCCTTCTTCCAAAAATTATAGTTAACAATCTTGAAAAATTAATACCTATAAGATAATCCTCTTTCGCCCTTAAATAAGCAGAATCAGATAAACTATTATATTCCTCCAAATCCTTAGCTTCTGCAATTCCTCTTTTTATTTCTTCTTCAGTTTGAGAATCTATCCACACTCTTTTTCTATTTTTTCCTTTAACATCAGCCATTTGTTCAACTAATCTATATATATATTCTCCCTCACGTCCAGAGTCAGTTGCGACATAAATTGTATCAACATCATCTCTAATAAGCAAAGATTTTACTATATTAAATTGCTTCTCAACAGCAGGAATTATTTCATATTTATACTCTTTAGGCATAAATGGCAAAGTATCTAATCTCCAAAACTTCAATTTCTCATCATACACTTCTGGATAAGACATTGTAATTAAATGCCCCACACACCATGTAACTATCCATTTATCAGACTCTAAATACCCGTCTTTTCTTGCTCCATTTATACCTAAAACTTTTGCAAACTCCATTGCAACTGAAGGCTTTTCAGTAATCAAAATATTTTTTGCCATAATTTATTCCTTCCCTTATTTAACATCATTAAATCGTTAGCGTAATTATATCACACTAACTTTTTTATGAAAAGAGAAATATAAAAAATCTGTACATAATGGGGCCAAAGCAATTTAGTAAAAAATGTGATGGTTGGGGAACTAAATATATTTTAAACGGAGTACAAAGCGCGCAGTTTGGCACGTTTAAGCATAATTGGTAAAAGGATAACTCAACCCCAAAACATTCTCAAACACTCAAATCCTTTTACCTTATGATTAAACCGGCCAGTAAGCTTACGCAGTTAAATATATTTAGTTCCACAGCCATCACATTTTTTACTAAATTGCGAGGCCACTCCAAACTTGACTAAACACAAATTTTATTATATATTATTAACTGTATAATTTTAAGAAAGAATAGGTGATTTTTAATAGATGTTATGTTCAAAATGTAAGAAAAACACAGCTGTTGTTTTTGTTAATAAATTAGATGAAAATAAACAACCTCAAATGGAAGGGCTTTGCTATAATTGTGCTAAAGAACTTGGAATAAATCCATTAGAAGCATTAGCAAAACAAGCCAACTTATCACAAACAGACTTAGAAGATATGACAAGTCAATTTGAAACAATGTTCAAAGATATTTCAGATAACATGTCTGAAGACGAATTAAACGATTTAATGGCTGAAAACGAAGAAGCAATGAATGATATTACACCTGAATCATTAGGTTCAATATTCTCTGGATTATTTGGATTTAAAAATAATTCTGCAGATGGTGAAAATACAGAACCTGACTCTTCTGCCAAATCAGATAAAACTCAAAAAGTTAAAGAAGCTAAAAAACAAAACAAAAAGAAAAAAGCTTTAGACACTTTTGGTACAAACCTTACAAACAAAGCAAAAAATAATCAATTAGATAACGTTGTAGGTCGTGACAGAGAAATTCAAAGAATTGTTCAAATTTTAAATAGACGTTCAAAAAATAATCCATGCTTAATAGGCGAACCAGGTGTTGGTAAAACAGCCATTGCACAAGGATTAGCAATTAAAATTGCAAATGGAAATGTTCCAGCAAAATTATTAAACAAAGAGGTTTATTTACTTGATATGACTGCAGTTATCGCTGGTACACAATTCAGAGGACAATTTGAAGCCAGAATGAAATCTATAATAGATGAATGCAAAAATTTAGGAAACATTATATTAGTTATAGATGAAATACACAATATAATAGGTGCTGGAGATGCTGAACATTCAATGAATGCAGCCAATATTTTAAAACCTTCCCTATCAAATGGTGAAATTCAATTAATAGGAACAACAACTTTAAAAGAATATAGAAAATATATCGAAAAAGACTCAGCTTTAGAAAGAAGATTTCAACCAGTTAAAATTGAAGAACCTTCTGTTGAAGATGCAATTGAAATTTTAAACGGTATTAAAAAATATTATGAAGATTATCACAAAGTAAAAATCTCAAAAGATGTAATTAGACAGACAGTTATTATGTCTGAAAAATATATTCATGACAGATTTTTACCAGACAAAGCTATTGATATTCTTGATGAAGCATGTTCAAGAATTAATTTAAATAACAAACAATTATATAAATTAGAAGTTTTAAAAAATGAATTAAAACAAGTTCAAGAAGAAAAAGAAGAAGCAGCATCAGCTGATTCTACTGAAGATTATCAAAAAGCTGCTGAACTAAAAACTAAAGAATGTCAATTAACTGAGCAAATAGAGTCTCTTAACAAATCAATGAAAACAGTAAGTTTATCAGTTCAAGATATTGCAAATGTAATTGAACACTGGACAAAAATTCCTGTTAAGAAAATAACAGAAGCTGAAACTCAAAAATTATTAAACTTAGAAAAGAACCTTCATGAAAGAGTTATCGGTCAAAACGAAGCTGTTGAAGCCGTTTCAAGAGCAATACGTAGAAACCGTGCAGGATTAAAAACAACAAAACGTCCACCATCATTCATTTTTGTAGGACCTACCGGAGTCGGAAAAACTGAGCTTGCAAAATCTCTTGCTTACGAAATGTTTGGAAACGAAAACTCAATTATAAGAATTGATATGTCTGAGTATATGGAAGGACACTCAACATCAAAATTAATCGGTTCACCTCCTGGATATGTTGGTTATGATGATGCAGGACAACTTACCGAAAAGGTAAAATGTAATCCTTACTCAATTATTTTATTAGATGAAATTGAAAAAGCTCATCCTGATGTATTTAACATTTTATTACAAGTTTTAGACGAAGGAAGACTAACAGATTCACAAGGAAACACTGTAAACTTTGAAAATACTATCATAATAATGACATCTAATGCTGGTTCTACATTAAATACAAATTCAATTGGATTTGGTGCAAATGCTGAAGCAAAAAAATCTAAAGTTTTAGATAGCTTAAAAGAAATATTTAGACCTGAATTCTTAAATAGAATTGATGAAATTGTTGTATTTGAACAGTTAAACAAAGAACAATTACTTCAAATAGTAGATTTGATGTTAGACGAAACTGCAAAAGTTCTACATGATAAAGATATTTCAATGGAAGTATCAAAAGAAGCAAAAGAATTCATTTTAAATCAAGGAACAGACTTAAAATACGGTGCTAGACCTTTACGTAGAGCAATTCAAAGATATATTGAAGACGAAATATCTGATTTAATTTTAAAATCAGAATTAAAAAACGGTCAAAAAATAGTAATAACATTTGACACAAAATTACAATTTAATGTACAATAAATATATAACAAAAATTGGAGGAATTTATATGCTTAAACAAGTACCAAATGCCCTAACAATAGCACGTTTTATATTAATACCATTTATAATAATATCGTTAGTAAAAGATGATTATATAACAACATTTATTTTTCTAACAATTTCTGGTTTAACAGATGTCTTAGATGGATTTATTGCTAGAAAATTTGATTTAATAAGTAATTTTGGTAAACTAATAGATCCTTTAGCAGATAAAACAACACAAATAGCAATCTTAACCACATTAGCTCTAAAGGGAATAATTCCTATTTGGATAATAGTTATTATTTTCCTAAAAGAATTTGCAATGATTGCTGGAGCATCATTCCTATATGGTAAAGAACTAGTAGTTTCAAGTAAATGGTATGGAAAATTAGCTACTGTATTATTTTATGTAGCAATAGCATCATCTCTTGCTATAAAATATTTTAATATAACATTTAAATTTGATATTTACTTATACTACTTAGCACTAATTTTTACAATATTCTCACTATTCATGTACTTCCACGCTTTCTACACACAAGGATATTTGAAAAAAGAAAATTTAAAAATAACAAAATAAAATATATAGAGTAGTCCCAAAAGCTCAAAAAAAGTCAATAGGCAAAATCATTAACGCGGAGAGGAGTGCGCAGTTTGGCGCTCCCACCTAACGTCTTTCACCCAAATCTAATCGCCAGTAAACAAACGGAGTGTTAATGTATTTTGTCTATTGACTTTTTTCGGACTTTTGGGACGGACAACTTTATTCAAAATCCTCCAAAAACTTATTCAAATTATCTCTTCCAACAACCTCAATTCCCTGCTCCAATTTATTTAAATCCTCTTCCGATAAATACTGAACCGAAATATCAGTTAAACCTTTAAAAATATATTCTCCAATATCATTCTTACAACTAATACTTATAAAACCATCTGACTCTCTTATTATATAATGCTCATTACAAATTCCATTGTTCTTCCTGGATAACTTAATCTCATTAGAATTAAACTCATCTATATTCCAATCTAAATAATACTCTTTTACTTTTTCCTTATTTAAATTAACAATTTCTCTTGGAGCATCCTGTTTAGTTATTATTGTATGTCCACATTTTTGATATGTCTCTGTTAATATAACTTTTGCATTAGGAGACACTGTTATATCTAAGGAGCTAGTATCAACCGTATCTTTATTATTATCTTCAGCAAGAACCGCTTGATTCCCTTCTTGTTTGTTTTCTGAAAAGTTAATATATGATTTTACTATAAATCCAGATATAACTGATAATATAAATATTATAATAATTAAAGCTACAATTATCCATTTCTTCATAAATACCACCAATCCTTTTATGGTAGTATTTACAATTTTGGAATATTTATACATTGCAACTATTTTTAGTTGCATTTTATAATGTTTTCTTAACTTTAATTTTTCCTTTACGACTAACACTTATAGAAACCTCCCCCATTTGATCTGTTCTATAAATTTTAGTACCGCATATTTTCAAATCTTTTAATTACGGCATCATTTGGATGTCCAAATTTATTCTTTTCTCCCACGCCAATAAGGGCTATTTTAGGACTTACTTCTTTTATAAAACTTTCTATACTTGAAGTTTTAGAGCCATGATGACCAACCTTTAAAATAGTTGAATTTAATATGCTTATGTCATTTTCATACTCTTTTAAAATTCTTTCCTCTGCTATTTTTTCAATATCTCCAGTAAATAGCACAGAAGTTCTTCCATAATTCAATTTGCAAACAACGGAATTATTATTTAAAACATTTTCACTAATTAAATCTTCACACGGCCAAAAGAAATCAAAGTATGTGTATTTATCTATATGCACTCTATCTCCGAGCTTGTATATATGAAATCTTTATTTTTTTATTTTTGGATAATTTTAAGAAATGATTATAATTATCAGATTCTTTTCCTTGCTTTGAAACAATTGCATTTTTTACTTTTAAACATTCCATAACTGATAGTAAACCCTTTGCATGATCTGAATCAAAATGAGAGAAAATCATATAGTCAATTGTCTTTACTCCCCTGTCTAACAAATATGGTACAAGTACATTTTTACCTACATCATAACTGCTGTTTTCACTACCGCCACCATCAATTAAAATAGTTTTATTTGTTCTAGTTACAATTAATGTACAATCACCCTGACCAACATCTACGAAATATATTTTTAAATTTAAATTATGCTTTAAAACGGAATTTACTATAATAAAGATTATAATTAATATTGATATAACTTTGTATAATATTTTATTATGACTTTTCTTGTAAAAATAAAATAAATAAAATATAACTATGTAATACATTAATATAAAAACTATATTAGGTGTTGTCACCATAAATCTAAGAAAATCTATGTTTGAACCGAATTCTGCTATGAGTTCAAATAAATGAATACAAAAACGTAATCCATAAGCGAAAAAATTTGCTAAATTAATTGATATTATTGAAATACTAATTGTTATATAGCCTAAAAAACACATTATTCCTAATATCGGTGCCACAAGAATATTAGATATAATAAATGTAAAAGAAATTGTATTATAGTTGTACGCTAAGATTGGTATAATCATAACATTAGCTGACAAGCTAACTGTTAATAGTGAAATAACTTTACTCAATAATCTTTTTATTTTTGTATTTTTAATGTAATTTACTGGATAATTAAAAAGATTAGATATTTTTGCATTAAAAAGAACAATTCCTATTGTTCCTAAAAAAGAAAGCTGAAATCCTAAATTTAAAATATCATATGGATTTTTTATCAATATTATTAATGCCGAAATTGAGATATTGTTTATAGTATCTGATTTTCTATAAACTAACGTAGTACTAATTGCTATAACACTCATTATTACTGCTCTTTCTACTGATGAAGATTCACCTGTAAATTTACAAAAGAATAATAATATAATAATAAAAATATATTTACCAATTCTTTTATCAAATTTTCGAAAGATAAGTCTACATGCTACAATTACATATGCAACATGCATTCCTGAAATAGCAAGAATATGTGATAAACTTGCATTACTAAAAGTCTCTCTTTGATCTTTATCTAACATATTTGTATCGCCTAATAACAACGCTATTGCAATATACGCTTTTTCTTTTGGTAATAGCTTTAATAAATTGTTTTTAGCATCATTCCTCAGGTTATTTATCCACATATCACCCACAAATTGATTATTTTTGCCTAAAACTTTTATATTTTTACACTCCGTATTGCAAATCATATATATTTTTTCTGTTTTTAAATATCGAGAATAATCGAATCCTTTATAATTACGCCTTTTTGATGGTTTCTCAAAATTCCCTGTTCCTGAAATTTTATCGCCGTATTTATACAGTTTAGATTCCTTGTTCTTTTTTACCTTTAGCAAAATATTTGTATTTCTAAAATTCCTATTATTAATGTTCTCGATTTTGAGAATATATATATTAAAATAATCAGAATCTTTTTTAATATCTACAATTGTTCCAATAAAAGAATTTTGTTCACTAATATCCACATATCTACATTCAAAGTTTCTCTCCAAATGATATATATTTATTGTAGAAATAATTATAGTGATAAAACAGCTCAAAATCAATTTTAAGCTTATTTGATTGCAACTATTACAAATAATATATTTAATTGTTTTTTTATTTAAAATATAATTTGTCGAACCAAATTTAAATAGAAAAATTTTTAAACTAGTTATCACTAAATAAAATATACAAACAACAAAAAGAGCTATATTTATTTTAAAATATAGCCCCATAATAATTCCAATTATATAATTTGCTGTAATAATTAACATTGGTCTTTTATTCAAAAAGCATCCTCCTTGCAATTATTACCCTGAAATATTAGTTTTGTAATTAAAGTCGAATTTTAATTATTATAAAATTCTTCTTGCCCCCCAATATTTTGATTTATTCCATCTGTCTGATAAGTTTGAAATGATAACACCTGTTGAACTATCAGAAGCATGAACAAATTTGTCATTTCCTAAGTAAATTCCAACATGACCTACTGTTTTTCCGTTATTAGAAAAAACTAGAATGTCACCTGGTTGTAAGTCACCTGTAACAGCTTTACCTTGTGTTGCTTGTGTTCTTGATGAGTGACTTAAATTGTATCCAAAGTGTTTATACACATACATTGTTAAACCAGAACAGTCAAAAGAACTTGGGCCAGCATGACCATAAACATATTTACAACCAACAAATTGTTTAGCGTAATTTGCTATATCAGTCCCTGTTACACCAGATGATGATACTGGCACTGAACTTGTTGTTTGTGCTGGCTGTTGCGCCTGTGTTGTTTGTTCAGCCTGTGTAGTTGCAGGTGTTTGTGTTGCTTGTTGTGTCTGTGCAGCTGTTTGTTGAGCTTGTTGTTGTGCTTGAGCTGCCGCTGTTCTGTCTAATTCATTATTTCTAGATGTAACTTCTGTTTTTTCATTTGATAATAAATCTTGTCTAATGTATCCGCTTTTACCGCTTACCTCAACTTTATACCACCCATTTTCTTCACCAACAACCTTAACTTCTGCATTTATTGCCAATGAATCAACAACATCTGATGATGTATTAGATTGACTTCTAACATTTATAGCTGATGGTTTAACATACATAGTCTTTGGTGTATAATTACTTTGTTGCTCTTCAGCTTTATTTTCTTCATTTTTGTTAGATTCTGTATTTTCATTTTGTTCAGTTTTATCATTATTTTCTGCCTGCTGTGTTTCATTATTTGTAGTTTCATTTGCAGATGTATCTACATTAACATTTTCAGTAGATAATTTATCTATTCTAACCCAACCACTAACATCTTGATTTTGAATATATACCCAGAAACCAGCATTGATAATTAAACTAACTTCGTTATCTTTTTTTACTTCTCCAACAAATTCAGATGTTACAACTGGTAAAATATATACTTTTGTGCTTTCTGCTATTTTATACACATTGTTTGTTGTAACTGGAGTTGTATCTGTATTTTGTGGTACATTTTCATTTGCAGAATTATTATCTGTATTCGCCTCTTTTTTAGGTTCCTCAACATTGTTAGCATTTTGAGTATTATCTACATTTTGAGTATTATTCTCTTCAGTTTTATTTTCTTCTTGCTTATTATCTTCTATTTTTTCATTTGTACTAATGAATGATTGGCTTACATAACCAATAGTTCCTTTAAAGTTAACTTTATACCAATCTCCTTCTTGTCCTAAAATTTCAACTACATCATCTATTCCTAATAATTCAATTACTTCTGATTCTGTAGATGCAGTTTTTCTAACCCTTACGTTAGTTGCTGTAGATTTTCCTGTTGCAGCAAGTACAGGTACTTGCAATAATAACAACATACCAATTGTTATTATGAATAATCTAATTGAAATTTTCATTTTTTTCATATTTTTAAAACTCCTTCAATTGCTTATTTCCCTAATATAGTATATACGTTTTGGCTAAAAATGTCAATATTATTGGTACAAAAAGGAAAAATCCCTAATTCCTTACGGAATAGGGATTTTTATATATGTGTTTCAAGTATTTATTACTCAATAATATCAGCAACAACACCTGAACCTACTGTTCTACCACCTTCACGAATAGCGAATCTTAATCCTTTTTCGATAGCGATAGGTGTGATTAATTCGATAGTCATATCGATGTTATCACCTGGCATAACCATTTCTGTTCCAGCAGGTAATTCAATAACACCTGTAACGTCTGTTGTTCTAAAGTAGAATTGTGGTCTATATCCATTGAAGAATGGTGTATGACGTCCACCTTCGTCTTTAGTTAGAACGTATACTTGTGATGTGAATTTTGTATGTGGGTGAATTGTTCCTGGTTTAGCTAAAACTTGTCCTCTTTCGATTTCATCTCTTTGAACACCTCTTAAAAGTACTCC
>JAFXOY010000064.1 GCA_017528375.1 Clostridia bacterium | reverse complement strand
TTCGCCATAGAAATTCCCTAACGGGAAATCAATGGATAAATATAATCGGCTATCCTATTAAAAGAAAATCGCTACGCGATAATCTATAATATAAAGGGAAAAAATATATTCCTACAATATTAACCAAGTGGGAAACTTCAGCCTATTTATTTAGCAATTTGCTTTATTGACTCATTGTCATTTGCTTATTTAGCTGTCCGATAAATCTATGTTTTCCCGTAGGGAATGTCTTTTAATAGCAATTTACGCAAATTCAAATTTCATTTTTTAACTAAACCTTCCTACTTCTAAAATTACGGCGTTAGCCGTTGTATATTAATAGTTATAATTGCTAAACACCTTAATTTCAACCACGTAGTGGTTGCACGCTGATCAATATTCAAGTCAATCGCATAATAAATAATTTTAATATGCAACCGCTATCGCGGTTGAGAGATAAGATAAGGATTAAATTTTTCTATTAATATGCAACCGCTATCGCGGTTGAAAAGCGATTGATAATCCTATATCTCTTACTTCTAACAATGTGGAAAACTTTAGTTTTTTTTATCGCAATTACGCAAATTCAAATCTCATTTCCCGTAGGGAAAGTCTTTTAGATTGACAATAATTCAATTAAAAAATGAACATGCTCTAATGAGCAGGTTCAAACAAATCATGAAACACATTCCAACCGCTGTTTGAAGTTGGTAGCTTTATAAAAAAAAGACTGACTAACAAAGCGTTAATCAGTCTTTTGCTTTTCTATCTTGCAACTGTTTCACAATGACAATTCATTAAATCGTAAATTGTAGGGTCGTAATAATGCGAAGGGGTATTATCTATACGGAATTCAACAAAATCGTGGTTTTTGAAGAAGTTTTTCCATTTTTTGGGGGCAAAGCGTTCTAATATCCTACATAAGTTTAGACGATAAAATGTTGCATAACCAACAACAGGTTTTGCCGAACAATCGTAGAGCTTGTTTCTACGGAACAACTCATTCATTATTGCTGCACAGAGTTGGGCATAGCCCACACAATTGGCTTCTCCCTTTTGCAAATTATTGTGCTTGGAAAAAGTAAGATACCTTGCAGTAATGCTCAATGCTCCATTTATCACTTCTTCCTCATCTACACACTCCCAACGTTCGTCAATCATTTTAACTACTTCGGTAGGTAGTGTTATATTTTGAGTTGGTCGATCGGCTGTTTTCACTAATTCCGGTGCATTTCCATACATTTCCAAAATTGACGATAATAGCCCAAAAACTAAAATAAAAGCGATTACAACGCAATTCTTCCAAAATTTTTTGTTCATTTTTGATTAAAGTTTATTTTTGTTACAATTTTAGATTCATTTGGCATTTCACTTGTCGAACCTATATATGGTAATAGTGCTCTAATGGTTGCATAGTTAAATCCAGGGTTTTGCAACATTCTATTCTTCCACCCATGATATTTGCCTAAATCTATTGTGGAAAAATACTTATTACATCTCTAACAGGATTTGTAACATTGGAGGGTGCACCTGCAACATCAGCTAAATAAAGTGCGGCATCCGAAATTCCTCTTATTGGAGAAGTTATTATGTTATGAACAAAACGTTTTGTATTCTCTAACCAGATAGGTAATTCTCCTGATTCCTTATCTGAATTTGCTTTTGCCGCTTGTTCCCAACTATATCCATTTGGTACATATCCAGCACCGCCTGTTGTGATGATTGGAGTTGTTGTACCCATGATATTAGTTTGATTTCCTGATTGCTATGCCTTTCCACCCGGCTGATAATACTAAATGTAGTTCTTCATCGTTTCTATATTTATATGTTATTTCAGCCCAAAAGGTAAATGCTTCATGAAAAAAAAGCAAACATATATTTTCACAACTGATGTTAGTAATGCAATTATTATACCATAATTTTAACAAAAGACACACTTTGTGCAAATAAAGCAAAAAAAACGATTGTTGTGTTTCACTTTTATTTTTAATTATTGGTGTCCGATAAAAAAAAACATATATCCATTGATATGTTGTTGAAAATAAGCATAATATAACAACTATCAAAATGTTTTTTTCTGGAAATATCGCGTTAGCGATTATCTTTTAATAGAATATTCAATTTAATTACAAATATATATCCCGTAGGGATTTTCTTTTATTCTCTAAATATTAATGGTTTAAAAAGAAATTCCCTACGGGAAAAGATAATTGGCTATGTGTCAGATCTCTATTAAAAGATATTCCCTAACGGGAAAACAGAGATTAACAGGACACTAATACATAAAAATTTGTGGTTAATTGATGATAATTGTTGACCAATCTCTCTTTTTTTGTAAATTAAGCAATTCAAATAACTACTTGCGAAACTTGAATTAAAAGATATTCCCTAATGGTAAAACAGAGATTAATCGGAGAATAATAATTTGAAATATATTATTCCCTGTTTTTCTATTAATATGCAACCGCTATCGCGGTTGAGAGATAAGAGGAGGGCACAATTTTCTATTAATATGCAACCGCTATCGCGGTTGAGAGATAAGAGGAGGGCACAATTTTCTATTAATATGCAACCGCTACGCGGTTGAGAGATATGAGGAGGGCACAATTTTCTATTAATATGCAACCGCTATCGC
>JAFXOY010000063.1 GCA_017528375.1 Clostridia bacterium | reverse complement strand
TATAATAAAAAAATTAACAGAGAGCAATGCTTTTTCTGAGAAAACAGCTAAAACATTTACTGAAGCTGGAATTATTAATCCTAATGGATTTAATAAAATAAATGAAAGATTGATTAAGCAAAAAGTATTAGTAAAAACAAATGATGGTAAGTATTATCTAAATAAATAATAATCGTTATATTAAGATATTACGGGCAATATAAAACTAGTGTTCTAAGCACTAGTTTTCATTTTCAATTATTTTTTCAATTTCAGTTCCAATTTTCTCAATAACACCAACTACTAATGCATTACCCATCATGAAATATCTTTTCTTGTCAGACATACCAGTATTAGTCCAGTCATCTGGGAATCCATTAATTCTTTCACACTCTTTAGGAGTAAGAAGTCTCGGCTTTTTAGTTTTAAAATCTTCAATAACATGGGTAGTTCTACTAACTCCACTTTCACTTGTAAGCATTGTTCTAGCAGGTGCATCTAAATTATCAGGAAATGGCATTGATCCTTCAGTATAGTAATATGGTTCACCATTAGGTTTTACTCTAGGTATTTTTTTACTACCTTTTAAGAAAGCAAACTTTTCAATCTGAGTTTCATTTAAAAAATACTTATCATCAACAGGCTCTTCTTCTCTTATATTCCTTAAAGGGAAAATTAAGTTATAATCTGGTTTTACTTTTACTGTATAAATACCACCATTTTTCATAATACCAGCATTATAAAAAGAACATTTAAACATATTACTTACTTCAATTAAATCTTTATACTCAGCAATACTAGATTCTGTTATTTCTTCATAGCTTTCTTTAATAGGAAATTGTTTAACAAATATTCCTTTAGAAAATATCATGTCATAATCAGAATTTTTTTGCATTTGCTTATAATATTTAGTGTTTTTACGATAAGCAAATATATAAGTTCTTCTTCTTTTTTGAGGAAGTCCATATTCTCCAGCATTTATAACTCTCCATTCAACATCATATCCGTTTTCATAGAAACTTCTAAGAATCATTCCAAAATCTCTACCTCTTTGTTTAGCAGGAGAAAGTAACAATCTATCAACATTTTCTAATAAAACAAATGGAGGTTTTTTAATAGCCAAAGTTTCTTCAATTGCCCACCATAGAACACCTTTCTTTCCTTCAATACCTTTACTATTTGAAAGAGTCTGAGCTACTGAATAGTCTTGACATGGAAATCCACCAACTAAAAGAGTATGGTCAGGGATATTATGTTTATCAACTTCAAATATATCAACATTCGATACATCGTCCGCACCAAATCTCATTGCATAACAATCATAAGCTTCCTGAGATTTAGTAGCAGGTTCCCATTGATTTGCCCATAAACATTTCCAATTTCCGTTCTCAATAGTTTTACCATCTTTTAATTCAACATGATTAAGACCACAACGGAATCCACCAACACCTGCAAATAATTCAACCAAAGTTTTTTCCATAAATAAAACCTCCTGTTATTTGTATTAACGATATAAATATATTATAATTTATTTGAGTGAAAAGATCAACTTTTACCTATAAATATTATATAATAATAGGCATAAAAGATCAACCTTACCTAACATTATTATATAAAAAAACAGAATAAAAAACAAGATCGAAAGGAGAATTTTATGAAAAAAGGAAGACTATATAACAAACAAGAAATTGAAATAATCTCTAAATCAGCAATAGGAAAATCAATTGAAGATATAATGAACGAAGAAGTTGTTACAATTGATAATTCTGGAGTAAATAAAGGTGGATTAGGACAATTAGTTGAACAATACCTTTTTGGAATACAAAATAATAGCGAATCTGAACCTGATTTTATGCCGGCTGGTATCGAACTTAAAGTTACTCCTTATAAAAGAATTAAAGGTGGTAAGTTATCTGCCAAAGAAAGATTAGTTTTAAATATCATTAATTATATGGATGAATGGAAAAATGATTTTAAAGATAGTCATTTTTGGTTTAAAAATAATACAATACAATTACTATGGTATTTGTGGGAGCCAAATAAAGATAATAAAAAGTTTAAAATAACACATGAAAAGCTATTAGAACTAGCTAAGAATGAAGATTTAGAACAAATAGAAGAAGATTGGAATTATATTATTCAAAAAATAAAAGATGGAAAAGCTCACGAGATATCAGAAGCAGATACTATGTATTTAGGAGCATGTACGAAAGGAGCCAATGCAAGTTCTAAAAGAGAACAACCTTTTAATGATATTCTTGCAATGCAAAGAGCCTTTTGTTTTAAAACGTCTTACATGACTCAGTTAGTTAGAAAGTATATTGGCGATTACTCTGATGTTGAAAAAGTATTAAAAGGAACTAAAGATACATTTAATCAATATGTTTCAGAAGTGGTTAATAAATATAAAGGTAAATCACAAAAAGAATTAATGAGAGAATTCAATATCGATTCAAAAGCAAAGAATATTAATAGTATGCTTATAAGTAGAATGTTTAATGTTCAAAGTAAATTAGCAGATACCGAGGAATTTCAAAAAGCAAATATTATTCCTAAAACGATTCGAATTGAAGAAAATGGAAGAATTAAAGAATCCATTTCCTTTCCAGCATTTAAATATACAGAATTAATAAATCAAAATTGGGAAGATAGTGATTTAAGAGAACAACTTGAAACAACAAAATATATGTTCTTTGTGTTTAAAAAAACTAAAGGAGAGTATATATTTAAAGGAATA
This sequence comes from Clostridia bacterium, assembly GCA_017528375.1. Lineage (GTDB taxonomy): Bacteria > Bacillota > Clostridia > TANB77 > CAG-508 > CAG-492. Next base: position 668 of record JAFXOY010000063.1, on the reverse strand, counting down.
AAATTATGGAATATGCCTGAAACCGATATTGAAACCTCTGTAATGGAAATGTGGAAAAAAACATATAATGCAATTAGTACAGGGAACATTGTTAAATCTATCACAAATGGAATAAGAAAAACTAATTTCCCAGGCATGAGTGAAAATGAAGTTTGTCATGTAAGACCTCATGGAAGAAATGCAAAAGATACAGCACCTTTACCAGTTGCAGATAAACTAACAGGTGCTACTAAATATACTAAACATTGCTTTTGGATTAATAACAAATATATTAAAGATTTATTTATAGAATTTAATTAATGGATCTTGATTAATCATTATATATGTTATATAATCTAGTTGCATGGACAAAAATGCGAACAATATGCCAACAATGTTCGCAATTTGTTCGCAGAGTATAAATATTTAATAACTAAATGAGAGATAAATAATACTCAAAATATTGAATGTTACCACACCTTGAGCCATTGAAAATAAAGTAAATACTAATAATATTAATAGTATTGATAATACTAATCAAAAAAGTTCATGTGGCTCAGGGAAAAAATACAAACAATGCTGTGGTAAGTAGTAGGAAATATAAGGGTTTGCGAGGATTTTGTCCACGTAAAAATTGACCAAAAATTGCCATTTGTCCACATTTTGTCCACGTAAATTTAAAATTGTGG
>JAFXOY010000062.1 GCA_017528375.1 Clostridia bacterium | reverse complement strand
CTATGAATTGCACTTTTTAAATCAGGATATCTTTTTTCTAAAAAATCTAGCATTTGAAAAGTATGCTCTATGTAATCGTTTTCATTTTTGTTAAATTCCGGATGTTTAGAAATTGAACCCTTTCTGGCCACGTAATAATAACAACGTTTGCTGCCATACACAATCTTCCTTGCTTTTTTTATTATTTTGTACATTATTGCTGTATCTTCATATACCTTACCCTTTGGAAATCTTATATCGTCAAACAATTCCTTGGCATATAATTTGGCATATGCACATACTTCAACACCTTTATCAAATAACAAACTATAAAAAGTTTCTTTAGAATTCATTAATTGACTTGTTATATCTTCATCATTTTTTATTTCTTCAGTTTTAGTATTCGTCCAAACTTCTCTAACTCTACAAATTGACATTTTAGCAGAATGTTCTGTTATCAAATTATACATATATTCTATATAATCATCTGAAACATAATCATCAGAATCTATAAAAGAAATATACTTTCCTTTTGCAATATCAATTCCTGCATTTCTTGCATCAGATAAACCACCATTTTCTTTGTTAATAATTACAATTCTGTTGTCATTTTTTTCATATTCTTCACATATTTCTTTACATTTATCTGGTGAACCATCATTAACTAAAATTATTTCAAGATTATTATATGTTTGATTTATTACACTATCTATACATTTTTTTAAATATTTTTCAACTTTATATATAGGAATTATAACTGAAATTAAATCTTGCATTTTATTCCTTTCCTTTTTTGTTTAGTATTTGGTTTTATTCTATTATACTTTTCAGTTTATTTCAATATTTTTTGACAAATTAAGAATAAAAAATAAGCAAGTAATTTAAAAATTACCTGCTTATTTTTATGTTATTTATCTTCCCACTTTATTACAATACTTTTGTATCATAGCTGCAGCTTCTGCTCTTGTTGCATTTCCTTTTGGATTTAATGTACCATCTGCGTTTCCAGTTATTACACCTTTTCCAACTGCCCACTGTACTGAAGCATTTGCATAACTGTCTACTTTTTTATAATCTTTAAATTTTGTTAAATCTGCTGTTACATTAACATTTTTCTTCTTATATTTTGCATAGTTTCTTAATATTCCTGCTAAATCTTGCCTTATTATGTTGTCATTTGGTCCAAATTTAGTTGTTCCTCCATAGCCGTGAACTATTCCGTTATCTACAGCCCATTTTATTGCTTTTGCATACCATTCTGATGAATTAACATCTGTGAATTTAGATTTTCCATCATTATTTGGACTTCCTTCCATTCTATAAAGCATAGTTACTATCATTCCTCTTGTTACTTTGTCATTCGGTGCAAATGTATAATCATTATATCCTTTAATTATATTATTATCATATACATATTTTACTGCATTGTAGAACCAGTCATTTTTTGAAACATCCGTAAATGGCACTCCTTTAGCCTTTAAAACCGTATCCTTTATTTTTATTGAATTAACCATATTTTTTACTTCGTTCGAAAATACATACTGACCAGGACCATGAACCGAAAACCAAAGAGTAGTATAATCTGAAATTAAAACGAAAACTCCATGAGAACTTACTAGCCCACTACTCTCTGTTGTAGTATATGTGACTTGATATCCAGGAACACCATTTACTTCTATCATTTTTCCTTCAGGCTCACCATTTAGTGTTTCATAGTCTTCTTGACCTTGATATGATGATACTATAAATTCCTTGTGCCAGTCTATATGTTCTTGGCTTGGCGGAGTAAATCCTGGTTCCTCAAGCCATTGTCCACAACTTATAAATAATTCGTTATAATGTCCGTCCGAAGTAGGGCAACTATATTCTATATAAAAATCACCTGGGTCATTTTGTGTATAACCTGCTTCATATTGGTTTGGTAAAGTATACTCTACAAAATCTTTGTCATATGTTGTAGCATAAATTGGTGTTTTTGCCAAAAATATCAATGCAAAAATAAATATTGGCATTATTATTAAAAATTTCTTTTTCATTTTATTCCTCCACTTTTGGTTTTTATGATTTTATTTTATTATACTTTGTTTTTTATTACAACATTTTATTTATCTTCCAACTTTATTACAGTATTTTTGAATCATTGCAGCTGCTTCTGCTCTTGTTGCATTTCCTTTTGGTGCTAATGTTCCATCTGTATTTCCTGTTATTACACCTTTACCTACTGCCCATTGTACTGAAGCATTAGCATAACTATCTACTTTTTTGTAATCTTTAAATTTAGTTAAATTTGCTGTTACATTAACATTTTTCTTTTTATATTTAGCATAATTTCTTAAAATTCCTGCCAAATCTTGTCTTATAATATTATCATTTGGTCCAAATCTATTAGTTCCATCATACCCATGTACTATTCCATTGTTTACAGCCCATTTAACTGCTTTTGCATACCATTCGCTTGAATTTACATCTGTAAATCTTGATTTTCCATCATTATTTGGACTTCCTTCCATTCTATAAAGAATCGTTACTATCATTCCTCTTGTTACCTTGTCATTTGGTGCAAATGTTGTAGAATTATATCCAGATATAATTTTATTAAAATATGTATATTTTACTGCATTATAATACCAATCATTAACTGAAACATCCTTAAATGGCAATTTTGCAAGTACTTTTACTGTTGTATCATAACAACTTGTAGTAATATTCTTATTTGAACTCCAATACACTCTTACATCATATTCACCTGCTTCTTCTGGTGTAAAATATGAACTATAACCATCACTACTTCCAGATTTTCTATAATAAAAGCTTAAATCTAAATTAAAAGGGTTTTGTATTACTTTTGGTACGATTTTTTCACCTGCATGACAAGTTTCGAAATCTATTTTCAATAAATGTGGTGACTTTTGGACATTATATTTCTTTTCTATTTCTCCAGAATAATTACCTTTAAACTTTATTTTTACTGTATGAATTCCAGAATTCACTAAATCTGTATCATATTGAAGAGTATAATCTTTGTCTTTAGTTAAAACACTTCCACCCACGAAAATTTTAACATCTGGGTATTGTGTTTTAGCATTATATACAATTTCAGGAATCCAAACCATATTTGCATCTATGTTTTTTATCTCGTCTGTAGAAAATTTCAGATTGCATTTTTGGGCATATTTTTCTGCTTCAGATCCAGATTTACCATGTAAAACAACATTACCTGTAAAAACTGTATTTCCAAATTCCGTAACACTCTCAGGCACTTTAATATGCTCTAATTTATCCATTAATTGGAATGCTCCATCATCTAAAGTTGTTACTCCTTCTTCAAGGATTACTGAAGCCAAATATTTGCAATGAATAAATGCATATTTTCCAATATATGAACATGAAGATGGTATGGTTATACCTATAAATTCTTGATTTTCGAATGCTCTATCACCTATTTTTTCTAAATTCCTAGAAAACTCTATCTGCTTTATTCCAGGATAAGTATTGTTTGCATCATTAGATAGTTTACTAAAAGCTGATGCACATATTTCTTTAACCGTATTTGGCATTTTATAATAAGATTGATTAAATCCGTGGCAATGCTTCTATAATTTTTGTTTTGTCTGCAGAATATAATATATTATCTTCTATTGTAAAGTTCTTGCCTACGCTTATATTTTTCAAAGATGTACAATATTTAAAATTAGCTCCTTTGATTACTTGAACACTATCTGGAATTTTTATACTTTGCAATTTATTACAGTAATAAAATACATCTTTTCCCATTTCTACCAAGCTATTTGGTAATGTTACTTTTTCCAATTCAATACAAAAATAAAAAGCATTATCTTCTAATTTTGTTACAGTGTTTGGAATAACAACAGATTTCACATTACTATTAAAAGCTCTTTCGCCTATTACGGTTACATTACGTCCATCAATCTTACTTGGAACAGTTACATTTTCATCAAAACCATCATATTGCTCTATTGTAACTGTATTATCTCCATTTATAGTGTACATATATCCCATAGGTTCTTCAAATACATTATATGGTCTTGGTCTTGTACCAGCATAACCAGCTTCTGCAACATAGTATTTTCCATCAATTAATGCTATTGCATTTACATGCGCACTTCCTGCTCCTGATTCCTTTGCACCACTTCTTGAACGACAATCTATCCCAACCATCGAACATAATTTACAAATCATTGATGTACTTGCTATGCATGTTCCACCACCATTTTCAATCATACTAGAGTAAGTATTATAGCCTTCTTTATAATCATGATTTTCAGCAACATATTTTGTAATTGCAACTAATTTATCATAATTACTCATATTACTTGTAATATTGTTATTTATAAAATCTTGCAACACCGTATTTGCATCAGATTTAGCATAAACATTACAATTACATGTTAAAATAAGTATAATTACACATAACAATATACTTGTTATCTTTTTTAACATATTAATCCTCCTAAAACAATAAGACTACTTTTGGTAGTCTTATTTATAATTGTCATATCTCTTTTATATTTTTATCTTCCTACTTTATTGCAATATTTTTGTATCATAGCTGCAGCTTCAGCTCTTGTTGCATTTCCTTTTGGATTTAAGGTTCCATCTGCATTTCCTGTTATTACACCTTTTCCAACTGCCCATTGCATTGACGAATTTGCATAACTATCTATTTTTTTGTAATCTTTGTATTTAGTTAATGAAGTAGTAACATTAACATTTTTCTTCTTATATTTTGCATAATTTCTCAAAATTCCTGCTAAATCTTGTCTTATTATATTGTCATTTGGTCCAAATTTATTGGTTCCATCATACCCATGAACAATACCTTTATCTGTTGCCCATTTTACAGCTTTAGCATAATACTCTGTAGATTTAACATCTGAGAATTTTGAATTTCCAGATACAGCTGGACTACCTTCCATTTTATATAATATAGTAACCATCATTCCTCTTGTTACTTTATCATTAGGTGCAAATGTTGTACTGTTATATCCTGAAATCATTTTATTTGAATATGTATATTTTACTGCATTATAAAACCAATCATCTATAGCAACATCTTTAAATGGTAAATCTGATGGATTGACTGTTACTTTGTAAGTTGCCTTAACTCCTGTTCCATCAGTTGCTTGCGCAGTAATAGTTACTGTTCCTGCTTTTTTACCTGTAACAACTCCTGAATAATAATTAACAGATGCAATACTATCATTTGAACAAGTCCATTTAACCTTTTTATTATATGTGTTTGATGGAGAAACAGTTGCTGTTAAAGTAATACTTTTTGTTTTTATAACAGATGTAGGTCCTGAGATTTTAATTGAAGATGCTGGTGTACATTCAATATAAGTATAACCTTTGCTTTGTGCAAATGATTTTGCTGCTGTACCAGAATATCCATAAATAGTTAATTTGTTTGGAACTTCTCTAAATGTATTTTCATTAATATTTTGTATTTTTTTATTAAAATATACTGTTTTTAGTTTATTACAATTTCCAAATGTTGGATAGCTATATGATGCATATATAGTTTTGACTGGTAAATAAATTTCAGTTAAATTAGAACAATTTTCAAATGCTGAACTTTCTACTTCTTCCACTGTATCTGGAATGTTTACTACCGTCAAATTTGTACAATTGGCAAACATTTCTGATCCAATTTCTTTCAATTTATATGGTAAATCAATTTTTTTCAAACTTTTACATCCATCAAAAACATTAGATTGACAGTTTACAAAAGTGTTTGATAAATTAACAGTTGTTAATGCTGTACATCCTTTAAATAAACTTTTAGGAATCGAATCATAATTTGCATAGATATTAGCTGTAGTTAATGATGTACAATCTTGAAAAATACCTTCATCCCATGATCCATACATTGCAGTAACTGTTGAAGGAACTGTTATTGTTTTTAGTGATTTGCAACCTTTAAATGCAGATTGCTCTATAGTTTTTATATTTGATGGTATTGTAATACTGCTTAGAGAAGTACACCCTTCAAGTAAACTGCTTGGTAATGTATCTATTTTACTTGGAATTGTAAAGCTTTTTAAAGATTTACAATTTTTAAAAGCATCATATTTTATCTTTGTTATCGAACTAGGTAAACTGATACTTGTAAGTGAAGAACAATCTTTAAATGTCGCACCTTCAATTACTGTAACACCACTTGGTATGTTTACACTTGTAAGTGAAGTACAATTTTCAAAGCAATAGCTGTCTATCTCTTTTACAGTATTAGGTATAGTTACCTTCTTTAAGTTTTGACAACCAGAAAAATCTCTTACCTCGGTAACTGTCTTCCCATTAATTTTAGATGGAATATTTGCATTTTCTATATACTTTCCTGCTGCTTCAACATAAAGATTTCCATCCCATCTTTCATCATAACATATTTCATCATTGTAAAACTGTGAAGCTTGTACTCCTTTATTTGTTACCATATATATGGTCCCTAAAAATAAAGTTAAAACTATAATAAATAATACATGTCTTTTCATAATATTCCCCCTTCTTTTACTTTGTATTTTATAACAAATTTATACTAATTTCAATATTTTTAACAAAAAATAAGACATCTTATGATGTCTTATTTTACAATTTATCTACCAACTTTATTGCAATATTTTTGTATCATGGCTGCAGCTTCTGCTCTTGATGCATTTCCTTTTGGATTTAAAGTTCCATCTGAATTTCCTGTTATTACACCTTTTCCAACTGCCCATTGTACTGATGTTTTTGCATAACTATCAACCTTTTTATAATCTTTGAATTTTGTTAAATCTGATGTTACATTTACATTTTTGCCTTTATATTTTGCATAATTTCTTAAAATTCCTGCTAAATCTTGTCTTATTATATTATCATTTGGTCCAAATTTATTTGTTCCACCATATCCGTGAACAATACCTTTATCTGTAGCCCATTTTACTGCTTTTGCATAATATTCTGTTGATTTAACATCTGAAAATTTACTTTGTCCATTATTATTTGGACTTCCTTCCATTCTATATAGAATAGTAACAATCATTCCTCTTGTTAATTTATCTTCAGGACCATATGTATAAGCATTATATCCAGATACTATTTTATTGTTATATACATATTTAACTGCATTATAATACCATGCATTTGACGCTACATCTGTGTATGGTATTCCTCTGCTTTTTGTAACTGTATCTTTTATTTTAAAAGAATTTATAATTTTATTATATTCTGAAGATCCAATAAAAGATTTTCCAGTGCTTATTGATAAAGTTTCATAATAATTATCGCTTCTTAATTCGTACTCCTCATGTCCATAAACAGTACCTGAGGAATTGTATTTTGTATAATATGTAACTTTATACCCTTTTACACCGTTTAGCTCAATTAGCTTACCTGTAACACTAGTTAATGTAAAATATTTATCATCATTATAAGTCTTTTTTATAGAATTAATACGATTATTTACATCTGTTTGTGTATATGGTGTTAGATAACCAGATTTATACATACCAAAAGATATAGATGTATAATCAGATCCCTCATATGCATAATATGATTTGAATGATGATGTACTTGTTACGTTTTCATACCCAGCTTTATATTTGTTAGGAATGTAAAAACTATAAAAGCTGTTGTTAAAATTAGTTGCTAATGACATCTTTGGTAATAGCATCAACATGAATGCTACTATTAATAATATTGAAATAATTTTCTTTTTCATTTTTCTCTCCTTTACTTGTTTTTGGTAGTTTTTACCAATGTATCTGAGCAAGTATATCACATATATTCATAAACATCAATACTTTACATGCCAACTTTATTACAATATTTTTGAATCATGGCTGCTGCTTCAGCTCTTGTGGCTGTTCCCTTTGGATTTAATGTACCATCATCATTTCCTGTTATTACACCTTTTCCAACTGCCCATTGTACTGATGTATTTGCATAACTATCTACTTGTTTATAATCTTTGAATTTTGTTAAGTCTGATGTAATATTTACATTTTTACCTTTATATTTTGCATAATTTCTAAGAATTCCTGCTAAGTCTTGTCTTATTATATTGTCTTCTGGTCCAAATTTGCTTGTTCCACCATATCCATGTACTATTCCATTATCTACTGCCCATTTTATGGCTTTTGCATACCACTCACTTGAATTTACATCTGTAAATCTTGATTTTCCATCATTATTTGGACTACCTTCCATTCTATAAAGAATTGTTACTATCATTCCTCTTGTTAATTTATCATTTGGAGCAAATGTTGTATCATTATAGCCCTTAATTATATTATTTTTATATGTATATTTTACAGCGTTATAAAACCAATCAGAAGATTTTACATCTTTAAACTGACTCCATTCTTTTACAGTTATATAACAGATTTTAGTGAAACTTCCAACTCTTGCCCACACACATGAATATCCTTTTTTTATAGCTGTAACATTTCCATTTTTATCAACAGTCGCAATAGAATTGTCATAAGCAGACCATGTAACAGTTTTATCATCATTAGTATTCTCAGGTGTATAACTAACATTTAATTTGATTTTTTCGCCATCTTCTAATGTTACTGATTGCTTGTCAATACTAATATTTTCCAATGGAATTCTTTTTTCTTTTACAGTAATTGTTTCCTTTACTGTTTTTCCATTTAAGGTTGCAGTTATTTCAACAGTTCCCGGCTTTAAGAATGTAAGTTTTTTGGTGTATGAATTTTCGCTATCTTCTATTTTACATAAAGATGTATCATTTGCTTTATATGTTATTTCACTATTCTCCGCATATGTACATCTTCCTGGCCATTCTTCATTTAAAATTCCCAAATGTATATTAGCTGTTCCTTCTACATATGCTGTTGTTGGAACATTTTTTAATTTTATATCAAATATATTCGGCGCAATCTCTCTTTTCTTAGTAACAGATTTTGTACCTTTAAAATTCGAAATATCTGTATTTGTTGGATTACCTGTAACAAATATTTGTGTCCAATAAAGGTTTCCAAATGAATCTCTATAACATCCTATACCAATGGTTGTAAAATAGCTATTCATAATATTAGATTTATGCCCTGCTGAATTCATCCAACTTTCCATTACTATTGCGGCAGATGTTTGACCTGCCGCAATATTCTCCCCTTGCATTGAATCACCTGTTCTTATTCCTTTTAAAACAGTACTGCAGTCAGATAAATCTGGTCTTGTATGGCTCAAATATAAGCTTAATTCGGCACTTCTTTCCATTGCTGCATTTGACATATCAACATCAAATCTATATTCTGGAAGTCCTTGAGCTTTTCTTTCTTGATTTACTATTTGAAATACTTCATATGCTTTATCATAATCATATGTCCCGCTTATAGTTACAAACATTGTTTTTCTATAAAAATTATCACTTTTAAGCTCAAACCCATCAGGATATTTTTGTGTAACCTTTGGACAATTATTAAATGCATCTTTTTGAACTTCAGCTAATGAGTTAGGAAATGATACTTGATTTAAATTGGTACAATTTTTAAATGCACAATCCTTAATACTTTCTAGCGTATTTGGAAATGTTATGTTTTCTAAACTTGTACAATTTTGAAAACAATATAATCCAATTTCCTTCAGTGTACTAGGTAGTGTTATTTGATTTAAGCTAGTACAACCATAAAAAACATTGGCACCAAATTCTTCTATGTCTCCACTAAATGTTATTTTTTCTAATGCCGTACAATTTCTAAATATTCCACCTTGTAGATACTTTGCATCACTGAAAACCCAGATTTTCAGATCAGCTTTAAAATCAACCGTTTTTAGGTATTTGTTATTTTCAAATGCATCTGGCCCAAAAGCAGTTAATGTTACTTTCGGTATAGTTATAGATGTTAATCCAGTATTCATAAAAGAATTAGCACCAATACTTTCAATAGAATCTGGAATGGTTACTTGTTTCAAATTTAGTGCATTTTTAAAAGCACTTTGAGCTATGTCTGTTGTTCCTGATAATATCAAATAATTAGTCATAGTATTAGCTGTGGGATATACAACTAAAGCTCTTTGATCATAGTATTTATTATTGGTTAAATCATATAAGTGATTATATAAAACACCTTTATCAGTATAAAATGTCTCATTATTTCCGCCTTTTACAGAAAACGATTCTATCGTTGTTACATTTAAAAACGCATCTACCCCAATTTTCTTTAATGTACTTGGAATTTGTACCGTTTTTAATCTCGTATTTTGAAATGCGTATGATTCAATTTGTATTAGTCCCTCATTTAGCGAAACAGAGGCCATATCACTACAATTAGCAAATGCATTTTTTCCTATTTTGGTTATACCTGAATTAATTATTACTTTTTTTACATTATCATTTTTCCATGGCGTCGAAGTATTATAATCTGGTATTTCACCTGTTCCCGAAATTGTTAATGTTCCTTCTGTGTCAAGTGTTGCTGTTATTTGATCTGTTACATTATACGTTTTTGTAACAGTTGCAGCCATACACTTATTAATGTTAAATGCTAATGCTACACCAATTATAAATACAAAACAAATGCAAAACTTTTTCATAAATAATCAGCTCCTTGTTATAATTTTAATTATTTATATTAATAGTTCTATCAATAATGTACTGAGGTCTATGTTTTGCCTCATCATATATTCTTCCGATATACTCAGACATAATCCATAAAGATAATAATTGAACACCTGCAAAAAAGGTCACGGCAACCATAATAGATGTCCAACCTGCTGATAATTGATTTAACTTACAAGTATATGAAATCAAAGTATATATCAAAACAATAAAAGATATTAAAATAGAAAATATTCCTATAACCCCTACCAATTTTAATGGTTTTGTAGAGAAACTGATAATACCATCTGAAGCAAGTCTTAACATTTTCCTTAATGGATACTTAGTTTTCCCTGCAAATCGTTCTTTTCTTTCATATTCAAATGGAACTTGTTTGAAACCTACCCAACTAAATAAGCCTCTTAAAAATTTGTTGTGCTCTGGCAAACTATTTATTACATCGATTACCTTTCTATCAACTAATCTAAAATCTCCAGTGTCTCTTGGAATTTCAACATCTGATAAAGAATTCAGGGTTTTATAAAACATTTTTGCAGTAAGTAATTTAAATACAGATTCACCTTTTCTTGTTTTTCTTTTTCCGTATATAACCTCGTTTCCTTCTTTCCAAAGCTTTAACATTTCAGGAATTAGTTCAGGAGGATCTTGTAAATCTGCATCTATAATTACTATTGCGTCACCTGTTACATATTTTATTCCGGCTGTTACTGCACATTGATGTCCAAAATTTCTTGAAAATGAAAGAACTTTAACATTTTTATCTGTTCTTGCAATTTCTTCAAGAATATAAAGTGTTCTATCTTTACTACCATCATTCACAAAAATAAATTCATATTCATAATCATCTAATTTTTGAAAAATAGTCATCAATCTTTTGTAACATTCATTAGCAACATCTTCTTCATAATACATTGGTATTACTACTGATACTTTTTTCATAACTTGTCCCCCTGCTTATATTTATATTATTTCAAATTACTTACAAGTTCATCTTTAGAATCAAATGTATATACCGTTCTATTTTTATCATTATATATTACATTTAATTTGTCATATTCTTTAAACTCTACTTTTTCCTTCTCTTTTTCATTCAAAATTAAGAAAATTTTACCTGTAGGAGCCTCTTTACTATGTCTAGTAAGTTGCAACCACTTAAATATATCTTCCGTAATATTTGTACCATCAAAACACCATACATCAATTTCTCCGTCTGATAATTCTGTTAAAACATTAGCAGTCCAATAAGATGAGTATCCATTATAACATTTATTTTCTATTAATTTATTTTTAATTTCAATTAAATCTTCTGATTTTGTTGAAATAACTGATTCTCTCTTATCAAAGAATTCTTTATATTTTTCATTATTCTTTCTAGTATATAATAAATAATACCATGTAGCAGTTACAGCATATACCACAACAAACAGAATAATTGCAGTTTTATAAAATTTTCTATCCATATTGGTTAGAAAAATTCCAATAACAGGAACAAAAAAGATTGTAACAGGCAATAAATATCTAACCTGATACCATGAATCTGTAAAAATAACTGTTGCAAACATAGTAATTAAAGCAACAATATAAAACATTGTAACAAAAATATGTCCTGAATTTAATTTTTTTCTATTTTTGTAAATATATATTAGTGAAATTATAACAATACCAATCAGTATTGCAGACATCATATTTAAATATAGTGCACTTTTTGAAAAAATTAAACGATTAGCTCTATATCCGAATGTATCTAGTACCCCATTAATTAATGTTTCAATTTTACCAAAAGAAAATGGAAGATAATGAAGTTTTTCAAAACTTTGATATTTTATAAATTTTGATAAAATTTTTGAATTTATAATATAGCCTATTCCAGCAAATATGATTGTCCCAAAGGATACTGTTAGTAATTTAAAACTTTTAGCCTTCACATCGATTTTAGGTAAAACTAAATTCTTTCTTTGATCATATATAAAAAGAATTAGTGCCGTAATAAGTAGTGGAATGTATAAGATTAATAATTGTCTTAATCCTCCCATTCCTGCTAATAATGATATTAAGCATAAAACAATTATTCTTATAATATTCTTCTGTTTTTGGTTATTCATTATTCTTGCTATTAATCCAAGCACAAAAAATGATATTATAATATGTGGTATGTAATACGCACCTATTATAACAAAAGAATAATATGAAAGTGATATGCTACCGACAATTAAAAATGATAAATATGAACTATATTTAATCTTGAATCCTTTTGCAAAATATAAAAATGATAGCCATAAGATAATCACTAATATTAATGTTCCAAGAGTTCTTACAAGATTCCAGTTGGCCAAAATCATGAACAAAGGCATAAACACCAATTGAGTATTTAATACTCTTAACTCAGTTGAATAATACCAATTTGTTGTAATTAACTTTTTCTCCGTTGCCAACTGTTTTGCAAGAACTAATTCACTTGACATATCTGAATCTATCATCAAATAAATATTTTTATATAAAAACAAAAACATTGAAATTACAAAAAACAGAACCATAATTGTACCAATTTTTGAATGATTATTTTTAATTACCGATAAAAATTTATTTTTAGTAAACATTATTTCCTCCATCTAATCTTTTTTAGTTAGCACTTTGTTTTATTTTATTACACTTTGCTTTTTATTTCAACAATTTTAGGCAAAATAAAAATAAAAAATAAGCAAATAATTTTTAAATTATTTGCTTATTAACATATTGTTTTATTAATTATCTTCCTACTCTGTTGCAATATTTTTGTAACATTGCAGCTGCTTCTGCTCTTGTAGCATTTCCTTTTGGATTTAATGTTCCATCAGCATTACCTGTTATAACGCCTTTCCCTACGGCCCATTTAATTGATGTTTGAGCATAGCTATCAACTTTATTGTTATCACTAAATTTTGTTAAATCTCCAGTTGGAGTAATATCTTTTCCTTTATATCTTGCATAGTTTCTTAGTATTCCAGCTAAATCTTGTCTAATAATATTATCATTTGGTCCAAATTTTGTTGTGCCATCATATCCATGTACTATACCATTATCCACTGCCCATTTTACAGCTTTTGCATACCATTCGCTTGAATTTACATCTGTAAATCTAGATTTTCCATTATTGTTTGGACTACCTTCCATTCTATACAATAATGTTACCATCATTCCTCTTGTTAGTTTATCTTCTGGAGCAAATGTTGTTGCATTATACCCTTTAACAATATTATTTTGATATACATATCTTACTGCATTATAATACCATGCTCCTGCTTGAACATCCTTAAATGGCATACTCAATACACCATTTACTACATAGTACGTTGAATTATTATAATCCACGAAACCTGTATAAGTACTGTTAATCACTCCGTTAGTAATATAGTAGCCTATTCCTCCCATGTTGGTTATTCCATCTGCACCAACAAATGAATATGTAACACCATCAGCAATTTTAATTCCTCTACTTCCAAATGTATTATTACTTAATTGACACCCTCTACTATATGAGCTTAGTCTTATATCATACTTAGATGTTGATGCAGTTTTAAATGTGTTATCTTTAATACTAAATGTTGCTATGTTATTCTCGTCTCCAATTATATGAAGTGCATCTCCTTCACATCCTTGAACATCATTTTCAGATATTGTTCCACTAGAATTTACTGTATAAATACCTGCTGCAATTCCACAACGAACTGTATTCTTTTCTATTTTATTATTTCCATTACATGTATTAAAATATATGCCTAGCCTTTCATTATTTCCAGATATTTCATTTTCAGATACAATTGCACTATTACTTGAATTGCTAATATGAATTCCATAATTATCCATATTTTTTATTATATTATTGCTAGCAGTTACATTAGATATTTGATCAACACGAATACCATTTGTTTTCGCATTTTCAATTGTATTGTTAGCAATAATTGTTGCACCCTTTAATACATATATTGCATTATCTCCAGAATTTGTTATCTGATTTGATATAATCTGTGAATTAGAATTATATACAAACAATGTATGGGCCTTGCCAGAATTTAATATATTATTTTTTACAATCGCGTCTGATTCAGTCAAAAAAATATGATGCTTAAATTGCCCTGAAATAGTATTATTCTCAACAGTAGTATCAGCATTTAGCTTTTCTAAATATATTCCTACATCTCCTGTATCTACATCTGAAAGTGGAGAAACTTTATTTGACTTAACATTAACACTTTCATAGCATTTTTCTAAATCTAATGCCGTTTTCGCTATGTTTGATAATGTGTTATCTATTATATTTAGTTCAGTAGTTTCATCGACCTTGATAGCTGATTTAGATGAACCCTTAATAGTATTTTCTGATATACTTGCTTTTCCTCTTATGATTCGAATTACAAATTGTGGCGTACTCTCTCCATTCCTATCCATCACATCAAAACTATTATTTGATATTGACATTGTAGAACCTATAGCTGTTATACATGTTTTTGGACACGTTACTGTATTATTAGTAACAATTAAATCTTCAAAAGACCATGCATTAATTGCATTTCCATATATAATATTGGTAAATTTACAATTTGTAACAGTTATATTCTTAGCCTTATACTCTGATTCATGATGCGTTCCTATTCCTGATAAAACATCGTTAAAAGTACATCCATCTATAATAATATTATCACAAGTAGTATTGTCTAACGGTAAAGCTCCTTGTTCACCTGATCCCGCAAAATCCGTGTGAATTGCTTCCGTGTATATATGTCTTTCAGTATCACCAACATCAAAATTATCCCAATAATTCGCAGATGTACCAGTATATGGTATTTGATTTTGACATACCACATTTTTAATAGTAACATCTTTATTCGCACTTACATTTATCATATGATCTGTAGAACCTTTAACAGTAAGATCATGTATATTTATTTTATTTCCATGATTGAATACAAATACACATGAAATTGTATCTGAACTAGAATTTCTATCCCATGTTCCGCCTGAAATCTCAACATTTTCAATTTTTGTATATCCTCCATGCTCAGTCGTTTGGTCAGCATTTGCCCCCATAAGCATAACTGTAAAATCTTCTGAAGCTGTGCTTTTTATTATTGCCTTTTCATCAAGAATTAGCTTTGTATTAGAATATATATATAACTGATGACTAATAGTATATTCACCTTCTGGTATATATACTGTTATTGTTTCATCAATATCTTTAGCTTTTCCTAATGCATTACTAATTGCAAGATAATCATCTGTTTCATCATTTGGTATTGCACCAAATTCTTGTGATGTCACATCAAAATAATTTGATATTTCTGGTTCTCCATTATCATTATTGTTATCGTTAGCATATACTTTTTGTTGAAATGTTAGAAATATATTTGTTATTAATAAAACTGCAATACCAAATAAAACAATTCTTTTCGTTTTTTTCATTTGTTGATACCTCTCTTTCATTAATAAATAAGATTCTTTTAAAAAAATGTTTTTGTATCATATTTTTCTCTATATTTTAATAAATTAGCGCCTGTTAACATCAAAAAAATTGGCACGGTCCCAAAAAAACATTCTATAATTAAACTAGTTCGCCTTTGTTTTTCCTTTTATTTTTTCTTTTATTTCATCTAATATTTCAAATACGAATTTGTCTTTCAATATAATTAAGCAGATTGCATATATTAACATTCCACTAGTTACTTGCGCAATTATCTTTATTTTATTTTCTTGAACTAAATTTCCTGTAAGTATACATACTCCAAACATAATTAAACTTGCGACTAAATATTTTATACAAGATTTTAATATTGTTTTTATATGAAAATCTTTTCTAACAAAATAAAGTTGTACGCTCGTAACAATAAATTCTGCAATTATGGTACCAATTGAAGCTCCTATAGCGCCTAGTCTTATAATTAAAAATGAATTAAATATAAAATTTATAATAGCACCACAAACTACAGAAATCGTATATTCCTTCTGCCTTTTCGTTGGTAATAAAAATTGTGTTCCCGTTACATTGCTTAGTCCAATCAATAATAAAATTGGACATATTATACTCATAAGTATGGCTACTTTATCATATCCTTTACCAAAAAAGACTGGTACGAATGCTTTAGAAGTGGCTATTATCCCGAAAATCATAGGAAATGCAATTAAAAATACCATATTAAATGATTTCTTCATATAGTTCTGAACCTTCTCTTTTTCACCCTCAGCAAAAGAACTGGCTATTCGTGGCATCATTACTGTTCCTAATGAGGTAATTATAGCTATTAATACTTTTATTATTTTTTGACTTTGATCATAAAATCCAACTTCCGATTTATCTGCTATAATAGTTCCTACCATTGTTCTATCAAGTAATGTATATATTTCTATGGCAATTTGTGGAATAAATAAACTTAAAGTTGGTTTTATATGTCTAAATAACTTTAGTTCTTTTAATTTAACCTTATTTAAAAATTTAGGCAAGTATAGCCATAGAGAAGCATTTCCAATAAGTATTGAAGCAACATAAATTAAAAAATATATAAGTAAATCGTCCGGTGTTTTTACAAATATAAATATACAAATAAGGCTTATTAGTTTTACAAGCATATTTCTAATTACAGTTTTCTTAAATTCTTCTAACCCTTGGAAAAACCAACTTATATCAATACAATTTCCTATAATCTCTAACACTAATACTTTATAATAAACACTGTATTGTCCACCATTAACAAATACAAAGTAAAATACTATTAAAGAAATTAGCATAGTAAGAATTCTGAACATATTAATTTCCCAAAATATTACACTACATTTCTTTTTGTCTTTTTGATTATAAGCAATTTCTCTTTTACCATATAACGCAATACCCAATGAACCAAATAAAATAAAATAAGCTGATATTGATATTGTATAACTAAATATACCTATATTTTCAGCTCCTAATACTCTTGAGATATAAGGAGCTGTTATTAAAGGTAAAATTAATATTAATACTTGATAAGCTAAATTATATATATAATTTTTTTTTAAACTTTTTTTTGACATTAAATACTATCCTTTTCTTCCTTTATTTTGTAATTTAAAATTATCATTTTTATATTCTAATATCGTTGGAATAATCATAAATAAAATTGGACTATATAGTACATTTACAATTCTCGGATTAATTAGTCCAAATAATAAGTAAATGCTACATAATAATACTTCATTATATCTTTTTTGCCTATATAGCATATATAGTAAAATATTTAAAAGTACTATGAAACTTATTATAAATACATATCCATGTAAAAACATTAGTTGTAAGTACTCATTATCGACATAATTACTTTTATAAGTTCCATATTCCATTTTTTGTCTTATTCCTAATCCCAAAAATTCGATATCTTGTCCAAATGGATCAACTCCATATTCAACAATATCTTCATATGTTTGACTTAATCTACTTGATAATACTTTATTAACATCATTCCATATTCCACCTTGTGGATATAGTAA
Organism: Clostridia bacterium; assembly: GCA_017528375.1. Classification (GTDB taxonomy): domain Bacteria; phylum Bacillota; class Clostridia; order TANB77; family CAG-508; genus CAG-492. The sequence continues at coordinate 62,734 of JAFXOY010000062.1, read as the reverse complement.
TACAATTAATAAACTCAATATAGGAAAAATAGCAAATGTAGTTGTAAACAACTTTGAATAACTACTTTTAATTTTTTCAAAAAATGTATTTTCCCCTAATTTAACCAAAGATTTAAACAACATCATCATGACAATTACAATTTCTAATAATATAAATTCTGCTCTAGAATTTGTAATGAAATATGTAAATACATTTACTAATTGAATCACAAACAATTCATACGTTTTTGTTTTTGTTCCATTAATGTACATATACATAATTGCTGAAAACAGAACCATTTGAGCTAAATTAGTTGTATATACAAATCCCATTGAATATCTTGATATTTCACCTCTACTTACTATGTAGTTTTGTGTCACACCAAATATGCATAATAGAACTAAAATACTAGTTAATATTATCTGTAAAGACATTGTTGTTTTAATAATTTTTTTGTAATCAGTATCATAAAATGCTAATAATATAAAAACTAAAAATATTAATCTTCTATTTTGAGTTACAATAAAGCTAATAAATATACTTATTAGCAATATTCCAACTACCAAACATAAAAATTTACTTAATTTACTCTTGTCTTTCCATTTTGTATCAAAAACTGTTTTTTTATAATCTGGTAATATTAATACCAGTCTAATAAATAGAAAAATGTATACTATGTATCTAAATATTCCAACAATAGATTCTGTTATTGGATAATCTATTTCAATACAAGTAGTATCTATGAACAGTGTAATGTAATACATTATAAAGAATACTATTTGCCTTTTTAAAACAAATTCTTTTATTTTACTTAACATTTCTTATTTATTCCTCTCTATTTTATTCCTTTGTTCTATACTTTTTCTCATATTTATAAACATTTCTTTCAAATCAGTTGTTGCTTTCCAACCTAGTTTTTCAATTTTTAAAGTATCTAATTTTATAATCATCTCAGGATTATACCCAAATTTCCCAACATCATCAGGTATTTCAACTTTAACTTCTATATTATCATCTGAGAAAATCTTGCAAACTAATTCTGCCATTTCCTTTATTGATATAGCAGTATTCATATTAGAAACATTGTATGCCTCTCCAGACATTCCATTTAATAATAGTTTAAAAATTGCATATATTGCATCTTTGGTATAGCAATAAGTTCTAATGGTTTTTCCTTCTGTATGCAATATAATGTTATTTTTTTCCATAGCAGCTCTACAAAATTCGGCAAAAACTCTTTTATCGTTATATTCAACACCTGTCCCAAATGTTTGAGAAAGTCTTGCTATTTTTACTGGAACACCATATTCTTCAAAATATGATTTACACATACATTCTACTATTCTTTTTCCCTCAGAATAGCTACTTCTTACATTTAATATATCTATATATCCATAATCATTTTCTGAAACTAATTCTTTAGCTTCATTTTTTCCATAAACCTCCAAAGAAGATAAATAAACCATACTTTCTATTTTATTCTTTTTAGCAAATTCTAATATGTTTTTAGTTCCATTTACAGCAATATCTATTGTTTCTACTGGATTTAATACAAAATACTTAGATTCTGTTGGACTTGCACCATGTATAATATAATCGACTTTCTTTTCATATTTTATAGTATCCAATATATCTCCTGTACAAATTTCAAAATTATCTCTATCTAATATATCTTCAAATACCTTTTTGGCTTTTTCTTCATTTCTAACAAATGCCACTATCTTAATATTTAGGTTTCTTAATCTATTTATGCATGCTAAAGCCTTTACAATTTGTGAACCAATTAATCCAGCAGCACCAGTAATAAAAACTGTTTTATTATTTAATTGTTCAAAATCGTAATCACTATTATTTGATATTTCTTCAATATCTTTTTGCAAAACATTATCATTTTTTGATTCTAATTGATTTATATCCAACTATTTTTTTCCTCCATTTTTTATTAACTCATATTGTGTGCCAATTTTATTAGTTATTCCTAATCCAAAAGTTTGCTCACTTTCTTTATATTGAAGATATGCTTTAAATGTAAAAACATCTTCTGGTGTAGTTATTTTTATATTTCCTCTATTTCCGCTAACCAAAAATGCTTCTTTACCTAATGTTCTTATAATAGTACATGCATCTACCATATTTTCATATCTTTGTGGTCTTTTTTGTATTTCTTCATGTGCTTCTATAATATCCTTTAAATAAAAGCTTTGTGGAGCTTGTCCAATAAATGTTTCACTTCTATTTGGTACTGTATTTATTACTTTTCCATCACTACTTGTAATTATTGTTTCATATGCTGGGACACTTGTAATTGCATTTCCATTTTCTTTGACACCTTCTATATTGGCTCTTATAACATCTGCAGAAACAAATGGTCTTACACCATCATGAATTAATACTATTGAATCTCCTGGATTTTCTTCTTCGGCTTTTTTCAATCCATTATAAATAGAATCTTGTGCTGTTTCTCCACCTTCAACAATTGCTTGAACCTTTGATAAATTATACATTTCTGTTAGTCTTTTTACATAAGGTATATAATCTTTTAAAGTTACAATATATATTTTATCTATTTTTTCATGATATTGAAATAATTCTACTGTATGTACTAATATTGGCTTATCATTTATTTCAAGAAATTGCTTTGGAATTTCCGCTCCCATTCTAGTTCCTTTACCACTTGCAAATATCACAGCTATATTCATTTTAACTCATCCTCTCATTATTTTTCTCTTTGTTTTCTCTTGATTTGGATTCTAGATAGTATTTTATAAACAATGTAATTATATTTTGTTTTTCTTAGTAATTTAATGACTTGACTATGTTGTAGCATTGCATCATATATATCTTTACATGATTTTTCTGTAAGCGCGTCAAATTCTTTGATTTTCTTTAAAACTTCTTTACTTGATTCTAACACCATATAAAAACCAGATATAGTATTTGTTACATGTGATTTTGTACATTCAAATAAATATTGTTTTTTATTATCATCAATTTTATTTTTATACTCATTATAAAATTTCATTATTTCTTTTGAAACTCTAACATGATCTTCATAATGTTTTCTATGTCCTGGTATACTAACGCTTTGCTCATCTCTACCAACTCTATATACATAAATTGGTGCGTGACTAATATATATAGATTCTAAGTTTATTAATGGAAATAATGCAAATTGAGTATCTGTATAAAAACATTTTGTTAATAATTCTATTTTGTTTTTTCTAAGTAGTTCAGTTTTATATGTTAAATTATGCATTTCTATCGAATGTGATGATTTACCTATTACTTCACTTATTTTATATTCTCCTGATAATTCTGAATCAAAATAGTCTTTTAAAACATAAGTATCTTCTTTTTCTAAGTATTTATTATATGGTGTATATATAGCATCTGAATCAACCGTCTTTAGTAGGTTTACAAATTTTTTAAAGTTTTCAGTTTCATACCAGTCATCACCATCTAATTGTTTAAAATACTTTCCAGTAGCTAATTCCATACTTTTATTAATAGTCGAACCATATCCACCATTTTCCTTATGTACAAGTTTTACTATTCCTGGATATTTTTCTTCATATTTTTTCACTATATCGGCTGTATTGTCTGTTCCTCCGTCATCTTCAACCAATATTTCTAAATCATCAATATCATCTATTAATAATGAATTTAATGTTTTTTCTATATATTTTTCAACATTATATGCCGCTATTGAAACTGTCAATATCTTATTCATACTAGTTCTCTCCTATATTATTAATATTTTTATTTACCCAATATCCTTTGTCATTATGTGGTATTCTTTTTTCTTCTGGTGGTAATTTCATATAATCTCCAAACAAGTTTGATAAATATACATCATAATTTTTATAACAAGGGAATTTTCCATCTTCAAATTCAATCTCCATTGTTGGTAGCATAGTTTCTTTTAGCCAAATTTCTTTTTTTCCATTCATTCCATCCAATGCAGCAACATATTCAGCTTTTTCGAAATCTACTTCCTTACATATGTTTTCTAAATGTCTTGCAATTCTCATACTTCCTATCTTTTTGAAAATTGGTCTTATTATATTTTTTAATATTGCTATTCCTTTACCTTTACTACTTGTACTTGGTTTAGATAAACTTAATAATAAAATCTTTCTTACAAATTTTATACGCCATACTTGTATTCTAAATAAAAGCTTATTAGAATATGTACCATCTTCTATAAAAATATCAATTCCTATATATGGACAATCCTCATCTTCTGCATATTCTGCCAGCCTCTTTACATCATGCCTTACATATCTTGCATAATGTCTTGCAAATGTATTATTACGATTTGAAATAAAGTCACGACCTTCTGGCAATTTTAATTTTTTATCAAAATATAGTTTTATTAATTTTTCATAATTAGTTCTATCCATGTTGACATCTATATCATCATCCCAAGGAATAAATCCTTTATGTCTTACTGCTCCTAATAATGTCCCTCCTACCAATGAATAAGCAAGATTATTATCTTTACATATTTTATCAAATTCATGCAACATTTCTAAATTTACTTTTTGCATTTCTTCTAATGATAATACTTCCATATATTTTCCTTTCTAATGCTCTAATACTGTAAATTTGACTTTACTCCTCTAAAATTTAATATTCTTTCATAATCTTCTATATAGTCAACTTCTGCCCAGAACATACCTTTTACATCATTAACATATATGTCCTTTTGTTCTGATATCTCATAAACTACATTTTCCCACCAAACACTATGTTGTTGTTCATTTATCATTTTTTCTAATTGTACGATAAATTCTTTTAGAAAGTCTTTATTAAATCTTCCAATTCCAACATATTCACCTGAAATGTCGTCTCCTTCAAGTTCTTTTCCATATTTTAATAAAACTCCATTTTCAAATTTAAATTTATAATCAGCCTCTTCTTTTCTTGAGCTATCTGCAAACATTACTGGAGAATCTTTTTGTGATAATATATAATCAATTAATTTTTCCTCTAAAAATACATCTGCATTCATTATTAGAATGTCATCATCTAGAAAATCTTTTGCAAACCATGATGATGCAATTGAATTTGTAACATCAAAAAACGGATTATAATAATATTTTACATCATAATCTTTTAATGTTTCTTTTATTATATCTGCTCTGTATCCTAAAACCATTGCAATATCTGTTATTCCTTTTTTATTCAACATTCTTATCGTATATTGTATTAATTTTTCATTTCCAATATCAACTGTACATTTTGGATTTCCTGAAAGATATCTACTTATTCTTGTACCTCTTCCAGCCGCTAGTAATAAAACTTTCATTATAATATTTTCCTTTCTCTCATATTTCTTAATGCTTGTATTAATTTATCATTATCTTCTACCGTTAAGCATCCTATATGTCCAACTCTAAATACTTTGTCTTTTAATTCTCCTCCATTAGGGCATATCCATATTCCATATTCATCTTTTAAAGTTAAAAATATATCATTTGCAGAAGCTGTAGTTGGATGAAGTGAAGTTACCGCATTAGACATTGATTCAGTCACATACTCAAAAGGAAAGTTTTCCTCTTTAATTTTTCTTCTAAAATCTTCTGCTATAGTTTTTATTTTTTCATTTTCTGCTTCTACTCCGCCGTCATCTGCTATTTGATTTAATCTAGCATTTATTTGTAATAATATTCCTACAGCTGGAGTAAAAGGTGTTTGCCCTCTTTCAGCATTTTTTAATGCATTTTTTATATTTAGATATAAGCATTTTACATTATTATTATTCACTCTTTCTATTGCTCTTTCTGATAAAACAATAATAGAAACTCCTGGTGGACATGCTAATGCTTTTTGTGAACCGGTAATCATAATATCTGCTCCAAAATCTTTCATGCTATATTTATCCGCTAAGAATGAACTTATACAATCTGTTATTAAAAATAAATTGTTTCTTTTGCAGAATTTACTTACTAAGTTCATATCATATAGTACTCCTGTTGATGTTTCATGTACATTTATTAAAAATGCTGTATATCCTTTATTATCATATTGTTTCAAAGTTTCTTCTGTTAAGTTTTCTCCAATTTTTCTTTCTATAACATCATGTGGTATTTCATATAACTCACATATTTCAACAAATCTTTGTCCAAAGCTTCCGCCATTAACTATTAATGCTTTATCATCTTTAGTTAAAGTGTTACATACAGCAGCTTCCATTGACGCTGTACCAGATCCAGTAATAAATACTACTCTTGCATTATCTTCTGCATCTGCGAATTTTTTCATCATTCTTTCATTATCTAACATAATATTTGAAAACTCTTCAGTTCTAAAATATGGAACTTGTTCAGCGCCTATTTTTCTGACTATATCGTTACTTTGTACAGGTCCAACTGTAAAATTAATCATTTTGCATACACTCCTTAATTTATAATAATTTCTGCGTGATGTTTATTACGTTCTTCAACTGGTGGTAATTCCATATAACTACTGTTATATATTCTAGTGAGAACATCATCATATCCTTTAGGGCCATTTAATTTTCTTCCCTCAAAGTCATATTTTTCACTACTAGCAAAGCTTTCTCTGGTGAAAACTTCATCAAATCCATATGCTGCTAAAAAGTTTATTATTTCATCTGAATCAGAATCATATGGATATTTCATTAGAACTTTATTTAAATGTTTTAAACATGTCTTATAATTTATAATTTTTCCTAGCCATTTGAATAAAGATGCAATTTTTAATGCTATTTTTCCAAATGTACTACGTTTTCTTTTTTGATCAACTAATTCATCGAATTGAACTATTTGATTTAAATTCCACCAAAAGCTCAAATGTAATTTGTGAAGTTCCCTTTTTATACCTTTATTAGGAAAACCATCTAATGGTATTATATCTATCCATGCAAATTCTTCTCTTGGAATATTAGCCATATGATTTATAATTTTCATATTATGCGTTATCATTCTTGCCCATGGATATCTATAATTTTCATCAGTATCATAATTAACTATTTCAAATCCATTACTAAACTTATCTTTTGATAATTTCAAGAATTTTTCATAATCAACACGTGGCATAGCAACATCAACATCATCATCCCAAGGAATAAATCCTTTGTGTCTAATACTTCCTAATAATGTTCCTCCAAGGCTATAATATCTAAGCTGATTTTCCTCACATATCTTTATAAACTCATCCAAAATCATCAATTCTTCTAATTGTAGTTTTCTTATATCTGTTAGTTCTTCCATTTTTTAAAAACTTCCTTCATATTTTTTTCCAGTAAATTTAGCTCTTAAAAAAGACCAAATTTTCTTTTTCCAATTAGTTCCTTGCATATCCGCAACTTTTACTTCTGTATATTTTATATTGTTCTTCATAATCCATACATCTAGTAATCTTTCACTAATTCTTCCTAAATAACGTGCATGAAAAGCAGAATATTGTTTTGGATCAAATCTTTTTTCTAGTTCAAAAAGAATATCAAATAACCATTCACAATACTCGTTCAAGATTTCTTTTTTCATTACACACATGTTAAACATATGTCCTGAGCGACTTTTCATCTTTTTATCAAAGAATTCCAAATACTCAGGACATTTTTCTTCGATTATTTTTCTTGTCTCATCTAATGGTTCAACATGCATTGTGTGTTTATAGTGAGAATAAATTGTCTCTATATATAAATGCCTTCTCTTAGGCAAAATAACGTCAGCTTCATCTAACTTTTTATCTATGTACTCTTTTGAAGCAACACAATTGAACTTGTCCTTTCCTTTTTTACTAACAAAGTGTCTTCTGTAATGAGCTAGTCCAATATAATCTGCATCTAAATTTTTCCATGCCCAATATAATCCTGTTAATTCACAATAATAAGGATTTTTTTCTGAAATATTTTCTTCTTCATTATCTCCTTGATATCCTAAATCCTCTTTTCCTTCTTTTCCAACATGAACTGGAATATACATATCGTCTTCTGGCATTTGAAATTTTTTGTGTGTTGCTACAATTATTTTTATATCTTTCATTTATCTTGCTCCTCTACCTGTTAAAACTGAACCTATAGTTTTAATAAATATTTTTAAATCTAATAATAAACTTCTATGATCAACATAGTAAAGTTCCATATTCATTCTTTCCTCATATGAAACATCACTTCTGCCATTAGCAGCCCAATATCCAGTTAATCCTGGAGGAACACTTAAAAATCTATTTTTATTTTTTCCGTATTTTTCTAATTCATCTTTTACAACAGGACGTGGTCCAATAATTGCCATTTCACCTTTTAAAATATTAATTATTTGTGGTAATTCATCTATTGACGTTTTTCTTAATATTTTTCCAACTCTTGTAACTCTTGGGTCGTCCTCTAATTTGTAGTTTTCTTCATACTCCTTCCTTTGTTCTGGAGTAAATCTTTTTATAGCTTCTTCAGCATCTTGAATCATTGTTCTAAATTTGTATATGTATAAATCTTTACCGTTTTTTCCAATACGTTTATGTTTAAAAAATACTGGTCCTTTTGAATCTAATTTTATTGCAATAGCAATTATTATAAAAAAAGGTAAACATATAATTAATCCTATTGTTCCTATTAAAATATCAATCCCTCTTTTTACGAAATCGTATGCTTTAACTTTTCCTTTTTCAACACATTTATCTATCTCATCAGCCATCAAAAGCTGCTCATTAACTGTTTTTTCAACACTATTCATGTACCTTTCCCCCTAAAGACTTTGTCCTTTGAAATACATCTAACTTGATTTTATAATATATTCGAATTTATTTCAACATATTTAAGCATTTTTTTGATATTTTTTACGATTTTCTCGCCTTAATTTACATATTTATTTAACTTTTTACTGTATTGCTATTTCCTTGTAACCCTTGATTTGACTTTTTACCCAATTCATTGTATAATCATACTATGTAAACTAAACGTTTTATGTGCAGGTATGTATGCCTGCAGCACTTTGAAAGGGGTTCGTTATGGACAACAAAGAATCAATGGTTAACCGGGTGGTTGACTCACTAAACCGTGATCTTGAAGTTGCTTTTAACGAAGTAATTAAAGATTATGACATCAAGGTGTATTCGGATGATAGCACTAAAAATCCGGATACATCACTCACTGTTTTTGTGAGCTCAAACACACCTAAACCAAAAACATCAAAAAAGAATAAGAAATTAAAACAGTTTGACTTACAAATCGCTTATTCACTTTACTTAACATTTGATGTACAGTACTTATACAGCATTGGCATGGAACCAATCAAGTTAAGCATGATTTTCATGCATACACAAGCAGAGTATTCTCAGATGATTTATAATCGTATTTCTTACTGGTCTAAGGCTTTATTTAAGAAAATCCATGCCTTATTTGAAGTGTACGGTTTAAATCTTAACATGCTTCCGTTTGAAATTTATGCTGATAAAAATAATGTACTGTACATTTCAAAACTGCCAACATTTAATGACTTAAGCTTTTTTGATTTGAAAGATGCAGACAAACTTCTTGATAAAAATGCTTTTATCGAAAAGCAAGCAAATGGTTTACTTGAAGCTGCTACTTCTTTCGAACACAACAAATCCTAAAAAAATGGAACCATTTTTTGGTTCCATTTTTGATTTATTATTTATTTTTATTTTGCATACATTATCCGTTAGCTAATATAAAAGGTAAGTTATTTAAACTTAAAAATTCATTTTCTAATTCAACACATTCCATTGTTTTTTCAGATAATGCAGATAAATATCTTTCTTCATTTTGTTTTATAACTTTATTAGCTTCTTCAATGTACTCTATATATGCTTTACGTTTTTCTTTTCTAAATATTCCTATCATTCCTTTAGATTGTAACAACACATTTACTAATGCTCTTGCTGTTCTTCCATTACCATTTTCAAATGGTTGTATTTTAATAAATCTATAATGAATTCTAAGAACTTCTTTAATATAAGTTTGATCATCAATTTCATCTTTTTTGTTTAATAGAACTTTAATCATTTTGCATAAATTTTGTAATGCATTTTTTATATTTTCTGGTTTTACAAATGTATCTGGATTTCCATATTTATTAGTTGTTATTTCACTTAATCTATATTTTACGTCTGTTTCAGTTTTAGTTTTATTTGTAACATTATATGCTTTGTTTATTTTTTCTATATTTTTCAGAATATCATCTTCATCTTGGTTTTCAAAATTTACACATAAGGATTCTAAAACTGCTACCATTGTATAAAATGTATCTTTTATTGAAATTAATTCGCCATATGGAAAATTTCTTAATTCTATCATTTGTAAAGTTTCATAAGCCATGCTATCAACTAAGCTATGAAAGCCAATTGAAATTTTTCCTAATTTTTGCAGTTCTGTTGTTCCTAAGGTTCTGCTGATTAATTCCTCTTTAAAATACTTGTTGTTCATTATGTTTGTAAATATATAGTCAGCAATATTTTTTATTAATTCATCACTCGTTGATGTTAATTGTGTTTTTAAAATTTCTATTAGTCTATTTGTTAACTGTTCATCTGATTTTATTGGTGCAAAAAATCTAACAATATATTTGTTTATATATGCTGATACTGGACTTTTGCTCATTAGAATTTCATTGTTTAGAATTATTTTTTTTACATAAGGTTTTAATATTTCTGTTAAAAATTTTTCTCTAACTTCTAAATTGTTTTTAAAAATAGAAACATGGAATTCTTTTGGAAAAACTTCCTCCATATCTATATCATATTTTTCTGTTTTTTCGTCAAATTGCTTTTGTAAGCTTATCTTTTTAAAAGGTCCAATTACACCTTCTTTGGTAAGGGCTATTGATACCACTTCCGGTGGAATTTCGTGCATGTTTGATAAGAAAATTTGTATTAACATCTTTATAATACGAATATCAGTACTACTTCCAAAGCGAGAATAGTTCCCGTTTTTGTCAATAATACTGCATCTACATTCACTTAAAATGATGTCTGTAATTTTTTGCACTTCCATATCTGGATTAATTATTTTTTCTTTATCATAACCATCATTTTTCCTTATTAAATTAAGTATTTCAGTAGCACTATTTCTTATCATTTTTTGCTCCTTTTATCTTCAGTTTATATATTTCCAAAAATATCTTACCACAACAAATTATTAATTTCAACAAAAAAAATTACTTTTTTGACACAATTGGGGACGGACTCATTTTGGGACAAAAATGTCCCAAAATGAGTCCGTCCCTAATTGTGTCAGTGTTTCGCACTTAATTTAATAATCTCGTTCTTATCATCATCTTTAGCAGCTTTATTTTTTCTAATGCTACCGCACTTTTTGCATCTAAAAACTATAACATATCCCTTTTTGCTATCAATCTCAAGTCCGATTGGTTCTAAACTTCCATGACATGTTTCCTGTCTATCTCCTGGATTTACATCTACATGTTTAGAGTGTAAACAATATGGACAGTGATTTCTGCATGAATATCCTAGTTTTTCAACTTTCCTTCCGCAATTTTCGCAAATAAAACTTTCATCAATTTCTGTAAATAAACTTTTTTCCATTTATAATTCCTTTCTTTTTAATGCACATTAAATATACTTCCACCAACAAATTCCCTTAATAGCGAATTACTTGGCAAATATTCAGCTGGAATTGATTCAAAATATCCAAGCATTCTGTGTAATCTTTTTGCTTCAGCATATTCCACTTGAGATTTATCTATTTCTTCTAATAAAGGCATTGCATAGTCTTTTAAAACTGCTAATTCATAAATCAATGATGAATTAAACATACTGTCAGCTTCTTCTTGATATGGGAAAATATTTACTTCTTCTCCTGCTACAACAGAATCCCACATTTGAAGTGTATGCATTGCTTTATATCCTCTAAATTGGCTATCTCTTACTATTCTTCTAATTAATCTGGTGTCTGTTGTTGAAATTCTGTTATGTTCATCTATGTTTAAAACAGTTAAACAGCTAATATAAATCTTATATTTTTGTTCTTTTGGAATTAAGGGTGTTAATTGATCATTTAAGCAATGAATTCCTTCTATAACAAGCACCTCGTCTTCAGCAAGTTTTAGCTTGTTTCCTTTATATCTTTTAGTTCCAACCTCAAAATCAAATGAAGGAATTTCAACTTCTTCTCCATTTAATAGTCTAACAAGATGTTCATTAAATAGTTTTACATCTATTGCTTCTAAACATTCAAAATTGTAATTACCATTTTCATCTATTGGATTTTGACTTCTTTCTACAAAATAATTATCAACTGAAATTGTTACAGGTTTTAAGCCATTTAATCTTAGCTGAATTCCTAGTCTTTGCGCGAATGTTGTTTTTCCTGATGAAGAAGGACCTGCAATTAAAATCATTTTTATTTTATCGTTTTTAACTATATCATCAGCTATGTTAGCAATTTTTTTCTCGTGTAGTGCTTCATCAAGTAATATATAATCACCTATTTTCCCTTGTCTTACAATTTCATTTAATTTTCCTACAGTTGGCACATCTAGAACTCTGTGTAGTACATCATATTCGTCTAATGTAGCCATCAATTTTTTATTTTCTTTAAATTCTGGCAATTTGTTTATTTCTTTTCTACTTGGATACCTTACCAAAAATCCTCTATTATATTTTATAATTTCATAAATTTTCAAAGCTCCTGTATTTATAGGTAATATTCCATAAAAATAATTGAAGTAATTTTCGCACCAATATAAACTTACGCGTTGTTTTGTGTTTAATTCTAATTGTAATCTTCCTTTCATAGTCGTTTTATCTTTATAGAATTCTTCTGCTTCTTCTTTTGACATAGATTTCTTTTCAATTGGCAAATTTTTGCTTACTATTTCAGCTACCTTTTGATTGATTCTTTCTATTACTTCATCAGTAACTTCCAAATTTTCAAATTCGCATAATAATGAGTTAGACAATTGATAATTAACTCCCATTTTTGCCTCTGGATATAGCTCTTCAACAGCCATTCCTATAACAAACAATAAACCTTTTCTATATACACGTATTCCATCTTTATCACTAATATCAATCAAACTTAAATTACCATCTTCGTTTAATCTATAATTAAGGCTTTTTATTTCATTATTAAACCTTGCAGCAATAGCTCCACTTTTTTCTACTTCATCTCTTACTACATCTTTTATTCTTGTTCCATTTTCTACATCTATTATTCTTCCATCAAATTGAATTTGCATTATTTACTTCATCCTCTCTTCTTCGTAAACTTGAAAATTATCGTGTTTAATTTATTATTTTATATTATGTTTTACATTAATAAAATATCACATTTTTTCAAAATATGTCAACTATATATTGCACCTTGAGCTTTCAAACAAAATGCTAATTCGAACTTAAATTGAATTACAAAAAATCGACAAATTTGTTCTAGAATTCTTGACAATAAAATATACTTATATTATGATATATGTGTAAAACCAAAAAACGAAGGAGGATTTTTTTATGAGTAAGTTTTGTGAAAACTGCGGTGCAGAAATGGATGATAACCAAGTAGTTTGCCCAAACTGTGGAAATGGAGCTGAAGCTGAAGCTGCTAAAGTTGAAGAAACAGTTACAGAAGCTACAGAAACAACAACTACAAACACATCTTCTGCAAATTCAAATAATTTAAAAAAATACGGAATTATAGCTGGAATTGTTGCTGCTGTTGTTATAATCATTGCTATAATTGCATCAATTTTAGGTGGAGGTTGGAAAAAACCAATCGATAATTACTTTAAAGGAATGGAAAAAGGAAACTTAAAAACATATACAAAAGCTTTCCCTGATTTCTATAACGATAAAGTAGATTTAGATGATGATGACATGGAAAAATTACATGACAATCTAGAAGATGAATATGGTGAGAAAATTAAAATCACATATAAAGTAACTAAGAAAGAAGACATCAAAAAAGATGACTTAAAGAAAGTTCAAGAATACATCGAAAAAGTATATGATGAAGATGTAAAAGTTTCAGGTGGTAAAGAAGTTAAAGTAAAAGCTACAATCAAAGGTAAAGATGATGAAGATACAGATACTCAAAAAATGTATGTTTACAAAATTAACGGAAAATGGAAACTATTAAATGGAGTTTCTCCTGACACAGCTAAAACATATTTAAAAAATCATAAAGATTAATAAATAAAAAACTTCGGCAAATTACTTGCCGAAGTTTTTTTTAACTTAATTTCTCTTTCATCTTAACAATTGTGTTAAGTGCATCAATTGGAGTTAATTGATTAATATCAATTTTATCAAATTCGCTTGCTACTTCTGCTAATTTAAAGTTAAACATATCTACTTGTCCTGCTACTACTTTTTTATTTTCTTTTTCAATTACTTTATTATTTAAAATATTTCTTCTTTCCAAAGATCTTAAAATTTCATTAGCTTTTTTTGTAACATTTTGTGGAACTCCTGCCAAACGTGCAACATGCACACCATAGCTTTCATCTGTTCCTCCTTTTACAATTTTTCTTAAGAAGATAATGTCTTCTCCCTTTTCCTTAACCGCAATTGAATAGTTTTTAACGCCTTCAATTTTTTCTTCAAGTTCAGTTAATTCATGATAATGTGTTGCAAATAATGTTTTTGCTCCGCATAAGTTTTTATCTGCAATATGTTCTGCAACTGCCCATGCAATTGATAATCCATCATATGTTGATGTTCCTCTACCTATTTCATCTAATATTACTAAACTATTTGCTGTTGCTTCTTTTAGAATTGTTGCAACTTCCATCATTTCAACCATGAAAGTACTTTGCCCCATTGATAAATCATCTGAAGCTCCAACTCTTGTAAAAATTTTGTCAACAACACCTATTCTAGCTTGTGATGCTGGAACATAGCTTCCTATTTGTGCCATTAATGTAATTAAAGCAACCTGTCTCATATATGTTGATTTACCAGCCATGTTAGGTCCTGTTATAATTGCTAGTCTATTTGCTGATTTATCTAAATATGTATCATTTGGAACAAATTCTCCAGCTTGTGACATTTTTTCAATTACTGGATGACGTCCATCTTTAATATCTATAATTCCGTCATTATCAACAACTGGTTTTACGTAATTCATTTCTTCAGCAACTGTTGCAAATGATGTTATTACATCTAAAGTTGCAACTATATTTGAAGTTTTTTGAATTCTTTGAATTTGTTTTTCAATTGCATCTCTTACATCTGTAAAAGCTTTATACTCAAGATTTATAACTTTTTCTTCCGCACCTAAAATTTGATTTTCTAAAGTTTTAAGTTCTTCTGTTACATATCTTTCAGCATTTGTAAGTGTTTGCTTTCTTATATATCTATCTGGAACCATACTTAAATTAGATTTTGTTACTTCAATGAAGTATCCGAAAACTTTGTTAAATCCGACTTTTAAGCCTTTAATTCCTGTTTCTTCCCTCTCTTTTGCTTCTAATTGAACAATCCATGTTTTACCTTCTGTTGTAGCTTTTTTTAATTGATCTATTTCAGGGTCATATCCTAATTTAATTATTCCTCCTTCTTTTACACTAATTGGAGGTTCTTCTACAATTGATTTTTCAATTAGTTCATATACGTCTTGAAGAGTATCTAATTCCCCATATAATTCTTTTAATAATCCAGATTCAGTTTTTGATAGAATTTCTTTTACTTCTGGTAATTGTTTTACTGAATTTTTCAATGATATTAAATCTCTACCATTAGCATTACCATAGGCAATTTTTCCTGCTAATCTTTCAATATCATATACTTTTTTTAAACTATCGATAATATCACCTTTTAAAATGATACTATTTTTAAGCTCCTTTACTGAATCTAATCTTTTATTTATTTCATTAACATCAATTAAAGGATCATTTATCCATCTTCTTAAAAGTCTTCCTCCCATTGATGTTGATGTTTTATCTAAAACCCATAAAAGTGTTCCTTTTTTAGATTTGTCACGCATTTTTTCTGTTAACTCTAAATTTCTTCTTGCATTAATATCTAGTGACATATATTGTGTTATACTGTAAATTTTAATTGTATTTATATGATCTAAATTTGTTTTTTGAGTTTCTGTTAGATATGTTATAAGTGCATTTATTGCTGGAATCATCAAGTTTTTATTATCTATTTCTTGCATTTGTTCCGAATTTGAAATCTTATTTCCATCTTTTGATTTATCACTAATAACGTTGTACATTTGAAGCAATAGTTCTGTTTCATCATTAAAGTTTTCTTCTTTTTCCAAAGAAACATATACTTTAAACCTTTCTTGAATTTTGTTTAATTCAGATTTTGTTTCAAACATCATTTTATTAACAATAACTTCAGATGGAGAATATCTTGATATTTCATCTAGTAATTTTGAGAAATTATTATTTTCACATATTTGTGTTGCATAGAAATCTCCTGTTGAAACATCACAAACACCTAAACCATAATAAATTCCTGTTTTGTAAATACTCATTATATAATTATTTTTCTTTTCTTCTAACAAGTTAGACTCAATAACTGTACCAGGAGTTACAACTCTTATAACTTCCCTTTTTACGATTCCTTTAGCCTCTTTAGGATCTTCCATTTGTTCGCATATAGCAACTTTATATCCCTTTGAAATAAGTCTTGCAATATAACCTTCAGCTGCATGGAATGGTATTCCTGCCATAGGAGCTCTTTCTTCTTGTCCACAATCTTTTCCTGTTAAAGTAATTTCTAATTCTCTTGATACTGTTATAGCATCATCAAAAAACATTTCATAAAAATCACCTAATCTGTAAAACAAGATGCAATCGCTATATTCTTCTTTTGTCTTCAAATAATGTTGCATCATTGGTGAAAACTCTGCCATTTATTTTACCTCCAATTCAATTATTTATCTTTCATGTTCAATTGTTGTATATTTTTCAATAAGCTCAATTTCATTCATTTCGTCTTCGGTCGCATTTCTGTCTTTATATGCTTGCTTTAATACTTCAATTCTTGCTTTGGCCGTTACTTTTGTTTTATACTCCTCTATTCTTCTGCATTCTTCTAATGCATTTCGTGCACTTGGAAATCTTTTTTCATTCATTTTGCTTGAATATATACGTTCAGGTTCATTAATTTTTTTACCTCTTTTATATATTTCTACTGTACATAAGCCAGATTTTTCTATTTCGTCAATTACCTTTGGAATACCTTTATATGCTGTATTGTGGTGATCAACAGAAATTAATCTTCCTAATCCAATATTATCAATTTGATTTTGATATCTTTCGTGTACGGAAATAAGACTTTCTAACCTAGGAACTGCTAAAGCTCTTACTACAACTTTAAATCCATTTTGTTTTAGTTCCTTTATTCTTTCTAGAATTCTATTATTTTTTAAAGTACCTTCAAAAATAAAATTGTGCTTATCTTCAATAGCTTTTTTTAGAATTTCTCCTGTCCACAACCCAGCATCTTGTTCTATTATCTTAACATATTCAGTTGGATATTTCTTTGCTATTTCTATTGCATCAGGATGATATGGTTTATATTCATCAGTTGTTATTATAACAACATCTTTGTTTGCATTTTCAATCTGTTTTTTAGAATATGCTATAACTGCACCTTTTCCACATCCCGGTTGTCCCCCTACTATAATTGCGACAGGATTTTTTTCTTTTTCAGAATTGCGAAAAACTTCTGATTCAATTCTTTTATATATACTGTCGTGCATTTCCTTTGATAATTTAAACTGCTCCATAAAATCTTTTTCCATTGTACAATCTCCTCTTTACTGTAATTAATTATTATATAAGTTCTTTAAATCTTTACCATATTCTTTAATTATTTTATTTATAGTATCAACATTACCATTATACATTTCATCTCTTTCAAGACGCAATTTTTTTAATTCTTCTGAAGATTCTTCATTTCCGTTTGCATTTTTTACACAATTAGAAATTTTGTAAGCCATAATTTCTATAGCAGTATCTAAATTAGCATAATCACTCATAACAATTTTTCCTTTCAAATACCACATATGTTCAGATTCAATTTTCAAATCTACCATATTTCCAATTAAGTTAGAAGGTCCTTCAAAATTAACGACCTTATTAGAATCTGTTCTTCCTGTAAGAAGTTCATTATTTGTTTTACTATAGCCTTCTACTAAAACCCTTTGTGTTGTTCCAATATATTTTTTATTATTCTCTGCAATCTGACTTTCAACTAATTCTTTTAATCTGTTAAATCTCTCATGTTTAATTTCCTCTGGGACTTGATTTTCCATTCTATCTCCAGGTGTTCCAACTCTTCTTGAATAAATGAACATGAACACTTGCTCAAAGTTTACTTTTCTAACAACATCTAATGTATCTTCAAAATCTTCATCTGTTTCACCAGCAAAGCCTACTATTATGTCTGTTGAAAATACAACTTCTGGAATCATTTTTTTCATTTTTTCTGCTAATTCCAAATATTGCTCTTTTGTGTATCTTCTATTCATTAATTTCAAAACATTAGTACTTCCTGATTGAAGTGGCAAATGAACAATTTTACTTACTTTATCACAATCACGTATTGCTTCAATAACATCATCTGTAAAATCCTTTGGATGTGGTGAAACAAAACGAATTCTTTCTATTCCATCAATTTCATTAACAGCTCTTAGTAGTTCTGCAAAACTTGTAATTTCACTATCAAAATCTTTTTTTCCACTTCTTAAATATGAATTAACATTTTGACCTAAAAGAGTAATTTCTTTATAACCTTGTTTTGCTAATTCTCTAACTTCATTTAAGATATCTTCTGGATTTCTGCTTCTTTCTCTACCACGAACATAAGGAACTATGCAATATGTACAGAAGTTATTGCAACCATTCATAATTGTAACTGATGCTTTAATGTTGTCATTTCTGCTGATAGGCAAACCTTCAATTATTTCACCATCAATGTCTAAGATATCTTCAATTCTTTTATTATTGATAATTTTATTATATAAATCACCTGGGAATTTATGAAGTGTATGTGTTCCAAATACTATATCGAAAAATGGATAACTTTGTTTTAATTTGTCAACAATGTGCTTTTCTTGCATCATACAACCACCAATTGCTATAATTGTTCCGCGTTTTTCTTTAACTTTCTTAACTTCACCTAATTTACCAAACAATCTATCCTCAGCATTTTCTCTTACACAGCATGTGTTAAATACCACTAAATCGGCCTCTTCTAAATCTTCTGTTTTTGTGTATCCCATATTTTCAATCATGCCGCACAACTTTTCAGAATCATTTTCGTTTAACTGACACCCCATAGTCATAATCAAGTATTTTAAGTTTTTAGCTTCATTTATTTTCTTGACTTTTTCTATATATTCTAATTCATTTTCTATATTCAAACTCACTTATAAAATCTCCTTACTTTTTAATCTTCTCTTTTCTTCAAAATTTCCTTTATTTTACTATATTTTGTCATTTTTTTCAAGGGGATTTTGGAAACATTTGAAGACAAAAAAAATAGCCCTTTAATCTTGGCTATCTTTTTAAAATTATGCAATTCCGAATTTTTTCTTAAATTTATCTGCTCTACCACCTGTTGTTTCTCTTTTTAAGTTACCTGTCCAGTATGGATGGCATTTTGAACAAATATCAACTTTCATATCTTCTTTTGTTGAACTTGTTTTAAATACGTTACCACAAGCACATGTTATTGTTGCTTCTGTATAGTTTGGATGTAATCCTTCTCTCATTTTGTATTCACCTCTCTTAATCAAAATAAAATCACTGTTTAATATATTACCACAGTTGAAAATATTTTTCAATAGTTTTTTATTATTTTATTACATTTTCTTGTTTTTCAACATCTTGCTGATCTTGAATATATTGTGCTGATGATAGTAATTCATCTTCTATTGATGAGTTTTTAACTAGTTTTGTAACAACATTAAATAAACATGCTACGATTAATATGAACATTAATAATTTTTTCCAAATTTTAGCTAGCATAACTATCTCCTTTCACAATTGTTTTACCTATATATTATAACTACATTTTTGTAATTTGTCAACCTCTAAATGCACAATTGGGGACGCGTCCCAGCTGTGCATTTTGCACAGCCAGGGACAGGTAAACAATTGTGCAAATTAAATTTCGATTCTATCCCCAAATTTCTTATCTACGATTCTCCTTAAAGGTTCATTTTTTTCTTGCATCAACTCTGGATCTTCATCAATAATTTTGATTGCTAAAGCCTGAACCGTTTGTAATGTTGGCATATCTTCAAATAAGTTAGCTATTTTGAATTCTGGAATTCCATGTTGTCTTGTTCCGAAGAATTCACCGCTTCCACGTAATTCTAAGTCTTTTTCTGCAATTACAAATCCATTATTTGTGTCTTGCATTATTTTCATACGTTGTCTTACAACATCTGAACCTCCGTTGTATTTTAATATACAATATGATTGATAATTACCTCTACCAACTCTTCCACGTAGCTGATGTAGTTGTGCTAATCCAAATCTTTCAGCGTTTTCAACTATCATTATACTTGCATTTGGAACATTTACACCAACTTCTATTACTGTTGTTGAAATTAAAATGTCTATTTCCCCATCTTTGAATTTTTGCATTATTTCATCTTTTTCTTTTGGACGCATTTTTCCGTGAATGTATTCAACTCTATAATCTTTGAAAACATTTTCTTTATAATCTTCAGCTAATTCTATAACTGATTTTGCATCTATTTCCTCATTTTCTTCAACTAATGGACATACAATATATGCTTGTCTTCCCTCTCCTATTTGTTGTTTTACGAAATTATTTACTCTTTCTGCCATAGAACTTTTTACTGCGTAAGTTTCAATTTTCTTTCTATTTGGTGGTAATTCATCTATTATTGAAATATCCAAATCACCATATAGAATTAAAGCTAATGTACGTGGAATTGGTGTTGCTGTCATTACTAAAACATCTGGATTATTACCTTTTGCAGCAATTTTACTACGCTGTCTTACTCCAAAACGATGTTGCTCATCTGTTACAACTAATCCTAAGTTATTAAAAATAACATTGTCTTCCAAAATAGCATGTGTTCCAATTAGTACATCAATTTCACCATTTTGTAATCTTTCCAATATATCTTCTTTATTCTTTTTAGTAACACTACTTGTTAGTAATTCACATCTAATTCCATACTTGCCTAAAACTTCTGTAAAACTTTCTAAATGCTGAGCCGCTAAAATTGCAGTTGGTGCCATTATTGCAACTTGATATCCGCTTCTTACCGCTTTATATGCAGCTAATACTGACACAATAGTCTTACCTGAACCAACATCACCTTGAAGCAATCTGTTCATTGTTTTAGGACTTTCCATATTGTTATCTATCTCTTCTAAAACACGTAATTGTGCCTTTGTTAATTTAAAAGGCAAATCATTTATAACGTCTGAAATTTTAACGTTTTCATCAAACTTAATTCCTACTTTTTCTTGTGTATATTGTGTTTTTAACTTTAATAATGCAAGCTGCATTCCAAGTAATTCCTCAAAAACGAATCTAGTTCTTGCCTTCTTAAAGTCAGAAAACTCTTGTGGAAAATGTATATTATGAATTGCATTATTTATATTTATTAAATTATATTGTTGTCTAATATATTCTGGTAATGTTTCTTCTAACTCTCCTTCTACTTCATTTAATCCTGTTTCAATAATTTGTCTTAATGTAGTTTGTGATAATTTATATGTAAGTGGATATATTGGAATAATCTTTCCTGTATTTTTCTGTTTTTCTATACTATCAAACACTGGTGATGCCATTTCAACTCTAGAGCCTTTTTTACTTACTTTTCCATAAAAGCTATACTCATTACCCACTGTAAACATTCTTTTCAAATATGGCTGATTATACCATGTCATAGTACATGGTCCTGATTCATCTCTTACTGTTAATTTATATATAACAAGATTTTTTCTAACCTTTAATTCTAAAACTCTAGATATTACAAAACCACTAATTAAAGCTTCTTCTCCATCTACAACCTCACTTATAAGTTTTGGTTTACTTCTATCTTCATATTCTCTTGGAAAATATGTTATTAAATCTTCCAATGTATTTATTCCTAATTTATTTAATAAAACCACACGGTTTGGACCTACTCCTTTTACATATTTAACATCATTGTTTAAATCCATTAAATACGCTCCTTTCAATCATTTTTGACACATTTGGGGACGGACTCATTTTGTGTCAAAAATGACACATTTAGGGACGGTCTTCAAATGTTTCTGTTATTGCAATTTTACTAAACATTTGTTTTTTTGTCAAACAATAAATAAAACTTGAGGTGATAAATTGACACCTCAAGTTTTATCTATTCCTCAACTTCCTCAAATTGAGAATTATACAACTCTGCATAAAATCCATTCTTTTCAATTAATTCCTCATGAGTTCCCTGCTCAACAATATCTCCATTATTCATAACCAAAATCAAATCCGCATTTCTAATAGTAGACAACCTATGTGCAATAATAAAGCTTGTTCTGCCTTTCATTAATTCATCCATAGCAGATTGAATTTGAATTTCAGTTCTTGTATCAATTGAGCTTGTAGCTTCATCTAAAATTAATATCTTAGGATCTGCTAATATTACTCTGGCTATTGTTAACAACTGCTTTTGACCTTGAGAAATATTGCTTGTTTCTTCATTTATTTCCATGTTGTAGCTATTTGGTAATGTTTTTATAAAATGATGTACATGTGCAGCTTTTGCCGCTTCAATAACTTCTGAATCAGATGCGTCTTGTTTACTATATCTAATGTTATCTTTAATAGTTCCATTAAACAACCATGTGTCTTGTAAAACCATTCCAAACATTTTTCTAATTTCGCCTCTGTCAAACTTGCTTATATCATGACCGTCTATTAAAATCTTACCTGAATTTAAATCATAGAATCTCATTAATAACTTAACAATTGTAGTCTTTCCAGCCCCTGTTGGTCCAACAATTGCAATCTTTTGACCTTCTTTTATATCTGCATTAAAATCATTGATTATTGTTCTATCAGCATTATATCCAAAATGAACATGATCAAATTTTACATTTCCTTTTAAGCTATCAATTGAAGTTGTATCTGTAACATTTCTAACCTCTTCATCTTCATCTAAAAATTCGAAAATTCTTTCTGATGCTGCAACCATTGCTTGAATCATGCTAGATACTTGTGCAATTTGATTTATTGGCTGTGTAAATTGTTTATTATATTGAATAAATGATTGTATATTACCAACTGTAATTTTACCTTGTATGCTTAAATATCCTCCTAATAGAGCTATAGCAACATAGCCTATGTTACCAATAAAATTCATTATTGGGTGCATTAATCCTGATAAAAATTGTGATTTCCATGCTGATGTATATAACTCATCATTTGATTTTTTGAATTCTTTTATAGCTTTTTCTTCACCATTAAATACTTTTACTATGTTATATCCACCAAAAGTTTCCTCAATATTTCCATTAACATGACCTAAATATTCTTGCTGTTTTGCAAAATACTTTTGTGATTTTCCAACAATGTTTTTTACCGCGAAAACTGAAATTGGTAAAATTAGCAATGATACCAAAGTCATCCAAACATTCATTGAAAACATCATTATCAGGATTCCTATTAAAGTACATACTGATGTTATTATTTGTGTAATACTTTGGTTTAAGTTCATTCCTAATGTATCAATATCATTAGTGATAATTGAAAGAACTTCACCGTTTGTTTTTTTATCAAAATAATTCATTGGCAACTTATTTAACTTTTTAGCCAAATCATTACGCAATTTATATGTTAATTTTTGAGATACTTGTGTCATTATTAACCCTTGAATTGCTCCAAACGAAGCACTTACTATATATAGAATTAATAATGTAATTAAAATATTTCCTATTTTTCCAAAATTGATTCCTGGTCCACCTTGTATTTTACTTACAATTCCTGTAAACATTTCGGTGGTTGCATTTCCTAATATCTTTGGTCCTACTATTGAAAATACCGTACTAGCAATTGCGAAAATTACAACAACTATTAACGCAAATTTATATGGAGCTAGATATTTTTTTATCAATGTAGATAATGTTCCTTTAAAATCTTTTGCCTTTTCACCAGGTGCCATTCCACGCCTTGATCCTCCCATTGGAGGTTTTCTTTTATTCTCTGCCATCTTCTAGTTCCTCCTTTGAAAGTTGTGATAGTGCTATTTGTCTATAAACTTCGCTGTTTTCCATTAATTCGCTATGTGTTCCTTTTCCAACAATTTTTCCTTCATCTAAAACTATAATTTGATTTGCATTCATAATTGTGCTAATTCTTTGAGCAACTATAATTACGGTTTTGTCCTTAGTTACTTCTTCAAGTGCTGTACGTAGTTTTAAATCAGTTTTAAAATCCAAAGCTGAAAAACTGTCGTCAAATACAAATATTTCAGGATTCTTTGCAATTGCTCTTGCTATTGATAAACGTTGTTTTTGTCCACCTGAAACGTTATTTCCTCCTTGAGAAATTTCTGAATTATAGTTATCAGTTTTTGCTGTAATAAAATCTTCTGCTTGAGCTATTTTAGCAGCTTGAATCATTCTTTCATCAGACATATTTTCATCGCTGTATTTTATATTTGATTCAATTGTTCCTGAAAATAACACACCTTTCTGTGGAACAAATCCAATAATATCTCTTAAATCTTTTTGTGCTACATCTTTAATGTTTACTCCATCAACTATAATTTCTCCACCTGTTACATCATAAAAACGAGGCAATAGATTTACAACTGTTGATTTACCACTACCTGTACTTCCTATAATTGCTGTTACTTCACCCGGTTTTGCTGTAAAATTGATATCTGTTAAAACTTCTGATTCAGCATCTGGATATCTAAAAGATACATCTCTGAATTCTACTAAACCCTTTTTACTTGGATTAAAGCTTTTTAATTTTTTTGCATCTTTTACTAATGTTTCTGTTTCCAATACATCATTAATACGTTTTGCAGATACAGATGCACGTGGCAGCATTATTGATAACATTGAAATAAATAAGAATGATATTACAATTTGCATTGCATATTGCATGAACGTCATAACTGTTCCTACTTGCATTATACCTTTATCAACATTTGCGGCACCTTCCCATATTATTAATAAGCTGATTGAATTCATTATAAACATTAATAGTGGCATCATAAAACTCATTATTCTATTTACAAATATAATTGTTTTTGTTAAAGCTGTATTTGCTTCATCAAATTTATTTTCTTCATATTTTTCTTTGTTAAATGCCCTTATAACAGGAATTCCTGTTAATATTTCTCTGGATACCATGTTTAATTTATCAATTAAATCTTGTAATTTTTTGAATTTTGGCATTGCTAAAGCAAATAGTGATCCAATTATAAATACAATTGCTAAAATTGCTACACCAATTATCCATGCCATTGAATTTTCGCTTTGATTTAGCACTTTTAAAAACGCACCAAATCCTACTATTGGAGCATATATTACAACTCTAAATAGCATAGGAATTAAGTTTTGTATTTGTTGAACATCATTTGTATTTCTTGTGATTAATGATGAACTTCCAAATTTTCTATATTCATTGCTTGAAAAGCTTAATACTCTTTTATAAACTTTCTCCCTTACATTTCTACCTAAAGTTGCTGCACATCTTGCTGATAGCAATGTAATTAAAATAGCAGCAAACATGCTTATAAAAGCTACTCCAAGCATTTTTAATCCTGAAATTAATATGTATTTATTTTGTTGTGTATCTAAATTTACACCTAAACTTGCATATTCCTTTTGTACTGATAATATAGCTGTTTGTTCTATTATGCTATCTGGCATTTCAGAATATTTTTTATCTACTATATCCAAAATCATATTTAATTGTTCTTCTGGCATTGAATTTATGATAGTAAATATATCTTGACTCATAATTACGTTTAAATCAATGTTAGTTTGATTTACGGGTAACTCGCTGATACCATTGCTCATATATGAAACCATTTGTTGTTTCAACTGTGCTGAAGTTTCCTCATTCTCTAACATAGAAACAAGCATTAAAGCTTTTCCTATATCTAAATTTAGCTTTTCTTGAGTATCTTCATCTAGTTTCTTTACAACATATGTTTCTTGTTTTTCAATATTTGGATATTGTTTTAAATATTTATTATATTCTTTTTCAGATAAATTTTCTTTAGAAAACACTTGATAATTATCTAAAATAAAACTATCTTCTCTTGTCAACAACAAAGCTTTTTCTAATGTAGCTTTTGTTATAACTTCTGGAGCAGAATTTTCTACACCTTTTTGTTGTATTCCTATGTTAACAATTTTCGAAGTAAAATCTGGTAAGTTCAAGTCTGCCATAGCTTGTGCACATAGTAATGCAACTATAATAATAACAGACATCCAAGATTTCTTCAAATTGTTCTTAAGTATCTTAAGCATTGTTTTATTTCCTCCTTCATTTATATAATTTAACTTTACTACAATATTCGTATTCTATCACATTGTTGCGATTGCTTCAAGTATTTTTTAAATTAGAGACGGTCCTTTTTTCAAAAATTCGAAAAAGGACCGTCCCCAATTTAAAAGAACGCTTTCGCGTTCTTCTATTAATCAACAAAATTAAATTCATCTTTAAATTTCTCTTTAAACATTTCAAAAACTTTGTTCAAAACTTCTTCATCATCAACACTTACATAAGATTCTTCATCTTCTGATTCTGTATCTTCTAGTTTTAAGATAACAACTTCATCAGCTTCTTCATCTTCTTCAACTGGTAAAAGAACAACATATTCTTCTCCATCTAATTCTATTAAATCAAGAAATTCAAAAGGAACCTCTTCACCATTTTCATCATTTAAAACTATGATGTTGTCGATTTCTTCTGATTCTTCATTGTAATTATTGTTCATTTCGTCACTCATTTTAATTCTCCTTTCAAGAAATTATTATTCTTTTTGTTTATTTAATCAAATATAGTATTTGCAAATTCTTTAATGCTATTCTAAAATTTTCATTAAGATTTTTTACAATAACTTGCACTAACCATATTAATTAACTTTATAATACACTATATTAGTAATTAAATCAACTGTTTTTCATTTTATTTGTATAAATTTCCAAAATGTAGACTGCTGAAATTGTATCTACAATTCCTCTTTTTTTGTGTTTATTAACATCTAAAAAATTCATTGTTTTGTGAGCTGCAACAGTAGTTAATCTTTCATCAATTTCTTCAATTTTAATTTTATTGAATTTACATTTTAATTTATGTATAAATTGATTCGTAACTTCTGCTCTAATAGTTTTTGTACCATCCATATTATATGGCATTCCTATTACAAATGTGTCAATTTCGTATTCATTTACTAGTTCCTCTAAACGTTTTAACACTATTTTATCATTTCCATTATGATGTATAGTTTCTAAACCTTGAACCGTGATTCCGAAGAGCATCTGTAATGGCTAGTCCAACCCTTGAATCTCCATAATCTATTCCAAGCGCTCTCATTTTAATCATCCAATCCTATGTATTCTTTAACCATTTTTTCTAGCAATTCATCTCTTTCGATTTTTCTAATAAGATTTCTTGCATCATTATGGCTTGTAATATATGTTGGATCTCCTGATAATATATATCCAACTATTTGGTTAATTGGATTATATCCTTTTTCTACAAGTGCTTCATAAACTTTTTGCAAAATTTCTTTTGCTTCAATACTTTTTTCTCTTTCGACTTTAAAACTTACTGTTTCGTCAGTAGCCATAATAATACCTCCTATAAATAATTAATTTCGTTTTCATTCTCATTTGCATTATCCAAATATTCTTCCATTTTTAGTAATAATCCTTCTAATGCAGTTCCTTTGTAATATGTTGTTACAACAACATTAATTCTTGGCAAAACATATGGCATTGGTTTTGCTGCCAAATCTGCTCTGTAATCTTCTCTTGGTTTAACTTTCGTAGTTTCAACTCTTGCTTTTATATCTTTCATAAATTGTGCAACGCCTTCTACATCGCTTCCAGAAAATACTATTGCAAATTTAGGACCATTATATCGAACAAAAAAGTATTCATTTGATAAATTTTCTTTTATAAGCTTACATACTTTGGCAATTACTTCATTACCTGTTTTTCTGCTAACTCTTTCATTTATTTTTGGTAAATTAACAATTTTAAATAAACATACTGCTGATGTTGGATATCTATCAATTACAGTTCTTGCACCTGAATACAAATATTCTGCAGTTTTTAATCCAGAATATAAATCTTCTCTTACAAGATTGTTTATAATTCTTTGATTTTCTACGGTTCTAAGTACTGATATGATATTATTTTTTACAACTTCTAAAACAGTTGTATCAACATTATCAAATTCGTGTGGCATAGAGCCTTCGATAATCCAATAACCGATATAGATGTTATCTATATACAAGGGGAAAAACATTGCTGATTTTGCCCTTGCATATTCCATTTTTAAATATGGTAATCTTTCATTTTCACCATTAACTGTAATATATTTAGTTGTTGCTGTTTGTATGCTGTCTATAAACACCTTTTCTGATTGTAAGTTTTTTAATGTGTCCCAATGTTTTTTCTCTACATTTGATGCTTTTATTTCATATTCTGCACCATTATATATAACAATTGTTGAATATTTAATTTTATATCTTTCAATTAGTATTTCATTTATTTTTCTAATTTTTTCATCAGCGGTAATTTGCTCACTAATTGTATTCATAAAATCTTGTAATACGTTTAAGCTGTTTACCTTTTGATTTGTATTATCTAAAACATGTAATTTTCTTCTTAAATTTATATTATAAACTACTAATGCAATTGCAATTCCAAGCAGTAATATAATAAATACTATCAATGCTCCCAAAGATTTCACCTCGTTATTAATACTTTTTCTTCATTTTATTTAATATAGAACTTGTATTTTTTGAAAATGCATCTTCAAATTTTTTGTTGTTATTTGAATAATCATTATAATTTTTAGCGTTTTTTCCACTTATTGTTGGATAAACCATATCAGCTAATTTATTTAAGCTAGATATAAAGTTCTTTGAATATCCTTTTGAAGATATTTGGCAATTTACCAATCCTTCTAAGTATTTTACATATACTTGATCTTCAAATGGTACTGTTGTATATTTTATTGTTTCTTTATTGAATAATTCTGTCATATATGTCATTGCTGGATCGTTATATACTGACATTCCACCTATTAGAACTTTTTCTGAAAGAGCATTAACTTTAATATTTTTGTTAATTATTACTCTTAGTTTGTTAGTTTCTAATATATCTTTAACTTTTAAATCTCTTAAGAATGCTGTTAAAGGTTGTATTGTAAGTACGTCTAAACTTTGTACTAGATACATTTCTTGTGCTGTTCTGAAATATCTAACGTCTGTATCAAAATCACAATCTAACAATACTATTGTATAGTTTTCTAATAATGTTTTTATTATACCTGTTACATCATCTAAAGCATCATCTTGTCCAGGTAGTGAAGTAAATACAGATAAGTTTTTATTAACTACAACACCATCTGCCATTCCATCTCTTAATTTATCTAGACAGTTTTGAGCTTTATCTCTTAACTCGTCTTCGTTGTTTGTGTAAATATAATATGAATTTTTATTTTTTGTTAAGTCTAAAATTGCCGTTTTAATTCCTCTGTTTGAGTATAATTCAGCTAAATTATTAACAATGAATGACGTTCCATTTTTAGTTGTTCCAACAAAAGATACTATTTTCTTTCCAGATGTGATTAAATTATCTGTTTCTAAGTTGTATGATGTATTTTCTTCTGTTTCTTTTAAATCTTTAATACTATTTGCTAAATCATTATCATATTTGTAATTTTTGTTGCTAATTCCTTTAAATGCTCCATTGTGTTGTATTGGTGATACAGGACTATGTGTTTCTGGTTCTTCTACAACTTCTTCTACATTGTTAGAATCATCTTCATCATCGAAATTATAATCGTCGTCATCATCAAATCCAGGTAAAACATCATCATCTTCAAAATCATCTGTACCTAGGTTTTCATCATTGTTATCTTGTGTTTCTGCATCTGTATCTTCAACGTTATCGTTTTCATCGAATTTATCATCAAACTCTTCGTCTTCAAATCCAGGTAAAACATCTTCATCTTCATCAAACGATTGTGTTTCCTGTTCTGGTTCTGGTTCTAATTCATCATCATCATAGTCTTCCCAATCCAAGTCAAAATCGTCATCTTCTTCATTTTCTTGTGTATCATTATTAGTTTCTTCTTCATCGTCTAACAAATCATAATCAAAGTCGTCATCTTCAACATCTTCGTTTTCGAAGTTTTCATCTTCAACTTCTGTTTCATATTCTGTTTCTGGCTCTGTTTCTGCATCGGCTTCATCTATTGAATCAAAGTCATAATCGTCATCATCTTCTTCGTCTAAAGAACTATAGTCAAAATCATCATCCTCTTCATCTAATAAGTCGTAATCAAATTCATCTTCATCTTCAACTGATGAGTTATTTTCAGAATTATTTTCTTCTTGATCGTCTATTGAATCGTAATCAAATTCATCATCTTCAACATCTTCATCTATAGAATCATATGCATCTTCTGCATCCTCGTCATCTAATAAATCGTAGTCGAATTCATCATCTTCAACTTTTTTATCAATATCATTATCATATGATACATTTTCTTTTACATCTTGAACATCATCTTCATAATCCTCAAATCCTGCTAGGATATCATCGAATTCATCAAAATCATTTTTAGCAGCTTCTTCTTTTTTGGCCGCTACTTCTTTAACAGCTTTTGTACCTTTTGATACTTTATTTGTAACAACATCTTCAGCATCTACTATTTCTTTTTTAACTTCTTCTACTTTATCTTGTACATCTTCTATTATAGGATTTTTACGAGGTCTTCCTCTCTTTCTTTTTACAGGTACATCTTCTAAAACAACTGCTTCAACTGGTGTTTTACGAGGTCTTCCTCTTCCTCTTTTTACAGTTGTAACAACTTCACTTTCTTCCTCAGCTTTTAACTTTGCTAATCTTTCTTCTTCTTTCTTTTTAGCTTCTGCTTCTGCTTTTAATCTTGCCAATCTTTCTTCTTCCTTTCTTTTAGCTTCTGCTTCTGCTTTTAATTTAGCTAATCTTTCTTCTTCTTTTTTCTTAGCCTCTTCTTCTGCTTTTAATTTAGCTAATCTTTCTTCTTCTTTTTTCTTAGCCTCTTCTTCTGCTTTTAGTTTAGCTAATCTCTCTTCTTCTTTTCTTTTAGCTTCTGCCTCAGCTTTTTCTTTTGCTATTCTTTTTTCTTCTTCCAATTTTTTATTTTCTATTTCTTCTAATCTCTTTTTCTTAGCAGCATCAGTTTTTAATTGCATTTTTGGCACTTTTTTACTTCCAACAGCTGTAGGAATTATAACAGGTTGTGTTAATCTATTTCCTGTATCAATTTCTTTCTCAACATATTCTGTTTTACGTAATTGACTTGTTCCTTCAGCTTTTTTACCTTTGATTCCCATTATTTTTCTATATGCATCAGAATTTTCTTCCAAAATAACTTTAACATTATTTGGTAAAACTTGAATAATTAATTTTACTTGTTCTTTTGAGTATTGTGATACAATACTATCAAAACTTTGAACACATTTTGGAATGTTATCTCCAATCTTTTTGTAATGTGTTAGAATGTTTTGAATTTCAGATTCACTAACTCCACCATTTTTGTTATCAGCTGAGTAAGTAACTTTTTCAGCTTCAACTTTGTAGTATGCTTTAGCTTCTTTCTTTGTTCTTGGTTTATACATTAACGCTGCTACTTTTTGTAAGCTTCTATCTTGTCCAACTAATACATTGTACAATCCCAATCCAAATAATTTAACTAATAGTGGATCATTTTTTGTACGTCTGTCCATTCCCAATAAAATAATTGGAATATCATTTCCTTCTGTATTTGTTGCTTCATCACTTATTGCGTCCATTTTATCAAAAATAAATTTGTCAACTGCTTGGTAGTTATCGCTAGCAAACATTTCAACATCTTCACTTATAACTATTCTGTCATAAGTTTTATCTTTTTGTAATTCTTTAATTATTGCATTAAAATAATAAACTGTTTTACTAGATATAATTTCTTTGTATTCCTTTTGATATACTCTAGTAATTGCTTCTGCATCTTTTTCATCATTAACTGCAAATAAAACCTTCATTTGTAATACCTCCACTTATTTTTATTGATTTCCAGTGCTTGTTACCACTATTGCAAATACAATTGGCAGAATTTGGCATATAACTCCAATAGTAATTATGGCAATCATTCCATTAAATCCTTTATCTCTTACATCTAATTTTTTAAGTCCAACTACAAATTGATAAATTGCACTTAAAGCTAATCCAATAAACACTAGTGGTATACTGTATATTCTGATTCTGTCTAAAATATATGCTGTTACACCATATGTGTCTGAGCCGTATTTTTCCTTATAGTCTTCTATAGTTGTTAATTCATGCTTTTTTATTTCTAATAATTTTCCTGTGCTTTCACTTTTTAGTGTTTCACTTGATTGTTCTGTTGAAGCAGCATAAACTGTTGAAGTCGCATAAACAGGTGTAAATAAGCACATGAATACAAACAATGTTGTTAGCATAATTCGTGTCATTTTTTTCATATATTATTTGCTCCTTTCATTTTTCATAAATACTATATCTATTTTATTTTTACTTATATAATCATACACTAGAAAACACAAAATAGCAAGAAAATATGTTAAATTTTTTAGTAATTATTTCCATTTAATTTAAACTTCTTGCTATAATAGTGTTTCCATATTTTTTTATTTTATTATTCTGCTATTTTTATCATTATTCCGTATTTTGAAATCATATTTTGATTACAATTTATTTCAAATAATGATTTTGCATCTTTATAGAATATTGGTATATTAATTTTTATTTCTTTATCTGTACGGTTAACTGCTACAAATACTCTACATTTTTCATTATTTGAGATTGCATTTAAATATCTTTCGAATACAAATATATTTTCATTTGCTTCAATAATGTTCAGTTCCGCTTCTGCTAGAATACCTGCTTGTTTTCTAGCTTTTCCTAATTCTATGAAAAATTTATATAATTCTTCATCTATGTTATCCCATGGAAAACATTTTCTATTAAACGGATCTTTATAGCCATGTAATCCAACTTCATCCCCGTAATATATGCATGGACAACCAGGTAAAAAGTATTGAATTACTGTAGCTATTTTTAATAAATTCTTCGCCATTTCGTATTGTTGTTTGGTTAATTTATCTTTTGTAAATTGCCAGTCTCTGCTATATGGAATATCCCAAATCCAGTTATTGTTATTATTTTGTATTCCATCACCAGCCAAAGTTGTCATAGCTCTTGTTATATCATGAGTAGATAAACTATTCATTAAAACTGGTAATACTTCTTTAGGATATTGTGTTAAAATTTCATTTATTGTATCTGTAAGAAAATCTGCTTTTCCAAAACGAACATATTTTAAAATTGCGTTAGTTAGTGGATAATTCATTACAGAATCTAAGCCTTTTCCAAGTAAATATTTTCTTTGTTTACCATATCCTTCTTTGGTTATTGCATTATCCCAAACTTCGCCTATTATTAGTCCTTCTGGCTTATTTCTTTTTACTGCTTTTCTTATATTTTCAATAAATTCATCTGTTAATTCATCTGCTACATCTAACCTTAATCCATCTATTCCAAAAGAGAACCATTTATCAATTATTCCATCTTTTCCATATACAAAATTTTGCCATGCTAAATTATTTCCGTCACATACTGGAAGGTTTTTAAATCCCCACCAATATTCAAATCCACCTTTATTATTCTTTTTATACCAATCATAAAAAGGCGATTGAGTTCCTTGATAAGCCCCAACTGTATTGTAATTTTTAAATTCATTAAAATACTTACTATCATTACCGGTATGATTAAATACACCATCTATTACAATTTTTATTTCACGCTCATGAGCCTTTTTACACAAGCTTTTTAAATCTGCATTTGTTCCTAAATAAGGATCAATATTTTCATAATCAGCTGTATCATAGCGATGATTAGACTGGCTTAAAAATATCGGATTTATATAAATAATTTCTACTCCTAATTCACTTAAATAATCTAGTTTTTCTTCTATTCCTTTTAAATTTCCCATAAAGTAGTCATTGTTATGTATTTTGCCATTTTTATCTATATCCCAATTTGGCATTTCACCCCATTGTTTTGTAATTCTTTCTGGCAACGGAATTGGTAAATAGTTTTCACTTTTATAAAATCTATCCGGAAAAATTTGATACATTAGTTTCCCTTTTGCCCAATCAGGAACTTTAAAATCATCTTCATATACAGTTACTGTCCAATATGGAACATCATCACTAGTAAAACTAGCACATTTGTTTTTGGTGTCATTTTTAATCCATTTTACTTGATTATTAACAATCAACTTAATGCAAAAATAATGTAATCCGACATTATTGAACGGAACGCCGCAAGAAAAAGTGCTCATTTTATTTTTGGTTGAAATATAATTCATGATGATTTCTCTTTCATTTGTACCTTTTTGCTCATTAATTACAACTTTTGCTTCATCTACAAATCCATAATCTTCTGAAATTTGCAAAGTAATTACGTATTTCTCACTAATTCTTATGGTATTGCTACTTGCAACCACTTGAATTTTTTCTCCTTTGAAATAGTTCATAAGAAACCTCCTTGCACAATTGAGGACGCATCCCCAGTTGCTCTATTTTTTTCCTATAAAGTAATTCTTCTTTCCTTTTTTTACAACAATGTATGTATTATCAATAAATAAATCATCTGTTACAACTAGTTCTGTATTTTCAACTTTGTTTCCGTTTATAGAAATTGCACCATTTCCTATGAATTCTCTAGCTTCTCTTTTACTTTTTACAACTTCCATATTAGTAATAAAATCAACAATATTTACATTACTTTCAACTTGTTTAATATCTTGGTCACCAAATAAGTCAACTATGTCTTCTTTAGACATTTCGCTGAATTTATTGTTGAATAAATTTTCTGTTAATTTTACAGCTTTTTCATATTCTTCTTTACCATGTAAAAATGTAATAATCTCTCTTGCTAAAGCTTTATGTGCTTCCCTTAATTCAGGATGTTCATTATTTTTTCTTTCATATTCTTCAATTTCTTCTTTTGATAAAAATGTGTAGATTTTTAAATAATCTATAACCATTGAATCTTCAACATTTATAAAAAATTGATATAATTTATAGCTAGATGTCTTATTTTTATCCAACCATAAAGCATTTCCCTCGCTTTTACCAAATTTCTTACCTTGAGAATCTGTTACTAATGGCATTGTGAATCCATATACTTCATCACCTGTTGATTTTCTAATTAAATCTATTCCGGCTGTAATATTTCCCCATTGATCTGAACCTGCACATTGTAAATCAACACCCATTGTATCATGTAGATGTTTAAAATCTAATGCTTGTAGAATCATGTATGAAAATTCTGTGTATGTAATTCCAGAATCTAATCTTCTTCTAATTATGTCTTTATCTAGCATGTAATTAATATTAAAGAATTTTCCATAATCTCTTAGGAAATCTAAAACATTAATATCTTTAACCCAATCATAATTATTTACAACTTCAAATCCAAAAATTTCTTCAGCTTGTTTTTTCATAGCTTTAAAATTTTTCTCAACTTGTTCTTTAGAAATCATTGCTCTTTCAGTTGTTGGTCTTGGATCTCCAATCATTCCAGTTGCACCACCAACTAACAAAATTGGATGATGTCCAGCTTCTTTTAATCTTTTTGAAATTAAGAATGTTGACAAATGTCCAACATGCATACTGTCAGCTGTTGGATCTGTTCCAATGTAAAATTTCATTCCACCTTTATTCAATTTTTCTTCTAATTCGGGGCTTGATATATCTTTAATAATCCCTCTCCACTTTAAATCTTCAACTAATGTCATTTTTCTTCCTCCTTTTTATGCATGTCCCATTTGGGGACGGACTCATTTGGGGACATTTTTGACACATTTTGAGTCCGTCCCCAAATGTGTCAAAAAACAAAAAGAGTTAAATCTTCCCGCTTAAAGGACGATTTAACTCGTGGTACCACCTTTATTTGTACATATTCTCTAAAATACATACCTTCATTGACGGCTATTCGTTGCCAACGTTAATTACTTTAAGAATTGTAATTCATAATTTTATATACTGATAGTTTTCAGCAACCACTATCTCTCTTTCTCTTTGTAACTATAAAAATACTACTGATTTTCTTTTTAAAACGCAATTAAATTTTATTGAGATAATTATAATATTTTTTGTAGATTTTTGCAAGAGTTTTTTAGAATATTTTACTAATTTGTGTACATACTAGAATTAATTAAATATTTATATGGAGGTATTTAAAATGAAAAATGATAATTTAAATATTTTAGATGAAGTTAACAAAGGTGCAACTATGGGAATGGATGCAATTTCTTATGTTTCAGAAAAAGTTAAAGATGGTGATTTTAAACAAGTTTTGAATGTTGAATATGATAAATATAAAGATGTTTCTAATAGAGTAAACAAATTATACGCCAACTATAGTGATAAAGAACCTCATGAAACCAATGCTATGAATAAAATGATGACATGGTATGGAATTCAAATGAAAACTATGACTGATGACACAACTTCAAAACTTTCTGAACTTTTAATGCAAGGAACTAATATGGGAATTATCGAAGGAAGACGTTTATTAAATCAAAATAATAATATTGCTCCTGATGTAGAAAAAATTCTTAATGAGTTTGTTACAATGCAAGAAGATAGTGTTGAAACATTAAAGAAATATTTATAATAAAAAAAGTTCTCGAGTATTTTCCCGAGAACTTTTTTGCTTTTATTATTCCAAAAAAGCAGTTACATCCTTTAAAGCTTTTTTCAAAACTTCAGTGATTGTTAAATTTGTTGTATCAATGTACGTATTAACTGAGCTTCTTAAGAAATTAAGTTCCTTATGCTTACCTCTAATAATATCATCATACAACTTCTTAGTATTTTTTACCTGTCTAACAAAATACTCCGGATACTCATATCTGTCTTTTCCTTCATCTTCGCAAATTCTGCCCCATGCTACATCTGCGCTGCAGTTAAGATGAATATACATATCAAACTTAGCCAACCGTTCCGGCCTTTGAATTTTGTATATCTCTGAATACTTTTTTCCGCTTCTTGTAACACCGTGAGCATACTGATCTATAGGACCTCTCTGACAGATAAAATAATCACAATGGCCGTTAAGCTGAATCATATAATTTGAAAGCAGCCCATCAGCAAAGCTAAACAGCATCTGCTCTGTATACCAGTCTTCATAGCCATTCTGACTAATTGCATTATTAAGCAATTTTACCAAATATTTATCACATGGTGATTTAGCTGTTATTACAACCTTCCCCTTTTCTGAAAAATACTCAGCTAACCCGTCGCGTAAATTTGTTTTTCCACTACCATCCTGACCAGTTACACTGATATATTTTGTTGGTAGCTCGTTCGGCAAATTGCTTAAATCTAAAGCTCCGTTTTCCCGAACTAAATCTGGCAAAAATACTTTCATTACTCATTCCCCCTTAATTAAGAATTGAAATGATTGTGGATATTCGAGTTATGCTCATTGTACTTTGCTAAAATTGTTTTGTCAACAAATTATTTGACATAATTCTACAAACATTTAAAATATTTCTTTTCCCCACGGAATTACAATCTCATCAGGAATTTCTAAATTACCATGTCCTATACCTAAAAATGTATCAGGCTTTCTATCTCCATGGTAGTCAGAACCTCCTGAAATAAAATAATTATTGTTTTTGCATAGATTTAAAATATAACCGTGTTGCTCTTTGGTGAATGTTGTATAATAGCATTCAAACCCTGTAATATTTTTTGTTTTTAATAGGCATTCTAAAACTCTTGGTGTATTATCACGATATTCATATATATGAGGTATAAAAACTACTCCACCAGCATCTAAGACACTATTAATTGCTGTATCTAAATCTGGAACTAAATCATCAGCTTTTACAAATAATGGTGTGTCTGGGTTTGACATATAATCTCTATAAAAATCACGACTGCTTTCCCATGATCTATCATTTATTTTACCTTTATTTTCTTCGTATTTTTTCATGTTTCTATGTACATATCCTGAAGCAAATTCGCTATAATCAAACTTTTCAGCAATATCATCATCTAATTTAATTCCATAATTCTTACAATTTTCTATTAATCTTTTAAATTCAACTTTTGTTCTCTCTTCAGGTGATATCATAATTTTTTTCATATTTTCATTCATTTTTTTATAGTCAAAATTATATCCCAAAATTTCAATTGGAACTCCTGCAGCTTTCGAATTTATTTCAATTCCAGGAATTATTTTCCCTGAATAATAATCTTTTATATTTAGATTTTCAAACTCGTAATAAGCATCTGTATTATTGTGATCTGTTATAGATATATAGCTTAATTTCAACTCTTCAGCTTTTTTTAAAATTTTTATCAATTCATCTGATCCATCAAATGAATACTTTGAATGAATATGTAAATCAATCATTTATTTCTCCTTTCTTTGACACATTTGGGGACGGACTCATTTTGGGTCAAAAATGTCCCAAAATGAGTCCGTCCCGGAATGGGACATTTTTGACACAAAAAGGGACAGTCTTGTTTGACTAAATTCCAAAATATTTGCTGGTTTCCTCTAATCCATCAAAATTCACTTGTCTTAAAACCTCATATAAAATAATATTAACAGAATTAGACAAATTCAAAGACCTTAAATTATGTCTCATCGGAATTCTTATAGTGTTTTGAATATACTTTTGTAGTAAATCCTCTGGTAAACCTTTTGTCTCTTTTCCGAATAAAATAAAAACTTCATCAAAATTGCTATAGTCAACATCACTGTAGCAATGTGTTGCTTTTGTTGATGCATAATACATGTTGTTTTCTTCTGGTTTATATTTATTTAAAAAATCTTGCAATGATTCGTGTTCTTCAATATCAAGTTTGTCCCAATAATCTAAACCAGCTCTTTTTAAGTACTTGTCTGTAATTTCAAAACCTAATGGTTTTACCAAATGCAATTTTGCACCTGTTGCAGCACATGTTCTAGCTATATTTCCTGTATTCTGTGGTATTTCTGGTTCAACCATTACTATATTAATTTTCATATTAAACTTCCTTTCTTTTCAATCAATGTGTCATTTTAATTCAAAACTAATTTTTCCTTTTCCTTCTTTGCATTCAATAGTTGCAATTGCACCGTTTATTATTGTTAAGCATGGACCTTTGTGAGATACATCTGCATCATAAATAATTGGAAAACCAAGTTTACTTATAACACTATCCTTTAATGCCTCTTCAACTGTATAACCTAAATAAGAATTGTTGTTTCCACTTCTTCCAAATATAATTCCTTTCGTATATTTGAAATAGCCTAATTCATTTAATTTCCAAAATGTACGTATTAATTCTTCCATTGATAATTCGCAATTATCAAAATACCAAATTATTCCATCTTCTTTATATTTTTCGATAAATTGAGATGTTCCATCATATTTAGTCCCAGCAAGTTCTGTAATTAAATCTAGACATCCTCCAATAATTCTGCCATTCATCGTTGCACTTGTTTCATTTAAAACTTTCCATTCTACTTTGTCTGTAAAATTATATCCTTCTAAACCTGTAACGCTTTCTGCTCTTTCATTTTCAAACATTTCATAATTTTCTTGTTCAATTAAATTTCCTTGCAATATTTCCAAATTTTCGGTAACACTTCTATCGTATTCTTCTGCACCATATTCGGTGAAATTATTTCCATAAATTGTAGCAATGTCATATTTAGTTGTTATCGGAAATAATAGTCCCGTTGGATCAGAAAATCCTTGAACAAATTTAGGATGCTCAAGTATTTTTTCAAACTTGACATATGGCAACATTTCAACCAAAAACTCGCCACCAGCAGCACACATAATCATATTGATATTTTCGTCTTCAAACATTTTGTTAATTTCTTCGGCTCTTTCTTCTGCTGATGCACTTCTGCATTTATCAGATATATTTATATTTTTTGACAAAACACATCTATAACCCATATTTTCCATTTTCTTCTTTGAATTTTCATATCTTTTTACATGGAATTCATCATAAGCACCACTTGAAGGTGCTGGAACACCTATGCAATCACCATTTCTTAAAAAATCCGGATAAATCATATTTTTCCTCTCCCCTTTTTGGTACAATTTGGTACACGTTCCAAGATTGTTCCAATTATTCTAACAAATTAATCATTTCTTCTTCTCAAAAGTAACGCCAATCTTAGAACTTGAATTAAAGCACTTACAACGCCAGCGACATAAGTTAACGCAGCTGATGTAAGCATTTTCTTTCCACCATAATATTCATCTTTCTCTAATAGATTTAATTCTTTTATTTGCTTTAATCCTCTGTTTGATGCATTAAATTCTACAGGCAATGTAATTACTTGGAATAAAAAGATTATAACTTCCATTAAAATACCTATTCGTAACAATAACAATGATGAGAAAAATAAACCAATTAATACAGCAAAATATCCCGCATAAGATGCAAGATTTACAACTGGTATTATTGCTCTTCTCATTCTCAAGAATAAATATCCATTTTTATCTTGTATAGCATGCCCGCATTCATGTGCTGCAACACTAACAGCTGCAACAGTTCTGCCATTATAAATATCTGTTGATAAGTTAACTGTTTTATTTCTTGGATCATAAAAATCTGATAAAGTTCCTTGAACTTGATTAATTTCCACATTTTCTAATCCATTATTATCCAAAATTCTTCTTGCTGCTTCATAACCAGAAACACCATTTCTACCTTCTTCTTTTGAATATTTTTTATAATTGTGATTTATATAAAATTGAGCAAACATTGCTATTGCCATTGATATTAAAATTAATCCATAATCTGTAATCATATAATCCATAAATAGATACCTCCTAATTATTCTTACATAATGTACTATATCATAAATAATTCAAAAATAAAAGATTTTAATATAATTATTTTTCCCCATAATATCTTGAAAAATTTGCAAAAATTCGGTAAAATATGGTTAACAGTTTATTATATAAACAAATATCATGTAAAGGAGAAATTAATATGTTATTAGATAATAAGATTTTAGTTGGAAAATCAAATGACAAGGAATTATTCATTCTTCCAGACAAAGCAAACAGACATGGTTTAATTACAGGAGCTTCTGGAAGTGGTAAAACAATTACTCTAAAAGTTATGGCAGAAAGTTTTTCAAGTGCTGGAGTACCAGTATTTCTTGCTGATATCAAAGGCGATTTAGCTGCAACTTGTCTTCCTGGAGAAAACAATGAAAACATTCAAAAAAGATTAGATAAGCTTGGAATAACAGATTTTCAATTCAAAGGATTTCCAACCGTATTTTGGGATGTTTTTGCTAAAAACGGCCATCCTATAAGAACTACTCTTGAAAGTGTTGGTCCTACTATTTTATCTAGAATGTTAGGTCTTAATGAAACTCAAGAAGGTGTTTTGGCTTTAGTATTTAAAATTTCAAAAGAAAATAATTATAAGTTAATTGACTTAAAAGATTTAAGACTTCTTTTACAATATGTTGCAGAAAATAGCAAAGAATATACTGTAAGTTATGGAAATGTTGCCTCTCAAAGTGTTGGAACTATTCAAAGAAGCTTACTTATGCTAGAAGAACAAGGTGGTAATTATTTCTTTGGTGAACCAGATATTGATCTTAAAGACCTTTTCCAAACAAATGAAGCTGGACTTGGAAATATTAACATATTACATGCAGTTGAATTATTTAAACAACCAAAATTATATGCAAGTTTCTTATTATGGTTGTTAACTTCTATGAATAACAATCTTCCTGAAGTTGGAGATTTAGATAAACCTAAAATGATATTCTTCTTTGATGAAGCTCATTTATTATTTGATGATTTACCAGAATATATAAAAGCAAGTGTTGTTCAAATTATAAAATTAATAAGATCAAAAGGTGTTGGAGTTTACTTTATTTCTCAATCTCCTAATGACATACCAGACGAAATTCTTGCACAACTTGGAAATAGAGTTCAACATAATTTAAGAGCATATACTCCTGCTGAGCAAAAAATTGTTAAAGCTGTTGCAAATTCTTATAGAGCTAACCCTGCTTTTGATACAGAAGAAGCAATTTTAAATTTAGGAACTGGTGAAGCATTAATTTCTTTTGTAAATGAAGCCGGTGAACCAAGTGTTGTTGAAAAAGCAACTATTCTGCCACCACAAAGTCAAATGGGTGCTTTAGATGATGCAATGAGACTTATGGTTATTTCAAGAAGCATTTATCAAGGCAAATATGATACTTTAATTGATAATGTTTCT
This sequence comes from Clostridia bacterium, assembly GCA_017528375.1. Taxonomy (GTDB): domain Bacteria; phylum Bacillota; class Clostridia; order TANB77; family CAG-508; genus CAG-492. Next base: position 20,279 of record JAFXOY010000062.1, on the reverse strand, counting down.
GCATTTGAAATATTAAGTGAAGAAATAAATCAAAAAAGAGAAGCTGAACAAGAAGCTTTACGACAAAAAGAACAAGAAAAGCAAGCTAAAGCCGAAGAAAAAGCTCAAAAAGAACAAGAGCGTGCTGATGAAAAGGCTAAACGTGAAGAAGAAAGAGCTAAAAAAGCTGCGGAAAAAGAAGCTGAAAAAGCAAGAAAAAATTCACCTCAATATAAATTAGGTAAAGCTGGAGGAAGAGTTGTTAACTCTGCATTAGGTTCTATAGGAAGAAAAATTGGAACTGAAATAATTAAAAATTTATTTAAGTAAATTTAAATACTATAAAAAAATAAGATTATCAAAACGATAATCTTATTTTTTTATAGCCTAAATAGTATTTATCTAATTTTCAAAATATCATTATAAGTAACAAAAATTGATAACGTAATCAACGCAAGAAAACCAACTGACTGTATTGCAACTTCTACCTTTTGACTTAATGGTTTCTTTCTAATTGCTTCAATAATAAGCAATACAACCTTTCCTCCATCAAGTGGTGGAAATGGTAATAAATTTGTTACTCCAAGTGATAATGAAATAATTGTCATTATATAAACAAAATCAAATAAACCAGATGTTTTTGATATAACATTAGAAATTCCAACAGGTCCAACCATATCATCCACTGTTACTTTTCCGGTAAATATTTGAATTACATTTTTTATAGTTTCCTTAATAAAAAATCCAACGTTAGAAAAAGAATCTTTAAATCCTATTGCAATTACAGATAAAACCCAAAACATTATTAATGCAAAAATAATATTTACTAATCCACCTGCCATTACAATAGCTATTCTTTTAATTATGCTTGCTTCACTGAATGATCCTTCTTTAGTTGAACGTTCTTCTTCTCCCTCCATGCTGACAAATCCACCTAGAGGTATCAAACGAAGAGCATATTTAGTAACCTTGCCTTGCTTTTTAAAAATAGTAGGTCCAAATCCTATTGCAAATTCATTAACTCTTATCTTGCATAATTTAGCTACAAAAAAGTGACCACTTTCATGAATTAATATAAGAAATCCTAATAAAAAAATTATTTTTATTGCACTTATAATAAATCCCAAAATAATTCCTCCAATTTAAATTAACATCAATAAAAAATATGCAAATGGTGCAATAAATATTACACTGTCTATTCTATCTAGCATTCCACCATGTCCTGGGAAAATATTGCTATAATCCTTAATTCCAACATATCTTTTAATAGATGATGCAGAAAAATCACCTACTTGACCTATTAAACTTAATATAATTCCAATTACGCTAATTAATAAATAATTAATATTCATTCCAAAATGATTATTTAAAAATACTGTATAACCTATTATAAAAACTAGTGAACCTAATGTACCACCTATACAACCTTCAATTGATTTTTTAGGGCTTACTTCACTAAACTTATGCTTACCAATTCTTCTACCAACACAATATGCAAATACATCAGTTCCCCATGCTGCAAATATAATATACCATACTAATAGTTTACCGTTTTCACGACCAGTAAGTATTGGAATAAACATTAAGAATATCACTATATAGCATATTCCGAAAAATGTTAATGCAATATCTACAATATTAATTTTCATATTTGTGGCTATTACGTGCAAAAATAAAACTAAGACTGTTGTAGCCATTAATATTCCTATTATATTTCCTAAATATTGAGTTGGAATTATATGTATAAATGCCATTAGAAAGCATGCAAAATATCCTATCCATAATACAGGTTTTGCTTTTAGTTTTAATGCTTTATTATATTCATACAAAGAAATTGCAGATACAACAGCAAAAATAACATCTATAACATATTTATTTCCAAAAATTAAAGCACACGCAACGATTGGAAATCCAATTAAACTTGTTGCAATACGTTTCATATTCATATTATTTTCCTCCAAACTTTCTATTTCTTTTGTTAAAAGTTTGTATTGCCTCTAATAAGTCTTCATTTTTGAAGTCTGGCCAATACTTATCTGTAAAATAAAATTCAGAATATACTAGTTGCCATGGCAAGAAATTACTTGTACGTAATTCTCCACCTGGTCTTATTAATAAATCTGGATCTGGTTGATCTTCTGTGTACATATTTTGTGCTACTAAATCTTCATTTATATCTTCAATGTTTAATTCATTATTTTTAACTTTTAATGCTATCTTTTTAACAGCATTTGTAATTTCATTTCTACCACCATAATTAAATGCAATATTTAATGTTAGCCCTGTACCATTTTTTGTTCTTTCAACAGCTTCTTCTATACTTTTCTTCAATCCATCTTCTAAATTAGAAATGTCACCTAAAATTTTAATTCTGATATTTTCTTTGTTAGCATTTTTAGAAAATCTCTTTAGATAGTTTTTTAATAACAGCATTAATGCAGAAACTTCTTCTTTACTTCTTTTCCAATTTTCTGTGGAAAACGCATAAACAGTTAAATACTTTATGCCTATATCATTACAATATTTTGCAATGTTTTCAAGGTTTTCAGCACCTGCTTTATGACCTTCCTTTGTTTCAATTCCTTTTTCCTTTGCCCAACGTCTGTTTCCATCCATAATAATTGCAATGTGCTGTGGCATATTTGCTATTTCGTCCATACAAAAACTCCTTTGCTATTTATTTCTGTTTGCTATATATAACGCTAGTTCTTTTAAGAAATCACCATTATCAAATGAACTAATAATATTTACAGCATCTTCAGTTATTTCTTTTAACATTTTTTGAGCTTCTTCTAACCCATATTTTGTAGTATATGTACACTTTCCTCTTTCTCTATCATTTCCAACAGGTTTTCCAAGTTCTTTACTATCTCCAATTTCAGATAAAATGTCATCTTTGACTTGAAAAGCTAATCCTATTTTTTCAGCATATGTAGTAAGTTTATTAATTGATTCTTCATCAGCTCCTGCCATAATCGCACCAATTCTTACACTTGCTTTTATTAATGCTCCTGTTTTATTTTCATGCATATATTCTAAATATTGATTAGAAATCTCTTTACCTTCAAATTCTGTATCAACATATTCTCCAGCAATCATTCTATCAATTCCGTCTGATAATTCTTTAAGAGATTGTATTTTTTCTAATTTACAATCATCATTATTATTAATATCATTTAGAATTAAATTATATGCATTATTTAACAAATTATCCCCTGCAAGAATAGCAGTAGCTTCATTATATTTTTTATGATTTGTTAATTTACCTCTTCTGTAATCATCATTATCAATTCCAGGTAAATCGTCATGAATCAAAGAAAAAGTATGTACCATTTCCATTGCGACAGCAAAAGGAAGTACCCTTTCAACATCACTCTTAAATAACTCATAGGTAGACATTATAAGTACAGGTCTAATTCTTTTTCCTCCAGCCATCAAACTGTATTCCACAGCTTCATTTAAAATCTTCTCAGGGCACTCATCTTTCTTCAAATATTTCTTCAATTCATCGTTTATACGATTTGATTTTGCGACCAATTCATCTTTAAAATCTATCATAAATAGTTCCCCCTAATGCAGAGTAGTCAGAACTCTAAATCTATACACTCATTACTTCTTTTTCTTTATTAGCTAAGATACCATCTATTTCTTCAATCATACTATCTGTAATTTTTTGAACTTCATCCTCAGCAACTTTTAATTCATCTTCAGTAATTTCTGAATCTTTTTGTTGTTTTCTGAATCCATCAATAGCATCTCTTCTTATTGATCTGATTGCTACTTTTGCATCTTCAGCTAGTTTTTTGATGTCTTTTACGATTTCTTTTCTTCTTTCTTCATTTAATTCTGGGAATGCAAGTCTTAAAACTTTTCCATCATTATTTGGATTAATTCCAATATCTGATTTTAAGATTTCTTTTTCAATTTCTTTTAAAATATTAGCATCCCATGGTTGGATGACAATTAATCTTGCTTCTGGAACAGAAATTCCTGCCACTTGGCTAATAGGTGTTGGTACACCATAATAGTCTACTTTAATTTTATTTAAAATTGCAGGATTTGCACGACCTGCTCTAATTTCAGATAAATTTTCTGAAAACACACTAATTGTTTTATTCATTTTTTCTTTAATTTCGTTATAATCCATAATTTTTCTCTCCTTTTAATTATTTAACTAATGTTCCAACTTTTTCACCTTTTACAGCTTTTACCATGTTTCCTTTTTCACTCATAGCAAAAACTATTAAAGGAATATTGTTATCTTTACATAAAGATGTAGCAGTTGAATCCATTACTTTTAAATCTTTATTTAATATGTCTAAATAAGTAATTTCGTCATATTTTACTGCATTTGGATCTACTTTTGGATCTGCTGAATATACACCATCGATTGTTTTAGCAACTAAGATTACTTCTGCATCAATTTCTGCCGCTCTTAACGCTGCGCATGTATCTGTTGTAAAGAATGGGTTTCCTGTTCCTGCAGCAAATATTACTATTCTTCCTTTTTCTAAATGTTTTGCAGCTTTCCTTTTAATATATGGTTCAGCTATTTCTCTCATTTCTATTGCTGTTTGAACCCTAGTAAACATACCTTTTGCTTCTAATGCATCTTGTAACGCTAAAGCATTAATTGTTGTTGCAAGCATTCCCATATAGTCTGATGTTGTTCTTTCCATATTGTGTCCATTTTTACCTCTCCAGAAGTTTCCGCCACCAACTACTATTGCTACTTCTACTCCTAAGTCTCTTAAATCTTTTACTTGTGCTGTAATATCATCTAATACTTCTGGTGAAATTCCTGTTTTGTTTTCTCCAGCTAATGCTTCACCACTTAATTTTAATAGTATACGTTTGTACTTAATTTCAGACATGTTCTACACTCTCCTTTTAAATTTTTTTACATTTTGTATTCTATCATAAAACAAATAAAAAAGCACCTATTTTTGAAAATTTTTCAAAAAATATGTGCTTAAATTACAATTAATTTACTATTTTTGTTTAAAAATTATATCTTTTTAATTTTCTGTATCCAAATCCTATTGATAATGCAAGAACAGCAGTAGCTATAATAAACATAGAATTTTCAAATACCCCTGCTTTAACATGGGCTGTTGTTGCAGTGTTTGGTGTGTTAGTTTCTTGTTCTTTATTTTCATCTTTTGATGTTTCAGTAGCAGTTTTATTATCACTGTTTTCTGTTTTATTTGCACCATCAGTTGTTGTTTTTTGTTCAGTACTTTCTGTTGTAGTTGCATTTTCTGTAGTTTTACTATCAAAATCTTCATAACCATATGAATCTTCTTGTGCAGCTTTTACATTTGTTGATAAAGCAAATGTAACCATTATTATTGCTACTATTATAAATAATATTTCGCCTAATTTTCTCATAATTTTTCTCCTTTTTTCTTTTGAATTTAATTTTATACTTTAATTTTACATTTAATTATTTTTTTCGTCAATATATTTTATGTAATTTTTTTATTTTTATTCTTTTAAAATCTTTTCGAAAATTATACGTTAAATCTAAATAAAACTACATCTCCATCTTTCATGATATAATCTTTACCTTCAGAGCGAACCAATCCTTTTTCTTTTGCATTATTCATTGAACCTTCTCTTATTAAGTCATCATAAGAAACAATCTCTGCTCTAATAAATCCTCTTTCAATATCTGAGTGAATTTTTCCAGCTGCTTGTGGAGCTTTTGTACCTTTTTTTATTGTCCATGCTCTTACCTCTGGCTCTCCTGCTGTTAAGAATGACATTAATCCTAATAAATCATAACTTGCTTTAATTACCTTATCTAATCCTGATTCAGAAAGTCCTAAAGCTTCTAGCATTTCTTGTTTATCGTCATTTTCAAGTGAAGCTAATTCTTCTTCTATTTTTATACATAAAGGAATTACTTCTGCTCCTTCAGTTTTTGCATATTCTTTAACTTTTTTAACATTTTCATCATTATCAATGTTTTGAAGTTGTTCTTCAGAAACATTTGCAATATATAATGTTGGTTTTCTAGTTAAAAGATATGTGTCTTTCAAATATTCTTCTTCCTCTTCATTTAATTCTACTGTTCTTGCACATTTTCCAGCTTCTAATTCAGCTTTTACCTTTTCTAAAACATCTATTTCTGCTTGAACTTTTTTATCTGCTTTTAATTTAATTTTTGCTCTATCAAGTTTTTTATCTAAAGTTTCAATATCAGCAAAAATTAACTCTAAATTAATTGTTTCAATATCTCTTAATGGATCTATATTTCCATCAACATGCACAACATTAGGATTTTCAAAACATCTAACAACTTGTGCAATACTGTCAACTTCTCTTATATGAGATAAGAATTTATTTCCTAATCCTTCTCCTTTACTTGCGCCTTTTACAAGTCCTGCAATATCAACAAATTCAATTATTGCATGTGTTATTTTTTCAGGGTTATAAATTTTTGCTAAACCATCCAATCTTTCATCTGGAACAGGGACAACACCTACGTTTGGTTCAATTGTACAAAATGGGTAATTTGCACATTCAGCTCCTGCATTAGTAATTGCGTTAAATAAAGTACTTTTTCCCACATTTGGAAGTCCTACTATACCTATTTTCATAATTATTTATTCTCTCCTTTATTTTGTTCTATATACTCTCTCCATGGATTATTTTCGTCTGGATCTGTTGGATCCCAGCCTTTTAATTCATCATCATAATCTGATATTTTCTTTGAAATTAATTTATTTTCATTTGTATCTTCATAACAAAATTCAACTTGCGTTCCTTTTTTACAATTATCAAAAATCCATTTAGAATCTTGCACAGTTAACCTAACGCATCCTTTTGATGCAGGTTGTCCTAACTTATCATATTCCCAATATTCCAATGAAGACTTGTCCTTTTTTGTATACGGTACTGAATGGAATAATATTTGTCCTGTAATTCTTGTTGCATATTGACCGTACACTCCTCCAACTAAATATCTCCATTCATATTTGTCAGATATTTTAAATACACCTGTTGCTGGAGTTGCATCACCTGTTGAACATATCATTTTCTTTACAGGAATTGTATAATTTCCATTTTCATCAGCTACATAAACAATTACAACTTGTGTTTGACAATTTACTTTAATGTAATAATCTTGAGCATCATCGGTAAATTCTAATCTATAATTTCCTATTATATCCTCTTTTATTGAATTATTTAAACCTACCGAAAACATTTGCGTGTTTACAGTTTTATTATTTTGGTTTATAAACACAACAAAATTAAATGATAATATTAGAAATTCAATAATCATTAAGCATACTATATATTTAATTAAGACTACAACGCTAAATTGTTTTTTATCATTCAAATTAAATTTGATCATTAAACCACCTATCTTTAATATACTTTAGTATTATTCCTCATTTCCATCATTTGTATTTTTATCATTTTCTTTATCATCTTCTTGTTTTACAACTTTTCTAATTGTAATTTCAATAGAAGTTTGTTTGTTAACTTTTGTACCAGGTGCAATGCTTTGTTTTATAACAACACCATCAGTACCTGTATAAGACTCTTCTTCTCTAAACTTAAAATTTAAATCTTTTAAAGCTTGTTGAGCTTGTGTCTTAGTCATATTTCTAACATCAGGAACCATAACTTTATTGGCTTCTTCTGCTTTTCTTGCTTCTTCTTCAGCCTTTTTCTTTTCTGCAGCCTCTTTTGCTGCTTTCTCTTCTGCTGCCTTTTTCTCTGCAGCCTCTTTTGCTGCTTTTTCCTCTGCGGCCTTTTTCTCTGCGGCCTCTTTTGCTGCTCTTTCTTCTGCTGCTTTCTTTTCTGCTGCTTCTTTTGCTGCTTTTTCTTCTGCTGCTTTTCTTTCTGCTTCTTCTTTAGCTTTTTTCTGTGGCCAAGGATTTCTAGTGTCTGGATCCGTCGGATCCCAGCCTCTATATGGATCTCCTGCATTACTTACTTTTTGAACACCTGGCTTTCCTAAAGGTCCTGGGTTAGATGAAGTATAGAATTCAACAGACGTTCCTAATGGACAATTATAATAAATCCATTGAGCATCTGCTACTGTTAAACGAATACATCCTAAAGATCTTTGAGTTCCCAATCTATCATATTCCCAATATTCAAGTGATGAAGGATCATTTTGCTTTAGATATGGTACAGAATGGAACAATATTTGCCCTGTTATTCTTGTACAATATTGTCCCCAAACAGGACCAATTAAAGTTCCCCATCTTGCCTTTTGTGGAGTTCTATATACTCCAGACCTTGGTGTAGATGAACCTACTGAGCATACCATTGCTTTTACCGGTATTGTAAACTTACCATTTTCATCTTTTTTATATATTGTAACTGTATTTGCTGCACAATTAACTTTTATCCAATATGGATATCCTTGAGCTTTTAATTTAGCTTCTTCCTCTTGTTTCTTTTTTAATTCTTCCTGCCTTTTTTTAGCTTCTTCTTCACGTTTTTTCTTTTCTTCAGGTGTAAGCTCTTCTTTTTTTTCTTCAAGCTGTTCTTCACTTTGTTCCTCTGATAATTCATCTAATGATTCTGGATCTATTAATTCAATAACTTCCTCTTCAATATTTTCATCTTCAACAGTATTTTCTGCAAGAGTTTGAGTTGATTTATTTATATTATCACTAAACATGTTATACGTTCCAATAGATATCCCAGCTAAACATGCTAGAACAACTACACACACTCCAACAGCAATAGATATATCTTTAATTTTTTTCTTTTTAGAATTTTCTTCCATATAATATAAACCCCTTCATTCTATAAAATTTATATGTTTTATCTTTTGAGTGGAGCTTACGAACGGGATCGAACCGTCGACCTCTGCCTTACCAAGGCAGTGCTCTACCTACTGAGCTACGCAAGCAAATTAATATGGCGTTTGTTACAACGCCCTCTATTTTAATTTACAATAATATTAAAAAAAAGTCAATATATGAATTAACATATATCAACCTAAATTTTATTCTTCAACTATATTTCTAATTGCTTTTTTTCTAATTCTTTGAATTGCATTATCCACTGATTTTACAGGAGTATTTAATCTATCTGCAATTTGAACATATGACTCTCCTTTAGCAAATCTGTTTAAAACCTTTTTTTCAAAATCACTTAGAGATTTATCAATTGCATTTTCTATTTCACTATAATATTCTTTTTTAGTAATTGTTTCTAATGGATCTTCAATTAAATTTGAATCAAATACATCCATTACAGAATCAGCCTCTTCATCTTCATATGCGGACATATTTAGTGATAAATATGAATTAAGTGGCATATGTTTTTGTCTATTAGATGATTTAATCGCAGTTATTAACTGCCTTTCTATGCACAAATTAGCAAAGGTCTTAAATGAATTTTCTTTAGTTTCATCATAACTTTTGATGGCTTTATATAATCCTATAAGCCCTTCTTGAACAATATCTTCTTTTTCAGCGCCAATAATAAAGTATTTGCTTACTTTTATATTAACAACTTCTTTGTATTTATTCATAATAAAGTCAAGTGCAGACTTATCACCTGCTTTTACCATTTTTATTACTTCTTCATCACTTAACTTATTAAATTTATCATCCGTATATTGCCATAAATTTGTTTCAGTCATAAATTTATTTTCCTCCTGAGGCTGTAATATTCCTAGACAACCTTATTATTATCATTAAAAAAACTATCTGTCAATATTAATTTCGCCAAATTTCAATATTTTTTTATGATTTTTTGTTTTATTTTCTCTTGTATTTTATTTTAAAATATGTAATAATTATTATTGAAATATTTTTAAAGGAGGTTTGCTGATGAAGGCAAAAAAAATTTTAATACCTATTATAGTTGTAATAGCTATATTAGCAATTCTTGGTGGAACCTTTGCAGGATTATGGTTCTTCACTGATTTACTTAATTTCTTAAAACCTGCAAATGATGTTTTTTCTAATCAAATTGAAAAAGCATTAAATCTAGAAGGAGCAAAATTTAGCGATTATTCTGATTTCCTAAAAGATTATAAAGAAGTATCTGACAAATCTATCAAAAGCAAAATGAACATGTCTGCAAAATTAAATCTTTCAAACTTAGATTCAAAAACAAAAGATGTTATTAACAAAAGTAAAATAACAGTTGAATCAAATTATGATGTTGCTAACAGCAATAGCCAAAGTAAAGTTGGTTTATATGCAGATAATTCTGAAGTATTAACAGTTGACATTGTTAACAACAAAGATAAAATAGGAATTGGATGTAAAGATTTATCTGACAAATACATTGCAGTTTCAATGGAAGATCTTATTAAATACTTCAAAGAAAATTCAAGCAGATTAAAAATTTCTAAAGACGAAATCACTGCATTAGAAAAAGTATCAGAAAATTTAAATGGATCAAAATTAAACGCATATGATTTACTATATATATCAGATGATGATTTAAAACATTTTGATGAAACATATAGAGATGTTCTAAAAACATTAATCTCTAAAGATTGCTATTCTTCAGAAAAAAATGTTGAAGTTAGTGTTGATGGTGATGATGTTAAAACAACAGGATATTACTTAACATTAACAGGAGAAGATGCTTATAAATTTGTTGAAGATTTAGCAAATTTAGTAAAAGATGATGATGTTATATCAAGATTAGCTACAGATAAAATTAATATGATTTTAGAAGCTTCTGGTCAAGATAAAATATCAGAAAAAGATGTTGATAGTGTAATTGATGAAGCACTTGATAAATTATTAAAAGAAATTGAAAGTATTAAAGATGAAAAAGATTCAGCAGTTCAAATTGCTGTTTACTCAAAAAATAACAAACCAGTAAGAATAGATGTAAATTCTTTAGAAGATGTTGAAGAAAAAGATGATAAAGAAACTTTATTGTCTATCGAATATGCTAAAGACAAAAACATTTATACTGTTTATAACAATGGAAAAGCTTACATGACTATAACAGATGAATATTCTAAAAAGTCAAAAGAAGAAAAAGTTGGAAAATTAACAGCTAAAGTTTCAGGTACATCACTTGGTACATTAGATTATGAAATAATACTAAAAGATAATGAAAATAAATTAAACTTATCATTAGATATTCCTTTAGCTGAAATAAGCGGCAATATAAAATTCGAAGCAAAAGGAAATTACAAAAAAGAACCTGTTGATTTAACAGGAGAATTTAATTTCAAATATAAGAAAGATTCTATAGAATTTAAATTTGATGGTAATATAGAATATGGTGATGTTTCAGTTCCTGAATTAACATCAAGCAATACAATTGATGTAATGAAATTAAATGAAAAAGAATTAGAAACAGAATTAAATAAGATTTTAAAGAAAGCTTCTGAAGTTTTACCAGGAAGATTAAAATTAATAGGAGTTGATGTTAAAGCTGAAGACATTTATAAAGAAAAAACAGTTGAACCAACTACAACAACTGAAACACCTGCTACAACAAACTCTGCAAATGTTACATTAAATCAAGAACAATTAGAAACTTTACAAAAATTAATGGAATCTAATAAAGAATTATTAAATAAACAACAATAAAAAAAAGAACCCTCGGGTTCTTTTTTTAATTATTTGAAGTATATCTCCATGCATCCCTGCACATTTCTTCTATTCCTCTTTTTGCTTTCCATCCTAAATCATTTTTTGCTTTAGTTGGATCTGCATAACATGTTGGAATATCACCAGGTCTTCTTTCTACTATTTTGTATTTTACCTCAACACCTGTTGCATCTTCAAAAGCTTTAACAATTTGTAAAACTGAATATCCTGTTCCTGTACCTAAATTGTATGCTTCAACTCCTGTAAAATTACGAGCTTTATCCAAAGCTTTTAAATGACCTTGTGCTAAATCTACAACATGAATATAATCCCTAACACCTGTTCCATCTACTGTATCGTAATCATTTCCAAATACTCTTAAATATTCTAATTTACCACATGCAACTTGATTAATATATGGCATTAGATTATTAGGAATACCGTTTGGATTTTCTCCAATTATTCCACTTTCATGAGCACCTATTGGATTGAAATATCTTAATAAAATAACACTCCATTCATTATCTGAAACATAAACATCAGTTAATATTTGCTCAATCATTAACTTTGTACTTCCATAAGGATTGGTTGTTGATAATGGAAAATCTTCTCTAATTGGAACAGTTTTTGGATTTCCATATACAGTTGCAGATGAACTAAATACTATTTTTTTACAGTTATGTCTTTTCATAACATCTATTAAAATTAAAGTTCCTGTGATATTATTATGATAATATTCAACAGGTTTTGCAACTGATTCACCAACAGCTTTTAATCCTGCGAAATGAATAACAGAATCAATTTCTGGATTTTCATCAAATACCTTTTCTAATTTTTCTTTATCTAATAAATCAACTTCATAAAACTTGAAGTCTTTATTTGTTATTTGTTTAATTTTATCTAACATTTCTGGCTTACTATTGCAGAAATTATCAACAATAACTATTTCCTCTCCTTTATTTAGTAGTTCTACTACTGTGTGGCTTCCTATATAACCTGCACCACCTGTAACTAATACTGACATATTTTTTCCTCCTTTGCACAGTTGGGGGACACTTCCCCAATTGCTCACTTTAATTCCTCATAAACCTTATGAGCTTTAACCGTCTTTCTTACATACATATTTGTTTCCTTATATGGTATGTTTTCTATATTAGACGCGTCTGCATCTATTATACCTTTATTTATCCAATTGTCAACATTTCCTATACCAGCATTATATGCAGCTATTGCCAAATAATAGTTTTCATTATATTTTGTAAGCAATTTATCAAAATATTTAGTACCTAACATTATATTGGTTTCTGGATCATACAACATGCTAACCTCAAAATTTTCCAAATTTAATTCCTTAGCTAAATCTGCTGCTGTATTATCCATTAACTGCATTAATCCTTTTGCTCCACTACCTGATGTAACATTTGGATTAAAATTACTTTCCACTTTAATTATTGCATATATCCACATTGGATCGATTTCATATATTTCTGCATATTTATTTACATATTCTGAATACTCTTGTTTATATATCTGTTTTCGTATTAAATTATAAACATTCAATGTTTTAAACAAAAATATCACTAACAAAATTACAGCTATTGATATTATTAGTTTAACTGTAAACTTTCCTCGCATAAATCTCTCCTTTATATTTTTAACGTAATAGTTATTTGGCTTCATACCAATTTGAAGCTTCAGATGTTTCAACTTTTAAAGGCACTAACATTGAAATTGCGTTTTCCATATTTTCCTTTAATAATTTTGCAACTTTCTCTTTTTGTTCAATTTTACATTCTAATATAAGTTCATCGTGTACTTGCAAAACTAAATCTGCATCCAATTTTTTCTCTTTTAGTTTGTTGAAAACATTAATCATAGCAATCTTCATTATGTCTGCAGCTGTTCCCTGAATTGGTGTGTTCATAGCTGCTCTTGCTCCAAATTGTCTAACCATGTAATTATTTGAAGATAATTCTGGAATATATCTTCTTCTATGGAATAATGTCTCTACATATCCTTTTTGCTTTGCTTCTTCAACTATATCATCCATAAATTTTTTAATACCACTATATTTTTCAAGATATTGTTCTATATAACTTTTAGCTTCTTTTCTACTTATTCCAAGTTGTTCAGATAATCCAAAATCACTAATTCCATATACTATTCCAAAGTTAACTGCCTTAGCTGATGAACGTTGTTCTTTTGTTACCTCCTCAATTGGAATTCCTAAAACCTTTGAAGCTGCTTGTTTATGAACATCTTCATCATTTAAAAATGCATGCATCATATTTTCATCTTGAGAAATATGTGCTAAAACTCTTAATTCTACTTGTGAATAATCTGCATCAATGTAAATGTATCCCTCTTTAGGTTTAAATACCTTTCTTAGTTGTTTTCCAAGTTCAATTCTTGTTGGAATGTTTTGCAAATTAGGTTCTGTTGAACTTATTCTTCCAGTTGCGGTTATTGTTTGATGGAAAAATGAATGAATTCTGTTATCTTTTTCACTGATATATGGTAATAAACCTTCTACATATGTTGAATTTAATTTCATTAAACTTCTATATTCCAATATTTTTTCTATTATTGGATGATGTTTCTTTAATTTTTCTAAAATATCAACATCTGTTGAATATCCTGTTTTTGTTTTCTTTATAACAGGTAAATTCAATTTTTCAAATAAAATTTTTCCTAATTGTTGAGTTGAATTTATATTAAAATCTTCCCCTGCTAATTCATGAATTTCATTTGTTAATCTTTCTAAATCTTTCTTCAATTTATTTCCTGTTTCAATCAATTCATCTTTATCTACATACATACCATTTACTTGCATTTGTGCTAAAACTTCAACAAGAGGCATCTCTATTTTATTAAATAACTCCAAGCTATTTATTTCTCCTAATTTTTTAGTTGTAGGCTCCTGTAGTTTTCCAATGCAATATACAAATAATGCATTTTTATACTTATCATTATCAATTTCTTCTTTGTCACTTTCAGCTGAAATGTTATCAAATAAATTTATTTGTTCACTTTCACTTTTCTCCTCTGTCGCTTCGCTATTATTTGCAATATATTCATCAATATCTAAATCTAAGTACTCTGAAGCTAAATTTTGCATAGTTGGCTTTCCTGTTGGATTTAAATCATAGCCAGCAATTTCAGCATCATAAACTATGTTACTTAGGTGTACATTATTTTCCATTAATAACACATAATCTTCATTCATTGAATAACTTATTTTACCGATTTTATTATTTTCGAATATTTCTTTGAAGTTTTCTAAGAATTTAGCTAAATCGTTTATTTTTATATAATAAACCTCATTGGTTTCTGAATTTAAAATATTAATTGACTTAACTTTCTTCTTTATGATATTTTTGCTATTTTTATCCAATTCCTTTCCAAAATAATAAATTAATTTGCCTTGAGTAGTTATTATTTCTTTAACATTATCGATATTTTCATTTATTATTTCTTTTAATTCAAATAAATTCTTATTTTCTTTCTTCTCTTGAAAATCATTTAAATTGAATCTATCTATAAATCTATTAAAATTAAGTTCTTTAAAAATATTTAATACTTCTTCTTTATTCCAATCTTGAATTTTTAAATCTTCCACTGTTTCATCAATTGGAACCTCAACATTAATTGTTCCTAAAAATCTTGAAAGCTCTGCTAAATCTTTGTTTTCGGTAATTTTTTCTTTCATTTTACCTTTAACTGATGTTGCTGTTCCTTCATCTAAACATTTATATAAATTTTCAATTGATTTATATTCTTTAATTAAATTTAAAGCTGTTTTTTCTCCAACCCCTGGAACACCAGGAATATTATCTGAAGTATCACCCATCAAGCCTTTTACTTCAATTAATTGTTTTGGCTCAACTCCGTAAGTTTCAATAACTTTTGCTCTATCAAAATCATCTTCTTCCGTTTTTCCAGCTTTTGTTCTAGGAATTCTTATTGTTACTTTATCTGTTGCTAATTGAAAAGTATCTCTATCTCCAGAAAGTATTGTGACATCGACGCCATCTGCTTCTCCAAATTTTGCCAAAGTTCCTAAAACATCATCAGCTTCATAGCCTTCCTTCTCTATTATTGTGATATTCATAGCTCTTAAAACATCTTTTATTATAGGCATTTGTGCTGCAAGTTCATCTGGCATACCATGTCTATTTGCTTTATAACCTTCATACATTTTATGTCTTGCAGTTGGAGCTTTTAAGTCAAATGCTACAGCCATATAATCTGGATGTATATCATCAATAACCTTAAAAATAATTGCTAAAAATCCATAAACAGCATTTGTATATGTGCCATCTTTAGTCATAAGCATTTTACTACCCATAATTCCATAAAACGCTCTATTCATAATGCTGTTACCGTCTACCACTAATAATCTTGACATTTGTAATTCTCCTTTTTGTCCTATTGGGAATGTTTCTGTTTAGGATAATTCTATGTTGATATCCTAAATTACAGCATCCCTTTGGGACATAATATCATAAAAGCAAATTCATATCAACACTTGATTTTAAATTTATTTGAAATTTAAAATTGGAGACGGTCCTTTTTTCAAATTTTTAAAAAAAGGACCGTCCCCAATTTTACCTAATTTTAAAAAGAAAATGAGTATGACTTAAAAGTCATACTCTAAAAGGTTATTAATTTGTGATTTTCTATAATATCTGTCCTGAGCCTTTTTGATTTTTTTGCAAAATTCAACATTACGCTCAGCCCTTCCCAGTCTATCGCTAATCGACAAAGAATGAAGCATATCATCGATGCAATCTCTGTATGACTCAAACAAAAAGAAATCGGAACAATCCTTGTTCTTTTTGCATGTGTCTTTAAGGATTTTCTTTGCATCTTTAACTTCACTAACTTTTCCCCATTTGTTGAAAATGGTCTCCATGTCGTTCTGGAAAGAAGATTCCTTCAATTCAGAATCCGACATTGTATGATAGCGATAAAACACTTTCAATACATCAAGCCGGGCTTCCTGATAGATATTTAACGGAATCATACATTAATCCCCCTTTTCAAAATTTGTAGAATTACTACTATGCCTTTATTATAGCATATTTAGGGGAAATTGTAAATCAAATTGCTTAATTTAATTAGTTATCTCTTTTAAAAGGATGTACTATTTTGTCTTTAACACTCTTTACTAAAATTTCCATTGCTGTGTTATATATTTTATCAGCTTCTTCTTTATTTACACCAACTTTTTCTACTAAATCCGCTACTATTTTTTCTTTATTATTTTTACCAATTATAAATGTATCCTCAATAACACTATTTATTAATGTACATTTTTCTTCATCATAACCTAATTTATTTGATAATTCTTTAATAAAACCACTTTTATTCATTTTCATCTTCCTCCCCATAAATTTTTCCTTTTGAATCTAATTGTAACTCGTATCCATATTCAAAAATATATGCAATACTATAGAATACTAAAATTGATATTAAATCTATACCTAGATCAAAATCATGATCTAGAACTAATCCGCTAATAGCATTTCCAATTGCCACCACAACTGTCATTGCAATCATAAAATATGACATTCTTTTAATATGATGTACATTTTCTAATGTAAAAGGTGTATCCCCTTCATTTATGTTTTTAAACAAGTCTGATAAATGTTTTAATGCTATGCTTAATAAGCCTAGTCCAGCAACCAAGAAAATTGATGCTGATATTGTTACACCAATTATTTTTTCTTTTGAATTATTATTTAAAACATTTACAATCTTATCAAACTCTTCTACTTCTTCAACATCCATTAAGTGAATCTTTGACTCTCCAGTTACTTGAATACTATTATCTACTTTCTTATATTCAACAACTTGATTGCTAATTTCTGTTTTTAATTCATTACCATTAACTACACTAGTTTTAGCCGCAAATATTGATAATATAATAGCTGCTACTATTATACATATTGCTCCAACTCTTGCAATTATGCTTCCAATTTTGGCAACAATCCAAATAATTTTACTAATAACCTTTAATCTTTTTTGTTTTTCTTTTTCTAATTTTACTACTTTCATTTTAATTTCTTCATCTAATGAATCTATATCTTGAATATCATCATGAATCAAATCATTAATTTTGCAGTGAAAAATTTTACATATTTTTAATATGTTATCCATTTCAGGATATGCTTCACCATTTTCCCATTTTGAAACACTCTGTCTTGATACACCTACTTTCTCTGCTAGATTTTCTTGACTCATTTTTGCACTTTTTCTTAAGAAGTATAAATTTTCTCCAAATTTCATTAGACTAATTCCTCCTTCAGTTATTAGTTTAGTATTTTTACGTTTGTTTTTCTATCAATTTTTGGTTGCAATTAGCATAGTTTGTAAAATGCAACCGTAACTTTACAATTTTATTCTGCATCCCAATTTTTATTATAATTAGGATGCTTTCTCAAACAAGTAACATCGATACCTCTTTTATTGTGTCTTAGACATTTAAAATTTTTTAATTTTGGTAAATCAAGTACAAAACTTACATCAGTAATTTTACTATAAGAAATATCCAATGTTTGTAAATTAGTTAATCTACTAACAATACTTTTATCAATTGAAGATATATCGGAATCATAAAGTTCAAGTGTTTCTAGCTGTTCCCAATTAACCGCATCTTCATCAAGTTCTTTAATCTTATCTCCAGAAATTGAAAGTTTTTTAAGTCCGGTAAGTCTTGTTAAATTAGGTAATCTATCTGTTTTTACGTGTTTAAGCGTTAACGACTCTATTTTTCTAAAACGAGAATCTTTATATAATAAATCCAAATCTTTTATTACATATGATTTCGTTCCTCCATACCTTCTTCCTATTATAGATAAATTCTTTAAATTTTCTATATCACCTAATTTGTCAATCTTTTCTACATGTGATGAATCCACAATTTCAACAGTATGTAGTTTTTTAAGTTCTGATAATTTTGAAAAGAATCTTTGGGCATCATCATCACTTGCAATTCCAACAAATTTGATTTTTTCAAGATTAACTAGTTTTCCTAATAGTTCAAAATGCTTAGATGAAATTGACGCATCATCTCCTGGATCACAAGTAAGTTCATAAATATCTTCATATTTTTTTCCTTGACTCTTTATCATACCATTAATATCTCGAGGTTTTTCATCGAAAAGCCACATACACCCACTTAGCACGCAAACAAAAGAACCCAATGTGATAAATACAACTAAATATTTTATTACATTTAAAAAGCATTTTTTTACTATCATAAATAAGTCTCCTTTTTAATATCTTTTAATACATACATTATATTAGACATTCTTTAAACAGTCAAACGTTTACTTGAATATACAATAAAAAAAGAGCATGAAATTTAAATCATGCTCATCTTTTATTATCTATTTAATCCTTTTCTACCTGCATAAATAGCAACATCAGCTAATTGGTTTTCAATATTTAATAATCTGTTGTATTTTGCAACTCTATCTGTTCTACATGGAGCACCTGTTTTAATTTGTCCAGCATTTGTAGCAACAGCAACATCAGCTAAAGTTGTATCTTCTGTTTCACCACTTCTGTGAGAAACAACTGCTGTCATACCATTTTTCTTAGCTAATTCGATAGCATCTAAAGTTTCTGTTAATGTACCGATTTGGTTTAATTTGATTAATATACTGTTTGTAACTCCTAAATCAATACCTTTTTGTAATCTCTTGATGTTTGTAACAAATAAATCATCACCAACTAATTGGATTTTGTTTCCTAATCTATCTGTTAGTTTTTTCCATCCATCCCAATCTTCTTCAGCTAAACCGTCTTCAATTGAGATAATTGGATATCTGTTAACTAAGTCTTCTAAGAAGTCTATCATTTCATCACATGTTTTTGTAACACCGATTTTCCAGAAATGATATTGACCATCTTTACCAATTTTCTTAGCTTCATCATACATTTCTGTTGCAGCAACGTCTAATGCTAAACAAACTTGTTCACCTGGTTTGTATCCAGCTTTTTCAATAGCTTCCATTATTAAAGCTAAAGCTTCGTCTTCATCTTTAACATTTGGAGCGAATCCACCTTCATCACCAACACCTGTAGCTAGTCCTTTTTCTTTTAGAACTTTCTTTAAGTTGTGATAGATTTCAGCACTCATTTGTAAACATTCTGTAAATGTTTTAGCTCCAACTGGCATAATCATGAATTCTTGTACACTTAATGTACTATCAGCATGTTTTCCACCATTCATAATGTTCATCATTGGAGTTGGTAATGTTTTAGCATTTACTCCACCAATGTATTCGTATAATTCTATTCCTAAAGAAGCTGCTGCTGCTCTAGCTGCTGCTAATGATACGCCAAGTATAGCGTTAGCTCCTAATCTTCCTTTATTATCTGTTCCGTCTAATTCGATCATTGTTTTATCTAATTTAACTTGATCATATACATTCATTCCTAAAACTGCATCTCTGATTTCTGTGTTAACATTGTTTACAGCTTTTAGAACTCCTTTTCCTAAGTATCTTGAGGCATCTCCGTCTCTTAATTCTACTGCTTCAAAGCTTCCTGTTGATGCTCCTGATGGAACCATAGCAACACCGCTATATCCTCCTGCAATAACTTCAACTTGAACTGTTGGATTTCCTCTTGAATCCAAAACTTCTAAAGCTTTTACTTCATCAATTTCTAAATAATCTTTCATTATTCTTCAACCTCCTATATATTTGTTAATATTTTAACATCACTTGGTTATTGTATCACAAT